>JAVBPE010000008.1:0-181670 GCA_031549865.1 Anaeroplasmataceae bacterium | reverse complement strand
CCCATAAAGTTTGATACTGATAGTTTGGGCGGTATCTTTACCAGCATATGTATATGATCTATCATTGCATGTGCTTCTATTATTTCTACATCTTTGTATTCACAAAGCTGTCTGATTATTGGTCCTATGTCTTTTCTTAATTTACCATATATTTCTTTTCGTCTATACTTTGGTATAAATACTATATAATACTTACAATTCCACCTTGTATGTGATAAACTATTATCATCATTTGGTTTTGCTGCAATTGATATTATCTCCTTGATATTTTGTTTTCGGTTGCCAGACCTATTTCATTATATCATGAGGTTTTTTTTATTTTTTTTTAATAGATATAAGCTTTCATTTCTCACAAGCATAGCGTGTGGTTTTCATATTTGTTCTTAAGCCCAAATATAATAAAAATGGACCTCCTTAATTCTCTATTCAGAAAGTCCCATTTATTATGCCTATCCAACTTTTAATTATTTATTGTATCTATCATACTAGATTATTTTTTTATTTTCATCGGCTATAATTTTACACATAAATTTAAACGCTGATGCAAACTTGTAATAACTCAAATGATTGAAAATAATTATGTTACAAATGAAATTTGAAAAAAATTTATGAATCAAAAATGTCATAATCAATACAAGATTTTATTACGGTATTACTAATAATTGGCCCAACTGAATTTGGTTTCAAAATTTTTGCTTGTACTATACTTAATCTAACTCTATCTAATAAAATGTCAAAATATATTTCTTCTTTTTCATTGTTTAATTTTCTTATTTCATGATTAATACTATAGGGATTTACAAACGCACCTATTCCACAATTGAGTTCTATATAAAGTCCATACGATATTGTATTCCAATCATAGGTTTTTATTTTTTTTATTATCCTTTTACAGTTATTTAATATATCCTCAGTATTTTCAGTAAAATTTTTCAGTATTATATATAAATTATTTTTATTGCGAAGTCGAAACATATTAGAAACATTGGGAAAATCATTTAAATATTCTTCTACAATGAGCATAATCATTTTAATTATTTGTTCTGCAATTACATTACCATATTTTCTATAAATTTGACTAAATTGACGAACATCAAATCTAAGCATAGCATCGGTTGATTTCATTTGATTTTTTAATTCTTCTTTTATTTCATTAAAATTATTGTATTCTTTAAATTTTTGTATTTCATCATTCAATTTAACTTCTTTTTTTTTTGTTTTCAAATATCTGTTTTCTTGATGTATAGTTTTATTTGGAAATTGATTTTTTATTTCAATATTAGCTGCTTCTGTTTTTATGGTTTTTACAACAATTTTAAAATCGTTTGTTAGATATTTTTGTTGAATTTTCAATATTTCTATATTTAATTTTTTTATAAATTCAATTATAACGTTAACTTCTTTTTTAGAAAATTGATAATCAAGCAATTCCTCTTCAATTTTTTCTGATAAGTCCATATAAAAATCTGATAAGATATGTTTTAAAATTATATTTTCTAAAATTTTATTTTCATTTATTTCATATATAAATCTATATTTTTCATTTTTATACAAAATTTCAAATTGTTTTAATATAAAATCTTGTATTTCCTTCTTTTGAATAATAAATTTGTTTATTTTTTTTATTAAATTTATGAAGTGTTTTAATCCTGTATAAATTAAATCTACTGACATCTTAATCTATTTCCTTCCATCCATACATATCTCGTATTTAGCTGCTTCCTTTTTATTCCAAATTGTTAATCTACTATCATAATGATATGGTGTAATTTCAATTTGCATGTTATTTGTATTTATATCTTTAGAGACATCGATAACGTTAAATTGTCGCGCATAATCACCAGTTGTTGGATTACCACCACTAGTCCCAGTTGCAGATAATAATAGAGATTTATTCCGTTTATAACCACTATCTGATAGTGTAGAAGATTGATATAAAATTACCTCTGATCGATGTGTATGTCCACATAAAATTAAATCACATTTTGCTTCACTAAGTGCGGTTAACAGTGCACCAGTATTTGTTATTGTTTTACTTTCATCCATACTGTTAAACGATTGAATAGGAAAAAAATTATGATGAAGCATTAAAATTCTAAATTCAGTTTCATCTTTATCATTTCTCCAATTTTCTTTAATATATTTAATTTGGTCATTTGATAGTTTCCCCTTTCCCTTTTCACTTTCGTCTTCCGAATTTGAACAAATCCCAATAATCGATACATTGGGGTTTTTTAAAAATCTTTTCCATGATAGCCCATCGGCAGTAATACTTATAGGCAATTGTCCATTATTATTCCCATTTGACTTACAAATAATTTCTCTTGAAAAAAAAGTATTGTAAAAATTTGCAAAGCTTGTATAAGCATTTTTGGAACGTTTATTTAATGAATAATTATCCCAATTAACTTCATGATTACCTGGTACAATAAATATGCGTTCTTTATCAATATTTATTTCTTCAAAAATTTTATTTAAAATTTCATTCATATAACCCAATTCTTCAGCAGTTCGTTTAGCAACAAGATCACCAATAATTGCAATTATATCAATTGATTTTTCGGCGTTAATTTTTTTTATAATATTATTTATTGAACTAATAAGTGTTTGCCTATCTACTTCATCCATATCTAAATTATAATGCAGATCACTTATTTGTATAATTCTAAATGGAGGACAAATAAAGAATTCTCTTAAATCTTTAATTAAGTTGTCATCATCTAACCCTTTTTTGTATATGCCAATGCAGTATGGATTATTTAACATTTCTCTATCTTCAATAAAATTGGAATATATCGCAAAATATATTTTTCTATTTTCTAATTTTCTAGATAAATCAATTGCCGAAATGGCTTGTTTTTCGTTATTTTTTAAAAATTCAACATCAATAAGTGCGAAACCAAAATTAATTTCTTTATAATCTATAGTTTTATATGCATCTGCAGAATCCGTTTTAGAAATCCAATTTATAGTTACATTTTCTTTCTGCATATTTTTTTCAATTTCTTTACAAATCGCTTTTATTTTTAGATCGCATTCAAATTCATCGTCAGCCCATAACACATTCATTTTAGTTACTCCATTCTATAATTTCAAGACTTTTAATTTTATCTAATAAATTATTATATATGATATCCCATGTATCAAGTAAAATTGGGACTTTATTATAATCACTTTTAACATTATCTAATAAATACCAATTTATGTGTTCGTTAGAGTTTATTATATTTATGATTATATCAACCAGTTTTTTTGTCTCTTCAATGTAATTATTATTTTTTTTTGCACAATACATGCACCAATTTGTTAATCCATCAATCATAAAGCCAGAATTTTTATCAAGCCCTTCTAATAATTTCATTATATAAATTTGATCTTCATAAGAATCACCAATACTTTTCCCAAATATCCATTTATCATTTCTACGTTTTTGATGTTTTCTTATTTTTTCATATGTGTCTTTTGATTCCCATAAAGTTGCAAAATAAACTATTTTAGAATATTTATTTTCGATTATTTTTTCAAAAAATTCAGATTTTCCTGTATTTTGTTTTCCATATATTAAATATAACATAGTATGATATATCGCCTTTCTATTATTCTTTTTTATTATAACAAAGGGGAATTATTATTTCTTTAACATGTTTAGACTTCAATTTTATTTCCCAATTATATTTTGTTAGAGTTATTTCCTTTATAGTTTTCAGGCCCGTTCCATGCATCCTGTCATGATATATTTTATCAAATGACATATCATTAATATTTTTAATTACTTTTTCAAATATCTCTATGTTACCGACATTATCCTCAATATGTAAAAATACGATTTTATTATCATCAATTAAACTCTCACTAAAATTTATTTGCGCTATAAATGTTTGCATATTCTCTTTCACTGCAGTTTGTTTAATATTATAGATTAAATTACTTAAAATAATATTAAAATATTTTTTACAATAATATATAGATAGATTACTATTACTATTTTTTTTCACTTCGATTGTTCCATTTATTAATTCAAATTCAGATTTTGAAATGCAATTTTCAGCTTCTATAAATGGATCGAAATATTCATTTGGAAATAAACTATCATTACTTTCACTTATATCCTTGATTTTATTATCTATTGCATTTAAATAAGTAATTATTTTTTTTTTATTCAACAGTTTCATTTCACATTCTTGTCTAATATTGGTAACTAAAGAACTTAAATTGTGATAATTTATAGTTTTAGAAAAAGCGATTATTTCATCAACAAAATTTTGAATATCCATATTGTGAATAGAATTAATGTTCCTTCCTACTTCTAAAAGTCTATTTGTCAGTGTTTCATAATCTAAAAATAGTGACATTTTTAATTCCGTCATTTCTTCTAATGAAAAAATTTTATATTCAGAAAATGATTTTTTATTATCAATTATTATTCTACCAATTTCATTTGATACTTTTTTTATATCATTTAATAAAAGATTAAAATGATTATATAATGTTTGATATCCTAATAATGCTTCAGAAAAACATTTAATTTTTGTATATCTAGTTGACAATTCTACAATAATATCTATATAAACGGCTGAAACCAGCGGTTTATTATTCGAATAAGGTATAATAATAATTTTTTTTGCTTCTTCTAGTTCTTGTATTTCCTGTTTTATATGCCAAAAAAATGAATCTGAATTTATTTTCATTTGAATATTTAATAGTTTTGCACTTTCCAGTAAGGCATAAGCTTGAAATTTTGATTCTTGATATTTTTCACAAATAGCCATATAAAATTTCAATCTATTTAAAATGTATTCTATAGAGTATTCACCTAAAAATTCATTCAATTCTGTTACTAAATTATTTTTAATTAAATTTTCTATAAACTTTCTGTAAAGTTTATATTTTTGAATATTTCTAATTGCACATGCACGATCATTTTTGTTATCTTCAACAATTTTTATATAATCATCAATTATTTTAAATTTTTTTAAGATTGTTTTGCATTTCTTAGTATTAAATTTATCTAACTGATTTTCGATTTGAGTTATTAAATGATTTAATTTTATTCTAATATATTGCTCGGAATTTAATGTGAATTCTTTAAATATTTTTTTATATATTTCATTAGATAATTTAGGATTTTCTTTATAAATTGATTTAGAATAACAATCTGCACATATAGAAAATATCTTTGAATAGTTTTCTTTAGTTTTAATTTCCATATTATTTTTTAAACGTCCATATGCAAGTTTATGATAAAACATATGCATACCTTTTTTTTGTTGATAGTCATCAAATAATTTTGCTGTAAGAACTAAGAAAAACGCAATTAGCAGTTCATCTTTTTTTTTAATTGCAACCTCAATTGCTTCTCTATATAAATTAATTGCTTCTTCATGGTATCCTAAACTTTTATAAGCTTTTCCGAGGTGCTTTATTAACTTAAAATAATTTTCTTCACTGATAGATTTTTTCTTATTTTTTGCAATTTTTATTACGTCACTATAATTACCATAATAATTCATAGCTTTTAATGCATCAAATAAAATTTTTTCTGGTAAATTAGAAAAAAAATTTACTGATGTAAGTAATTTTGCATATAATAACAATGATGGACGCTCTAAAGTCCATAGTTCTCTTTCTTTTAACCAAAGATAAATATCAATTTCATTCATAAAAAAGCTTCTTTTATGATTTTTACAACCAATAAGAGCATAATACTTTGCTTCTTTTAGTTGATTATATTTTTTTATTGTACATTTATCTAAATATTTAATTAAGTCCATAATTTTTACCTCATTAAGAATCAAATAAGTCACTTTTTATATTAGACTGATAGATTATTTCAAGTTGCTTGTTAGGAATTTCTATACATGGAAAATCGTAAACTCCCCACATATTTATATTTTTATTTCCATATATTAATCTTGAATCAAATAAGCATAAAATATCAATTTTCCCATTTAATTGTGGGTATGCTATGTTGTTTAACTCAATTAATTTGAAATTTTTATCATAAAATAATGGTATTAATTCATAATAATTATCAATAGTATTATGTGCTGTAAAAATTATATTTGGATTTTCAGTCGCAAGTAATAAAAGCATATTAGCATTTTTTGAGTTAGATTTGTTTTCACGATTAAAAGCATTTATTGCAGTTACTTTAATATTATTAAAATAGTAATCTGATTTCAATTTTTTTAGTAATAATTTTGAATTTAATGTTTTACAAATTGAATGCTGATATGTAAAAAAAATATTATTTGTGTTATCATAACCCCAGTACTCTATATAGTTTTCTGCATTATTATTCTTTGTCGAGTCAACATAAAGAATTAATGTCGGATTTTTAAACTGATTTTTTATTTTTTCTATTTGCTCGAAGCAAATATTTTTATCACCATCTTTTAAAATTCCTGTGTAGCAATATTCTTCTTTTGTATTATACAATAAAATATAGTTCATTTTTTTATAATCTGAAGCAAGAAATTTAATGTTTTCTATATTATTATATATTACATTAGCTGAATAAATATTGAAAGCATTAGTGATTGTATCACCAATAAAATCCCATTTAATTATATGCAAAGCATTTTCAACCTCATTGCTTACAGTTAGAGCAAACAAACCATTGTCAGTTATTTGAATATCAATTATTTTTTCTAAAGTTTTAAAAGACAAATATTTTTGACTTTTATAATTATTTTCTGCTGCATCTCTTTTTATTTTTTTTCCATCTTCTGAAAGCATCCAATTATCAATATATTTTATTGAATATTCATCATCAAATGTTACAAAACAAATATAATTTTTGTTATGTACAATATATTTTATTGCTGGAAGTAAAAATATTTTATTTAGTTCGTAAAATATCCCTTTTTTAAATTTTTTATTTTCTACATCCATACCTCTATAAATCCATAAATCTTTATCAATTGTTATCGTTTTATACATACCATCTATCCACATATTTTTTTTGTACATATTCATAATAATCCTCCATTCATTTTTTTAGCAAATTAAATTTTTAGGAAGTATAATTTTTTTTTATCGTTTGTTTTCTTCATTATAACATAATGTTCGATTTTTTTAAAAAAAATAAGTCGACAGAAATCGACTTTTGATTTTACAAAAACACGTATCATAGATTTAATTCAGATATCAATATAAGTAATGTCATATATATAATTTTCTATAAATGTGCTTTAAAATAGTAGATTTATAACAAAAATAACTTATATGAAATGGCTGCTAATCTTGCACCTCAAATTATTTCTAATAAAAGAAAAATATATAAAGAAATTAGTGCAGATGTCGATTTTCATTCAGTTTTAATCTATCAAATACTTGAGCTACCTATGGAATTATATACTCCAATATTTGCTATCGCAAGAATTGTTTGACAGAGTGCACATCGAATTGAATTAATTAAAAACATCGATAAAATAATAAGACTTGCTTATATTAATCTAAAAGAAAAATAGAATATACAGATTTGAAAGATAGAAATTAAAAATATGATATAAAGTAAATTTCTTAGTGATTTTATAATAAGCAAATTTTATGAACCTCCATATTATATATTAGCTATAATTATAAAAGGGGAGATTATTTATGGCTACAATAAATGGAAGATTGATGTATGATTGGTATCGAAGTACAATTGCTTCAGCTTCGTTAGAAGGTATCGCTAATGTACCGATTGTTTTACAAAATTTATCTACAAAAGAAACACTTGCTGTTTATACAGATAGTGGAGGTAATTATTCATTTATAAATGTTCCAAATGGTAATTATCAAATGGTTGAATATTATGGATATAATGGTGTTCTTACTACACCAGGTGATTTTAGAAATGCTACTATTAAAGATTTACTTACTACTGCTGTTACACCACCAATAAGTTATATTCCTAGCCCGGCATCAGGCTCAACACATTTAGATTGCACTAGTCCAAATACTTTATTAATAACTGTTAATAATACTGATATTGATAATTACATTTTAAATGGACCAGTTAAGTATATTCCTATTGAAGAAGTTATGGATCATAACGTAACAATATTAGATCCAAATTTAATTACAATTGCTCAAAATGGTACATTTGGTTTTTATTCACCAGGAACAGCATCTTATACTTTTGCAACATCCACATATCAAGGCGTTGGTGAAGGATTTGGCTTCGTAAGTCGAGTTCCAAAGGATGGGGAGTATACAATTGAAAATATTACTAGTGCAACTGCCTCAGGATATACTTGGTGGGCTTTTGCTGACCACACAACGGGTAATGAAACAGGCCGCAGTATGGTTATTAATGGAGATAATCCAGGTGGTTTAATTTTTAATGAAACTATTACAGTTAAACCAAATACATATTATTTATTTACTGCTTGGATTTTAAATATGATTAAGCGTTCAGGATATCAAGCACCGGCTTTAGGAGTCAGAATTATTGATGGAAATGGTGAAGTATTAGTTGATAGAACGCTTGGGCAAGAAATACCTGCCAATCGCTACATTCCTGAATGGGTACAAATAGGTAGTGTTATTCAATCTGGAAATAATACCTCTATAACTGTGCAATTTGTAAGCCAAGGCCCATCTGCTATTGGAAATGACTATGCACTTGATGATGTTGTTGTTAAAGAAGTCGATATTAATTCTGTTTCTATTCCTTTATTAAAGGAAATAAGTACAACATATGCACAAGTTAATGAAATTGTAACTTATACACTTAGTTTTAAAAATACATATGATTTTGAAATGACAAATTTAAAATTTAAAGATATAATTCCTTTTGGTTTAAAATTTATAGAGGGATCAGTTACTATAAATGGTATTACTGAAGCATCATTTAATCCTAATGTTGGATTTTCATTACCAGATATTATAAGTGGTAAAACTGTTGTAATTGCTTTTAAAGCCTTGGTAACTAGTATTCCAGATGTCAACCCCACTATTAATATGGGAGAACTCTCATATGACTATACATTTATAAAAGGTAGTATCCCAAGTTCATTCATAATTAATTCTAATGAAGTTCCTTTAAATATTAAAAGTGAAGCTGATTTAGCAATTATTAAAAAAGTTCTGAATGAAAGTGTTATGAGTGGTGATGAAATAAAATATTTATTAACTGTTAGAAACTATGGACCTTCTGATGCCATTAATATTAAGATAACTGATAATATACCTAATGAGTTAACAAAAGCAGAATATTCACTTGATAATACATATTGGTATTCTTGGAATGGAACGTACTCTGTTTCAACTTTAAAGAAAGATGAAACTTTTAATATATATATTAAAGGATTAGTATCTGATACTGCACAAACTATTGTAAATAAAGCTACTGTATATAGTGATACTTTTGACCCTGATTTAACAAATAATGAATCTACTACGAACACAATAGTTTCTTCATCTGCTGATTTAGATATTATAAAAAAAGTACTTAATGAACGAGTTATAAAAGGTGAGGAAATAAAGTATTTATTAACAATTAGAAACTATGGTCCATCAAATGCTATAAATGTTCTTATAACCGATAATATACCTAATGATATAAAGAATGTTGAATATTCACTTGATAATACTAATTGGTATCCTTGGAATAAAACTTATTCTATCGCTATTTTAAGAAATGATGAAACACTTAATATATATATTAAAGGAATAGTTTCTGATACTGCACAAACTATTATTAATAAAGCTACTGTATATAGTGATACATTTGACCCAGATTTAACGAACAATGAATCTACTACGAACACAATAGTAACTACTATATCTGCCGATTTATCAGTAGTTAAAACTGCATGCCCAATTAAGGCCCAGCCTTGTGAGGAAATAACTTATACAATTATAGTTTCTAATGCTGGTCCTAGTGAAGCAATTAATGTTATTTTAAATGATGAAATATCAAAAATGATTTTTGATGCTAAATATTCAGTTGATAATGGGCGTACTTGGCATAGATGGAATGGATCTATAAGCCTTGGAAATATGTCAGCTAATACAAATAAAATTATCTTAATTAGTGGTTGTGTTAATGAATGTGCACATGGTGAAATAAAAAATATTGTAAAAGTTTCATCATCTACATTTGATCAAAATTTAAATAATAATACATATACGCTCACAACTAAAATTGATTGTTCTTGTTAATAAATTATAAAGCCCCAGTTAAAAACCGGGGCTTTATTTTATCAATTAAATTTTAAATTAGTCAAAGTATTCAATAATTATAGAATATAAATAAATACCACTGCCAGCTGAGCCGATTTGATATGTTCCAGCTTTATCTATATCAACTGTAGTTACAGTAATGGCCAATGGTGCATCAGCACTTCCAACAATCTTATTACTTGAATCTGCTATATTTAATATTCTTCCATCAGCACTTGAATTTGCAACTATTGTTACTTTACAAGCACTTGTAGTTTCAAATGAAATATATCTTGCTCCACTTGACCCAAATGTTGCGGCTCCTCTAAAATCAAAGTATTTAGAGACAGTATAATCTTGATTATTATATTTAAAAGATTTAGAACCTGCTTTTATTTCGATATTTTTAGCGCTTGTCGCAACAAAATTAAATCCATTACCTGCATCATAATTACTAGTCATTGAACCAGTTGCGATATCATCAACATTAAATACAACCACAGATGTAGGAACTGGAGTATTAGCTAAAATAAATTCTTTTACTTTATTTTCAAATTCTACTAATATAGACAAATTAGTTACACCACTTCGATCATCAACATTTAAACGATAATACATTGCACGAATCTCTTCACATTTTTCTTTATAAGTTAGATAATTATCATTAGTCATATCGCTAATAGATGAAAATTCATTTATTTTATTAATAACTAAACTCGCTTCTGGGTATGTTCTAGAAGGATCTGTAACTTTCATTTCACTATATAATGCTTCAATTGAATTTATAATTGACTTACTAATTAAATTAGAAGGGTTTAAATAACTTGCTGGAGTTTTTAAAATATTTGATTTGAATGCAAAATATTCACTTGAAGCATTATGTTTAGAATCATTCTTTAAAATTAATTCTGCAACCATTGCTGCTTGTAAGAATGCTCCATATTTATTATAATGTGTTGCTTCAGTTGTATCAGTTTTTTCAATTAATGATTCATCATAACCACTTGGCCAAGTTCTTACGGTATCTGTTCTTAAAGACATTAAATAATCGGCATAAGTTGTTGTTGCTGTTTCAAATGTAGTTTTAGATGAACTAAATAAATCAACTAGTAGACAATCTTCTTCACTCGCTAATTGTCTTACTGCTTCTACATAGGCAAAATTTTCTCCATGTAGTCCTGCACCAGATACAAGCTTATTACTTGCATCAAGTTTTAATCTAGCAACTGGAGTAACTAAAACAGGAATTGCTCCTTTACTTCTAACTAAATCTATATATTGTTTTAAATACCATTTATATGTGCCATTTGAATCATAAGCATAATATTCTGAACCGTATTTTGCTATTTCAGTTAACGCTGATGATGTGCTACTTACATTATCAATATAAGCTTGTGGTAAATGAGTAGTTGGTTTTTTTGTTGGCTCAGTTATTGGATATATTCCATTTACTGGGGTTCCTAAAGGACTCATTCTATCGTATAAAGTAGCAAAATGACTTGGATCAGTTAATTTTGTATCATCATCATTATGACCAAATTGAATAAATAAATAGTCTCCTTCAGTAATTACAGATTCAATTGACTTACCTTTGTTTTCAGTAAATGTATAATTGCAGCCAGGTATATCAAATAATCTTCCTTCATTAATAAAAGATCTTGAACTTCTTCCACCTCTAGCACAATTTACTACTTTAACATTTTCATTTAAATATAAATTTAAGTATTGCCCCCAACCAGCAATAACTTGATTATCATTATATGTTTGAACTGTTGAATCTCCTGCTAAATAAATAGTAGTTGATGATGGCAAAGTAATATCTGGTTCAGTTGAACTACTAGGCTCTAATGTTCCACTTGAAGTATTACTTGATTTTTCTGTACTACTCGTATTTGAGGCATTACTTGGTTCCTCCATACTACTTGTAGTTGATATATTACTTGTACCTGTTAGTTCACTATCATCACAAGATGCGAAGAAAAAGATACTAACAAATAAAACTAAAAATGATGCTAATTTTTTCATTTAATTTCTCCTTTTTTAGAAAACGTTTACTAATTAATAGTATATAATATATTGGCACTTCTTTTATTGAAATTATAATGAAATTTATGTGATAATTAAAAATAATTGAACATATTTTTCATTAATAATATTGCTTGCTTTTACATATTTAATAATTAAATAGATAATTACATATTTAAAAAAACAGTCAAAAACCCCTTAAGTCTTTCCAATTTTACTTGGCCCAATTTATGGGGTTTACATTAAAATGACTGTTTTTTTAAAGATTAATATTGGTACTGGGCTTTTTCTTTTTAAATAACTTAAATTCAATTTTTTTAAATTTGTGTACTTTCTTTATTCTGTAAAAACTATCTTCAACTAAATCTTTTCTATTCATTATATTAACTATAATTCCCATCATAAATAAGGTAATTACAAATGATGACCCTCCATAACTTAAAAACGGTAGCGTTACTCCTGTTACAGGTAATAATCCTATTACTACTCCTATGTTTATGAATACTTGTATTGCAAGTAATGAAGTAAAGCCAAATACTAAATTCATCGCAAATGAATCTTTAAGTTTAATACATAATTTATATCCCGTCACTACTAAAAATAGGAATAAGCTTATTATTACTATACCACCTATTAAACCTAATTCTTCACAAACTATCGCAAATATAAAATCTGTTTGAGGTTCTGGTAGAAAAAAATATTTTTGTTTACTATTAAATAAACCATAACCAAATAAACTTGAAGGTGATATTGCATATAGAGACTGGATTATTTGAAATCCACTTCCTTGAGGATCACTCCAAGGATTTAAGAATGATGTTATACGTTCTAAACGGTAAGGTGCACTTATAATAAGTCCTGCAAAGCCTATTACTCCTGCGATTAAACCTAAAACTATATTTTTATATTTTAATAATGAGACAAATAACATTAATAAAATAGACATCATTAGAATAATACCCGTACCAAAGTCTGGTTGTAACATTATAAGTCCAAATATAACTAATATTACAAAAAGATAACTAAAGAAATATTTGTTTTTACTCATGATTCCATCTTCATTACTTAAAAACTTAGCTGTAAATATAATTAATACTATTTTCATTAGTTCAGCTGGTTGAACAGAGAAATCTCCTATACCTATCCAGCTTCTTGCTCCACCTCTGACAATTCCTATACCAGGTATTAATACTAAAATAAGACTTACAATACCTATTATAAAGAGTTTATTTGCATGTTTCTTCCAAAATTCAAAAGGAATTTTAGCTGCAACAATAAACATTACAGTTCCTATTCCAAAAAATAAGAGTTGTCTATATAAATAATACTTATCATTTCCTGTTTTGAATTCTGCCCATATTTGAGATGCACTATATATCATTATTACTCCAACTATAGATAATATAAAAATAGCACTTATATAGAAATATTTTTTCAAGATGTATCACCTATAAATTATATGTTTTATAATAAGAAAATAGACGATGATTTTAATTTAATAGATTTAGAAGTTCTTATTACTTATTTAAAACATTATAAATTTATTAAACACAATACTCAATAGCACTCATATATTTTTACTATTTTAAACCGCAACAATTCTTATGTTTTATCATACTTCCACAAGGACATAATTCATTCCTTTTAACTTTTTTTTCAATCAAATTATCATCATTTTTAAAACTATTTAGTTTCTTTTTTTTTATTAAAGATATTTTTTTTAGTTTATAAATTAACTCATAAATATATACAAGTGCAAGAAAATTTTCAATACACATTTTAGCAAAATCTATATAAAATATTTCTATAGACTTTATCTTTTCACCATGTGCATCAATAAAAAACAATTCATCAAAAGATGAATTGCTTAAATATTATTTTTCATAACCATATTTTTTAAAGAATTCTTTTTTAAAATCTAATAATCTATCCTTTTGAATTGCGTCTCTTATTTGAGCCATTAAAGATTTTAAGAAATATAAGTTATGGTATGTTATTAATTTTGCACCTAATATTTCTTCTGCTTTTATTAAATGGTGAATGTAACTTTTGTTAAAAGTTTTACATACCATACAGTCACATTCAGTATCTAATGGTGTCATATCAAGTTCATAATTTTTATTTTTAATTAAAACTTTTCCGTTTTTGGTCATTGCTGTTCCGTGACGAGCATTACGAGTAGGTAGTACACAGTCAAACATATCAATACCATTAATTGCCCCAACTACTAAATCATCAGGAGAGCCTACCCCCATTAAATATCTAGCTTTATCTTTTGGCATTATATCTTTTAGATATTCAAGCATTTCATACATATCGGCTTTACTTTCACCTACTGATAATCCACCAATTGAATAACCATCAAAATCTATTTTCATTAATTCTTCTAAACAATATTTGCGAATCTCTTTATTTCCCCCACCTTGAACTATTCCAAATAGTCCTTGAGTAGTAGGATTTTGATTTGCATCTTTTCCTCTTTTTGCCCAGCGTATTGTTCTATTAACACTATCAAGCATGTATTTATCATCAGCATCAAATGGTGGACATTCATCAAAACTCATCATAATATCGGCACCTAAGTTATTTTGGATTTGGATTGATTTTTCTGGTGTTAAGAATAATTTTTCTCCACTTTTATGGTGACGGAAGGTTACACCTTCTTCACTTATTTTTCTAATATTAGATAAACTAAAAACCTGAAATCCTCCGCTATCAGTTAATAGTGCGTGATCCCATTTCATGAAGCCTCTAATTCCACCATTAGCTTTAACTATTTCATCACCAGGTTGTAGCCATAAGTGATATGTATTACCTAAAATTAATCCATCTGAGACTTCTTCAATTTCTTTTGGAAGTAACGTTTTTACCGTTGCTTTAGTTCCTACAGGCATAAATATTGGGGTTTCAAAATCACCATGAGGAGTGTGTAAGATTCCATATCTTGCACCACTTTGAGCACAAATATGTTTTAACTCATACCAAACTGCACCCATAGTTATAATCTCACAATACTTTTTATTTTTTGTTCAATAATAGGTTTATCTTGACGATTTTTTTCAACATTTGCTATTTTATCAACTACTTCAATTCCTTCTACTACTACACCAAATGAAGCATATTCACCATCAAGGAATGTTCCATCTTGATGCATAATAAAAAATTGTGATGAAGCACTATTTCTTAACTGACTTCGAGCCATTGAAATAACTCCACGTGAATGTGATAGTTCATTATTTATTCCATTATTTTTAAATTCACCAGTAATTTTATTTGCAGATCCACCCATGCCAGTACCCTGTGGGTCTCCACCTTGAATCATAAAGCCTGCAATTACACGATGAAATATTAAGCCATCATAAAATTTTTGATCAATTAAATTTAAAAAATTTTCTACTGTAATTGGTGCAGTAGTGGGAAATAATTCTAATTTAATCATACCACCATCATTCATTGTAATAAGTACTCTTGGATTTGTTTCATTTAAAAATTCATTATAATTCATATTGTTCTCCTTATTTTATAAACATACTATCGCCAAATGAAAAGAAACGATAGTTTTCTTTGACTGCTTCATTATAAGCATTTATTATTATTTCTTTAGAAGCAAGTGCTGACACTAACATAATTAATGTTGATTTAGGTAAATGGAAATTAGTAATAAGTGCATCTACTACTTTAAAATTATAACCAGGATAAATAAATATCCTAGTATTACCACTACATTCCTTAAATCCGTCAAGATACGCTGATTCTAATGTTCTCGTAGAGGTTGTCCCAACACTTATTATTCTTCGGCCTTCACTTTTAGCAATATTCAAAATATCTGCAGTTTCTTTTGATATTTCATAATATTCTTCATGCATAACGTGAGTACTTGCATCCTCTACACTTACAGGGCGAAATGTCCCAAGTCCAACATGTAAGGTAACGTAAGCTATTTCGACTCCCATATCTTTAATTTGCTTCATTAAATCTTTTGTAAAATGAAGTCCTGCAGTAGGTGCCGCCGCACTGCCTAAGTTCTTTGCATAAACAGTTTGATAACGGTCCTTGTCCATTAATTTTTCATGGATATATGGAGGAAGTGGCATCTCACCTAACTTATCTAATATTTCATATAATATTCCTTTATAAATTAATTTAAAATAAGAAATGCCCTCATCTTCTTTTTTTATACACTCTGCTTTAAGTATCCCACCCCCAAAAACCACGATACTTCCTACTTTAACCCTACGTTGCGGTTTAACTAAGCACTGCCAAGTATCACTTTCTATTTCTTTTAATAATAGAAGTTCAACATGGGCTTTAGTATCCTCTTTTTCACCAATTAGGCGGGCTGGGATTACTTTAGTATCGTTTAATACTAAAACATCCCCTTTAACTAAATAATCACAGATAGATGAAAATTCTTTGTGTTCAATTTCACCACTTTTTTTATCTAAAACTAAAAGTTTAGATGCAGCACGATTTTTAAGCGGTGTTTGAGCAATTAATTCATCCGGAAGATAAAAATCAAAATCATCAGTTTTAATCATTAGAATAGCCCCTTTAAATACGGAATATTAAGATGGTCGTATGCTTTTTTAGTCGCCACACGGCCCCGCGGCGTTCTTTGAATAAAGCCTTCTTGTAATAGATACGGTTCATATACATCTTCAATTGTTTGAACCTCTTCTGAAATTGATGCCGCAACACTTTCAATACCAACAGGACCACCATTAAAAGAATTTATTATAGTTTTTAAATATTTATAATCCGTATAATCTAATCCAACTAAATCAACACCAAGCTTGTCCAAAGCTTTTTTAGTAATATTAAGTTCAATATTACCATCTCCAATCACTTGGGCAAAATCACGAACACGTCTAAATAAACGATTGGCGATTCTTGGAGTACCTCTTGATCTTTTTCCAAATTCAAATGCAGCTTCTTCACTAATATTTGTTTGATATACCCCAGCAGTTCTTTTCACAATACTAATTAAATTCTCTGTCGTATAGTATTCTAATCTTAAGACAACACCAAAACGATCACGTAATGGTGATGACAAATCACCATAGCGGGTAGTTGCACCAACTAAAGTAAATGGTGGCAAATCTATTCTAATGCTTTTTGCACTATTATCTTTGCCAACCATTATATCCAAGACATAATCTTCCATTGCGCTATATAGTATTTCTTCAATATTGCGAGGTAAACGATGTATTTCATCAATGAATAAAACGTCTCCTTCTTCTAAAGAAGACAATACTGCAGCTAAATCCCCACCACGTTCAATTGATGGACCACTTAAAACTTTAATATTAGCATTAAGTTCGTTTGCAATAATTTGCGCTAAAGTTGTTTTGCCTAAGCCTGGAGGACCATATAAAAGAACATGGTCTAAAGCTTCATTTCTTTGTAAAGCTGCTTTAATGTATATATCAAGCATTTCTTTAGCATTTTCTTGTCCAATATATTCTGTTAACTTTTCAGGGCGTAAAGATATCTCTTCATCGCCATTTAAAATATTAGGATCAATAATTCTATCCTCCATTTTATCACCTCATTACTTCGTAAGCATTTTTAAAGCTTGTTTAATTATTAAAGCCTCATCAAGTGTTATATCTACTTTAGATACTACTTTTTCCACTTCTTTTTTATTATAACCTAAAGCTAAAAGTGCTTCAGTTACATCAATTACTTTAGAATTATTTTCTAAAGGTTTTAAATCATTAAAAGTAATCTTGCCTTTTAAATCTAAAATAATCTGTTGACTTGATTTTTGACCAATGCCAGGAAATTTACGTAAATAAACGTCATTTCGAGATTCAATCGCATTAACTATTTCATTGACTGTACCGGCAGCTAAAATCCCAAGAGCACTTTTAGGTCCAATCCCACTCACACTTATAAGCTTTAAAAATAAATCTTTTTCTTCTTCTGTTTTAAATCCATATAAATCATTTAGATCTTCTCTTATATATAAATGAGTAAATATTTTATATATCTCATTTGGGTTAAACGTATAAGGATTAGATACTATTAATAAATAGCCAATATTGTTATTTTCTAAGACTATATATTTAGGAGTAACCTTGGTAACCTTCCCAATTATATAAGCATACATAAAATCACCACCAATATTAAAATTATATCATAATTCTTGATTTTATTAAATATAATACCGCTATTTTCGTTCATTTCCACCATATTTATATTTTGGCGGCATTGCCCCTGGATAAGCTCTTAATGGCGGATTTAAAGTTTCTTTATTTACTACCCCATTTTCTTTAACTTCATTTACAATATTTTCATTCTTCGGCATTTCTCTTGCCTCAACTACTTTATTATCGTATGTAACATCACTCATCTTTATATCCTCTATTTGCGGATAATAATCACTAACAAAAGATTCAGAATAAGCTAGAACTTGCTCTACTTCCTCACTTAAAAAAGGAACTTTAAGTTTAATTCCAGGGTTCAAGTTATAAAAATCTGTAATATGCAAATTATTCGTTCTAATGTCTTCTATTCCAACCTTATAAATATTTAAGATATCGTCAATTGCTTCATTATTTTTCACTATATGTATTATCAATATTATCACCATCATATTTTATTCTTTTTAAAAATATAATATTCTCATTTTTTAAATATTTAATTTTAAAACCTAAAATTTGGGCTATAACTTTGAATGTTTTCAAAGTAAAAAAACTTATATGAGTTACATCATTAAAATACCATGAAGGATTAAGAGTATTATCATGAAGTTTAGTCATTATTATAAATTGACCATCACTGCTTAAATTACTTAATAAAGTTTCTAATGTTTTTAAAGGATCAAATAGATGTTCAATAACTTCAATCATTATAATATTTTTATAATTGTTTAAAGGATAATTTTTATAATAATACTTATCATAATAATAACATTTATACATATTTTCATTTAATATGTCAGATAATAAATGTATTTTACCGCACCCAAAATCAAGAGAATTTCCAGAAATTAAATCATCTTTAATATTTAAAAATATTTGGTACATATACTTCTTATATCCATCATCTATAATATGTAAATTATAACGTTTCATTTCAACATCTTTATCAAGCTCACGGTTTTTTTTAAATAAAAAATCACAATGCAAACAGTGATAATAAAGAGTATCTTTAATTAAAACCTCTTCTATTTTTTTACTACAAATCAAGCACTTATCCATTTATAACACCTATATTTCTTTTGACTATTTACTAATAAAATTATATAATAATTCTATATAATTATCAAGAAAGGGGACTTACTATGTCATTTCGTGAAGCACTAAATATCTTAGAAGATTGTGTTGATAAACTTATCTATGAATATGCTAATTCCCATGTTGATAATGAAGTTGATGAAACATTACTGACTTTTATTAAAACTGAGCATATCAATTTTAGAAATGCTGCTGAAGAGATTATAAAAAATTATAATCGTATTTCTGTTAAAGAACCTTTTAAAACTGAAAATGCAATTATTAATTATGAAGAATTATTAGAAAAAAATAAGAAAAAATATGAAAATAAACTTAATAATTATGCAATAGACAAAAATAAGAAAATAAATCAAATAAATGATAATAATAATGAAAAAATTGTTGAAATTCAAAATGAACTTCAACTTCTTCATGACGAGATAACTTATACTAACCAATCTTTGACACTTAAGAAAAAACATGAAGAATTAAAATATAATGAAATTGTTGAACAATTAGAATATCAAATATCAATAAGTGAAAAAAAATATATTGATTTAATATCTCGACTTAATAATGAATTAATTACTAAAAATGATTTAATACATGCAAATACATCTAAAAAGATTTTCAAATTAAATGAAAATCATAAGACAACTATTGATGATATTACAAGTAAAATCTCTATTATTGAAGAAGATTATAAAAAATTAGAAAATGAACTTAATTTGCAAAAATTAAAAATCAAAGATTCTATTCTGATTTTAAATATAAAACTAAATGAAAAAATAAATACTCTTACTTCTTCTAAAAATATTGCCATAACTGATATTAAAAAAGAATATCAATCTTGTGTGGAACAAGAAGCTATAGATACATCTAATTTAAGAAAAGAATATTCGGAACAAAACAGAGCTGTTTTAAAAGAATTCGCTTTAAAATTAACAGAAATAGATAAACGTATTGATACGTTAGAACGAAAATTTAATAGTGAAAAAGAAGAATTATTACGCAATTTTTATTATAAAAATTATTCTTTAGAGCGTGATGAAACTTTATGTAATGAAAAGTATCAAGAAAATTTAGCCAAAGTATCTAGTAATATTTTAACAAAAGAAATAAATTTATCATACCGTCTTGAATTAAGAGCTATTAAAGCAAAACAAAAGATTTTAAATAATCAACAAGCTAAATCATTGTTTGATTTAAATAAAAATTATGTTAATAATTTGGAATCATTAAAAACCTCAAAATATCTTTTTGAAATAGAAAAAAACTATGATATAAAAAACTTAGCTTTAAAAAGTACAAATGAACATACCAAACTTAATATTTTAGAACAAATTAGAGAAAAAACTTTTAATACTAATCTTAATTTGGAAAATGAAAAAATCAAATTAAAGATTAATGATTTAAAGTCAAATAATGAAATAAGAATCAAGCAATATGAAAAAGAATTAAATATTTTACAGCTTAATTATAAAATTAAACTTGATGATATTGAATCATCAAGGCGAAAAAAGAATTTTGAACTTGATTATTATAACCACATTAATACCATGACATTAAATCATGAAAATACTTTATTACAAAAAAAGAAAAGTTTGAATCAAGTTTTAACTTTACTTGAAATTGAACGTAATAAAGTATTATGCGATTTTAATAAAGATTCTTATAATTTAACAGTCGAAAAGCATAAACTTGAATGTGAAAAAACAATTAAATATTTAGAAAATGATAATTTGTATAAAATCTCTATTTTAAAAGAGAAAATAAATAAGTTACGTATCGAATTAAACAATTTAGAAAACACGACTAACTTTTTATTATTAAAACAAGAAAATTTAGAAACATATAAACAATCAATTAGTAAAATTGCCTATATTCGTGATATTGGATTAGAAAAACATAAATTATATTTAAAACGTTATCGTTTTGAATTAATTTTTATGCATCAAACCTATTCTACCTTTAAAGATTTAATTATAACTTTTAATATCGGTATTAAAAAAATCGCAACTTTCGTGGCATATTATGTTACCAAAGATTTAAGAAAGCATTTAGTTTATAGCGAATTCTTTTCAAAAATTTTAGACATCGCATTATCTTTTAAAACATCACTAATTTATACCTTTAAAAATAAGGAAAAAGAAATTATAGAAGGTCGTATTGATTTTGAAACCGGGTTTAAGTATAATTCATTAGTTAATGATGCATCTGATAACTTAAACTTAGAACTTAGTAAAATTGAAAATAAAAAAATGTCCTTAAATGAAACATTGGAGAATTATACTTCTACTACTGATTCATTTTATCAACGAATATATGATTTAGAAAATGAAAAATCTCTAATTATTGGTAATTCAAAAAGAAATTCTTTAGAGCTTCATGTTTTATCTAATATCGAAAGAATTGAATTTACAATTAAAGATTATAATAAAAAAATCTTAAATATTGAAAAAATGATTCAAAACATAAAACACGAATTGGATAAAATACCTTCTATTATCAATAGTTTAAATAATAAGCATAAACAAAAAATAGATAAATTAAAGCGCGAGCAAAGAAAAGAAGCTGCCATTTATTATAAGATTATTAGTAAGATTGAACGAGCTAGCGAGGACTATCAATCTTTAAATAAAAAAACTTATAATCTAGCTAAAATAACTTCAAGTTATAAATTTGTTGAATTTCTAAATGATTATCCAATAATTTTAAAGAAAACAGCAGATGCTTCTCACAAAAAGTTTTTAAAGTTGAATAAAAAGTTAGTTGATACAGTTTCTAATAATCACAATTCAATGAAAATGCATTATATTAAAAACTATAATAAATCAATAAAACATGCAAAAGCTACTTTAGTTGAAAATGAAATTAATCGTAAAAAAGCAATTAAAAATAATCTAGTTGTTTACAAAAATAGCCTTTATGAAAATGAATTTGCAACTAAGCATATTGAAGTTATCAATAAACGTAATAATTTTAGCATTCAAAATGATTTTAATAATAAAATGAATCTAAACAAAAAGAATACTATCACAACTAAAGCAAAGTTTGAAAATAATTCTTTAAGTTTAAATGATAATATTAATTGCTTAAAAGAGAAAACTACTTCTGAATTCTTCAATCTTGTTTCTAATTATAATAAAGATACTAAAGAAGAAAACAATAAATTCTTTTCTTATTGTAATGAAATAGATTTAAGATACCAAGAAAGTTTTAGAAGAACAAATAGAGAAATACAAAATATGCCTATTACAATTTCTTATCAAACTAGAGACATTGTCCAAGATTATAAAAACAAAAATTTAGATATAAATAATGAAATTAGAAATATTAACCAAGAATTAAAGGATTATATTATATCTCAAAACTCGTTAATTGATCAAAATAAGGCTATAGTGGAAAAAACTATTACTTTAAATAATAATAATAAAAATAAAGAAAAGAAACAAATTTCTAATAAGTTCTCTTTAAGATTTAAAACTACATTAAAAAGTATTAATAAAGAGTATAAAAAATAACATCTAAAATAGATGTTATTTTTTCAATTAAGACTTCAAAAATTCAATTTTATAATTACGATTTTCACTGATTGTATAATGACCTACTAATGCATTCTTATGTGCTCTGATTTCTACTATCCAATTTGTGGTTTGATTTATTTTATCAATTGGCACTATAAATGTATATTCCTTTGTGCCATAAAAATCATCACTTGGCTTAATCTCACTCGTTTCTGCATGTTGATCACCAGTCGTTTTATTCACAATTTTATGTTGTAATGTAATACTTCCACTTACATCTATTATGTAACTCAATGTTATTTTTATTTTTTTATAACCCATTATCTTCATAATAGAATAATTTACTTTATTATCAATAATTTTATCAAGTGAATCTAATTTGTCATAACTAGACCAATTATGAAATATATTTAAACTATTAATTTGGTATTTATCTCCATGTTTAATTGAAATAGTTGACACTATTTCTTTATAGTTTGTAATATCCGCTTGCATTTCATCTGTTTTCATGGGCTCAGTTATGTAGGTAGGGACAAGTGACACAGGATAATCATCATTTGTTTCTGCACGGATTACTCTATATGAATCTTTTCTTTCAATTATCTTATAAAATACTTCACTTTTTTCTGCGCAATTTTTTTCAGTATTATATTTATACGTTTGAAAGAAATAAATATCCGCCCAAAAACTCCAAACATAATTTGTTCCTATTGGATCCTTAGTAACATCCAATACAACACTTGAGCCAATTGAAGTTGATTCTTCTGAACCAAGTTCATAATATGTGCTTTCTGAAAAAGTTCTACTCGTTTCATTTGAATAAGCAAAACTCCATGTTGATGCAGTTATATCAACCATATTTAAAACTGAAACTTTAACTTCTGGTTTATATCCAATTGTAAAACCACTTGTTTTAGTTTTTTGATAGGAATTAGTTAATCCATTTTTTATACTTGTCGCTGTGGCCTTTGTATGGGTCATGTTAATTTCTTTAACGTTACTACTAGATTTATAACCATTCGTACCACTAAGAATGTTTATAAAACCATTTTCAATTTTTCCCATATAATATGTCATCTCACCTATATAGATTGATTCATTTAAGCCAATTATAGATTTATCTGCAGTATAAATCGATTTATTTTTATTTTTTTGAAAATCTCCTATCGATACTTCACTTTTTGTAGATTCAGTTGAACTCATTGTTAAACTTGGCATTTCATTTTCATTATTACATGATACAATAAATAAACAACTCACTAATGCAATTAAAAATAATAAAATATTCCTTTTCATACAATACCCATCCTCTCTATTTTCATATTATGTAAAAATTAAAAATATTCTTTTCTACAATCCTCCCTATTTACTTATATTACCCTAAGATCATACTTATTTTAACATTAATTTTATGTTTTTGTCAAATTTTATTTATATATAGATGTTTTTCTATTTTTATAATAAAATGAAATTAAAAAAGCACCTAAGTGCTTTTTCTTAATTCTTCTATAAAGTTTAGAAAATAATCTGGTAGTTTTGAATCAAATTCTAAATATTCATCCTTTGTTGGGTGTTTAAAACCTAATGTTTTAGCGTGCAAATATTGACCGCAATCACCTATTATTTTTCTTGGTCCATATAATGGATCACCAACTAATGGATGCCCGATATATTTCATATGAACTCTTATTTGGTGAGTTCTACCTGTTTCAAGTTCACATTCAATTAAAGTATAGTCTTTAAATCTTTCTAAGACTTTAAAATTTGTAACAGCATTTTTACCGCCTTCTACTACAGCCATTCTTTTACGATCAGTTTGACTATCTCGTCCTATAGGCGCATCAATTCTCCCTCTATCCTCAGAGATTACACCATATACTAAAGCAATATAACATCTCTTTACTGTATGGTTTCTAAGTTGAAGAGATAAATGTTCATGAGCAAAATCATTTTTCGCAACCATTAATAACCCTGTTGTATCTTTATCAATTCTATGAACAATACCTGGGCGAACAGTTCCATTTATACTTGATAAATCTTCTACTTCATAAAGCAGTCCACTAACTAATGTACCTTCATAATTTCCTACTGCAGGATGAACTACCATTCCTTTAGCTTTATTTATTACTACGACATCATTATCTTGATATACAATATCTAAATCAAGTTTCTCAGGTTTTAATTCCATAACTTTTACTTCTTGTTCTAATATCTCTATTTTATCACCAATAACTGTTTTATAAGATGGCTTGGCTTTTTTATCATTGACTGTTACTAAATCACTTTCTAATAAAATTAAAGCGTTATTACGGCTTTTTCCTGTTAAATTACTAATAGCTTTATCTAGTCTTATATCTGAGTTTTCTATATCAATTATGTAATTCATTGTTACTGACCTTTGCTTCTATTTTTTTTCTTTTATCCTCTAAAAATAAGATATCAATAAATAGTAGAATAAAACCAATTGTTAAGCATGAATCCGCTATATTAAAAATAGGGAATCGATAATCAAAAATATATACTCCAATAAAATCTAAGACGCCTATTCTAACTTTATTTCCACTTATACAAATCACACGATCAATAAAATTGCCATAACAACCTGACAATATTAAAGATATCGCAACAGAATATAACTTCTTCTTTTTAAAATCCGCTTTTACGAAAAAATAAACTATAAATAGAGTTGCTATTCCACTAATACAAGCTAGTACTATTGTAGAATCATCAAAAATACTCCAAGCTGCACCAGTATTATATTCTTTAGTAAAATAGAGAAAATCTGGAATAATATTAATTTGTTCACGAATTATTAAATTTTGTTCAATTAATAACTTACTTCCTTGATCAAAAAATAATGTTATTATTACGATTAATATACCAATCCACATATTTACCTCCACCAAATATAAGATACAAAATAGCAACAAGTTGTAAGTATTAACATAATTATTGCTTCTACTAAAAAGATAACTGTTTTGTTAACTTTTAGATCAAAATCTATTTGTTCCAAATAAAATTTACGTTTAAACAAAAAGAATAAATTTAAAATTAGAACTAAACCATATATTATTAATGCTAAATAGTCATAAAAAATTAATAAATTTATTAAAACTAATGTTGGGGCACTTAAAATAAACAAGGATAATAATATTGAATATATATGATATCTAACTTTTTTAGAAAAACTAATTTTAGTATTATTTAATTTATTTAATTCTTGTTCATATAATTTAATTATTGGAAAGTTCATTTGTTAAATAACCTAAAGCATCGCTAAAGTTTCTTACTTCAACAAGCTTCATCCTTTCCTTATTTTTTATTGTATTATATTTTGCAAGTGCATCTTCATAATTTGCACTTGGGCAAAAAAATACATCAACATTTCGTTTAAAAGCTGTAACTATTTTTTGTTCAACTCCTCCAATGGCGCCAACATTACCATTAATATCAATTGTTCCAGTACCAGCTATTGTTTTACCATGAGTTAAGTCCATATCTACTAGTTGATTTAATACCGCTAATGTTTGAAGTAGTCCACCTGATGGACCACCAACATTAGTATTATTAACTTTAACTTTAGGATTTGAACTACTATAATCAATATAATATTTTGAATAAATAGAATACTGTCTATATACAGATTCATTTAAAGTTATATTAATTATTTCATTATTACGTCTAACTTGTAATATATCATTTAATTGTTGATTATTGAAATTTTCTCTAAATAGTTCAACATCATCACTTGCCATACTATTATTTATTCCAATTATAATGTCACCTATTTGCATAACTTGATTTTCCTTAGTACGCCAAGAAATTATCCCACCAGTAAGACTATAATCAAGTCTAATAGAAGAATCTAGTGTCATTGCATATTTATAAGCAGTTATAATCGATGCTTCTACAGCTTGATCATGTTGAATTTTTGACATTACCGACCATTCTGCGCTTGTAATATGACTATATGTATCTCCTATTGAATTAACTTGATTTTCATTTGAATTTTGTAATAATAGATTTTGTAATAAAGTTGAATTTTTATATGATACTATGAAAATAGAATTTATTGAACCTGTTTTTTCATAATTTGTATCGACTTCAATTAATTCATTAACTGGTTCAATATCACCTGTTAAAATCACTTCATAATCTGTTCTATAAACAGATATAATAATCAATGCTATATATGGAATTAATAAAATAGAAATTAATAATTTATATTTTTTAATCAGTTTCATCTTCTAATGTCACTTTTATTTTTTTCATTTTATGATATTTAACATTTGCCGCATCAAACATTCTTTTAGAGGCAATATCAGATTCTGTTCCACTATATTTATCATCCATATAAATTATTTCTTTTATTCCACTTTGAATTATTAATTTTGCACATTCATTACATGGAAATAATGTTACATAAATACTACAACCATCTAAAGACGTTGTCGAATTTAAGATTGCATTAGGTTCTGCATGCACTACATAAGGATATTTTGTATCTAAAAAATTAGCATCTTTAGCGTTATCCCAAGGAAAAACATCATCCTCACAACCAAACGGAAAGCCATTATAACCAATTCCAACTATTCGTTTTTGTCTATTTACGATGCATGCCCCAACTTTCGTTACAGGATCCTTACTTCTTTTTGCAGAAAGTAAAGCAACACCCATAAAGTATTCTTCCCAGTTAATATGATTCATAGTCTACCTCTATTCTTCAATTTTAATATGTATATCTTTAAGTTGGATATCATCAACTCCACTTGGAGCTTCCATCATTAAATCACGAGCACTTAATGTCTTAGGGAATGCTACAACATCACGAATATTTTCAGTTTGAAGCATACACATAACAATTCTTTCTACTCCAAGACCAATTCCACCATGTGGAGGAGTTCCATATTTTAAAGCCTCAATAAAGAATCCAAATCTTTCTTTCGCTTCATCATCGCTTAAACCTATCGCTTTAAAGATTTTCTTTTGTAAATCTTGATTATAAACACGAAGTGATCCACTACCTAGTTCATATCCATTTAAAACGACATCATATGCATTAGCAAAACATTTTTCTTTATCTGTATCTAGATATTGTTCACATTCAGGTTTTGGAGCCGTAAATGGATGAGTTGAAACATTATAAACTTGATTATCTTCATCCCATTCAAAGATTGGCCAATCAGTAACCCATAAGAATTTATAAACATTCGGATCACATAGATTTTTATCTTTGGCAATTAATTTTCTTAACGCACCTAAAGAAGCATTACAAATATTTAATTTACCTGCAACAATAAAAATCATATCTCCATCAACTAAATTTAGAGAATTTATTAATGAATCTTCCATTTCTTTAGTTAAGAATTTCACGATACTGCCGCTAAATTGATTATTAGAATATCTTAAGTATGCTAGTCCTTTCGCATGATATACTTTCATTACTCTTGTAAATTCATCTATTTCTTTACGAGAATAGTTAGAGTTATTCGCAACAATTGCTTTAATACTTTCTTCTTCTTTCATAAATTCTATTTTATTTAAAATAGATTTAACATCATTTAACTTCATTTCAAAACGTAAATCTGGTTTATCTGACCCATATGTGTTCATTGCTTCATTATAAGTAAGACGAGTGAATGGAGTCTTAATATCCATATTTAAGATCTTCTTAAATACATATTTGAATAATCCCTCTATTATTTCTTGAATCTCCTCAGCAGTTAAAAAAGAAGTTTCAATATCAATTTGATTGAATTCTAATTGACGGTCTGCACGCAAATCTTCATCTCTAAAGCAGCGAGCAATTTGGAAATAACGTTCAAATCCAGCTACCATATATAATTGTTTAAATATTTGTGGTGATTGTGGTAAAGCATAAAATTCACCCTTATATAATCTTGATGGAACTAAAAAATCACGAGCACCTTCTGGAGTCGATTTAGCTAAAATAGGTGTTTCCAGTTCTGTAAATTCTTGATCCATTAAATATTCACGAACAGCATTTATAATCATAGAACGCTTAATCATATAATTTTGCATTATAGGACGACGTAAATCTAAATAACGATATTTTAATCTAGTATCTTCTAAAGCATCTGTTTTATCCGCAATAATTATTGGAGGTTGTTCAGCAGTATTTAAAATTTTTAAATCTACTAAATCTACTTCAACATCTCCAGTAGGATTATTTGGATTTTTACTTTCACGTTCAACTACATTTCCTTTAACGTAAATAACATATTCATTTTTTAATGTTTCTACTAATTCATATAAATTATTTTCAGGCTTACACACTATTTGAGTAATCCCTGTTTTATCTCGTAAATCAATAAATATGATTCCTCCAAGATTTCTTCTTTTTGAAACCCAGCCTTTTAATTCAACTATTTCACCTATATTTAGAGCACGAAGATCTCCATTTTTATGTGTTCTATTCATAAACTATTCCTTCTTTTCTTTACATGTTTGACAACTTGATTGGCTATTTACACTTAGTTTATTAAACACATAACTATATATGTCATTTAAGCCAATTGTTTCTTGTTCATCTGTTTCGTTGTTTTTTACATTTATAACAAAATTTTCTACTTCATTATCCCCTAAGATAGCTGTAAATTTAGCATTATATTTATCAGCCGATTTAAATTGAGCTTTAATACTACGATCTAAATAATCCATTTCACAGGCTAGTCCACCCATACGGCACATATTCATTAGTCTTAAAGTTTGCATTTGTGCTTTTTTACCTAAAGAGATGAAATAAATATGTAGATAATCCGGCTTTGTAAGAATGCGATTTTCAAACTCTAATGCTAATAATAATCTTTCCATTCCAAAGGCTAGTCCAACAGCAGGAGTTTTAGGTCCACCTATTTCTTCAATCATATTATTATATCTTCCACCGCCACAAATAACATTTTGAGACCCAAAGCCTTCTACATCAACTTCAATTTCAAATACAGTATGAGTGTAATAATCAAGACCACGCACTAAATTAGAATCAACAATATACTCAATTTGCATTTCTTTTAAAGCTTCTAAAACGCCATTAAAGTGTTCTTTTGATTCATCAGTAAGATAATCACCAATTTTTGGCGCATTTTTAAAAAATTCTTCATTACGATCAATCTTGCAATCTAAGATTCTTAAAGGATTTTTTTCTAATCTTTTTAAACAGTCTTTACATAATTTATCTTTATAATTATTAAAATATTCAACTAATACTTTTTTATAATTTTGACGAGAGATATCATCACCAATTGAATTCACTTTAACCTTTACACCTTTTAAACCAATAGCCTTAATTACAGCAACAGCTGTTGATATAACCTCAGCATCACTTAAAGGACTTGTTGACCCGTATACTTCAAGTCCAAATTGTGTAAATTGACGTTGACGCCCTTTTTGCATGTTTTCATATCTAAACATTGGTCCCATATAGAAAAATTTAGATATTTGTTCATTTGCATATATTTTATTTTCTATATAGGCCCGAGCAAGTCCCGCTGTTCCCTCAGGGCGTAATGTCATTTTACGCTCTGAACGGTCTAAAAAATCATATGTTTCTTTTGTAACCATATCTGATGTGTCGTTTTCATCTCTATGAAATACTTCACTTACTTCAAATATTGGAGTACGTACTTCTTCATAGTGATATAATTTTGTGATTCTTCTTATTATTTCTTCTAATCTTACCCAAGACTTTGCTTTATCTGGTAAGATATCATATGTTCCTTTAGGTTTTGTTAGCATATTAATCTCCTTTGTACTCAAATCTATATAGACTGTAATAAAATATAGTATGATATATATTGTTTTTATCTTTAAAAGCATTTAATGCTTTTCTTTCAAATTGAAAATGATTATTCAAGATAACCTTTTGACTGCCAATATTATTTTCAGCATGACCAATGACTATCTTATCTAAATCTAAATAATTAAATCCCACATCAACCACACATTTCAAGGCTTTACTCATTATTCCCATATTCCAATATTTTCTATTTAAAATATAGCCTACTTCCGCGCAATTGATATTTGAAAAATAAGTATGATAATCGATTATTCCAATCAACTTATCTTCACTTTTTAAGCATATTGCATATCCCACAGGCAATCCATTAGATGGACGCTTTAAAAATATATTTTCAAATACATAAAGTGCGTCTGTTGGTTTTTTAAATGTTTCCCAGCTTACATAACTTGTAGTTATTTGATCACTTCCAATTTCATAATAATCTAAGTAATCATCTAATCTTAATTCACGTAATGTGTATTTCCCCATACTAATAACTGGCAAGGTTACTCTCATTTTATATCTCCTTTTATAAAAAAAGTCCTTATAAAAAAATTTATAAGGACGTAAAAATCGCGGTGCCACCTTAATTTTAGTAAAAATATATACTAACACTTAAACCGTTAACGCCTGGTACGTCTTTTTTTAAAAGCATTCTAATGATGTCTAATAGATATTGTTGTATTAGATGCTCTCACCATTCATCCTCGCTTTTAATAAACAAATAAATATTCTTCATTGTTTTCACTTTATTATACTATCCTATTTTATCATTTATGATAAAATTTGTAAATATTTAGGAAATAAAAGTTTCATCCTCTTTATCTAAATCAATATCATCTAGTTCATCTTTTAACTCATCTAAAAAACTTTTCATTAACTCTTCCATTCTTTCTTGGAAAAGTTCAGTTTTTTCATCATCATCAAGATTTTCTAAATCATCAGTATTAATATTTAAATCTTTAAATTTAATGTTATTTGCTTCATTAAATTTACGTATAGCGATTAAAGATTTATGATCTTCATCTTTGCCTTCATAATCATTTAAATATTTAATCACTATTTCATTCATTATATTTTTATACTCTTTATTTGTGAAATCTTCATCATTATTTAAATAATTCGAATATTCTTCTTGTAAGTCTGCTTCAATTTTTTGTCTAATTAAATCCAAATAATCATTAGACATTTTAAATTTGAAATCAATATTTATTTCATTAAATAATTTTAAGAAATGATAATATAAAATTCGATTATTTATTATCAAAGATTTTGGTTTACCATATTTATGAAATAGATCAACAAATAAGTTTTGCAGCATTAAATGATAATTTTTAAAGGTTATTATTTCAATTGCATACTCAAATATAATTTCTCTTGTTTCATTATATATTAAAACTGTAACTGGATTAAAAAACTCAGTTTTCTCTTCAAAAAATATATTTGTCGTTGATATATGAATAGTCCATTCAAATTCATTAGAAGTAAGATTCTTTAATTCATTAATCAATTCTGCTTTAAATTGTTTATTTTTTTGAGGAACTATTTTTTTAGGAAATTCTTTCATTTCAAATTCATAAGTTCTTTTTTCTAAATCAAAGTATCCAACTCCACTTAAACCTTCTTCAAAACTAACACATATTTGAGGAATACTTTCTTTTCTAGTAACGTTATCTAAATAATTAAAAACTTTAGCATATAAATCTATATCGGAAAGTGAGGCAAATTTCAAATCATATCCATATTCATATTCCTCAAAGATAGCATTATTTTTTTTCATTACTTTAATATTGTTTGCTTTAAAATATTCTAATGCTTCATAATTAAGCATATTTGAAGAAAAATATGCTTTATGACAAGGTATTTCATTTATTAAAAAAGCTTCAAAGGCACTATTTTCATTCATTAAATCAATTAAAGAGTTTATTGAACTATCTTTTGAGTATATATTTAACTCGATACGATCTTCATAAATACTTTTCCTAAATTGAAGAACATAACGATCACCTTCATTATCAGAAAAATAAAAATAGCAATTGTTTGCTCTTTTCATAAAATGAAAAAAATGTTCTTCTTTTTTAAATTTTTTAAGTATTTTTTTTAATTCTTTATAATCTTCTAAATCTAATTTTTCTTTCATTTTTTCACCCCGTATATTATTACTTTTTTTATTCCATATTTTTTTTCCTTCAAAACATAAAAAGCATTGGTTTCTTGGGGAAAATTAGTTTCCTTTGCCATTTCAAAAATTAGCAACGAATCTTCACTTAATCTATTATTAAGAGATATTAAATCTAATATTTCATTAACATTAATCATTTTATAAGGAGGGTCTAAAAATATGAGATCTAATTTTTCATCTATTTTTTTAAGAGCATCAATATAATCCAAATTAAAAAAAACTGCCTTATCTTCTTCATTTAATAGTTTAGTATTACTAATTGTAACATCTAAAGCATTTTTATTAATGTCATTAAAATAACATTTTTTAGCGCCTCTAGAAATTGCTTCTAGTCCCATTGCCCCACTTCCGCAAAATAAATCCAAAACTACTTTTTGATCCAAATATTGACCACACATATTGAAAATAGCTTGTCTAACTTTATCTTGAGTTTCTCTTGTAGATTCAAGATTTGTTTCTTTTATTATTCTACTTCGATGCTTTCCTGCAACAATTCGCATAAATTTTAACTCCTTATGTATAAAATAAAATTAATAATCCATAATATAAAGGCGATGATAAATCGTAAATATATACTTCTTTTCTCCCTTTTCATACATTATGTAAAAAAACTAGAAATTAATCTAGTTTTTTTTACTTATTAGATATAACCTTTACCGAAACTTTTCTGCCCCCAACAACTTTACCTGACATTTGTTTTAAGAATCGAAGACCTTCAGTTGATATTTCACAAATTGTTTTATTGTCTTTAACTTCAATAGCTCCAAAATGCTCTTTATGTACTCCACCAATATCATGACAAGCATTGATAAATGATTGTGGTCTTAGGTTTTCTGTTTTACCTAGATTTACTTCACATAATACCATATTTTTCTTGTTATTGAAATCATTTCGATCATTTTTTGAAGAATTTCTGTAATTTTTTGAATCGGCATTATTTTTATAATCTTTATTACTATTATTTTTGAAATCTTTTTTGCCTCTTTGATTATCATTATCACGAGAGCGAGTTGAATCTTTCCTAGTTTGGCGTTCTTCCACAGGGATATCTTTATACTCATGTTCCGTCTTTGAACAAGCCATTGTCATTAACGCATTAATAACATCAATGTGTGAATATCCTTCACCACAAATTTTTTCAACTACATAACTATAATCAGTATAATCTTTATCTACATTAATCTTACTTAAAATAGTTTTAGATACTTTATTTAAATAATTTTTTTGAATATCTTCTACTGTTGGTACTGCAGATAAATGCATTGTAGAATTTGTAAATTTTTCAATTTCTTTCACTTTATAATGTTCTCTTGGAGATGCAAAAGTAATTGATAAACCATCACAACCAGCTCTACCCGTTCTTCCAATTCTGTGAACATATAATTCATTTTCTAGTGGTATATCATAATTAATTACAGAATCAATTCCTGAAACGTCAATTCCACGAGCAGCAACGTCTGTTGCAACTAAAATATTAATGCTGTTATTTCTAAATGCCGTCATAACTCTATCACGAACCATTTGCTTTAAATCTCCGTGCAAGCCGTCAACTAAATATTTATTTTTTTGTAAAAATAATACTAATTCGTCAACCATACTTTTTGTATTACAAAATATGATTGAACTTCTAAAATCATGTAAATCAAGAATTCTAATTAATAAATCCTTTTTATATTCTTTTTTAACAAAGAATAAATTTTGAGTGATTCTTTCAACAGTTAAAGTCTTTCTTTCCACGATTAAATGCTCAGGATTATTTTGATAATTTAGAGCTATTTGTTTAATAAATGGAGGCATTGTTGCTGAGAATAATGCTGTTTGTCTTTCTTTAGGCGTTACTTTTAGAATAGTTTCTAAAGCTTCTTGGAAACCCATTTTTAACATTTCATCTGCTTCATCTAATGTAAGCATTCTTAAATGTGAAAAATCTAGGACATGTCTATTCATTAAATCAATAATTCTACCTGGTGTCCCGATTACAATTTGTGGACGTTCACGTAATGACTTAATTTGTTTTTCATATGATTCTCCACCATACACTGTTGTAATTTTAATATCCTTTTTAAAGGCTATTAATTTTTTTACTTCAACACTTACTTGAATTCCTAATTCTCTTGTAGGACATAAAATAAGACCTTGAATATTACGGTTATTTACATCTATTTGTTCAAGCATTGGAATACTGTAGGCAAATGTTTTACCTGTTCCTGTTTGAGCTTGACCTATTACATCTTTACCTTCTAATAATGGATTAATAACTAACTTTTGAATATCAGTTGGTTCAGTTATATCTATTTTATTAAGTGCATCTAGTATCTCTTTAGAGATATTTAAATCTGAAAATGTTTGCACACTACTACCTTCTTTCAAAAAAAACATGGGAGTTTAGATAACTCCCTGATTAACATTAATATTATACACTCATTATGCACATTATACAAGAAAAAAAAGACATTTCGTCTTTTTGAAAACATTTTCTTATAAAATAGTACTAGGAAGTCTGTGAAGAACTAGTTCTTCAAAAGCAGAGTCCTCCAATAGATAATCTTTAGGATTCCTAAAATAAGGCGTTCACACAGACTTCTCTTAGACTCAAAATAAAATTATTTGGGTTCCACGGGCACTTCCTAGTAACTATATAATAGCACATTATATTATAATTGTCAAATATTCATATAAGTCATAATAATTGTCATGATACCAAGGATAACAGCAAGTACTCCAGCATATGTCATAAGCTTATCACCTTTGTCTGTCCCTCTAACAGTTTGCTTATTTAAAATTGGCAATGTATATGCGATAACTCCTACTAGCATAATGGCAATACCAACACTAAAATGCTCGAAAAAATATGGTAGTGAATCTCCTTCACCAAGGCTGAAGAAAAATATAGCATGAATTGTTAACATCGTAATTAAAATACCACTTATAACCATATCTATAATTCTAATAATTTTAAATTTATCCATCTAAATACCTCCAAAAATAATCTAGTTACATTATATCAAAAGTATTTAGTATTGTCTAACAATCTTTTTCAATTATAGTGGCTTTACAAATAATTTTTTTGTTTTTTAAGACATTTTTCGTTATTGTAGATCCCGCACCAATTATAGCATTATCTTCAATTATAACTGGGGCAATTAGATTAGAATTACTTCCAATAAAGCAGTTATTTTTTATAATTGTTTGATGTTTATTCTCACCATCAAAATTACATGTCACAACCCCACAACCAATATTCGTATTATTTCCAATAAAAGCATCTGCAATATAAGCATGATGAAGTATTCGAACATTTTCTTTTATTGTACTTCTTTTGATCTCAACAAAATTTCCAATTTTCACATTATCATATAAAACTGCCTTATCTAAAATATTTGCATATGGGCCAATAAAGGCATTTTTTCCAATATATGAATCTGCTATTTTAGAGTCAGTAATATTAGAATCCTGATTTATAACAACATTATTTAAATAAGAATTATTAATTATAGTATTATTTTTTATAAAAGTGTTATTAATAATTTTACTATTTCCTAAAATGGATACACCATCTTCAATTTTAACTAAGCTTCCAAGAATAATTTCATTACCTTCGAAATATACATTTTTAAATTTGGATTTATTTATTTTCGATAAATAAAGTGTTGCTTCATTTAAATCTCTTTTAGTATTTATATTTAAATAATTAAATGAATACTTTTTATATATAGGCATTATTACTTCATTTTTTGCAATTATATTAATCAAATCTGTTAATCGATATTCATCATCTTCTAAATTGGCATTTAATTTATTTAATGCCTCTATTATCGAATTACCATATAAATTATAAATACCAATATTTATATTACTTGTTTTCTCATCTTCAACAATTTGAATAAATTTTTCATCATTTATAACTACACTTCCATATGATGTATTATTATCTATAGTTGAATAAATAAGAGAATTTCTTCTTTGCATTAATTCTTCTAAAGTATTAATATCTATAAACGGCATATCACATGGGAGAATTAAAATATTATTGTGATTATTTATTTTTTTATATATTGATTTTAAAGGAGCGCCACTTCCTTTATAATTTTCATCTTGTATAAATATTTCAAAATCAAGAGGAATTTGGTTAATATATTTCTCATGTTTTTTATTTATTACTATATACTTTTTATTAAATTTTAATGAATTTAATGTTTGATTAAGATAATCAATTAATGACATATCTATAATATTTGTCAACCATTTTGGGACATTACCACCAAGTCTACTCCCCATACCACCTGCAAGAATTAATAAATCTGTTTCCATATCATCACCATTAAAGTATATGGACAAGTAAATAAAAATATGAAAAAAATAAAATGCATACCAGATGGATGCATCTTATTTGAATTTACTGGATAAAAAAACAGTATTTTATGGGGAATAAGGTTACTTAATGACAATTGGGGAAAATTATCATCTTCTTTATCCAGTTAATTCGTGTATCTTTCACCTATTATTATACAACAAATGAAATTTATTTCAAGATAATAAATCATCAAAAGACTTTTTATATCAATTTTCGAATATTTTAAATAAAAAAAATCACCCATATAATTATGGATGATTGATTGTTACTTTAAAGCGTCGATTAAATCAGCTTTCTTCATTGCAGAAATTCCTGCAATTCCTTTTTCTTTAGCCATTGCTTTTAATTCAGCAACTGTTAATGCATTTAAATCAACACTAGCTTCAGCTTTTGGAGCTTCTACTTTAGTTTCTACTTTAGCAGGTTTCACTGTTTCAGCTTTAACAACTTTAGGTGCTTCTACTTTAGCTTCTACTTTAGCTTCTACTTTAGGTGCATTAGCTTTTTTATCTGCTTTAGAAGCTGTTTTTAAGAATACTACAGTTTCAACAGCTTTAACTGTTTTAACTTCTAATCCTTTTTTAGCTACTTCACATAATGAAGCAAATCCAGCTGCATCATTTACTGCCATTTCAGCTAACATTTTTCTGTTAACTTCAACACCTGATTTTGCTAAACCATTAATAAAACGAGAATATTTTAATCCGTTTAATTGGCATGCTGCATTAATACGAGAAATCCATAATTTGCGGAAGTCTCTTTTTTTAACTTTTCTATCTCTATATGAATATGCAAGTGAACGCATTACTTGTTCATGTGCTGTTTTATATAGAGTATGTTTTGAACCATAATAACCCTTTGCTAGTTTTAATACGGCTTTACGTCTTCTTCTTGTTGTGTATCCACCTTTAACTCTTGCCATGTCTATTACCTCCTATTATTTCATGTTACTAATCAATGATTTAATACGTTTTTCATCAGAAGAATGTACTAAAGCTGATTTGTGTAAGTTACGATTTTGTTTTTGTGTTTTGTTTACTTTTAAATGTCCTGTATAAGCGTGACCGCGTTTTAATTTACCGCTACCAGTAACTTTAATTCTCTTTTTAAGTCCGCTATGTGTTTTTTGTTTTGGCATGTTATTTCTCCTTTGTTATTTTTCATTTTTTGGTGCAATAATTGCAAATAAAGTTTTTCCATCTAGTTTTGGTTGTGCTTCAACACTTGAAACATCACTTAAACATTCAATAAATTTTAAAACCATTTCTTTACCTATATCTTGGTGCACAATCATACGTCCAAAGAATTTTAGTGAAACTTTCACTTTATTTCCTTTTTCAAGCATTTTTCTTGCATTTTTAGCTTTAGTATCGAAATCGTGTTTTTCAATAGTTGGGCTTAATTGAATTTCTTGAACTACTATAACTTTTTGGTTCTTCTTCATTTCTTTAAGTTTCTTTTGTTGTTCGAAACGATAACGAGAATAATCCATCATTTTTGCAACTGGTGGTTTAGCATCAGGTGATACTAAAACTAAATCAAGTCCACGATCAGACGCAGCCTTTAATGCATCATTTCTAGATAATATTCCTAGTTTTTCCCCACTATTAGTAATCACTAGCACTTCTTTACATCTAATATCGTCATTTACGATATCGTCTGTTTTCTTTTGTTTGTTAATAACTAACACCTCCGAAGTATTTGTATAAAAATAAAAAGGCGCAAAGACGCCTTCAAAAGTTTAATTAACATTATGACTTTTTGCCCATTAATATGCTCAATCGGGCGAGAAACGGCGTTTCTTCTTTCCATTTATTTATTTTTAACACTAATATTATATATGCAACTAGTTAATATGTCAATACATTTTTATATTTTAATTTAAATCTTTTTTATTATAAAGACAAAAGCCTAGAAAATAATAAAAAATAATTGGAATAAGAAAAAGCAAAGCGCTTGTTTCAAAATTTGCATTAAATCCTTCTTTAACTACTTTAGGGATTAAATATTTTAAATATTCATTAACAATATCGTTATTTTTAATTACTAATGAAAAAAAATAGATTAAAAAAGTTAACAGTGAACTAAAAACATTAGGAATTGAAATACTTAAAACAAAACCAATTATGATAAATTCTAGCGATTCTAACAAATAAGTTATATATATTGAAAGATAATTAACTTCAAGATTAAAGTTTGAGTAAAGTAACAATGGAATTCCTAATAAAAATAGAAACTCTATTAACAAAAACTTTATACTTATTCGAAAATATGAAAATATTTTTATATTATAAATTGTAATTCTTTTAAAACTAGATATAAATAATGAATCAAATTTTGATGTATCATTACCATTTTCAAGTGATACTAAAAAACAAATATAAACCATATTAAATATATTTAAGAAAAATAATGATTCATTTATATAACTCTTTAGCATCTCTTCTTCATATAAAATCATTTGATATTTGTCAGTATTTATATTGGAATTAAACATTAAAATTAAAAAAACTATTACTAATGCTATAAGGCTAATTATTAGAATTAATTTATTACAATAAAAATTGAAATATAATTTTGATAAATTAATATATCTTTTCATTTATGTTACCATCATTAAAATTTATTATTACATATTTCAGATTATTAAATAATTCAATATAATGAGTTATAATTACCACCGTCTTATTTTCTTTTAGTAAAGTTTGGATATCATTAAGAAAAATAATTCTAGAAGCCTCATCTAAGCCATCTAATGGTTCATCATATAAGTAATAATCACTATTGTTGAGCAGCATTTGAATTATACCTATTTTTTTATACATTCCCTTAGAACATTCAAAAATATATTTATTAGCCAATTCATATTTAGACATATAATTAAAGATATCACCTTTAGATGAATATATTTTTTTAATACACATTAAATAATCATAGATTTTCATTAATTTAGGATATTCTAATTCATCAGCTAAATATGCAATTTTAGTGTTTCTTTTATCAATTATTCCAATATCAATAGCATGGAGTTTTATACGGGACGCGATAAGTTTCATCATTGTTGTTTTACCGCTACCATTTTCACCTGTAAATAAATATAGATAACCTTCTTTTAATTCCAGGTTGATTTTATTTAATGCTTTTTTATTTTTATACCATTTTGTAACATTAGAAAATATTATCATTTTAATACTCCTTTAGAAATAATACTTTCATAATCATCTAAATTAAGACTATTACTTTGATAAATAAAATCATCTATATAATAATTTTTATTATTAATTTTAAAGAATAAATGTAATCTATTTATGTAATATTTATTTTTAGAATGAATCGGCAAAAAAAGATTAATATTTCCAGGAAGAATTTCTAACCTTGAAATATCAAAACCATTATTAGAATTAATTAATTCAGATTCATCAATAAAATTAGGGAAATTATCAAATATAACCTCATTTAAATCAATATATACCAAATTACTAATATAAATATCTCTAATCTCATATTTAATTAAGCTTTTTACTTTTATATTTATTCCAATTAAATTTTTAATGCCATCTTTTAAAGTATAACTTCCATATAATGATTCAAAACTAAATAATTCATATTTGTTATTAACCACATTCATCTCAAATGTTCCAATAAATACTTTTTGTTTATATTTTAAATTACTTATTATTAAATATGCTTCATCCAATATTATATCTTTTGTTTGATTTAATAAATTGGATTCAATATTATAGCAATAATATCTTTCATTATTATAATAAGTATCAAATATAACATTAATATCAATTAAATCTAATGAATATATTTCTGTTTCTGACTTATTAGTTAAATAAACATTATTATCTTTAATTGAAAGCAAAATATTTTTTTTGTCATTTAAATAAATATTTGTTTTAAAACTTCGATTGTAATCATATATATAAGAATAATTCGTTTTTATTGCATACATTTTCAAATCTTTTGTCTTAGGTTTAAATTCACTATAAATAAACAAACCAATAATTGAAATAAACGATAAAATGCCTAAAATTGTCCAATTTTTTTTTATCATATGCTTATTTTCTCTATTCTTGGATATTCATCAGTAACTGTAAAATATTCAAAGCCCCCAAGTTCACTGCGAATCCAAAAAATATAATAGGCTCCAACCCCATTTAATACTGTTCCACTACCAGATATATATATAATTAGTTTAGTATTAGGATCTATTTTAATAGTCATTTTTTCAGTTTGTTTGTAATTATCAGTTGTGACATTCGAATATTCCATTTTTAAAGCTGCATCTAAATCGTTTTTGAAACGCTTATTTTCGCTTGTACCTTTAAATGAATAAGAAATGCTTCCTGTGCAGGAAATCGACGTTTTCGATGTTGTTTCATAAACACAATTTAAATCATAGTCGACTGCAGTAGTTCCAGTATTGTAAAATGAATAAATCGTATCGCTTATAAAATTAGCTTTATATTTCTTATTTATTATAAAAGTATTCCAGCCAAAAAATTTGGTTTTTTCAACCTCTTTATAATATTTTTGTAATTCTTCATCTGTGAAATTTGCAAGCATTTTCCCTTTACTTAATATAATTTCTTGATACTCGGTATAATCTTTAGCACTTATTGTACATAATGATTTATAAGTAATACAATATAATAACAACATAATAAAATTTAATATCCAAATTTTTTTCATAAAAATACCTCTTTTCACTTTTATATTTACAAATAAAAAAGTATTTACTTAATATTTTTTGGATAATAAAAAAATAGAGTAAAAAATCACTCTATTTTAATCTATAATTTTAAAATTTCTTCAATAATTAAATCCAAATCATTAAAAGTTGTCTTGCCAACTAATCCGTTATCAACGATATAACTTATCGCTGGATCAATCCCTAAAGAAGCTAAAGGTTTAATACCATATGTATTTGCAACCTCTTCTAATCTTGAAGGACCAAATGGATAAATTACTTCATCACATGATGGACAGGTTACATATGCCATATTTTCAACTAAACCTATTATGTTTACCTTCATCATATTCGCCATGTTTACCGCTTTATTAACGATCATAGACACTAAATCTTGAGGTGTTGAAACTATAACTATTCCATTTACATCTAAAGATTGAAAAATCGTTAATGGCACCTCTCCTGTCCCTGGAGGCATATCAACAAATAAATAATCAATTTCTTCCCAGGCTGTATCAGTATAAAATTGTTTCAAAGCACCAGAAATAACAGGGCCTCTCCAAACAACTGGAGCTGTTACATCTTCTAATAATAAATTAATAGACATAACTTTAACCCCCTCCGCTGATTCTTGAGGGTACATCGTATTTGAATCACCTGTGATTTTTTCCGTAATGCCAAAGGCTGTTGGAATAGATGGTCCAGTTATATCAGCATCTAAGATACCAACTTTATATCCTTTTTGATTTAATGTTGCAGCAAGCATAGAAGTCACTAAAGATTTACCAACCCCACCTTTGCCAGAAACAATTCCAATTATATGCTTTATATTTGAATTTGGATTAGCCTTAAATTTCAAAGATTGTTCTTTTCTATCGCCACAATCACTTCCACAATTTTTACAATCATTATTACATGCCATAATATCACCCTAAAATAAATTCTTTCATTCTTTCTGCAGTTATAACTTTTTGTTCATAATTACCAATCAAATTCTCTCCATCACCATTTTGAAGTCCATAATCAGCAAATCCGCTATGATTTCCACCTTCAATGATATATTCAATCGTATTAGATGGTAAATAAGAAAAAGATTCATTATAATTATTCATATTTAAAATTAGATCATTCGAACCATAAATACTTAAAACATCAATATTTTTTTGACTTAAATCCACATCACTATAAGAGGCAAGTAAAATAATACCTTTTATACCATCAGAATTTAAAGCATAGCTACAAGCCATTACGCCACCTAATGAATGTCCACTAATATAATAATTTTTAGTTTCATCATCCATATATCTTGCAGCTTTATTCTTACCTGTTATAGCTAGATTAAAAGCCATTTTGACAATTATACAAGTTATGCCTTCATTTGCAAGCATAGAGAATATTTCCATATAGGATGTAATCTCAATTAAAGCGCCAGGGTAAAAGATTAATACATCATCCGTTATCTTGTTTTCATTTGGAATAAATGTAATTTCTTTTGATGTTTCTACTATTGTAATATCTGAATACTCAATAGATATTGCATCAATTTGAATTTCAGATTTATAGGTTTTATTTATTAAAATTATATATGTTGTTGCGATAATTATTAATATAAATGATGCAACAACTCCTAAGATTATTTTTATTTTTCGTTTCATAATTTTCCTTTTTCTTCACATAGTAGTTATTATATCATTAAATGCGATAAAATCAACTTAAATGCGCTTTGAATCATTATTATTGTCTATATAAACAAAAAATTTATTCATAAAATAAATTGAGGAGGTTTAAAATGAGTTCAAATTATCAACAACCTAAATATTACCGTGATGAGCATGGAAATGTATTTGATGAACGTGGAGCATTACTACCATTTTTAGCAGGTGTACTTGTTACAACACCTTTCATTTTCTTTGCTAAAAATAATAACCAACAACCATATCCGCCGCCATATCCACCATATCCACCGCAAGCACCTGTTTACTATCCAATGTATCAACAACAACCATATCCGCCATATCCATATGGCTATCCAAGATAAAAAAAGCTTAAAGTTAGTCTTTAAGTTTTTTCTTTAATTTATTTAAAATATCAAAATCTGTTTGTTTTATTATTAATGGACAAATTGTGATATACCCTTCTTTTGCTAAATAGACATCTGTAGTTATATCATCATCATAGATGATTTTCTCAACAGTACTTAAAGCCTTTTCTCCGTCAATATAAAAATTATTAATAAAATCTTTAATTCCTTGTTTACATATTTTTATACCTTTTGATGAAGTATATTTTGAAATAGGAAAATTTATATTATATAATTTATGTTCTAAAAATAATTTATTATCAAATATATATTTAATCACATTATCTATTTCGTTTTTAGCAATTTCACTATTTCTTCTAGAATGTGATATAGCAAAGGAAGGAACATCATGCATTGCACCTTGTCTTGCCACACTAACGGTCGCTGAATATATTATATCCGTTCCTAAATTATGACCTAGATTAATACCTGAAAATACGAAATCAAAATCAACTTTAAATATATCTTTGCCAACAATAATACAATCAACTGGTGTCCCAGATAATGCATATGCTTTTAAAGCATTCTTATATTCAACTTCATTTATGTATATATCTTCATATAATGTGATACTATGACTCTTAGCACTCATACCCTTATTTGGAGCTAAAACATATACATTACCGACTTTAGCTAAAGCATCTACTAAAATTTGTAGACTTGGTGAAGCTATCCCGTCGTCATTTGAAACTAAAATATTATACATAACTGAACTCCTTAAAAATTATTTCTTCTTTTTCAATTTTTTCTAAAGCTGAATCTAAAAATTTAGAAGCTAAAGAATTTTGTAAAATTACTTCTTTACTTTCTGTTATATTAAACCAAGTAACTAAATCTACCTCTTCTTCATTTCGGATAAATTCTTCTGATTCAACTTCAACAATAAAATTAGATATTAATGTATTTGATTTAGCAAAATATTCACTTTTATTAAAATAATAATTAGAAATATTTAATCCTACTTCTTCCATTAATTCTCTTTTTAAGGCTTCTTCTAGTGATTCAAATTTATTAACATACCCTGCAACTAAAATATTAGCTTGTCTTTTATATTGCTGGATAAATAATGTTTTATCATGATTTTTATTAATTATTATCATTGAAACAGCTGAATTAAAAATTGGAAAAATAAATTCATTACATTTTTCACAAAACGGAATATCTCCTTCATTTTTTAAATATTTAATTGTTAACTTATTTCCACATTTATAACAATATTCCATATTCTATTACCTCTTTAATATCATTAATTATACAGCGTATTAAATTTTATTACAATATAATGTTTTTTATTATAATAATAAAAAAGCTTAAATTCTAAATTAATAGAACATAAACTTTAATTTTAAAATATTTATGTTAATAAGAAATTCATAAGAATAATTGATTCTTCATTAGATCCAATCAATTCAACTGAAATTTCATTTATTATTGTTTCAAATATATCAGTTAGGTTACATATTTTTAAAAAAGCTTTATTCATTTCTTCTTCAGTTTTTAAATTTCCTACTGTAATATGAGGAATATAATTCAATGGTTTTTTTAAGAATGTCAAATTTTCGTATAAATTATTATGAATTTCTATCATATTATCATAACCATTTATAATATCTAAAAATAAATAATTTCCGTATTGACTTATATTTTTAGAGTATCCTGAAAGTTTAACTACAAATGATTTGATATCTTTTAATGACTTTATAATAACGTTTTTCAAATCATCATTAGATATCTCACTTTCAAAAGCAAAGACCAAAGTCATATGTGGTCTTACTAAATCGCTTAGTGGATCATAACTATTTCTGATTTCGTTAATAATTTCTATATTATTAAATTTTGGAAAAACATTATTGTTCTTAAGCTCATATTACCACCTCATAGATTAATTTTAGCATATAAAAATAAAAAGAACTAGAAAATCTAATTCTTTTATCTCTACTATTCTTTTTTCTTGCTTTTTTTATTTGTTAAAGTAATAAATAGAATACATATCAAAGCAATCAATAAAACGATAGCTGATGCAACTATTATAATCCAATATACTTTCACATCATTTTGCAATAATTGATAAATTGTAAAGTATCCTAACACACCAAATAGCAATATTACAAATACAATGAAAAAAATCTTTTCAAATATTTTTTCCATAAATCCTCCTATAAATCTTAATTAAGATTATACACTATTTTAATTCTTTTTGAAATCATCAATTGAGATAATTTTAGCAAAACGATTGTTCCACAAATAATTTTCATAATAATTTATAGTATCAATAGCTTTCATATAATCATTATCAAAGGTTGTATGACATTCTTTTATAACATGGACATTATATCCAAGTTCAAACGCAGTATGAATTGTTGAATCAATACATAATTCTGTTTGCATTCCAACAATAAACAAATCGCTTATTTGATTATCCTGAAGATAATCATCAAGCATAGTTCCCTTAAACGCTGAATTATATTTTTTATCAATAATTTGTTCAAAATTTTTAATTTGAAATTTTGATGATATTTTCCAACCATCTGTATTAAACTCTAAAATAGTTCCAACTTTGCTTTGATGTCGTACATAAATAACTTCAATTTCTTTTTCATGAGCGTAATTAATCACATCATTAAGATTTGTTAAAAATTGGTCTTTATCATGCGGGTTATCATTTAATAATCCTTTTTGGACATCAACAACTAATAATACTTTTTTCATCTAGGGCTCCTGATTATTATTTTCTTTTAGAAATAGACATTCCATCACCAATATGATAGAATTCTGTTTCAAATTCAGTATTACTTTCTAAAAAAGTTATAAATCTTTTTATTTTTCTAATTAAACCTTTTAAACTTCTTGAAGCTGTTAATGGCAATTCATCTACTAAACCATGAAAATCAAGATTATCACAAATTATAATTCCATTTTCAGTTAATAAATTAGCATATAGTTCAAAATAGACTTGATATTGAGCCTTTGCGGCATCAATAAATATTAAATCATAAAATTTATCTGATACATCTTCATAAGCCAAAGCACCATCTTTATGAATTATACGAATATTATCATTTATTTTTAATTCATTGAACGTTTTTTTAGCTTCATTTACCATTTTTTCATTTTTTTCAATCGTAACAACAAAAGCATTTGACACTAAATGCATTAAAGAAGCTGAATAGCCAACTGCTGTCCCAATTTCTAAAATATTTACAGGTTTTAATTCTCTTACCTTTGTTAACAAAAAAGAAAGACCATCATCCATTATGATGGGAATATTGTTCTTTCTTGCATAATCATGTAATTCTTTTATTTTTAAATCAGTATTATTCATGGTGGTGATCGCAGTCACAAGAGTCACCGTCGCAATCACATTCTTCATCATCACATTCTCCATCGCAAGAGTCGCATCCACATCCACATCCATGCGCATGACCATCTTGTTCTTCAGAAAATTGTTGTAATAAGTCTTCTAACATTTCCCATTCTTCATCAGTTTGAACTTGTTCTAAATGACCTTGTCCATCGCCTTCTTCAACAAATACTGAAGCATGAGCTTCATTTGTTCCTTCTTCAACAAATACCACATAGTCTTTGTTGAAATCATCTGAATGATGAGTGAATAAAATTTCGCATTTAACTTCACGTCCGTCTTCAGTTGTAATTGTAAAAATTCTGTCTTGATTATTCATTTTTTCCTCCTAAAATGTTTTATAATCTAAATAGCCTTGTAGTATAACCACAGCTGCTAATTCGTCTTTTTTTTCTTTGCGTTCTTTACGCTTCACATTACCAGATAACATTGCCCTATTTGCGCTTACAGTTGATAGGCGCTCATCCCATAACACGACTTTAATTTTTGAATTTGTCTCAATTAAAGCTTTAAAATCATCACTTATTTTAGCTCTTATACCTTGGTCACCATTCATATGCTTAGGATACCCTAAAACTATAGTTTCAACACGTTCTTTTGCACAAACTTCCATAATATGTTTAGCACACGTTTCATAATCATCTGGAGTAAATCTAAATGTATCATATACTCTTGAGATTATTTGCATTTCATCGCTTATCGCAATACCACATGTTTTACTACCTAAATCTAATCCAATTATTTTCATTTAAGCATACCTAACACGTGAGCTAATGCTTCTTTCGTTTTTGATGGATCCTTACCTCCAGCTTGCGCTAAATCAGGTTTTCCACCACCGCCTCCACCAGTAACTTCAGTTGCCGCTTTAACAAAAGTATTTGCATTATATATATCTTTATTTGCACTACATACAAATGTAACTTTATTTTCTTCAGTTGAAGCTAATAATACTAAATCTAAATTTTTGTTATTTCTTAAAGCGATAGCTAATTCTTTTAAGAAAGATGTTTCTGTAATTTCCACTTCTGTAACTAAAACCTTACCAGTTACTTTAGAATCATAAATATCTAAATTACTTAAAATGTTTTGGCTTTTTTTATTATTATAAGCTTTTTCAAGTTCATATAAAGCTTCTTTAGCATTCAAAATTACTTCTTTTAAAGCCAAAATAAAACGATATCCTTCTTTATTTTTAACTAAGCTATTATCATAAAGATATTCTAAATTAATGCCTTCTGCTTTGGCATTTAAAACAATGTTTAAGGCTTTATTTTCAACAGCATTTAAATCTTTATATAAAGTTTCTACACTTTCTTTTAGTAAGTTTAAAGCATTAAATGAAGTATACGCTGTTGCTCTAAAGGTACCTGACCCAATTGATTCTACTGATGCAAGCATAAATTTTTCAACTTCTTTTGTATTGCTTACGTGAGTACCAGCACAGAATTCCTTAGATATATTCATATCAACAACACGAACATAGTCACCATATTTTTCGCCGAATAACGCCATTGCCCCAGTTTTCTTTGCTTCTTCAATAGTTAAAACATTTGTTATAACTGGATATGATTCATTAATATATTTATTAACTAAATCTTCTATTTCAATAATTTGATTATCAGTTAAATTTTGATAATTATTAAAGTCAAAACGCATATAACTAGATGAAACTTGGCTTCCTTGTTGGTGAACATGGTTTCCTAAAACCTTTTGAAGAGAGGCTTGGAATAAATGTGCACTTGAGTGATTCTTTTTAGTTAAATATCTATTATCTAAATCGATTATGGCATTAACTTTATCACCAATTTTAAAATTATGACTTTCAACAAAATGAATATGCTGACCATTAGGCATCTTAATAACATCCAGTACTAATGCATCATCAATATAACCTTTGTCACACAATTGACCACCACTAAAAGCGTAAAATGGAGTTTCTTTTAAAACTATTCCATTTTCAAACACTCCAATTACTGTAGTAGATATTGTTGAATTTTCATAACCAATAAATTTTGATTCTTCTTTAAAATTAAGATAGGCCTCATTTTGACCACCCATAGAACCAAAATCTTTACGTGAATTTCTAGCACGCGTTTTTTGTTCCTCCATTTGAATTTTAAACTCATCAATATTTACTTCTAAACCTAATTCAGCAGCATATTCCATTGTTAATTCTAATGGGAATCCATATGTATCATATAATAAGAATGCATCTTTACCACTTATTTCTTTAGTACTAAGGGACGCAATTTGTTCAAATTTTTTTTCACCGTTTGAAATAGTAGCCAAGAATTTTTCTTCTTCTTTTGTTATAATTTCTTTTACTATTATTACTTTTTCATTTAAGTATGGATAATAATTTTCCATAATATCAATTACAACATCAACAAGTGAAGCCATAAATGGTTTTTGTATTCCTAAGCTCTTAGCATGCTTTATAGCACGGCGTAATACTCTACGAAGTACATAGCCTCTACCTTCATTAGATAAAGTCGCCCCATCAGCCACCGCAAATGTTACTGTTCTAACATGATCGGCAATTACTTTAAATGCCATTTGACCAGTATATGGTATACCACATATTTCTTCAATCTTAGCTATTATTGGTCTAAATAAATCAGTATCATAGTTTGTAGGAACTTCTTGCATTACACATGCTAGTCTTTCCAGTCCACATCCGGTATCAATATTTTTATTAGGAAGTTCTTGATATTTATCGCGAGTTACTCCAGCTTTAGAGTTAAATTGGGAAAATACGATATTCCATATTTCAATAAAACGATCATTTTCTAAATCTTGTTCTATTAACTCTTTACCACGTTTATCATACTTTTCACCGCGGTCATAAAACATTTCAGTATCAGGTCCACATGGTCCTTCCCCTATTTCCCAGTAATTTCCATCAAGTGGAATTAAATGATCTTCACTAATACCATTTTTTAACCATTCATTTTTAGCATCTAAATCTTTAGAGTAATATGTTATATATAATTTATCTTTAGAAAACCCAAACCACTTTTCATCGAATAATAATTCCATTGCAAATTCTATTGCTTCAGTTTTGAAATAATCACCAATTGAAAAATTCCCCAGCATTTCAAAGAATGTATGGTGTCTTGCTGTTTTTCCAACATTTTCAATATCATTAGTTCTAATACATTTTTGTGCATTAGTAATACGTGGATTTTTAGGAATAACCGTTCCATCAAAATATTTTTTTAAAGGTGTAACACCTGCATTAGTCCATAGTAATGTTGGATCATTTTGAGGAACTAAGCTTGCACTTTGTTCTACTTGGTGCCCTTTACTCTTAAAAAAATCTAACCACATTTGTCTTATTTGATTAGAAGACATTTTTTTCATACTTTTACCTCCAAAAATAAAGAAATTTAACTTTATTTTCATTTAATACAATACAATTATTTTACCACATAATTATTATTTTTGTATATAAAATTGCTTTGATTTATTAAAAATAAATAATCTAATAGAAATTAGACAAGAAAATATAATATACTTTATATTCTTCCTAAATTATACCTATTTTAATAGTGTTAATAAAAATTTATTTTATAATAAAATAGTTATCACTAATAATTCAACAATAAATAATATCTAATTAAACAGTATTTAGTTTTAATTTAGTATACTTTTTTCTTTATAGTAAATTTCATTTAATTAAAATCTTTTTGACATTATTTTGAAGTTAAATAATTCGACAATTTATATAAGTAAAAACCTCCTTGATTTTTCAAGAAGGTTTTTACTTAAAAATAAATTAATTCATTTTACTTTTAATTTTATTCATGATGTTTTTACATTCTTTTGACTTCATAAATTCAGTTGATGCAATAGTTAAACCTGCACCTAACATCATAAAGAAACATGCTTTGTTCATATATTTATCACCATCTATATTATTGACAAATGGTTATATTATAAATTACCAATTTTTACATAAAATCGTATGGTGAAATCCCATCCATATTCTCTTCGCCAAAGTCTGAAAAAGGTATTCCATCACCTAATATTTTATTTTGAAAAATTTCTACTTCCCCAATTCTATTTTGAAGTGATGTTTGGCGTTCTTTATCTTTATTTTTTAAACCATAAGTCATTACTTGGTATTTGCCAACTATTAATAACATCTTCTTAGCTCTTGTAATAGCTGTATAAATCAAATTTTTATTAAGCATTATTTGATAACTAGATACTATTGGGAAAATAACATTATCATACTCACTACCTTGGGATTTATGAATACTTATGGCATAAGCTAAAGTTAATGTATCTAGTTTAGTTGATGGATATTTAACTAAATAGCCATCAAAATTAATATACAAGTAATCTTTATCTTCATTATTATAAATATTTTCAATAATGCCAATATCACCATTCATTATTTTAAGCTCTGGATCATTTTGAAGTTGCATTACTTTATCATTTACTTTAAATACTTTATCATTACGAACAAGCATTCTTTCTTCAGTATCATTAAATTTTTTTTGAATCGCATTATTTATAGCATCTATTCCGCTATTTGAAGCATAAATTGGGGCAAGTATTTGAATACCTTCCGTTATTTTTTTCCCTTTTGAAACATATTGTTCTAAAATTTTTATAATATTAGGAATAACTTCTAATGATTCTGCATCATAAAAGAATACTTCTTTTCTTTCTTTTAATAAAGAATAATCAACATAACCATTTAAAACTTGATTTGATAATTTAATTATATTTGAACTATCGACTTGACGCATAATTTCATTTAATCTAGTTATTTTAAAGGCATTAGTGTTTAAGATGTCTCTTAAAAATGCTCCTGGACCAACTGAAGGTAATTGATTTTCATCTCCAACAAAAATTATTTGGGCTTTATCATTTATAGCATCAAGTAAATTTTTAGCTAATGATATATCAATCATTGAAGCTTCATCGACTATTATTAGTTTGGCAAATAATTTATTATTTTCACAAAATTGAAAACTACTATCATAATTATAGCCTAATGCCTTATGAATGGTTGTGGCACCGTATTTGGTGGCTTCGCTCATTCTTTTTGCTGCTCTTCCGGTTGGAGCCATCATCATGACACTATTTTTAAAGTCATCACTATCGATATCTTTTTTAATTAATCTAGAATAAGAATGTAAAATAGCTTTTATTATTGTTGTTTTACCAGTACCTGGTCCACCTGTTATAATTGAAAGTTTAGATATTAAGGAATTTTTAATAGCTTTTTTTTGGCTATTTGTATATTCAATTATAAATTTAGCTTCTAATTCTTTTATAATATCATCAATTTTATCCTCATTAAAATCATTTTTAAGATTATTCATTGCTTTAATTTTTAAAGCAACATTTACTTCACAATTATATAAATATTTATTATATAATCTATCATCTTCAAAAATAATTTTTTTATTATCAATTAATGAATCAATATTATCTAAGATATCTTTTTCTATAACATCGTGGGTATCGCCTTTATTTAATAAAAGTAAAGTAGAATTTTTAGTTTGTTCTAAAGTTAAATAAGTAAAACCTTGTTCTTTACATACCATTTCGATAGTATATAAAATAGCTTCTTTAATTCTTCTATCATCATTAAAAGATATTCCCATACTTAAAGCTAATTTATCACTTTTACGAAAACCAAAACCATCAACATCATAAATTAAGCAATATGGATTTTCTTTTATTTTTTTTACTGAATCATTATTATATTTTTCAATGATTTTATAAATCATTTTAGGAGTTAATCCAAAATTAAATAATGAAGCATACATTTCTTCAATAATATAATTATCATGAATAATATTCCAAGCATTTAAAGCAATACTTTCTTTTAAGCCTAAATCAGTTAATACATTTTTATTGTCTCTTATTTTATTTAAGGCATCTATCCCCAAGGCATCAACAATTTTTTTAGCAGTTTTCAAACCTATTCCTTTGAATTTTTCACTTGATAAATAGTTAATTATTCCTTCATTTGAGCTATTATCATCTTTTTTATAATCGAATACTTCAAACTGACTTCCATATTTTTTATGTTCTTTATAGACTCCACTAAATTCATAGATTAAACCTTCTTCTAATAATGGAAAATAGCCAATAATTACTACTTCATCAAGTGATGAGGTTTCAACATTGGCTACCTTATATAAGGAGTCTTTAGAACGAAATATATAATTAGTTATTTTTCCTACTAAGACTTCTTTATTATCCACTTTAGTATCTCCTTTTTACATCGTCCATAAATACTTCATCAATTAATGCCCCACCCATACAGATTTCACCATCATAAATAACAACAGCTTGCCCTGGGGTTACAGCTTTTACACCAGCTGGATAATTAACAATGATTTTATTATTATCTAAAAAATTAATTGTAACATCATTATCTTCTTGACGGTAACGAAATTTAGCTTGATAAAGTTTCCCCTCAACTGGAGTATCACATATCCAGTTAGCTTCAATGGCAGTGCATCTATTACTAATTAATAAATCTGCATTTGATTCTTGTGCCACAATTAAATAATTTTTATCCAAATCTTTTCCACAGACAAACCAAGGTTCATTTGAATAAAGATTATTACCACCGATTCCCAAACCTTTTCTTTGGCCTATTGTATAATACATTAAACCATCATGATTTCCAATTTGATTGTTATCAATAGTCATGATTTTACCTGGTTTAGCAGGTAGGTAATTTTTTAAAAATTCCTTAAAATGACGTTCTCCAATAAAACAAATTCCTGTTGAATCTTTCTTTTTAGCAGTATATAAATTATTTTCTAAGGCTATTCTTCTAACCTCTTTTTTTTCTAAATCACCGATTGGAAATAATACTCTTCTCAATTGCTTTTGAGTTAACATACATAAAAAATATGTTTGATCCTTATTTGAATCAATACCTCTTAGCATATATGATTTATCCTCTTTATGAACTACTCTTGCATAATGTCCCATTGCAATAAAATCTGCACCTAAATGGTCTGCTTCTTTTAAAAAGGCATCAAATTTTATAAATTTATTGCACATTATATCAGGATTAGGGGTACGTCCAGCTTTATATTCATCAATAAAATATTTAAATACTGTATTCCAGTATTCCTCAACAAAATCAATTCTATGTAAAACTACATTCAATTGTGATGCCACTTCTTTTGCATCATTAAAATCAACTTCTTGGGGACAAACATCATTATCAACATCAGGATTACCCAAAAAATCATTATTAGCAGCGCTGTCCCAATTTCTCATAAACATTGCTTCAACGTTATATCCTGCCTCTTTTAAAACGATAAGGCTTACTGATGAATCAACACCACCAGATAAGCCTAAAATTACTTTTTGCTTCATTAAATCACCAGCTTATTTATAAAGATTATTTTTTATAATATATTCATATATTTCTTCTTCTAAAAAATCCTTATTTATTTCCAAATTATTTCTTATTTGTGATGAAGAAATACTACTTTGATACGGTACAATAACAAAATTATTATAATATTTAGGAAATAGTCGTTGAATTTCTAAATCTAAATCTACATAATCTCTTTCTAAAACAATAAAATGAAATTCACTTACTAATAATTCTGCTTTTATCCAAGTATTCATTTTAAGTAAATTGTCTGCCCCCATAACAAAATAAATATTATCATATTGTTCACCTAGTTTTTTTAAGGTATGATAAGTTCCTTCAAAATCTGAAGTTTCACATTCCAAATCCGAAATAATAACATCCAAATCTTTGGTCATAATATCAAGCATTTTAATTCGATGTTCATTAGAAACTAAATCAGTTTTAAACTTATAATTACTATTAACTGGTAATAATATTAAATGCTCCGGTCTAAATGCTTTTTTAAGTTTTTTTATAATTTCTAAATGTGCTTTTGAAGGCGGATTAAATGCCCCACCATAAACTATATTCATAATAACTCGAGTTGACTAAGCTCGATTGACACCTACCTTTATTAATAGTCTTATTTTATCCCCATTTATAAAAATATATATCCATTAAAATTTTAACATAAAATAAATAAAAATGCACTATATTGTACTTTTTTTTCGTACATACTAGCATTAAACGTTATTTTTTTGTATAATCTAGAAGCTGAGGTGAGTATAATGGAAAACAAAAATGAGAATCAACATACATATGATAATGGCTTTCATCCAAAAAAAGTAACGTTAAAGCCTAACTATAAATTTTATAATCGCTCTTTTATCTTTATTTTTGTATCAGTAATAATAGTAACTATTTCAACTTTTGTTGAATGGATTATAAAGCATTGTTTTTATGGATTTAAAACTACTGGGAAAAAAAATTTAAAAGGAAATAGAAAAGGCAAAGTTATTATTTGTAATCATTGTTTCCCTCAAGATATTTTCTTTTTAATTACTGCCTTATATCCTACAAAAACTTATGTAACTTCTTTGCAAAGCAATTTTGGATTTCCAATTGTTAGTGCCTATTTTAGGATTTGTGCTGCTGTCCCAATTCCAGAAGATCGTAGACTTCTTAGAGCTTTTAATGATGGAACAGTTGATATATTACATAAAAAAAAGAATGTGGTTTTCTTTGCTGAGGCAGCCTTAATCCCTTATTGTGATCATATTAGAAACTTTATGCCAGGTGCTTTTCATTATGCCTATAATGCAGATAGTGATATTCTACCAATGTGTTATACATTTCATAAGCCAAAGGGAATATATAAAATCTTTAGAGGTAAAAAACCTTCTCCAAGATTAAACTTTTTACCTGTATATAAAATAGAAAAAACTGATAATAAATCAAATGATATTAAAAGAATTACTAGTGAAGTTCATGATATTATTGAATTTTACTTTAATGAACATAACGAATATAAAAATGGTACCTATATAAAAAGATAATGAAATCATTATCTTTTTTTTATAACTTATTATATTTTGTCGATACACCTTTTGCTTTTTCAATTGGATATTTGGCTTCTGTTTTCTTTAGTTTATCTAAAACAATTTCTTTTATATCTAAATTTAGGGCCATAGCCATTTGAATTGAATAATTAATGACATCAGCAAGTTCATCACATACGTCATTAAGATCGTAATTTGTGTCACTCCACTGAAAACATTCCAATAATTCAGCAGCTTCAATAGAAATCGATTTAGCAAGATTCGCTGGAGTGTGAAATTGCACCCAATCTCTATCCTTTACAAATTTGTCTATTTTAGTTTTTAATTCTTCTATACTATCCATAATTACTCCTATTTATTTTGCTCATAGCTTATATCTATTAACTTAAAAATTTCTTCAATACTATTATTGTTATCTAAAATAATCGTATACCAATATTTTTTATTCATATGATAACCTTTGAAAAATTTCTTGTTATCTACTAATTGAATAACTTCTTCTGGCTTATTTTTTAAATCGATAATTTCAACAATTTCATCACTATCAAATCCTAATTTCCTTTTAGAAATCTTTAACATTGCTAAATACCACTTTTTATTTTTACTATTTCTACATATTGCATTATCATCATATTTTTTCCATAAAAATTCAAGATCACTATTATATTTATCTTTAACATAATTTATTATCATTTTAGCCTGCATACTTTTAAATATTTCAATATCATAGCAATTATTAATAATATTTTTAATTTCATTTTGATATAAATCTTTTATCATACCCAAGTGACTGCCAGTCGCCCCATTTACATTAATTAACTCATAATCATCATTAAATTCTAAATCAATTACTCTTGATTTAAAATCACCACTATTTGATATTTTAATTTCTATATCAAACTTATTAGTAAATAGTGATTTTCTAAAAATTAAAAAATCTTCTTTTTTTATAAATCCATATAGAATCAATTTATTTATATTAACTTTTTTATTTTTTAATAATTCATTTAAAAAAATATTAATCACTTCCTTATAATTAAGTGAAGATTATACTTCATTTTTAACTTAAATTTTTTAATTATATATACTACTTTATTTAAAACTATATTTTATGGTAATTTATATTTGCTAATCTAGCTTGTTTTGTAAGATCAAATACTTTAATTGTATATTCTTTATTATCTTTAATAAAATGAGTCCCGCATTGTCTAAATTCAAAATTAACATTTTTATTAATGCATTGATTTCTAATATTCAATACCCAATCATAGTTAAGTACTCTCGCATTTGTGTCTGACTCACCCCCAACAACAACTAATTCAATATCATTTAAGTATGCACTTATATTTATATCTTCTATTAAAGGCTGGCAAATAATCATTTTATGTTTTATAGGCAATTTAGAAAATATTTCTAATTTTTTATTAACATTAGCTTGGTTTTCAACTGTACAACCGACTACTACGTTATCATATCCATCTTCCCAATCATTTGGAATAATATCCATAAATCTTTCAATTCTTTTAGTTAAGAATAAAAAAGTTAAATCGCTTCTTTCTTTGATCATTTTAAAGCATTCTTCTCTATAAATGTCAGCGTCACTAAGCAAGAAATCTGATGAAAAACATAAATAAACAAGTTCATTTGATTTGATTTTATATTCACCATTTTTATGCTTCAAAATTGGTAAATAAAAATTATCAGTTTTAACAATTATGTTTGTATCTATTCCTTTTTTTAAGTCACCTTTATGGATATAACAATACTTACATCCTTCACTTATTTTATGACAACCGCGCCATGGATTCCAAATAGCCATATTTTCACCTCATGCATATATTTTAGTATAACATAAATATACTTTTTAGTTTGTAAAAAATATCTCAAACTTTTTAATAGTCTGAGATATTTGTTTCACCTAAAAATTTTTGTACCAGATAAAGAAATTTGTTAATAATTCTTTTTCATTAACTTTTTTTGTTAAAGCATTTATATCATCATAATATTCTAAATCATGAATTATAATAAGTACTTCTTTTCCAAATTTATCTTTTATAATTCCTTCATTTCTTATATCATTTAAGACATTAATTAAAATTTTCTTAAATACAGGATGATATATTAATTCTTTAATTGAATAGAATTTATCTTTCTTATAATCTATATAATCTAGCCAATCTATAAATATTTCTTTTTCGTTAAATATTTTTTTTGAATTTACTTGGTCCCAAAAAGCATAATTCCAGCGTTCTTCACTTATCAAATCTTTATTTTTTTCGCTTTCTTCATTATAGTCCAACTCTAAATTCTTACCACTAATTAATAAAGATAAAGCATAACCATTTTTTACATCATTTGACATTTTGAATTATTATAAATAAAATAAATACTTTAATAATTTTCTTGAATGGATTAATTAATATTGGAAAACATAGAAATTATAAATAATTAGAAAACTTAATAAAAAAAAGTCCAAATTTTGAAAATTTGACTTTAATGTTCTTAAATAATGAAATTTTATAATGAATAATAATATTTTGATTTTACATCATCAAAATGTTCATTACCAATCCAATATGAAGTTTTCTTTGTTAGATTATAAACTGCGCTATGAACTGTAGTTCCATTTCCACCAGTGCCGTAACTTCTTCTTCCAACACTTGCTAAAATATCCATTGCTGCTTGTTCATCTTTTACAATACCATTTGTTTTAGATAATCCATCATATAATGTATTATAACGATCCCAGCCAGCTTTTTTAGTATCATCTTCATAATAATTTGGTTCAATAATAAAATTTGTAATCCATTGATAGTTTGCCTCTTCCTCACGACTACCTATTCTTGCATCATTATCGTTATATGTTACAACTAATTCTCTTTTAGACCCATCGTTATCAGTAATATCAGTTCCATAGACCCATTCTAAGATTGCACTTTTACCAGTTGCATCCGCAATCATATAATGATAACTTGTTCCTGCTGAATCGTGAAGATCATATTTAGATATTAATTCAACCGCTTCTTCTACTGAATCTGCATAATCTAATACTAATCTTAACATAGTTGTTGATGTAATATCAGGTGCATTTGTATTTTGATTTGTTGGTGTAGTTTCTAAACCTTGATAAGACATAAATATTCCACAACTTACACCCGCATCATTTATTCCATCAAGTGGAGCATAAGGTGCTGCAAGACATGTCATTTTATCCATTAGACTTGATACATCTGAATTACAATCTATTCCTAAAAATTGTAAATCTACAGTTGATACTGAAGCATGACGTCCTTTAGGTGAAGTTTTTACGATACATGTATTAGTTTTCGCGAAATCATAGTTTCTTGCAAATAAATAATCTCCATCTTCAGTTTTTGCCGTAAATGCTGAGCAAGCAATTTCGGTTTCACCAATATTTAATTTTAATAAACCCTTTGTTATTTTATTAGTCACAAAGCTAATTAATTCTTTATCATTAGATACTCCACCTTGTTCAATGAACTCATCAAAGTAATAATCACCACTTACTGTCATTTCATATATTGAACCATCGTCATGTGAATCATTACGGGTCTTTAACTGTTTAAAAGATGTTACAGTTGATAATTCATTATGCCAAACTCCATAAACACTAATTGCACCTATAACTAAAACTACTATAATCGTAATTAGTATAATTAATACTATTCTTTTTAATATTTTCATATAATCCTCCAAAAAAATAAAAAATATGGTAAAATAAACCATGTCAATGATACCTTACATTATGTGAGACAAACAAGGGGGTTTTTGTCTATGGACAAATACCTTAATTTATTAAATTTGAAGGTGAATATTTATGGAATTAATTAAAGCACAGCATAATGACTTTAACAAAATTAAAGATTTTTATAATACTATAATAGATGAAATGCAAGGACTAGATTACGCTCCTAAATGGAAAAAGGACATCTACCCTTATGATGAACTTTTTATAAATGCTATAAATAATCAAGAATTATATATGATTATTAATAATAATGAATGCATTGCAGCAATGATCTTAAATCAAGATTCTGATGATGCCTATGATAATGTCTTATGGAATGTGAAGGCAAATAAAAATGAAGTTAAACTAATTCATTTACTTGGTGTACTTTATAAATATAAAGGTCAAGGCATTGCAAAGTTTATGGTTAATGAAGCTATAAATATAGCCCGAAGAAAGAATTATAAAGCGATTAGACTTGATGTATTAGAAGGAAATACTCCAGCTATGAACCTTTATACTAGTATTGGTTTTAAATATGTTTCTGCAATTGAAATGTTTTATGAAGATACAGGAGTCGCAAATTTTTTATTATATGAATATATATTATAAACTGGAGTAATTATGGATAAACGACAAGAACTAAATTTAGAAATTAAGCTTTCATTATCTAATGCCATTTTTATTTTAATGAAAAATAAAGCATTAAGTGATATAAAAATTATTGATATTGTAAAAAAAGCTGGTGTCGCAAGAGCTTCTTACTACCGTAATTTTGATTCTAAAGAAGAAATAGTGGACTTCTTCTTAATGTATATATTAGTTGAGTACAAAAAGGAATTTGCACCTAATCTAAGCCATATAACTAGGTTTGAGAATTTAAAAAGGACTTTTAATTATATTAAAAATTATTCTAATCAATTAGAAGCTTTATTTAATAGTGGTTTTTCTCAATATTTCTTAAAAGCAATTAATACTTATATGATTGATAATACTATTCCTCATCTAAAATCAATTCAAGATCAATATAATCTATATACTTATTCAGGAGCATTATTTAATGTAATATATATTTGGATAACAAGCGGCTTAAAAGAAAGCACTGAGGAAATAACAACGATTTTTTTCGAATCGCTAAAGTTTGGAAAAATTTAAAAAGAAGGTGATTTTATGAAATGTCCTTATTGTAATAATGAAATGCGAAGTGGATTTGTTCAAGGTGCTAGAGGTGTCTTTTTCTCTGAAGAAGAAAGATTTATCTTCTATATATCAAGGAAATCCAAAAATGACATTGTAATAGCTAGTGGTTGGCAAGGATGCAGTGCGGTTGCCCATTACTGCGATAACTGCGGTGTTTTAATATCAAAAAAATCAGATAATTAGCATTAATAATAAAAGCAGCCTTTTTTTGGACTATATATCCAATATAGGTTGCTTTATATTTTTAAAGATAATTTTTAACTTTTTTTTCTAATTCTCTTACTCGCTCTTCTTCCATTTCTATTGCTCTTATTCGTTCTTTAATTTTTTTATTTCCATATATCAATAAAAATAAAATAAAAAGCGCATAAAGAATTATCATGGTACCTCCAAATAGTGAAAATTTGAGAATATTTATTCCAAATATTAAAAGCATTATAAATATTATTGGGACTAATATTCTTATAGTCCACAAAGAAAAATAATAGCGTCTTTTTTCTATTTCTAACATGAATAAATCACTCCTTTTTTTTATAATATCCAATTAAAGGAGTTAATTCTATCAATTATATGTAAAAAAATGTAAAGAAAAATTAAATTTATTTGTTACATTCCGGTAACTATCTTATTAAATTCATTGCTTCTTTCAATGTAATTATAATATTCATCATAGGAAGCAAACATTGGTGAATAAAGAATTATATCTTCATCACTTTTATTCTTAAGTGCATTAATAGTCGCATCTTCTAAATTATTGTATACATTTGATTTTATATTATTTGATTTCATGAAATCATTTATTTTATTTTTTGTACTACCATAAGCATATACTTCACTGATATTTCCTAAATAAGGAAGTAATACTTCTAGGTTTTCTCCCCTATCATATCCACCACATATTAAACTTACTCTTTTAAGTTCCTTAAGAGAGGCTATTGTTGAAAATGGGTTAGTACTCTTTCCATCATTAAAAATATTTTTCTTGATTTCCTCAACTCTAAATTCTACGCCTTTATAATTTTTCAAATATTTTTTAATCATTTTCTTTTTGATATTTAATAGCATGCATACATTTAGTACAGCCATAAAATTAGATATTTTATATTCTTCTTTAAAAGGTAATTTAGATAATTTGATTATTTTTTTATTACGATAATAAATTTTATTTTCAAAACTATATAAATCAGCTAGTAAATTTGTAGGTGAAAAACTTCTTGTTTTTGCTAAAGTTTTTTCAGCGATTCTTCGACATTCAATAGAATCAAAATTATATATTAAAAAATCACTACTCGTTTGACCCATAGCTATTTTTTGTTTAGCTAGGCAATAGTTTTTAAAATTTTCGTGATGATCAATATGACAGGCCTCAACATTTAATACTATCGAAATATTAGGTTTAAAATTTTTCACACATTCAAGTTGAAATGATGAAACTTCTACAATATATATTTCTTTATTAGGAAAATCAAGTAAGGCATCTGTTAAAGTATAACCAATATTTCCACAGGCAATAGTATCATATTTTTGCTTTAAAATATCGTTTAACATCGTAACTGTAGAAGTTTTACCATTTGAACCAGTTACTGCAATTATAAATGGATCATAAAAATATGTTGCAAGTTCTATTTCGGTTATTATTCTTGTTTTTTTGAAATCAATCTTTTCTGATTCTAATAATTTATTAGGAATCCCTGGACTTCTTACAATAATGTCATAATTAAAATCAGTAACTTCATTTAATTCTAAATAATCATATGTCACATGATTTTTATCTAATAATCTTTTTGCTGCTTCACTGCTTTTCCCTTTTCCTAGTAATAGTATTCTCATATAAATCCCCCTATTAGTAATCCGATATATAATGCTATAATTTGTGCTATATAAAATATTATGTTTATAATTATTTCTTTATGACCTCTTAATTCTAAATGATGATGAAGTGGTGACATTAGAAATATTCTTTTTCCTTTTGTTAATTTAAAATAAATGATTTGGACTACAACGCTTAAAGCTTCAAATATAAAAATTAAGCACATAAATATAAATACATCATAAGTTTTAAAAATTATGGCTAAACTTGTTAGTAATCCACCAATTGCTAAAGAACCTGTATCCCCCATAAAAAATTTCGCTTTTGGAAAGTTAAAATGATAAAATGCTAAAATTGATGCGACAACAATCAATATAAATGTTAATACATCATCATTTTTATTAAAATTTGAGATAATTATAAAGCCTATTAAAATTATTAAACTAACTCCACCACATAGCCCATCAATACCATCAGTAAAATTACAGGCATTTGTAACTGATGCATACATAAATAATATAAATAACCCATAAAAGAACCCCATGCTTATTTGAAAATTAAATATTACAACACTCGTTTCATAACCAAATGTTAATAATAAAAAGAATAATAAGCCAGAAACCAATATTAATAAAATCATTTTTAATCTAGAACTTAATCCTAAATTATTCTTTTTTACAACTTTCAAAAAATCATCAATAAAGCCTACTATTCCAAACAAGAAATATGTTAGACTTAAGAAGAAAACTTCAAATATGAATTCTTTTTTAATTATTAAATATATTATGGATAAAAGACAGGGAATTATTACAAAAATAATTCCTGCCATAGTTTTAGTTCCATTTTTTACTTTATGAGAAGCTAAACCTTCTTCTCTTTCAACTTGTTTTAAACTTTTTTTAGATTTTAAAAATATTATATTTGAAGCTATTGACAGTATTAATGAAATCAAAAACCATACTAACATGAATGTTCCTCTATAATCTCAATTAATGTATCATAATCACTATAAGGAATAAGTAATCCTTCAATATTTTGACTTTTTTCTTTCCCTTTTCCAATAATAGCTATAATATCATTTTCAGTAGAATTATTAATAGCATATTCTATTGCTTTCTTACGATCTAATATAACCTCTACTTCTTTATCAATTCCTTTTTTAATATCATCGATAATCATATTCGGATCTTCAAATCTCGGATTATCATTCGTGAGTATTATTTTATCACTTAGATTTGTCAAAACATGTCCTATCTTACTTCTTTTATCCTTATCTCTATTCCCACCACAACCAATTACAGATATGATTTCATGATGATTTAAAAGCTTTAAAGTTTTTAAAAGTGATTCTAAGGCAAAGGGGGTATGGGCATAGTCTATAACTACTAATTTATCTTTTAATGGGATAAAATTGAGTCTACCATCAACATGATGATAATACTTTAAGAAATTAATAAAATCAGTATTTTTAAAACCTAATGATTTAATTGCTGCCATAACAGCTAAAATATTATATACATTAAATTTACCAATTAAAAAACTGCTTATTTCTTCTCCATTTATTTTAAAATCCATTTTGTAATATGTATAATTTATATCACTTGCTTTAAAATCAGAAGGATTATCAATACCATATGTTATTATTTTTCCAACACCATATTCCATAAATCTTTTATATTTTGGTTCATCACGATTTATAATCAAATATTTATTCTTTTTTAGTCCACTAAATAACCGACATTTAGCATTTAAATAGTTATCTAAATTTAAATGATAATCTAGATGATCTTGGCTAAAATTCGTCAAAATAACTGCATGAAAAGGTATATTATGAACACGAAGTTCTTCAATTGAAATACTTGAAACTTCCATAAAACAATATCTAACACCTAATTTATATGCTTCATTTAGATGATAATATATTTCTTTAATATCGGGCGTTGTGTTTTTATTGTCATAAATGAAATTATCATATTTTATTTCTCCTGTGCCAATAAATATACTTTTTAATTGTTTATAGCCAAAAAATTCATGTAGTAAGGTCGTAACAGTTGTTTTACCATTAGTACCTGTAACACCTATTATCTTCATTTTATTAATTCTATTATTATAAAACTTAGATAATAATTTTTGATATGCTATTTTACAATGATCCACTAAAATAATATTTACATTATCAAATTTATCTTTAATCTCAACTTCTGTTATTATTGTTTTAGCACCTTTTAAGATGGCAGTTTTTAAATCTTCTTCACTATATTTTATAAGAACATATAAAGAGTTTAATCTTACTTCTTCTAACTTACGAGTGATATCTACAACATCATGAACTGCTAAATTTGAATAATTACCTATTGATTTTAATAAAATATTTATTTTCATTATCTCACCATAAAATAAATATGTGAAATTAAAGAATATTATTCATAAAATAGACATATTTAAGAATATGTGATATAATAATCGAAACTAGATGGTATATCCATTAGGAGGGAAAAAATGAAATTTAAAATAATTGCAGACAGCTCTTGTGATTTGACAAATGACTATATAAAAGATGAAAATATTGGATTTAGTGTTGTTCCACTAACTATTAATATTGGGCAAGATTCATTTGTCGACGACGAAAATATTAACACTGAAGATTTATTAAATGCGATGTATGCTTATCCAGGTAAATCAACAACTGCTTGTCCAAGTCCAGGTTTATTTATGGAAGAATTTGATGAATGTGAATACAATTTTTGCATTACAATTTCTTCAAAATTATCAGGCACATATAATAGTGCTATTTTAGCAAAGAATCAAGTTGCAAATAAAGTTCACGTTATTGATTCTAAAGCAACTTCAGGAAGTATGATTGTATTAATTGATAAATTAGTTGAATTTATTAATGCCGGTCATGATTACGCTAAAATCTGTCAACTGATTGATGAACATATTGAAAAAACGAACTTATTGTTCGTCTTATCATCATTTGATAATTTAGTTAAAAATGGACGTATGTCTAAACTTACATCAATCTTCGCTACTGCCTTACGTATTAAACCATTATGCCAAGCTGAAGATGGAGAAATTAAAATAGTTGAAAAACCTAGAACAATTAAGGTTGCATTAAAAAGAATGGTTGAATTCATTGGAGAAAAAATGGCAAACACTTCTATTGGTCAATGTATTATAAGCCATTGTTATGCTGAGGAAGAAGCATCAATGCTTGAAGAATTGATTAATGAAAAATATGAATTTAAACAAGTACGTGTAATTAAAACTCGTGGATTATGTTCATTTTATGCACTTAATCATGGTTGTTTAGTTGCATTTGGATAAAAAAAAGCCTCAGGGCTTTTTTTATTCAATTTTAATTCTTTTAGTCAAATATCTATAATCATTTAAAGTGTTTGTACTAAAAAAATTTTCAAATGTTGCCATATATAAACCTTCCCAAATTAACAAGGTTCCACTTATACTTATTATTTCACTCATTAAAATTTGGGAATCATTTTGATTCTGCTGTGCTATTGCAAGAAGCAATGCCCCAATAATCATTACTAATAAACTAATAATATTGACTCTTCTTTTCTTATCCTCTATTACTTTACATTTTAATTTGAAATTGTTTTTAAAAACATCATAGATTCTCTTATTATCATATATATTTTTATTATGAACCTTGATATCTAACATTATTTGTTTCACCTTTATTCCACTATCAATTAATTCATCAATTTCTTGATAGAATATAGGATTTAAAAACGGCTCTAAAACTCCATTTTCAATGAATATATCATCAATTGATTCATACTCAAACGGAACAATAATTTTATTATTTTTAGTTGTATAAAATAAGCTTGTTATCGAATTTTCTTTTTTAGTTTTAGTTTTTTTCATTTTTTTCCTCTTTATGTAAAAATTGCTTGATTTTTACGTCAATATCTTATATAATATAAAAGCAACTTAATTGGACCCTTAGCTCAGTTGGTAGAGCAACTGACTCTTAATCAGTGGGTCTGGAGTTCGAGTCTCCAAGGGTCCACCAACGAAAAAAGTAAAGAGCTATAGCTCTTTTTTTTATATTATATGTATTTAGTATTGAATATATGTAAAAAAAAATTCTATAAAATTAAGAGTTCTTAATATAATTTATTATTTTTTTTTAGTAATTTATTGTCAAATCTATAATTATATTAGGTGCAAGGTGTTAAAAACCTTGATGGAGTTAGAGATACATCCTAAGTGTTAAAAGTAGGTGATAAGTATGATAATTAACATTATTGAACTTAAATCTTATTTTATTAGGAAGTTATGTGCGGTTTTATTACTAGCATAATTAATTTTATAACGGCTATTATTAATTTAATAAAAGCTAATAAGAAATTAAAGTAATAAAATAAAAAGCATCTACCGTAACCGTCAAGTTTGTTAGATGCTCTTAGTCAAACACTAGGAGTATCATAACTCCTTGCTTTAATTTTATTATAACTCTTTTTTCATATTTTACAAGTCAAAAATGTTTTTAAATTAAGGTATATTTATCAAATAAAATTTGATTAAAATCTATACCTAGTTTTTCGAGTAATAAATTCGTATACTCCTTCGTTTTAAGATTATATTCAAGTGACCATATAGCCCATGCATAATCGCACCATACATCTCCTATTCTTGCGGCTGCCAAATCTACAAAGCCCGTTATTTCGTTATTTTCAATAATAATATTTGGAAGACAAAAATCGCCATGTATAAATACTTGATCAGATTTTTTTACACTATGAAATAATTTTAATGCTTTTGCTAGCAAATCAATTAAATTCATTGGATTTAACAAATATTTATCTGATGCTAAAGAATCTCCCTTTATCATTGTCTTTAAATGATAGGCCTTGTTATTTTCTAAGATATATTCTACGGTTTTTGGAACAGGAATTTTTTCTTCTAAAAAAAGCATTACTTCTTTTTCTTTTTTCAAAGATTCTATATCAGTTGATATTTTAAGACAATATAGATTTTCAATAAAATAAACTTCATCGTCACTTCTACCTATTGAAATTCTTGTTACTTTTTTTCCATCTATTAATTTTTTTATTTCTTTTGGAAACATATTATGCCCTTTCAAATTATTATTATTTTAGTAATTTATTATCTCATCTGCAATTATATTAGGTGCAAAGTGTTAAAAACCTTGATGGAGTTAGAGATAACGCCTCAAGTGTCAAAAGTAGGTGATAAGTATGATAATTAATATTATTAAACTTAAATCTTATTTTATTAGGAAGTTATGTGCGGTTTTATTACAAGCTTAATTAATTTTATAACAGCGATTATTAATTTGATAAAAGCCAATAAGAAATTAAAGTAATAAAATAAAAAGCATCTACCTCAACCGTCAAGTTTGTTAGATGCTCTTAGTATCACACTAGGAGTATCATAACTCCTTGCTTTAATTTTATTAAAACTCTTTTTTCATATTTTACAAGTTAAAATATTTTAATCCTTTAACATTGCCCAATCTATTTCTTCTAATTCATCAAGTTTTAAAAAATAATCATTTAATGAGCAATCAATATGAGATAATCCTTTAACGAATAGTTCAGCAACCGTTCTAGCCCCATATGGAAGTAAATGAGATCTATCATCTTTTCCTTCAATATAATTTTTATAAGTATTAGGAGGAAAAACCATATAAAATTTCAATGATTCTGCACTTCCAATTTTATTGCATAAATCAATTGTAGCTTGATTCAAATCAACACAAGGATAATTATATTCATTGGCAAATTCAAGCATTGCATTTGGATAACCCTTATGCGTATCAGATAATATACCATCTTTAAAATCGTGTCTTGTAACAGGTGTTGCGAATATAATTGAAGCACCCTTTGATCGAGTTAAATCTGCGTATCTTTTTAAATTTGATTTATATTCTTCTAAAGTAGTATATCTAAGAGGATCGATTATTTTTTCATCATTATGACCAAATGAACAAATAACGTAATCGCCTTCTTCTAATTTATTTAATATTACATCAAAACGACCTTCATCATAAAAAGATTTAGTACTACGACCATTCTCAGCGTGATTTTCAATCACAGTCAAACAATCCTTTAAAAATAAAGGTAACATTTGACCCCATCCTGTTTGAGGATAACGGTTAATGTTATTGAATTTCATTATTGAATCACCCATCATATAAATTTTCATTTTTCTTCCTCGCTTAAAAAAAAATTAGGCTACCAAGAGTAGCCTATTCATTACTTAAATTTCTTACGTGCCTCTTGACGTTTTTGTTTTCTTACATCAGATGGTTTTAGATAATATTGACGTTTTTTCGCCTCTTGAAGGGTACCAGATCTAGAAACATCGCGCTTAAAACGACGTAAAGCATCTTCAATACTTTCTTTTTCACGAACAACAGTTTTTGGCATACTAAGCCTCCTTCCAAGGACGAATTCCTTAAATATTATACATAAATCTAACAGTAATGTAAAGAGTTTTTTTAAACTTTTGACATTTTTTTATTATTTTAGCCCAAGCTTGCAATAATTGTATTTTTTTCTACTTTTTTAATAGAAACATTTACCATTTTTTTTATTAAATCAACATTTAATGGTACTAAAACTGTTAAAAAGTTAGATGAATGACCTATCATATAGATATCATTATATTGTTTCTCAATAATAACATTTAATTCAGCATTTAAGAATTTCTTTGCATAATCAAATTCTAATTGGTCTGATAATTCTATCAATCTTTTAACTCTATCTTTTTTTAAATTATCTTTTACTTGAGGCATATCAAAGGCTTTTGTATTAGAGCGCTTTGAATATGGAAATACATGGATTTTAGATAGCTCTAATTTTTTAATAAATTCATAGGTTTCTAAGAAATCTTCTTCTTCTTCATAAGGAAATCCTACAATAACATCCGTTGTTATAGATATATTTGGTCTGATTTTTCTAATATCTTTTATCTTATTTAAAAAGAACTCTTTATTATAACGACGATTCATTAATTTCAATATTTTATCCGATCCTGCTTGCAAAGGTAAATGCAGATGATCAGCAATAACATTACTTTTTTCCATTAAAGATAATAATTTATCATCTATTTCATTTATTTCAATTGAAGAAAGGCGTAATCTTTTTAATTTTGGAACTTCATATAATATTTTTTCTATTAAATCTGATAAAGTAACATCATTATCTAAATATCTACCGGTATGAATACCTGCTAAAACTATTTCTTCATAACCCAAATTAGTTATCCTATTTAATTCATTTATTACATCAATTGCTTTTTTACTTCTTACAGGACCTCTTGCATAAGGGATTATGCAATATGTACAAAAGTTAGAACATCCATCTTCAATCTTCACAAAAGCTCTTGTATGATCGAATGTAGATACTTCTAAGGGATCATAAGCTGTTGTATTTAAGATATCTAGTATTTCAATATGTTTTTGTCTTTCTTTTTTTTCTAATGATTCTTTTACTAAATTTACTGTTTTAGATTTATTTCCATTACCAATTAAAATATCTATTCCATCTATAGTTAATGCTTCTTTATTAGTTTGACTATAGCAACCCATAACAACAATAATAGCATCACTATTCATTTTTTTAGCTTTTTGAATCATTTTACGACTTTTAGCATCAGCCATATTTGTTACAGAACAGGTATTAATTACATAAACATCGCAGATATCATCTTCTTCAGTAACTACAAAACCTTCATTTATAAATTCATTTTTTAAAGCATTAGATTCATATATATTAACTTTACAACCTAATGTATAAAATCCTATTTTATTCATTTTTTAACTCCCATTCATAAGAAATTGAGGCAAGAACATAATTAATAGCATTTTCTGTTCTGAATATTCTTGGACCAAGTCCACATCTCTTAAAGCCTTTTTCCTCTAAATACTCAATTTCCTTTTCATCAATTCCACCCTCAGGTCCAACAACAACGCAAATACTATCATTTTCTTTTAAGTTTTTAATTATTGTTTTAAAGTTTGAAATTTCTTTATTTTTTGCATTTTCTTCATAACAAATAAGGCGAACATTATAATTACTGAAATCTGCTTTTTTCAAATCAATTATATCTACTATTTTTGGCACTATTAATCTATTTGATTGTTCAGCTGCTTCTTTAGCTATTTTATTATATCTAATAAGTTTAGACTCGATTTTATCCTTATCTATTTTCATTATGGATCTTTTCATTATAGTTGGATAAATATAAGTGACTCCATATTGAGTAGAATTTTTAATAATGTCATCTAATTTATCACCTTTTGGTAATCCTTGAAAAAGCGTGATTAAAAATGGCAATTCAGTATTGCCATTTATTTCATTTAATATTTTATACTTAACAAAATCTTTTTCGACTGCAGTAATTTTTACTAAGTAAGGAATAGATTCACAAATAATTATTATATCATCACCGATATTAAGACGCATCACATTTTTTATATGAAAAACATCATCACCAGTAATAATATTATTATTAAAATCATCTATTTTAAGGAAATAACGTTGCATTAGTTACTTTTGAATTTTCTTAGTGAAATAATGTTAACAAGTAATAAACCAGCTTGGATGCCAATTAGTCCAAAAGTTTCAATTGTATAATGTGATAAAACAGCATACCATACTTGTCCTTGTTCAAACAAGAATACCATTTGAGGAATTAATGCTATCGTAGTAATACATAAGAAAATAATTTGAATAATTAATAAAACTTGAAAAAGAGTAGTTTTTTCATGTGCTCCAGCTTTGCGAATTTTATTAAATTCTTCATCAGTTACCGTTTCAACTGCAATAATATCATATTCATATGGGGTTTTAGGAGAGCTTCCTTCTTCCTTATCATCTTCTGTTAAAGGGTATACATAATATAAATCACCTGTTGTTTGATCTTCATATAAATCATATAAGCCACGGTATTTCGCACCATTTGTTATTAATTCTTTATTGTCAAAATCAAAAGTCTTTTCTCTTTTTTGTTCAAATAAACCTAGTTTAATCATTAATAAAGCTTTTTCTTTATTCTTACGATTTTCTTCTTGTTGTAATAATTTTTCAAATTCTTTCATAATATCCTCCACTTATTCTTTTATATTATATCAATCTAAGTCCTAAAATTCAATAAATAATTAATTAGTAATAAAAAAAATCCTTTTAAATAAGGATTTTTGCTTAGTTTTTAAATAAATTCTTGAATTTTTCCCAAGGATTCTTTTTTTCTATTTTTTGAACATTTTGCAATTGTTCAAAAAGTCTCTTTTCTTCATCAGTTAAATTACTTGGGGTTTCAACTTTAACAATAATGAATTGGTCCCCGGTGTTACTTCCTTTAGGATTTTTAACTCCACGACCTCTTAATCTAAGTTTTGTTCCACTTTGTGTGCCAGCAGGTATTTTTACACTTACTGGATCAGTAACTGTTGGAATTTCAATTGTATCACCTAAGGCAGCTTGAGAAAAACTAATAGGTATATCTAAATAAATATCTACTCCGTCACGTTTAAATAGCTTATGTTCCATTACACGGAATTTTATGAATAAATCTCCATTTGGATATCCATCATTTCCTGTTTGACCATAACCTTCCATACGAAGTGTCATATCATTATCGATTCCTGCCGGAACTTTAACTTCAATATCCTTAGTTTTACGAACTTTACCTTTACCACCACAAATATCACATTTCTTTGTGATAACTTTTCCTTTTCCCTTACAGTTAGGACATGTAGTTCTTGATTGTGTTACTCCAAATATAGTTTGTTGACGAATCATAACATAACCAGTTCCATTACACTTATCACATGTTTTGATATCATTTTTAGAATATGCACCAGACCCACCACATGTTGTACATTCTTCATCAACTGTAATTCTAATTGTTTTCTTACATCCGAATACTGCTTCTTCAAATGTAATAGTCATTTCCTTTTCAACATCAGCACCACGGCCTTGTTGGCTTCGTTGACCACCGCCGCCAAAGAATGAATTTATGATGTCTTCAAAGCCACCAAAACCACCGCCGCCACCAAATCCGCCAAATCCTGCGCCACCCATTCCTGGATCATTATGACCAAATTGATCATAACGTGCTCTTTTATCTGGATCTGATAAAGTGTCATTTGCTTCATTTATTTCTTTGAATTTTTCCTCAGCGCCAGCTTCTTTGTTAACATCTGGGTGATATTTTCTAGCTAATGTGCGATATGCCTTTTTTATCTCTTCTGGACTTGCTGATTTATCGATGCCTAATACATCATAATAATCACGTTTTGTAGCCATTTTATATACCTCTTTTTATAGCGTTTAAGGGGCAAATATGCCCCTTTTATTTTTTAGTTTTGAACGTCTGAGAAATCAGCATCTACTGTATCATCAGCACCTGCACCGTCTTGTGGAGCAGCTTGTTGATATGCTTTTTGAGCAATATTTCCCATTACTTTTTCTAATTCTTCCTTCTTTGACTTCATTAATGATAAATCATGTGCATCAACGGCTTTTTGTAATTCATCACAAAGCTTTTCTGCTTCTGCTTTTTCATTTTCTTCAATTGATTTATATTCATCAATTGCTTTCTTAGTTTGGAAAATTAAGTTAGAAGAATCATTTACTAAATCAGCTTCTTCTTTACGTTTCTTGTCTGCCTCAGCATTTTCTTCAGCTTCTTTAACCATTCTATCGATTTCAGCATCAGTTAAACCAGATCCGCTTTGGATTGTAATCTTTTGTTCTTTACCAGTACCTAAGTTCTTAGCACTTACATTAACAATACCATTCGCATCAATATCAAATTTAACTTCAATTTGTGGAACTCCACGTGAAGCTGGTGGAATATCTCCTAATTGGAAGCGTCCTAATGTCTTGTTATCAGATGCCATTGGTCTTTCACCTTGCAATACATGGATATCAACAGCTGGTTGATTATCAGCCGCAGTTGAGAATACTTGTGATTTTGAACAAGGAATTGTTGTATTTCTTTCGATTAATTTAGTAAATACTGAACCTAGTGTTTCAATACCTAATGAAAGTGGTGTAACGTCAAGTAATAATACGTCTTTTACATCTCCAGTTAAAACTCCACCTTGAATAGCTGCACCCATCGCAACTACTTCATCTGGGTTAACTGATTTATTTGGTTCCTTGTTTAATTCTTTCTTAACTAAATCTTGAACGGCAGGAATACGTGTAGATCCCCCAACTAATAATACTTGATCAATGTCTTTCGCAGTTAAGCCTGAATCTTTTAATGCGCGTCTAACTGGTCCTAAACAACGATTTACTAAGTCTTGAGTAAGTTCATTAAATTTAGCTCTTGTTAAAGTTTTATTTAAGTGTAATGGACCTGCTGCACCCATAGAAATGAATGGCAAGCTAATTTCTACACTTGTAATACCTGATAAATCTTTTTTAGCTTTTTCAGCTGCATCTTTTAAACGTTGAATAGCCATTTTATCTAAGCTTAAATCAACCAAATTTTCTTTTTTAAATTCAGCTACTAACCAATCGATAATAGCCTTATCAAAGTCATCTCCACCTAGCATGTTATCTCCAGCTGTAGCTAAAACTTCAAATGTACCATCAGCTAAATCTAAGATAGATACGTCAAATGTACCTCCTCCTAGGTCAAATACTAATACTGTTTGTTCTTTATCTGTTTTATCAATACCGTAAGCAAGTGCTGCGGCAGTAGGTTCATTTATAATACGTAGTACTTCAAGACCTGCTATTTTACCAGCATCTTTTGTAGCTTGACGTTGAGCATCATTAAAATAAGCAGGAACTGTAATAACTGCTTTATCTACAGTTTCTCCTAAATATGCTTCAGCTGTTTTCTTTAAGTTTTGTAAAACCATCGCTGAAATTTCTTGTGGAGAATATTTCTTACCAGCTGCTTCAACGCGGTAATTAGCTTCTCCCATATGACGTTTAATTGAACTTATTGTGTGAGGGTTAGTAATAGATTGACGTTTTGCAACTTCACCTACTTGAATTTCATCACCCTTAAATGCTACTACAGATGGAGTAGTTCTTGCTCCTTCTGGATTTGCTATTACTTTTGATTCGCCTGCTTCCATAACGCAAACGCATGAATTTGTTGTACCTAAATCGATACCAATTACTTTATTACTCATTGTATATTATCTCCTTGTGTTTCAAAATTTTCTTTGTTTTCAATTTCTTTTTTATTGTCTTCTTTTAAGACACTAACTTTTACTAAAGCTGGTCTTAAAACACGATCTTTAAACATATATCCAGTTTGAAGTACTTCTAATACTTTATTTGGATTTTCAATTACTTCTTCAGTTGATACTGCATGATGAATATTAGGATTGAAATCTTCACCTAAAGCTTTAATATCCGTTAATCCTGCAGTTTTTAATATATCAACTATTTGATTAGTAATCATTTGAAATCCAATCAAATAATTTTGTATTTCAGCATTTGGCGCTTCCATATTAACTATTTTAACTAACATATCAATCGGATTAATCAAATCAGATACAATACTTTGGGCTGCATATTTACGATCTTTAACATTTTCTTCAGTTAATCTTCTTTTGGTGTTTGCCATTTCAGCATAGACCTTAAGATAATCATTTTGTTTTTCGGCTAAAGCTTTTTCTAATTCTGCTATTTTTTCTTTATCTTTGTTTTTCACTTTTTTTTCTTTTTTGTTACCAGCTTCTTCAGTTTCTTTTTCTAAAGTTTCTTCAGTAACAGTTTCTTCAACTTTTAATTCTTCTTCTTTCATAAATTCACCTACCTACTATATAACTTAGGCATGCTTTTAGCGATATATTCTAAGATTGGTATAACCTTTTTATATTGCATTCTGCATGGTCCTATTACAGCAATTGCTCCATATTCATCATCATCTATAAAATAAGGAATTGTTATAACTGAACATTTGTCTAATCCTTCTAACAAATTTTCTACCCCAATTTTTATATTAAGGGCATCCTCTGTTTTGATTACTAAACCTTCAATTGAAACATCATCCAATACTTTCAATATTTTTTGCATAACCCTGTGGTCTTGAAATTCTGGTTGATTGAAAAACTTTGATAAACCACTACTATAGCTTTCTGTGTTTTGAAATCTTGCGAATCCTTTTATCATAAAGTTTAGAATATCATCTTGAAAATCTACCATTTGTCTTATGCGAGGCTTTGCTGCTTCGTGACTTAATACTTCTCTTATTTCAAAAATAGAACGATCATACATTGCATTATCAAACATATCAATAATCCTTAATAAATCATCCATATTAAATCCATCAGGAATTGTTATTTTTTGGCTTTGAACTACACCAGTTGAGGTAACAATTAAGAGTACTGCTTCATTAGTCGCAATGGGAACAATGCTCATTTTCTTAACTTTTGCAAAATTAGCGCTACTTCCTAAGATCATTGAATAATAACCGGTAATATCACTTAGTTTATCCATAATTTTAGTAATTGCTTCTTCTTTAGTTAATTTGTTGTTATTAAATATTTCATCATATGATTTAAATATTTCTTCAACTTCATTATCACGAATAATTAGATTATCAACATAAAACCTATATCCAAATTGTGAAGGTATTCTTCCACTTGAAGTATGTGTTTTTTCTAAATAGCCTAATTCTTCAAGTTGCTGCATATCATAACGAATTGTTGCACTAGAAAAATCCAAATAAGGCTTTTCAGTTAAAACCTTTGATCCAACCGGCTCATTAGTTGAAACGTATTCTTCAATGATGGCTTTTAATATTAACTTTTGTCTATCAGATAACATTTCATCACCTCTTTAGCACTCTTTACTTCCAAGTGCAATATCATTATAAATCTTTATTTTAGCACTGTCAACAAAAAAGTGCCAAAAAAAGAAAAAGAATAACTCTTTTTTAAAAAAGTTATTCTTATTATTAGTCTATTTAATTGAATTTAAACTTATTCCAGATATTTTAATTAATATAAGGATTATTTTTTCTTTCGTTTTTAATTGTCGTTTTTTCATCATGACCCGGATAAACAACAATATTATCATCTAATATATCAATTAATTTCTTTAAAGATTTCTTCATCGCACTTTGATTTCCCGTTGGAAAATCACATCTACCACATGATTCTTTAAATAAAGTATCGCCACTTAAAAGTTTATCATCATATTTATAGCAAACACTACCTATTGTGTGTCCTGGTGTTTCTATGACCATGAATTCTTTATTTAATAATTTAATAATATCTTTGTCTTTAACATAAATAAAATTAATATTATTAAATTCTTTAGGTATTTTTAAACCCATCATATTATATAAAGATAATGATGAATCAGTAAAAAATTCTTTTTCTTTAATACTTACATAAACTGGGACATCAAAATATCTTATACCATCTATATGGTCTAAGTGACCATGAGTTAAAAATATAGCTATTACATTATAATTTTCTTTTATTTCTAACGCCACATTAGAAAAATCTAGTCCTGGATCAACTATTATTGCCTCATTACTAAGATTTGTAATTATATAACAATTCGTTTCTAATCTACCTACTACTATTTTTTTTATCATTATAGAAAAAAAAGCTTAAATAAGCTTACTTCTTTTCTTTATGAATAGTATGTTTGTGGCATTTAGGACAATACTTCTTCATTTCCATTCTTTCAGGAGTAATTTTCTTGTTCTTATCAGTGTAGTAATTTTCATTTTTACAATCCGTACAAACTAATTTAACTAAATCACGCATATTATATCCCTCCAGACATAAAATTTGTTCCTAAATAATTATAGCGCATGAAGAAACATAAATCAAGTATTATTTACTTTTTTTTCAAAAAAAATCAAAGATATAATTTGACTATAATAAGAAGAATTTTTTTATGTTATAATGTATTTGGTGATAAAATGTATAAACGAGAATTTACTAATAAATGTAAAATAAATAATTTAATACTAGGTGGGAATGATCATATCTATATACAAAGTATGACTAATACTCCTACTAAGGATATTTCTAAAACAGTTAATCAAATCTTAGAACTTGAACGCTACGGCTGTGAAATAATAAGAGTTGCGGTACTTGATATGGCAGATGCACATGCTATAAAAGAAATAAAGAAACAAATTCATATCCCTTTAGTTGCGGATATCCATTTTGACCCAGAGCTTGCGATTGAATCAATTAAATCTGGAGTAGATAAAATTAGATTAAATCCTGGCAATATAAGCGATCAAGATAAAATAAAGGAAATTGTTACACTTTGTAAAGAGAAGAATGTCGCAATCCGTATTGGGGTTAATAGTGGTTCACTTCCAAAGGGAATGGAGCTTAATGCTAAAAATATGGTAGAAGCTGCAAAGTCTCATATTCAAATCTTAGAGGACTTAGATTTTCATGATATTGTCTTATCGTTAAAAGCTTCTTCTATTGAATTATCATATGAAGCATATAAATTAGCAGCACATACTTTTCCATACCCACTACATGTTGGTATAACTGAGGCAGGAACAGTTTTTAGTGGACTAATAAAAAGTTCATTAGGACTTCAAAAAATTTTAGACTTAGGAATTGGCGCAACAATTAGAGTTTCATTAACTGATGACCCCATTTATGAGGTTAAAGCTGCAAAAGAAATATTAAAAAATTTAGGATTTGTTAAAAATACCCCTACTTTCACTTCTTGTCCTACTTGCGGTCGCACAATGTATGATATGATACCTATCGCAAAAGAAATAGAGAACTATTTAGATACAGTTAATAAAAAAATACATGTTGCAGTTATGGGATGTGTCGTTAATGGGCCTGGAGAAGCTAAGGAAGCCGATTTAGGTATTGCAGGTGGTAAAGGTTGTGCAATGCTATTTAAAAAAGGTGAAGTAATAAGACGTATTGATGAAAAAGATATAATTGAAGAATTAAAAAAAGAAATTGATAATTTTTAGTTATCAATTTCTTTTTTTATGTAAAAATATCTTAATTCACATTCAATATTTTACTCTCTTATTTAAATATTACGCCATTATTATATATACATTTTGGTACTATAATAGTTTTTATTTTACTTTTATTAAAGAATTTAGAAATAAAATTATTTTTCTTTAAATAAAGACGAATCTATTATATTTAATTAATAAAATATTATATGAAACAAAAAGCGGTTCGCTATATGTATAAGCAAACCGCATATTTTTTAGTTATCACAACATTTTTGATATTGAGGTCTCCTCTATGTTGGAAGAGTTTTTATCACCTGTCCCCACAAAGTGGAACAGCGCTCTTTTTTATCCTCTTAATTACAAAGTATTAATTATAAAATAGTATTCCGCTTACCATTCCTCTTGCATCATAGAATCCAATATTATATTCACAGCCTATTAAATTATTTTCAGCATCCAATATTACTTCTATCGTAATATTACCTGTCCATGAATCGAATTCTATATTATTTTCATCGTAAATATTATTTAAACTAAACAAATTAGGAATAGAATAAACTTCCTCTACAATATAATCACCAGTCCAATTATAAGTTTTTAATTCTCCATCTTCCATTAAACTAAAAGTAAATGTAAATGTGCCATCAAGTTTTAGATTAAGAATAGCATATTGCTGATCTGTTTCATTAATATAGAATGGATTTCCATCTTTATCAATATAAATTAAATCTGTAGACGAATATTTTTCTTCATTTCCATAAACAGCTCTATAATCTCCAGCATATTTTTCATACTTTGCTAGATATGCAGCATCACCAAAACTAGTTGATTGAGCATAAATTGTAATATCATTAAATTCATTTGATAATTCAGATGCTTCAGAACGCATAATTCCATATAAATCAAAGAATTGATATTTATTCTTGTTAAAAGTTAATAAACTATCTTCATCTAGATAATCAGTGAAATTCCATTCTGTAGCTACATAAGGATGTTCAACCTTTCCAAATTGCGCAACTGTTATTCGCTTATAATCATAGTTTTCACATATATCATTTAAATAAACTCTTTCAGCTTCATTTATTTTATATACATAACTAGTTTTCTCTTTTATATTAGTTCCAACAAACCATGCAGTTAACTTTACTTCTGTAAATTCAACAAATGATTCTTCGTCTATTGAATAAAAACCGCCATTTTCTTCAGTTATGATTATATATTGTATATCCCAGTTAATTAATTTAGCATTAGTAAAATCATAATCAATAGAAATTTTCATGTACATATTATTATTAGATAGCATGTAATCATCACCATTAATATAACCGTCTGGATAATTTACAATGTCAGTAGAAGTAATAAATATCACTAATTGTCCTTCAATATAATTTATCATAAAACAATAATCATTTAACTTATTATTATAATCCGTTGGATTAATTGATTTAGCACTATAGTATTTACCAAAAGTTAATTTTTCATTGCTTGATAATGTATTAATTATAGTTCTTAAATAAACATCAAAGCATCCAACATAATCTATTTGTTGTGCGTCATTTGGATCAAGTCCCTTTACAAAAGAGCCACCTTTTTCTTTACTACCAATTGCTCCTGATGCCATACTAGGATTAAAACTGCTCAATTTTACATTTGAATTAGAATCATTAGTATTTTCTATTGTCATTATTTCTTCACTTGGATGTACAATTGCATTTCTTAGGACATTTAAAACTTCTAATGTTTCATTTTTATTATCCTTTGATATAACTGTAACAATACATGTTGCAAAAATTGAATTATTAGAATCAGATTTAACCATTATAGTTGCAGTTCCTTCACCTATAGCTGTAACTAATCCAATAGCATCTACAGTTGCAACTTCTTCTTCATTGCTTGTCCAAGTAATCGTTTTATTTGTTGCATTAGTTGGCAATAATGTGGCATTTAATGTTTCTTCATCACCTTCTTCTAATGACAACAATGTCTTATTTAATGTAACATTCGTTACATCAATTTCAGAACTAGTAACTGTAACAGAACATGTTGCTTTTTTTGAACTGTCATTAACTAAAGTTACGGTGATTGTAGCACTGCCAACTGCAATTGCACTAACCTTGCCATTTTCATCTACGGTTGCAACACTCGTAGTAGATGAAGACCAACTTATATTTTTGTCTTCAGCATCATTTGGCGTAATTTCAACCGTCAAGGTTTCATTTGTTCCAACTACTAATGTTATACTTGTTTTATTTAAATCAATTGTTTCTACTTTTTTTTCTGAGCCATTACATGCAGTTAATATCATAATAGAACATAACATTAATGTAATTGTATAAAAAAACTTTTTCATACTATACTCCTCCTTAATTATATCTCTATTATAAACTTATCCGTTAAGGTACAAGTCAAGAGGATAAGAGTTATTTTATACTATATTACGGTAAAATATGTAACAAAATAAAAAAAACTGTAAAAAATGAAACAATTTCATGAGATAAAAAAGAGGACTATGTCATAATGTAATATCTCCAATGTTGACATATAAAAAAATTAAATTTAACAAAAAAGGCATCATTCATCACTAGGATTTATGACACCACACGAGTTTGAAAAACTCAATTCTTAAATTTTCTTATATTTGTGACCACTTTTCTATTGACAGTCCAATAAAATCAAATGTAGATAAATCACTTTTTTATCCGAATATTGTTTCACGTATTCTCTTTAAACATTGATTATACCTTCCAATTAATAATACTACGGCATTAAGTTATATTGTTCAACAACTGTAACTTCATCATTGTTTATACAAAACGTCCTTATTCTTATTTGTGATATATTATTTATAATTATTTCATTCTCCCAAACGATTTTGTCCGCTATACCAATTAAAATATAATGCTCAGTACTTTCACATGCCTTTGGATTGTAAACATACATATAGTATCTATCTGTGCCATTATTAGTAAATGAAATCTTAACATATCCATCGTAGGAAGATATGTCTAAAAATCTATAAACATTATCACCTGGTCTTCCACCACATGGATCCTGAGAATATACATATACTGTTGAATTATTTTTATTGATATTTACAGCAAAATGATTAATCACTTTAGTTGTTTCAAAGCTTAATGTATCATCATTATATTTCCATTTAAATTTAATTTTTCTATTTTGATTAATATACTTAGTATATATTTTTATTTGTTTTTCAAATAATCCAACATCATATTCCTTAATTATTTTTAAAGTTTCTTCAAAAAAATATTTTCTCCCATCATATGTACCATAACCAGATGGATAAGATTTCAACAATTCTTCTCTTTTTTCTTTTTCTTGGATTATAAAATGGTTTTCAATAGATAAGATAATTAATTTATCCATTGCTTGATTAATAGTAAGCACAGGAAAACCATCTATCTCTGTTGGTCCTCTCCAATCCATTACTTGACAATGAATTAATCCTCTTTTTTTAAAAAATTTTAGTTCTGGATCTAATTTGATTCCATGATTATGTAAAAAAGAATTGCATTTAATAGCGATTTTTGTAATTTCAAACATATGCATACCTCTTTTTAAATTCCTAAAATATAAATTCCATTATATTTAGATGATTTTTTTAACCAATCAAGCAATATTTCTTTATCTTGTGGTATGTTTTTCTCTATGTTGTTGATTGCTATTAATACCTTTTCTGGTGAAAAATAATTTATACCATAAATATCAATATCGCCACTTTTTTTGTTTGCATAAATACCTCCTACAAACATATTGTTATAATTCAAATAAAATGCTTCTAGATCATCTATATAGACATATAATGAATCATTCTGCCAGTTAGATATTGACTTGTCAGATACAATTCTTTTTATCGGAGTATCTAATTTTATTTTACAATATTGTAACTCCAAAAAGGCAGTACCTCCATATTTTTTTCTTTCATTGTTATCGATAAATTGATGAAACACAGTATCACCCAACCTTATCTATAATTATATCATAAATATCTTTCATTTTTCGATTTTATTTAACTGTTTAAAATGTTATAATTTAATAAAAGGAGCTGATAACATGATTATAGATGAAATAAAAAATGATGAGTCAAATATTATTGAATATAAAGAGTCTTTACCTGATAATTCTAATAAGTATTTAAAGACATTAGTTGCTTTTGCAAACTCTTGTGGTGGAAAATTAGTTATTGGAATTGAAGATAAAACTTTAAATGTTATTGGTATTCCAAAAAATGAAGTATCTAGTATTATGGATACACTATCTAATGTGATTGATGATAGTATTACACCTCAAATCATTCCTAATTTTTATGTAGAAGAAATTAGTGGTAAACCATTATTAATTGTTGAAATATTCCATGGTTCTTCTACTCCATATTATATTAAATCTCTTGGTGATGTAGATGGTACTTTTATTAGAGTTGGTGGTACAACAAGAGTTGCTGATGCTGCTATGCTTAAAGAACTAAAACTAGCTGGTAATAACAAGTCATATGATGAGCTTGTTTATGATAGAAATTCTTTAACTATAGATGAAATAAATAAGTTTTGTAATTATTTAACTTCCTTTGCAAAAGATAATACTAACAATGAAAATATAAAAGATGTTAATTTAAATAAGTTATTAGCTTGGAAGGTTATACAGAAAATTGAAAACAATTACTATCCTACTAATGCATATATGATGTTAAGTGAAAATAATCCTTTCCAATTTGTTAAAATACAATGTGCTAGATTTAAAGGAATTGATAGATCTGTATTCATTGATAAGAAAGATTATGAAGGTCCTATTTATAAGCAAATCAATGATGCCTATAAATTTGTATTAAATCATATTAATATTGGTTTAGAAATTGTTGGACTTACAAATAAAGAAAATTATGAATTGCCTCCTAAGGCACTTAGAGAAATAATAACTAATGCAGTATGCCATAGACAATTAAATGCTAATTCATGTGTACAGGTCGCAGTATATGATAATAAGGTTGAGATTACTTCTCCTGGTACTTTATTTGGGGGATTAACTATAGCAGGAATGAAAAACGGTACTTCCTCAATAAGGAATAGCGCTATTGCTAATGTATTTCATTATTTAGGTTTAATTGAAAATTGGGGTAGTGGTGTTGCTCGTGCTATTGAACAATGTAAGGAAATGGGTCTTAAGGATTTAGAAATTATTGAAATGAGTAATTGCTTAAGAATTAACTTCTATCGCCCTTCTTATGTTAGTAGCATTGAAACTAAACCTAATATTGCTACAATTACAAATTTAACTGAGCAAGAAACTATTATTATAAATTATATTAAACAATATGGTTCAATAAGACGTGTAACTGTTGAAGATATATTAAATGTTAAAGATAGTAGAGCAAATGAAATATTAAAATCTTTACTTGATAAAAAACTTTTAAAACAAGAAGGAAAAGCAAGAGCTTTGAAATATACTCTAGTATAACTTTATTATGCAATTAACTGCATAAATATCTCCCGGTTATCTCCCGGTTATCTCCCGGTTCTTTAAATATTATTAAATTACATTTGATGAATTTCAAATGTTTTTTTATTAAGATACATAAAAAACAGCAAAACCTCAAAGGCCTCACTGTAATTTTATAATATCTAATCTAAGTAATTCTAATATCACACCAGTTCTACTAGATACTCCTAATTTTTGAATTACGTTCGAAATATGCATTGGAAAAGTGGGAAATCTAATGTACAATTTTATATAATTATTAAGGTCATTTGCATATACTTTAAGTCTTTTTTGATTTTGTACGTTTAATAATAATTCAATTAACAATCTAAAGTTAAAATAGTCTTATCTGGAGTCCTAATTTGATGATCAGCAAAATCACTTTGTAATTTTATAGCCAATGATGAATTTAACCTCCCAAGTCTAATAATAGATATTGATTTATTACTTTCATTGAAAAATTTTTCATACGCGATAGACATATATGAAATAAAATCTATTTCCAAATTGTTTATTTTTTCTTTAAATTTTATTAAATCATTGTTTGCATCAGCAATTCTTTTTTTTAAAGGATATCTTAATCCATCTTGAAGATATTCTAAAGTAACCTTTCCATCCGTATTACATGAAATGGAATCTATTATCCAAAATGGAATAATTGCAGGTTGTCCTTTTTTAATTTTACAACTATAATGAGTTTCTTTATAAAGAACAAAACTAATATCATCAGAAATAGACTTCATTTTTTCTAAATCAAAATCTATATCTTCAAATTTATTTTTTAAAGAATTCAAAATGTCACTTTTAAAATCATCATCAATTTTTTCATCTTTAAAAATTGATACAATACTTCGTTTTATATAACTATTTATTGATTCTTTATTTAGTTTTTCTAAATTTAATGGTATTAAATATGCATCTTTGTTTCTACGTACACCATTTTCTCTTATTGTAATATCACAAGATTGATTTGCTAACATATAATAGTTATTATTAACTTTTAGAATATCACCAAATCCCAAATCTTTTTTTAAATAGTTTATATCATCAAATAACATATTATTTGCGTATGTTATAGCATTTATACTTTTAAGTATTCTACCTAAAATTTTTTCTTTTTTTAATAAATCTTCATCTAAGTTTTCAAAAAAATAATCTATAGTATCGTTCATATTATTTATTAATTGACTTTTTATTAACAAATCTTTATAGTTAAATTCCAACTCATGATTTATTATATTATAGAAACTATCCTCTAAACCTTCACCCTCACATAAGTAGTCATAGTGAAATATACTTTGATTTTTTTCTGTTTCAAAAATATTATTTTCAAAATTCAAAAGAGATTTATCTACACTTTCTTTGAAAATAGATAAATATTTGGTTTTTGAAGCTTTTAAAATCATTGAATATATATTTTTTGAATCAAAATCATTATTTTTAGAGATGAAATTAATAGATAATTCAATAAAATCTTTAACCGATAAATCGATTTTTAAATCATCTTTACAAAATCTTTTTATTTCATCTAAATTATTATATAGTTCTGCTTTATTTGAAAAAATAATAAACAAGTCGTTTTTTCCTTGACGTATGTTTTCAGAAAATTGTTCATAAGCAAAATTTACATGTGAATAATTTTTTGTATTTATATCCAAGTCTATAAACCATAAAGTATTATTTTCTAATTTCTTTGCTTTAGGCAATTCACTCACTACGCGACAATTATAAATTTGAATCTCATTTTCAATTTCATCAAGCCATTTGTATGGATTTAAAGACATATAAAATGGTTTTATTTTAGCATAAAGCAAAGGATCTTGTTTAACTTCACTTATCCTTAAACTTTCATAAACCACATTAGGATTTGTTGTTAATTCTTCATACAATGAATTAGATTCATTAATAATGTCCTTAACAAGCATATCCATATAATTAGTATCATCTAATATTACCAAATTTGTAAAATTGAATTTATTAATTATGCTTTTAAATTCCATACTACATACACCCCTACTTCTACTGAAAACTTATTAAAAATTTAAAACAATTACCATATTTATTTCTTTCTTTTAGTAATTGGATACTTGCACCTATTTCATTTAAGAGTTGCTTTACGATATAAAGTCCTAATCCTCGACCTTCAAAATTTGGTTTACAAGATACAAATGCTTCGAATAATGTATCTTCTACATCATGCGATATTCCAAGTCCATTATCATAAAAAATAATTTGTTTTTCTTGCAATTCTACTATTATTGATGGATTTTTAATTTCATTTTTATCTAACCAATATTTGGAATTCACTATTAAATTCTCAATAGTTATAATAAAATTATTTTTAATTAGATTATAATTGAATCCTTCGCCTATTATAGAATATGATAAGTGATGCTCAATACAATTATCAAAAAATGGAAATATATTAAATAAATCATTTAAAAATTCTTTTACATTTACAACTTCAAAAGTGTTTCTCTTAACATATGAGTTAGAGTCCAAAATTGATGCATTTCTAAATAAAAATTGCATATTAGATACAATCATCTCTAGGTTAACATTTATATTATTAGTATCTAGGCTTTTTTTACTGATTTCTTTTCTAATATTTAAAGCATAATCTTTTGTTTTTTGAGCAAGTTTTAATATTTCATGCGATAAACTTTCGGCTACTATAGCTGATGCCATTACTATTTTATATTTTTCTAGAAGTTGAAATTCTTCTTCAAGTTTATTTTTTTCTGCTTCTAGTTCATCAGCGATTTTATGTATACCTTTATCTATTGTTGTAGCATATTTTGATATATCATGTTTATATTGAGATATTTCATCAGTATCAAAAACACTTGGTTGAATATTATCAGATAAATGAGTTGTACTTTCTTTGATTTTTTTTATCAAACTTGGGTTTTTTTTAAATATAACTTTACCAGAAAATATAGTAACAACTTCATTATCTTTCGCATTTTTTATTTTGTCATAATTAGGGATGAAATCACTCCTAAACTTTATATCTGAAGAAACAATAATTAGAGAAATAATTTCTCTTAATATAATTAGAAAATTCTTACCATAACTATCTTCAATTAGTCCTTGTCTGTTAGTCATTTCAGTTAATTTATCTAAATTTTCTTCTCCATCGATGTATATATATCCAGCAACTGAATGTCCTCTATAAATATTACCAGAATATGTTTGACTATATTTAGTAAAGTTTAACCATTCATAATCATCATCTCCATATGGTAAAATTCTAAAATTGTTTCTAAACAGTTTTACCCCGTTTATTAAATCAAGAAAGTTTTTATCTTCATGTGTAAATCTTGAAGCACTTTTATCAAATGCAAAATAACTACCCTTAAAATCACCAGGTAGGTAAGGCTGATTTGTATCATCCTTTAATAATATATCATTTTGAATTTTACTATAACTTTTTGATATATTACACAAGTCAATAGTATAACTATCTTCTAAAAAAGAGTATCTCGCATTTTTGTCAAGTTCTTCATAAGAAAACCCCATTTTCTCATAACGTTTAAAAGACTCATCCATTCTATGATCGGCATATTTTACTTTTCTTTTAATATTTATAAATAACTTTTTTGTTTCAGATATAAATTCATAATTAACAATTGAATCAGCTAATGTTTCAATTAAATTAATATCATATTTATCAGAAGCAAATCTGAATTCATCTAATTCAAAGAAAATTGAAAATCTAGTTTCATTCGATATGTAAGGATTAATAATTGATAAAATCTCACGTTTAAATCTAGTGAAAGTGTTCTTATTCTTCCATAATTCAATATTTTTCAATCCGTATATTTCAATTAAAGTGCCTTGTTTAGGTAAAGATAATTTCTCATTTTCATCTATTGAAATTAAAATTTGTTGTAAATCAACATCCTCTTCAAAAAGGGTCCAATCTATTACAAAACTATATTCTTTCGAACCATTATTAGTAGTTATTCTTGCATATGAACCAAGCCTTTGTAACGATAATCTTCCGACTCCTTTATTACCTAATGATAATCTTTTATATTTAGGAGATATTTTTTGACTTTTAATCTTATAATCTGTAGCTAGTTTTAAAAATGCATTAGTTATTACATCATAGTCCATACCATGACCATCATCAGATATAGATATTTTACCAATTCCAAATTCATTAATATAATTTGTATCAATTATTATTTTTGCTTTATTTGCATCAGCATCATACGCATTTTTAATTAATTCAAGTAAGGCTACTAATTCATCTGAAATTAAAGCCTCTCCTAAATGACTCATAAGTCTAGCTGATATTTGAAATGGAACTTTATTATTCATTTTCATTATCCCCTTTCTTATAAATCAAAATATATTCTTCTGACATTGATTCAACAGATTGTTCATCAACTCTTGATATTTTTTTTGCAATTCTTTTATTAAGAATATCTCGCTTTTTTTCAGTAACTTTCTCTAAATTATATAGGACAGCTAATTCATCATTTACTTGTACAAAAGGAAAAAGTTGATTGTCAACTTTTCTATTTCCTACTGTTAAAACAATGTACCCATTCGGTCTAAGCTTTTCTACTAATCCAGAAAAAATATTAACATAATCAGATACAAAGTTAATAACCTTTTGCCTTTTATTCTCTTTGATTCTTCCTAAATATTCTTCTAAACAAGCAACGTTTGTTGTTAATTGTCTTCTCCTACCACCTAAACTCAAGTTATCCAATGATGAAAAATTATAATCAACCACTTCAACTTGTTCATCCAAATCTTCATGGTTAATCCAACGAAGAGCCAAACTCGAAAATTGTCCATATGTAACTGTAGTTTGATTATCACCATACGGTGGTGAAGTACATATTATATCAATAGATTCATTATCTAGATTATTAATTAATTCTAAACTGTCTCCACATATTAATTGTGATGTATTTTCATTAACTTCCTCGAATGATAATTTTTTTATAGATTGATTCACTTCTTTTTTAAAGTCTTCTATCGAATTATCAATCATCTCATCCATTTTTTCTTGTTCTTTAATGTGCAATTTGAATGTTGATGATCTTGAATTTGAGTATCTTCTTACTATGTTAGAAAACACTGTCCAAAAAAAGAATCTATTATACTCGTTTTCCAATTGCATAATAGCTGATCTTATTTTAGAGAGGCTTGATGTTATATCATCTCTAAACCATTTTTCTATCTTATGAAATGTATAATCAGTAATTTCATCGGTATTGTCAATTATATTAAATAATTTTGTTTTATCTATAAAAATAGTTTCATCGTAAGCGTGCAATTTTACTTTTGTAATTAAATTTGCAAGGGGATTAATATCAAAGCCAATTTGATTCATCCCCAATTCTTTAGCGATTAAAAGTGAGGTCCCCGCCCCATGAAAAGGATCCAAAAGAGTTAAATTACTTCCACCATGTAATTGCATTACCGCTTCAATAATATTTTTTTGCATCTCATCAATCATCATGGCTGGGTACATTGCTATTCCATTTAAACCATTATTTCTATAATTTCTAAATGTTAAATACTCTTCTGTGAATTTATCAAAAGCAATATTATTAGTTTCCATACGGTACACTCCTTCCCATTTTTCAATAATTTTATGTTCATCTATAAAGTTTTATCTTATTATACCAAAAAATATGGTTTTCTTCAATTTAATAATTATTATTTTGAACTAATTATCAAATAAGTACTTTATTGTGATTTTAAGTGGTTCAGCCTTGAAATCTATGAATACTGTTTTAATTGTCCTTTTAATGAAATCTATTTTATCAAGTTTCATTATATTGTCTACATCGAGTTTTTTAACGAATTCATTATAATTATAAGATAGTTGTTCTAAATCGATTTTAAGGTACTTATTATCTTCTATTTGCTTTGATAATTGTTCTATCTTTTGTTTATGTAAAGATAATGTATTATCATATTCTTCTCTAGTTATTTTCTTTAACATTAGATTTTCAAATAGATGCTTTATTTTGTTGTTTTCTAGTTCTAATTCATTTTCTAATTTAGGGAATTGATTATTTGATTGCATTCTATTGTTTAAGTATTTTAATACTTTATCTTTATCTAGAATTATCTCTTGAACTAGATTCATTGCGTCTAAATATAAAACATCAGTTAGTGTATTTAATGTTATGTAATTACCTTCTCCACGACATTCATCACAGCGGTAGGCATAGCCGATATTATTTGATATCTTTCTAAATGTAAGTGAGCATTTATATTCTGCTCATTTAATCATTCTAGGGAAATAATTTTTATACGTTCCTTTTTTACTATTTGTACTTAAGTTCTTTAGTATTTTATTAAATGTCTCTTCTGTTATGATAGCTGGATGAGTGTTTCTAACTAGGATATTACCTTCTTTTGAGGTCTTTGGATTTTTAGACCAAGTAAGGTTTTGTGCGTGTCCATTCATAATTCTTTAGCATTCTTTTTACTACTGTAGTATCCCAATGATATGGATTTTCTTGAATTCTTTTTAGGAATATTGGACTTATTTTCATTTTTAAATCAAAGTATTTATGGCTACTTGCGTTATATACTTTTTGATTTTCTAGTGATCTAGCTATTTCTAGGATTGATTTACCTTCAATATAGCTATTAAATATATATCTTACTATTTTAGCTGCGTCTTCATCTATGATAAGATTTTTATCTTTATCTTTGATGTATCCATAGAATGGTGTTGATACTAGGTACTTTTTATCTATTCGTTCTTTAAATGAACGATGGATTTTCTTTTGAATATCTTTTGAGTATAGTGCATTAAAGTAGTTTCTAAAGACAGTGAGTCTTCTTCACCGTTAATACTATCATAGTTATCACTTAAAGAAATAAATCTTATATTATAACTTGGGAATTTTTGTTCTAGGTATAGTCCTGCATCTTTATAGTTTCTCGAAAACCTTGATAAATCTTTTACAATGATAGTATTGAATAAACCTTTATTCATATCTTTAAATAATGATTTGATTCCTTGTCTATCCAAATTAGTTCCTGTTTTTTGATAATCATAATAGGTATCATAAATTACTATATCATTGTCTTTAGCATATTTAGTTAAGTATTTTAATTGATTTGATATACTTCTTGATATTCCATCTTATTTTGCATCATCATCGATTGAGAATCTTGCAGATATAGCTACTATATCTTTCAATATGTTAAAAACTCCTCAATTAGAAAACCAATATTGTTATATATGATTTTAAGTTTTCTTTTTATTAGTTTTTAATAAAAAACAGTAAGAATCTTTGTCTCACTGTAATTTTATAATATCTCTAAGTAATTCTAATATCGCACTGGTTCTACTAGATACCCCTAATTTTTGAATTACGTTCTAAATATGATTTCTCACTGTTTTTTAAATATCAATTTCTTGATTTAAATCTATAGCTAAAGATTTTATATAATCTTTAGTTTCTTTTTGTTTTATAACCCAGTACTCAGATGCTTTTTTTGTAATCATTGGATTGGTTTGTAAGAATTTCTTAACATATTTAACATGAGCATTTAAGGCATCATTATAGCTATTAACATTTTTAACACCGCAAGTTAAAGTATCAAATTCTAATCCCATTAATCCTTCTTCATCAAGCATGTCTGCTTCTAATAATAAAATAGATTCTATCTTCATGTTTAATAAATTTAAATTAGAACGTTTAGTATGATATGATATTGCTTCAACTACTTTATTTATTACTTCTTCACTATATTTATCTTTGGCATAATTTTTAAAAATGTTAATACTTCTTAATTCATGTTTACTTTGAAAATAAATTGATCCATATCCTACATCATGAAAAATTACTGCTAAACTTAAGACTTGTGGGTCGGCATTTGTACCTTCTATAATACGATTAGCCCATGCTAAAACACGTAATGTATGTTCATATCTTTTTCTAAATGGTTGATTTTTATTTAAACTAGCATTTCCTTCATTACTTATTAAATAATTTTTCACAAATTCTAATTCAGCTTCATACATACATTAGTCTCCCTCATATTAAAAATTAATTTCAAAATCTACTAAGCCATCATAAAAATCTCGTTCATGACTTACTAAAATTACAGAACCTGGAAAATCAGAAATGGCTTTATACAAAACTTCTTTTGCTTTTACATCTAAGTGGTTAGTTGGTTCATCAAAAATAAGAATATTACTTTTCTTTAAAGTCATTAAGGCAAGTCTGGCTTTTGTTTTTTCCCCACCTGATAGTTCTTTCATTTTTTTAGTTACATGTTCTGATTTTAATCCGGTCTTAGCTAAAACACTTCTAATTTCTCCATCAGTCATTAATGGATAAAAATTTCTAATAAAATTTATCGGGGTATCTTCTAAAAAGTTTTCATCTTCTTGAGAAAAATAATTTATATCAGCGCTTGGATTAAAAACAAATGATCCACTAATTGGATTTAATAATCCTAAGATAGTTTTTAAGATAGTTGTTTTACCAATCCCGTTTTTTCCAAGTATCGCAACCTTTTGATTTTGTTTAATTAAATAATTAAGAGGAGGTAATAATGGTTTATTATATCCTACTTCTAAATTTATGAATTTTAAGACTTCTTGACCTAAACCTCTTGAAAAAGGGAATTTGATTGAAATTTTAGCCTCTGTTGTTGGTTTTTCTAGTTTTACTAATTTTTCTAATTGAGTACGTTTTGATTGCGCCTGCTTTGTTGATGTTGCGCTAACAATATTTTTTTGGATAAATGCTTCTGTTTTTTTAATATGCTTTTGTTGAGCAATATATTCTTTTTCATATTGTTCAGTCCTTAATTCTTTTTCTTTTAAATAAAAATCATAATTTCCTTTATAACGAACTAAAACTTTATTTTCTAATGAATATACGACTTCTCCTATTTGTCTTAAAAAAGATTCATCATGAGATATTACTACAAAGGCCCCAGAAAATGAAATTAAATATTTTGCTAACCAATCAACATGCTCGGCATCTAAAAAGTTTGTAGGTTCATCCATTAATAAAACATCAGGTTTATCAAGCAATAGTTTTGCTAAATATACTTTAGCTCTTTGACCACCAGATAATTTGTTTAATTTTGTCTGCATTCCATAATTAACTATTCCAAGCCCATTTGTAATATTTCCAACTGTTGAATTTAAGGCATAAAAATTTTTCTTTTCTAATTCATCTTGAATTAAAAGTGCACGATTCAAATATTTTTCATAGTCGCTTTCGTGCGCTGTTCCTAGCATATTAAAATAATCATTCATTTCTTTTTCTTTAGCATATAAATCCATAAAGACATCATATAAATAATTATAGATAGTAATGTCTTGTTTTACTTTTAATTGTTGGTCTAAATAATCATATTTTATATTATTAAGCCATTCTATCTTTCCTGTATCAGGAATTATGTTTTTAGATATTATATTTAAAAAAGTTGATTTACCACTTCCATTAGGACCAACTAAGACAATATGCTCTGAAGGTAGAATTCTAAAACTTGCATCGTTATATAATTCTTTATCAGTATATCTAAATTTTAGATTATTAACCTCTAGTAACGCCATAATTTAACCTCCAATTTTTATCTATTCTATCATAATAAAACAAGATTTTCAAGAAAGGATGATTCATATTTATACAATCGGAATTGCCTTAAGATGTGAAATTACTGATTCTAAATTAAAATATTTCGTCAAAGATACTTATCTAAATTACCTTATGAAACTAAAATTAGTACCCTTTTTTATAAATATTCATAATTTAAATAATAATATACTTGGTATGTGCGATGGATTTTTACTTCCGGGTGGGAACGATATTGATCCAATTTTTTATAAAGAAGAAAATATTGCCTCTCAAGTTGACACTTTAGAAACCGATATTTTGGATAAACAAATAATTGAATATGCGAAAAATAATAAAAAACCTCTACTTGGAATTTGTAGAGGTCATCAGTCAATAAATGTCTTTATGGGTGGCAGTTTAAATCAAGATATTAAAAACCATCAAAATAAAAATCATTTATTAACAATAAAAGATATAGATTTTTCAAATTTTATGCAAAGAAATCAATTCATTTCTAATAGTTATCATCATCAGTCGATAAAGAAATTAGCTCCTAATTTTAAAGTATTAGCTATAAGTGAAGATAATACTATAGAGATGATTGAACATGAAACTTTGCCAATAATTGGAATCCAATTTCACCCAGAAATATTTAAAGAATTAGATGTTTCTTTAAAGTTATTGGATTACTTTGCTTTAAAACTATCGCATTGAGTTTCACTACGATATTTAGCACTTTGATTACCGATTTTTATTTCTTTAGCAATACAGTAGTCTTGAGAATTAAAAGTACAATAATTTGCTGAACATTTAATTTGAATCTTTTCTTTTTCACTACCTAAATCATCAAGCATATCTTTAGCCATTTCACTTTTTAATAAATCTGAATTATTAGGGTTTTGAAATGATTGACAAAATGTTCCAACTTTACTTTTAGAAAACATTCCCTCAACACTTAAGTTCTTTTTTGAACAATAGCTACTTTTATTAAAACCGCATATTGTTGCGCTACAATGAACACATGACATAATAAAATCATTCCTTTCATAAATATATTACCCAAAGTAAAATATTTAATACAGGAATGATTATTTTTTTTCTTTATTTAAAACATTTGAAATCTTTTTATTAAAAATTATTCCTGCCCCACCTATAAATATAGATATACCTATAAGTATTATTGTTAAAGTATAATTACCAGTCATAAATGAATCACCTAAATATGTAGACATTATAATTGATGGAATACGGGCTATAAAACTAATAATTAAAAATTTAGTTAAGCTTACTTTAGTAAAAGGAACAACAAAGGCTAAAAAATCTTTAGGTAATCCTGGTATTAATAAAATAGAAGCAATAATTACTTCACTTCTCGTTTTATCATGTAAGAAATCTAGCTTTTTGCTATCAATATTTATTAAACTTTTAACAAAACCTTTACCAAATAATCTAACTAAATAATAAACGATAATACTACCTATAGATAGTCCTATCTGAGCGATAAAGAATCCGCCCCATGGTCCATACATAATTCCAGCAATAATTTCAAATGGTTCTGAGGGAATAACGGCAAATATTACTTGAACTGCAAATAATAACGCTAAAATAACTGACCCAAACATTCCATAACTTCTTAATTTTTCAATATAAATTTCTCTAGTGTCGACATTTGATAAAGCTTTCACAATTGGAGTAAAGTATATTGAACCAATAATTAAACAAATAATAAAAATTATAACAATAATTATTTGAATTATTTTTCTTTTTTTGCTATATTTATTCTCTTCTTCTTTACTACATTCTAATGAAGGTATTTCTTTTTCATCATCATTCTTCAAAATCATTCCACCTCGGTTTCGTTTCGAATTTTAATAATTCATTATTATAAGGATTAGTAAATTCCAAATAATAAGAACATAGATGTAAATCAGGGACTGAAAAAGATCCATATAAATCATCACCATAAATAGGATGCCCCATTGATAATGAGTGGACCCTTATTTGATGAGTTCGACCTGTTTCTAAATGAAATTCTACTAATGAATAATCATCATATTCTTTTAATACTTTATAATTTGTAATCGATTCTTTACCATCTGATGAAATATATCTTTTTGTCGAATTTTCATCTTTCTTAATGGCTAAATTTATTCTACCCTGTTTACTCAATAAAATTCCTTTTAATATAGCTTTATACTTTCTGGTAATATTTACCTTATTATCATTTAACAAATGCGCTGTATGCTTGTTTTTAGCCACTAATACTAAACCTTCGGTTTCTTTATCTAAACGATTAATAAAATGGATTGTAGCGTCTATTTTACTCATTTCAAAGTATAAAACGATTTGTTGATATAAAGAATCATCTAAATTATGTGTGGGAATAGTTAAAAGTGGTGCTACTTTGTATACTACCATTATATTTTGATCTTCATAAATTATTTCAGGTATAACTTTTGACTTAGGCCATTCGTTATTTAAAGTATCACTATCATATTCAATAATTAACTTATCATTTAGTAAAACTTCAAAATAATTTTTAGATTCTAATCCATTTATGTAATAAATAACATTTCTTCTTTTCAAAGATTTATAGAGTTTTCTACTTAATACCTCATTTAAAAAATCCTTTAATATGCAGTTTTTCGGGATAATGTAATTTAATTGTTCTCTTTTCATAAAAACATTTTAACACAAAGATTTAAATTTATAAAGAAGTTGTTTAAATTAAAAAAAATGATAAAATAGTACTTAGAGGTGATTAACATGTCAGATATCGTTAAAGAAGCCAAAAGATGTCTTAAATGCAAAAGACCATTATGTAAAGAAGGGTGTCCAGTTAAAACAGATATACCTACAGTTATTCAATTATTTTTAGATGGAAAAATTGATGAAGCTGGAGAAATATTATTTAATAATAATCCTCTTTCTGCTCTATGTTCAATGATTTGTCCACATGAACAAAATTGCATGGGTCATTGCGTATTAAATAAAAAAGATATGCCTATCAAATTTTATGAAATAGAAAACTATGTTTCTACTTTCTATTTAGAAAAATGTAAACTTACTCCGGCAATAAGAAATCAGTTTATGGTTGGTATCATAGGTGCTGGTCCGGCTGGTTTAACTTTAGCAATTATATTAGCTAAACGTGGCTACAGAGTTACTATTTTTGATTCTAAAGATCAAATCGGTGGAGTACTTCGCTATGGTATTCCAGATTTTAGATTACCAAAAACATTAATTGATAAGTTTTTAATTAAACTTGAAGAATTAAATATTCAATTTAGACCAAATACTTTAATCGGTCCTACTATTACTATTGATGATATGTTTACAGATGGATATGATGCAATATTTATTGGTACTGGTGTATGGAGACCTAACCGCTTAAGAATCCCTGGGGAAACACTTGGAAATGTCCATTTCGCTATCGACTATCTTAAAAATCCTGATTCATATATATCTTTGGGGGACCGCGTTGTAGTAATTGGAGCTGGTAACGTTGCCATGGATGCAGCGCGTACTATTTTACGTAAAAACCATTCAAAAGTTGACATTATATTCTTTAGAGGACCTAATGAAGTTACCGCAAGACGTGATGAACTTGATATGGCAATAATTGATGGTTGTAATATTAATTATTACTTAAATACTGTTAGAATTGAAGAAGATGGAATAATAGTTGAACCTGTAATCATGAATGATGATGGTAATGGTAATATTACATATGTTAATGATAGTGAGAATGCTTATAAGTTTATTGCGACATCTGTTATCATTGCAATTGGTCAAGGTCCACAATCAAATATCGTTCAAAATACAAAAAAAATCGATACAACAACTAAAGGTTTAGTTCAAACAACCGGTAATGGTATTACTACTCGTGAAGGTGTATTTGCCTCAGGAGACGTTGTATATGGTCCTAAAACTGTAGTTGATGCTGTTGAATTCACTAAAAAAGTTGCGGATGAAATTGAAGAATATTGTTTTAAAAAATATAATAACCAACAATAATAAATAAAACTTCTGGAAATCCAGAAGTTTTTCTTTTTATAAATTACTGTTTTTTAAATATTTCTAAAACTAACTTAGTAAGGATAATGATGAATGTTATTTCACTATCACTCCATGTTTTAGCATAATCATATTTTTCATAACATACTAATCCAATATCACTCATTTGATCTTCACATAATATTTCAAGTGATGAAGCAATATTTTTATCTTTATATATTTTTAATAAACGACTATTAATACCTTCAAAATTGGAAATATTATTATTAACAAATACATTATGAGTATTAAAGAAACGTAGATATTTATCTTGAGATAATAAATTTTTTCTCCACTCAGTTTCAGTCTTACCACCAAATTCTTTCATTATTTCAAATTTTTTATTTAAAAAACAAATGTTAGAAATTTCAAGTAATTTTATAGTATTTTCTAAAGCCTTATCAAGATTCTTTAATGAACGAGTTGATAATGAACTAATAATTTCTGATTGATTTAATGCGGCATTAAAGAATTCATCACGATCTTTTCCAACTTTACCGTTATTATTAAATGCTTCTTCATGAAGTTCAGGTTTATAAATAATATATTTATTCTTTCCTTTTAATTTTGAATAATATAAAGCTTTATCTGCTAAATCGAAAGTTTCTTCAAAATTTTCACTATTCATTGGATAACGAGCAATACCAATTGAACACGTAACCATTAGATTAGGTGATTTATCAATATATAATGCTTGAATTCCTTGTCTAATTTTTCTTGCGCTATTTCTAATTACTTCTTCATCATTCGTGTTTTCTAGGATTACGACATATTCGTCTCCACCAAATCGACCAACACGGCCAGCCTTTCCAACTGCTTCTTTTATAACATTTGCAACATCTTTAATTACAACATCTCCAAAAGCATGTCCAAAATTATCATTTACTAATTTAAAATTATCAATATCAATTATGAATAATGCAGCAGGCGTTTTTGATAAATCCATTCTATTTTGAGCATAATCAATAATGCTTTTCTTATTTAAAAGTCCCGTTAAACCATCTAATTTATTTGATTTTGTTTCATATAAATCTAATGGATTTTCTTTTGTATCAACAACACCAACAATATGAGTTAAATTTTCTTGTTCGTCATATAAAGGTCTTGTAACAATTTTAATTTTAGATCCTTTTATATCTAAAAAAGTATATTTTTTATTAATTTCATGATTTAATAAATCATCTTCTAGATTTAATAAAGTTTGTTGATCTTCTTCACTAAGGGATATTTTTAATAATGAATTAAATCTTGTTTCAAATAAATCAATATGAAATTCATCAGCATTATCATCAATTTGAGTAGATGATACTAAAATCATTTTATCTACAACATTATAAATAAAATAATTTATATTGTAGCAAGCTAATATTGCATTTTTTCTTTTATTTAAGAAATTTAAAAGATTTAATCTTTCACCCATTGTTTCGATGTTATAAGCCGTACATCTATATAAATTATTAATATTTTCAATATATACAAGTGAATATGTCGAATGCATATCAACTGTAATTCTATAAACTACGTGAGTAGATGTTGTTGGTTCTAATTTTTTTAATGTACTTAATAAATGCTTTTTATCTGTTTCATTTAAAACAATAGAAAAATTATCTGTATTTTTACAAATGTGTTTCTTGAAAGCGCTATCCGATTTAATTATATTAAGTTCATTATCTATGGTAAATTCAAATTTACCCAGGGTTTTAGTCATATTTGCCATAATAGTACCTCTTAAACGCATCATTTTATATATTATAACATATGAATGAAAAAAATAGTGAAATTTAGATGAAATATTTATTTTTTTATTATTTCTTCTTTTTTATTTTGTAAGTTACCTAAAAAATTATTTATTTCTTCTTCTTTAAAATTTGATTGAATATAAATGCTTTCTAAATTGTCGCAACCATAAAAAGCATCCTTGTAGATATTTGTTACATTTTGAGGTATTATAATCTCTTTTAAGTTTTTATTGTTATAAAAACACATTGAGCCAATTGATTTCAATTTTTGTGGTAATATTATATCTTCTAAACTTTCACAACCAAAAAAGACACTTCCGCCTAAATGAATCAATTCACTATCATCAAAAAAATTTATTTTTTTTAATTTCTTACAATTTAAAAATGCATTTAAAGCAATTTCTTCCACTTTTTTAGGGATAGTTATTTCTTCTAGTTCCTTACAATTTTCAAAAGCAATTCTTTTTATTAAAACAATATTAGAATCATCAGAAAATATTATATTTTTAAGTTTGGTGTGATCACGAAAAGCTCTTTCACCTATTGCAACAACATCTTTATCTTTATATTCACTAGGTATACTATACTCCTTAGCATTACCATAAGCACTTACAACAACATACCCATTTAAGTCATCATCATACATATACCTTATTCTTGGAATTGAATAAAAAATCATTACTCCAAATCCAAATAAAATTATTAAAAATGAGATTATTAATGAAAGTTTTTTTTTCATTTTATGCCCCCTTATTTACTAACTTTTGCATATCAAATGGTAATTTTGATTCTAAATGAATTATTTTGAAATTATATGGATGATAAAAAACAATTTCTGCAGAATGAAGAGCTACTCTTTTTATTTCTTTCATGTTCCCACTATATAACTCATCTCCTAATAAAGAATGTCCAATACTTTGCATATGAACTCTTATTTGATGTGTTCTTCCAGTTTCTAAACTTAACTTTACTAATGAATAATTTTTAAATTCTTTTATAACTTCATAGTTCGTAATAGCATCTTGTCCTGTTTTAGATATTCTTCTTCTTTTGTTGTGATGTCTATCCTCACCAATTTTAGCATTTATAGTTCCCTCTTTCAAGGTAAAAATACCTCCACATAAGGCTAAATAGATTCTTTTTACTTCATGTAATGAAAATAAATGATTCATATAACTTTGCGTTAAAGCATCCTTTGTAAACATAATAATACCAGTTGTCTCTTCATCTAAACGGTGTACATACCTAATATTTGAATTTATATTATTTTTTTCAAAATAATAGGCAACCATATTAGTTAAAGTACCATTCTTTTCTTTTGAATCCGGATGAACAATTATATTAAGCGGTTTATTTATTATTAAAAAATATTCATCTTCATAAATAATATCAATATCTTGTTTTAAAATTAAAAAATCAATTTCTTCTTGATAAGTTATTTCAATGATATCATCAGTTTTTATGATACTTGTATTCTTTGAAACAATATTATTTATTTTAATCGATTTATCTTTAAAAAGATTTTCTCTTTTTGAAGAGGCAAGATGATAAAAAATTAAAAAATCTGTAATAGTTTTATTATTAAATTTTTCATTTACTTTATATTTCTTTACCATAATTTAAATCCATCTTCTTATTCCATATTTGATAAAATGCTAACATTAAAAATATAATTGGTTTTGTAGCTAATAAATTACAAACAAAATCATCTTCTAAGGCTGTATTATATACATACTTCATTAATAATTTATCATTGATTCTTGCGATAAAATCACGTTGTTTATTACCACTTTTTAGTTTATCATAATCTTTTAATAAAAGAAGATTATATTCTATTGCATCAATTTCAGAAATTATCATTTTAATAAAATCACTTACATTATAAATTAGCAAATGATTTATAGAAAAAAATTCTCCTAAGATTTCTATTGTCCTTATAAAATAATCATAATCACTTAGTGAGTGATTAGTGTATTGTCTTAATAAAAAGAATATATCTCCATTTTCTTCTGGTTTTACATGTGTTTTTATCTTTAAATTTCTAAGTTTCAAAGCCATTTTCGTTAAATAAATATTGAATTCACGACATTTTTGTAAATCTGGATTATATTTAAAAAAAGTATATCTATAACCATCAAAAACGTTATATGCTTTCATAGTATCATTATAACCTAAAATTCGATTGTTTTGAATAATTGTTTGATCAAACAAAAAGAAAGAACCTAAATGCCAAGAAGGTTTAATATATTTAACAAATGGATAATTTAAAAACTCCTTATGGGTGTAATTATAATTTAAATCTATAGCAACTATTTCAATAGCACCCATATTTATCGCAAAATTTATAGGTAAGTTGTCATAATATCCCCCATCAATATAGTTGTTATTACCTATTTTACATAATGGAAAAATAGGAAAACATGATGAGGAAGCAACTAAGAACTTAGAGATTTCATTATCAGGTAATTCTTTTGCAACTACTTCAACAGGTTTAAATGATGGAAATATAGCCGTGACAATACCCAAATCTATTTTAGATTTTTTAATTTTAATCGGATCGATATAATCATCCATCAAATTTAAAAAAGGACCAATATCTGCACCTAAATCTTTAATATATTTTTTAATAAAGGGTAGTAAATCTGTATTCTTTTTTAAATCTATTTTTATACTATTCCCTTCTAATATTACGGGATTATTCATTAACATTGAATTACTTATTGTTTTCCATAAATCTGAACATTTTTCATAGTCATCTTGAACATATAAAGCTCCAACTAAACTACCTATTGAAGTCCCAGTAACGATATCAAATTTTTCATCTAATTGTCTTAAAGCGTCCCATGCCCCCATATGGTAAGCACCTTTTGAACCTCCACCACATAAAACTAATGCCCTTTTCATTTGTTCACTTCCTCATAAGAAAATACGCAGCCACAATAATGTTGACGATATAACTCATAATCATTTGAAAGTTTAATACTTTTTTTATATCCCTCTTCTTTTTTAAAATCAGAATATAAAAAATTAATATTATATTTTTTTTCTAAAAAATAACCAATTTCATTTATCCATGTTGAAATTTTATATGGACTAACTGATAAGGTAGTCGTAAAGTAATCAAAACCTAATTCTTTAGCTTTTATTGCCGTTTTTTCCAAACGCATTTTATAGCAGTTATAACATCTAACTGATTTTTCACCCAAATCTTCATAGCCACTTACAGCCTTATAATAATTTGATTCATTGTAACTATCATCTATGAATTCTATATTTAAATTTAATAATTCAATTATTTTTTTTTGTTCCTCTAATCTTTTATAAAATTCATTCATTGGAAATATATTATCATTTGAATAAAAAACAGTGATTTTAAAATATTTGGCTAGGAATGTTAAAACATAGCTAGAGCATGGCGCACAGCAGCTATGTAATAAAAGTGTCTTTTTTTCTTTTTGATTTTCTATTAATTTTTTAAAATCATTATAATTTGAAATCACTTTAATCACTCCTTCTTTTCTTATTATACTATTTTTTATTAAAATTAAGAAAAAAAACTGCATTTGCAGTTATTTATTTTATATTATCTTTAAAAACTCTTAAAAAATTTAAATACATTATTTTATCTATTTGTATATCGCTAAACCCTTCTTCTTTTAGCCTGATCTTTAATACTGACATGAATGAACAATCTTTAATGAAAGGGTTAGGACTTATTCCATCAAAATCGCTACCTAAAGCTATTACATCGATTCCAACTAAGTTATATATATATTTGATATGTAAAATAACATCATCTATTGAAGCGTATTGTTTTTCATTTGACAAGAAATCAGAATAAAAGTTTATACCAATGATTCCTCTATTTTCATTTATTTTCTTTATTAAATCATCATTTAGGTTTCTTTTGTTATTACATACTTTATATGCATTAGAGTGGGATGCAACGATTGGTTTATTACTATATTTTAATACATCTAAAACACCTTGATTTGATAAATGCGATACATCTATTATAATACCTAAATCATTTAATTTTTCGACTACTTTTATTCCAAACACTGTTAATCCTTTATCGATATTTAAAACTTGAGGGGATCCAATAGAATTTTCATAATTCCAAATTAAACCCATCATTCTTACACCTAAATTATATAATTCGTTTATTTTTAATAAATCATTATCAATAATCCCCAAGTCTTCAATTGTTAAAATTGCACTTAGTTTATTATTATTTATATTATTCATTAAATCGCTTGGTTTATAAACTTGAGATATGTATTCCTCATTTTTATTCATCTCATTTTTAAAAAAATCAATAATCTTTAATGCTTCAAAGTATGCCTTATCATTTAAATGAACAAAAACAGCAAAGGCTTGAGCGTAATAGTTATTATCAATTAATCTTTTTATATCGACCATTGAATTAGTATTATATAAATCTAACTCATTTTTTTTGTATAAATAAGACAAAGTATCACAATGCATATCAATAGCTTTTGACAATTAAATCACCCTTGGAAATTTTAGTACTTCATTATAGAAATCTTTTAAAGAATATGTATCAATGTTAATGTCAACATTCTTTTTATTAATTAAACAATCCTTAATCAATATGCATTTTAAGAAGTCTTTAATATTTAAGAAATCATCTTCCATATCATTTCCTATCATAATAGTTTCATCACTTCTTAGATTAAGTTTATTTAAAATTTCCATAAAATATTCCTTTTTAGGCTTTGTATATGAACTATTTTCATATGTTGAGACATATAAAAGATCATTTATATCAACACCAGCCCATTTTAATCTTTTATCTGTGCATATTTTAGGAAATACTGGGTTTGTCGCAACTATTACATTATAATTTTTTTCTTTTAATTCTTTAATAATTAAATTACTATAAGGCTGAGTATTAACTACTTTTGCACATTCATTAAAGTCATTATTATAAAAATCTTCAAAAAAATCTTTTAAATTATTATTACCTAATTTTTCATTTATATAATTCCAATAGACTTCTTCATTAGTTTTAACCCCATTGTTTTGAAGCATTTTATAAACTCCTGCTTCAGTCAACTTTAAAATATCTTGGCCATTATACCCAAACGCTAATGCCTTTTTATGTAAAAGCATAAAATATTTTTCTAAGAACAAATCTTGATTCATTTGCAGTAAAGTCGCATCTAAATCGAAAAATACATTTTTAATCATTTTCATCACCTACAATATATTGAATAACTTCTCCAACAAACATCAAATGATAATCATTATCTTTATAAAATTTGTCTATTAAATTTTTATCAATAAAATCTTCATTTTTCATTTCTGTTTTAAATAATTTTCTAATTTTTAAGACTTTATATGCTTCTTTAACATACACGCAATTATTATCAATATCTAAAACACTTGTTAATCCTGTTTCTTTATATTTGTCTATATCACGTCCTGATTTTGTTCCAAAAATATTTAACTCCTTACGGTAAACATCTTTTAAAAAGCTTAACGTAAAGACTGAATTATTTTCCATAAAATTTAGAGTATGACGGCTTTTACGAATAAATACATAGCAAACATTTTTATTCCATAATACTCCAAATCCACCCCAGCTTATTGTCATAGAATTAAAATCATTAGCCCCACCACAAGTAAGAATAGCCCAAGTTTTGCCTAAGTCCAAAAATGGATTAAATTCTATTAAATTGATATCTTTTTTTAACATTAGAAACCTCCATAAATAAATATAAATGCCACGATATTAGAAACCATATGTAAAACTATTGGAACATAGATGTTTTTTTTACTAAAATAATATGATACTGCAAGTAATAATCCACTAGTTGCATAGGCAGCAAACAGTATACACCAATTTAAGATAGTAGTACTTGTACTTAACATATGTGGAAGTGCAAATATCAAAACACTTACTATAAAAGCGATAACTGGACGCGTTTTAAAAATTTCAAATATTGCCTTACGATATATTAATTCTTCAACTACTGGCGCTAATATCCCAACACTCATAAACGTTAATACTGGGTTTGTGAATATCATTGAAATAATTAATTCTTGATTATCACTTGTAGTATTTGTTAGTTTATCAGCAAGATAGCCAACACCATCATTTATATAATAAAACGCAATCGATCCGACTACAATCCAAATAACAAATAACCAATTTTTTGACTTTGATATATCTTCTTTTAATTTATCTCTTAAATAAAAAGTTATAGTTATAAATAATAATAAATACGTAATGAAGTTACCAATTGTATACGCTTTATCACCAATGCTTTTAACCTCATTTGAGACTTCACTTAAAGAAAAGTAATCAAGCATTTCTTTCATATTAATTTGTCCATTCATCACCCAAATAAAACCAATCCCCATAGTTATAAATGAAGAAAAAAATACAAATATAACTAAATACATCAATATTGCGATTATTGGACTTGGTTTAAATATTTTAGACTTCATATAACCACCTCGTATTTTTTCATTATACTAAATTTTAGGATTAAAAAAAAGATATTTCCATATCTTTTCTTAATTTAACAATATTAGCTTCTTGGTTTAAAAAACAATCCGGCAAAAACACTTAGAACAATTGCTAAAGCTATACCAGCCGATGTTGAACTATATACACCAGTAAATATTCCGATAAAACCGTGCTCATTCGCACCTTTCATCGCGGCATCAACAAGTGAATGTCCAAAGCTTGTAATTGGAAGTAATGCTCCTGCTCCGGCAATTTCTATTAATTTATCATAAAAATTAAAGAAATCTAAGAAGACACCAACGATTACAAATATACCTGTGACATGCCCTGGAGTTAATTTAAATAATGTTTGAATTACTTCAGCGATTCCGCAAATTAAGCCACCTATTAAAAATGCATATAAATAGATCATTTAAACCACCTCTAATACTATAGCATGTGCAATACATGGTATACTTTCTTTTTGTAAGGATAAATTTGTGTTAAGTAATGCTCCTGTTGCGCAGATTAAAACCTTTTTATATCTGCCATCAAGAAGTAGTTTTTTAATATAACCAAAACTTACAACTCCACAACACGCACAACCGCTACCACCAGCAAAAACTTCATCTTTTTGACGATTGAAAATTAAATTACCGCAATCGTTATAATTTGAAACGCTTTGATATCTTTCATTTAACATTTTACGCACTATCTCACTGCCGTATAAAGATAAATCGCCTGTTAGAATTAAATCATAATCGCTTGGATTAGTATTAAAATCATTAAAATGCGTAATTAAGGTTTCAATTGCCGCTGGAGCCATTGCTCTACCCATATCGGTTGCATCTTTAAATCCAACGTCAATTACTTTTCCTATTGTTGCCCCTGTTACTTTAATTTTATCTTCTTTATCGGATAATAAACAAGCACTCGCTCCACTTACTGTAAATGTAGTAGTATCATTTTTGGCACCACCATATTCAACTGGATTTCTAAATTGACGTTCTGCACTTAGGTTATGTGATGAAGTCATTGTAATAACTTTCTTAGCTGATTGTGCTTCAATGTAATTTGCACCATTTATTACGCCAAGAACAGAAGTTGAGCACGCTCCAAATATACCTATAAAGGGAATAGAATAATCTCTTAATGCATAGTTTGAAATAGCATCTTGATTTATTAAATCTCCAGCCATTACATAATCAATATTAGCTTCGATTTCTAAACTTTTTTGCAATAATATTTTTATTGCATCTTTTTGAAACATTATTTCTGCTTTTTCAAAACTTTCTTGGTCTAAGCGTAAATCATGATAAACTTTATCGAAATACGTCTTTAATGGACCTCTTCCTTCAACCGGTCCAACTACTGTTGCAGTTTCATTAATATAAACATTGTTAAAAACAATACTTTGGATTCCTTTTTTCATATTTATATACCAAATATAAAGCGAATAATTGCAACAATTATTGCGCTAAATGTTCCTAACACAATTACAGTACCAGCTAATTTGAAGGTATTAGCTCCGATTCCAAGGATAAATCCTTCAGGGCGGAATTCCATTGCTGATGAGACCATTGAATTAGCGAATCCAGAAATAGGAATAGACATTCCACTACGACCAATTTGACCAAGCTTATCATAAACTCCTAATACTGATAAGATACTTGCTATTAAAATTACTGAACATATCATATATGTTTTAGCATCAGTAGTATCAATTTTTAAAACATCTGTATATAAATATAATAAAAATTGACCAAAAAGGCAGATAGTTCCACCAAACAAAAAGGATTTAAAAAAGTTAATTGTTAATTTTTTATAATCCTGTTTTACTTTTAAATTTTTTACATATTCTTGTTTATTTACATTCAAATTTAATCACCAATTATAGTATTAAATTTAAATTAATTTCTATACATGATTAATCCATTTTTTGATTATTGTAACTTTTGTCCCTACTCCTACTTCGCTTTCAACATTAAATTCATCCGAAAATATTTCCATTATGGTAAAACCTAATCCACTTCTTTCATCATCTTTCTTAGATGAAAATAGTGGTGTTTTTGCTTCTTCTATATCTTTAATACCGATTCCTTTATCTTCAATAACAATTTTAACCGCATCATCATAGATATTAACATTAATATCAATCATTTTATCTTCACTACCTTCATAGCCATGAACAATAGCGTTTGTTATAGCTTCTGATGTGACAGTCTTTATTTCGTTAATAAAACTCATTGTTGGATTTTTATCAACTAAAATAATACCAATAATATTACGAACAATTTGAATATTTTTCTTAAGACTTAAAACTTGTAGCTTTATTTCATTCATATACAACACCTAACATTAATCTAGCAGTTTCTTCTGTATCTCTTATTTTACATATACGAAGCAAACCTGATAATTTTATAATCCTTTCTACTCTATCATTGACATTACATAATGTAACATCTCCACCTTTTTTTTTCAATTGATGATATCTCCCAATTATAAGACCAATCCCTGATGAATCTAAGAAAGTCAGCCTTTCAAGATTTAAAACTAAATGATAAACCCCATAATCATCAATCATTTTAGATAACTTATCTCTTAAATCGCTTAAGTTATCCTCATCCATATCCCCCTTTAACCTCACAAACATAATATTGCTTTTTACTGATATTTTTACTTCTAAATTCATTTCTCCCCCACCTCGAACCTATTATAAATTAACTTTAATAAGGAAGTACATTTTTGACAAAAAAAGACTATATTTTCATTTTACATTTTTTTTAAAACTCTTATTTTTATATTCTTTTTTGCTAAAAAATGTCGTAAATAATAAAAAAATATTTTTTTACAAGAAAAAATGGTGTGAAATTAATCGCACCATTTTATTCTTCTTTTTGCTTATTTTCTAAAATTGTTTTAATATCTGATAATAAATCTTCAACTGATGGTTTCACTTCTACTACTTTAGTTTCTTCTTTCACTTCTTCAGTTACTATAACTTCTTCATTTTTATTTTTCTTCATTTTCTTTAAATTATTTGAAGTACTCATCATTATTCTAATAGCTAAGAATATTGAGAAAGCAATAATTAAAAAATCAATAATCGATTGAATAAAACTACCATAATTTAGGGTTACAGCTGCCGTAACTATTTCCCCTTCAGCGTCTAATACTGCATCAACTAAAATTAATTTTAATTCGCTGACATTTACACCACCAACAGAACCAATTAATGGCATAATTATATCATTAACTAAACTCTTAACAATTGCATTAAAAGCTGCCCCAATAATCATCCCAATAGCTAAATCTAATATATTTCCTCTTTTAATAAAATCTTTAAAATCTGAAAAGAATTTTTTCATAATCTTTACCTCACTTATTTTTATTTATTTTACCACTTTTTAGATTATTAGTAAAGATTAGCAGATTCATTATTTCTTAGATATTTTCTTTAATAGTATTAGATTAATGATTATTGAAATAATTAAGATTAAAAATAATGGAATAAATAATTTATAATTAAATCTATCATTTATAAATATACTATATCCCCAGGTTGCAGGGAATAACTTTCCAAAATAATCTAATATTTTAGGAAGCATAGATACGGGAAACATTATTCCAGATAACATTATAGAAGGTAAAAATATTATTTGTGAAACCATTGTGAGTTTCGATATTTTTTTTATAAATAAACCTAAAATTGTTCCAACACTTAAAGTAGTTATTATAAATAATATTAAAGATAGAAAATACATTAATAAATTTGAAGGGATTAAAGCATTAAAAGCAATCGGTGCTACTAAAAATATAATAATACTCATAATAAATAAATGGATAAATGAAGATATAATATGTGTAACTACTCCAACATATAACGGCACTCCATTCGCTTTATAAACGTTTTTTATATCACTGCCATATATTTCTACTAAAGATGGAGGTAATCCAATTACAGCCCCCATAGTTATTCCAAATACAGTCATTGATTGAATGAGTGTATTTTTACTTTCAGGATTAATAGAAGTAAATATACCACCCATAAAAACAAAAAATAATAAAGGCACTAAATAACAAGTTATAAGCATAGTTTTACTTCTAATATCTAATTTTAGTTGTAGAGATATTCCATAAATTAAAGACTTCATTAATCCTCACCTCTTGAGATTGAAATAAAGTGTTCTTCTAGCGTCCCACGACTTACTTTTATATCTAATATTTCAATGTTTTTCTTATTTAAATCATTAATACAATTTAATATTGTTTCATTTATATTTTCAGTTTGATATTCTGTTATTCCTTCTAAAGTTTTAATGGAAACATTACATTTTCTACCAAATTCTTTTGTCAGATCTTCATTAGTTCCAATAAAAGCTATCTTTCCATCTTTTAAAATAGCTATTCTATCACAAAGATTTTCTACTTCTACCATATCATGAGAAGCTAAAATAATGGTTTTACCAATCGACTTCAGTTTCCTAATTTCCTCATGTAAAGCTATTCTTCCTTCTACATCTAGTCCACTAGTTGGCTCATCTAAAAAAATAATATCTGGATTATGAATCAAACATAATCCTAAATGAAGACGTCTTTTTTGTCCGATTGATAATTCATGGTATTCCTTTTTAGCAAAATCATTTATTCCTAAATTTAATACTATTTGATTATCTAATTTAACTTTATTCCATTTAGCGAATAAATTCATCGCTTCTATCGCTCTTATATGATCTGGGAGTGAAGATGATTGAAGTTGAATACCCATTTTACCATTAATGACTATGCTACCTTCATCATTCTTACGTATTCCTTCAATACATTCAAGTGTTGTTGTCTTACCGCTTCCATTTGCACCTAATAAAGCAAAAATTTCTCCTTTTAAAACATTAAATTCTATTCCCTTTAAAACTTCATGGTTATCATAACTTTTCCTTAAATTCTTAACTTCTATTGCATTATTCATCTTTTTTATCCTCAAATGGATTATAACCTAAAGAATCAAAATAAAATCCCAAAGCTGGCTCTATAAAGGTATTAGAAAGTTCTTGTCTTTCTTTCCATTCTTTATCAAATTCATCATTTTTTTCATTAAATTCCATAAGTAAAGGTAGTAAACTCATATCACCTTCGGTAAATTCCATTATTAAATCCCAAAAACATGCTGCAAGACTCTGACCTTTATCACTATTTGGAGCTATATTATCATTTATATAATTTATTGATTCATTAATAATATTATTAAATTTATCCATAAATGCCATGCCGCTATCTTTATTAAAACGTAAGCGAAGATGATCTAAAGTTTTATCATCAAAATATTTAATAAGCCAATAATATTCGTTTTTCATTTGTAAATTAACAATAATATCTGCATATTTATTAAAATCTACTTTTTGCATTTTAATTACTTCATCTTTTAATATTTGAATTGATTTTAATGATTCAACTAAATTATCAATCTTTTCTTTAATCGCTCTTTCTTGATTTGAAAGTGCTTTAAAAACATCGTTTGGAGTATCTAATGATGTTAAATTATTTTTTATATCATCAAGTGAAAATCCTAATGATTTTAATGATAAAACCTGATGTAGTTTTATCACATCTTTTGATGTATAAAGTCTACGACCACCTTCACTTAATGCCTGGGGAGAGATTATTTTTTCTTTATCATAATATTGAAGAGTTCTAACAGTAACTCCCATTTTCTTTGCTAGTTGCCCCACTGTCATATATTCATTTAAATCTGTTTTATTTTTGTTCATATTTACACCTCTTATTTATTATAACATGTTACCTTACGTCACAAGCAAGACCTATTTTAAACAAAATAAAAAGGTGTCAATTGACACCTAAAAACTAAAATACATTGGCAAGAACCTTCAATATTACATCAAAGAAAGAAGCTTTTTCAATTTCAACATCTGTTATGAGTTCTATTGTTTTATTTAATTCAGCATTTTTATAAACATTTAGATAAGTTTTATCTTCAATAGTTTCCAAATTTGTTGTAATTTCGATATTATTTTTCTTTTCAACTAAAATAGATATATCTAAAGGAGCAATAATATTATACTTTGTTGGATTAATTAAAACATTATCAATACTATCAATAATATCACCTTTTTTATAAACAATTCTATTTTCAAAGTTTGCAAAGCCATAGTTTAATAAATTTAATGATTCATTATTTCTAACATTGGCACTTTCATAACCCATAACTACGCTAATAAGACGCATGTTATCTTTCTTCATAGTCATAGAAATACAGTATCCTGCCTCAACAGTCCAACCTGTTTTTAGTCCATCAACTCCATCAACACGACCAATTAGTTTATTTGTATTTACTAACCAAAATGGTGAAGATGTTTCTTTTCTTATATAATCTTCTCGTATATTTGTATAATTCAAGACATCTGGATAAGTTGTTATTAAATGATTTGACATTACTGCCATATCATAAGCAGATGAGTAATGATTATCGTCAGTTAAACCTGTTACATCTTCAAAATGTGTGTTAGAAAGATTTAATTCTTTAGCTTTATCATTCATTTTATCTACAGCAGCAAGTTCACTACCATATAAATGCTCAGTCAAAGCTACTACAGCATCATTTCCTGAAACAATACAAATACACTTTAAAAGTTCATCAACAGAAATTTTTTCCCCAACTTCTAAATATACCTGGCTTCCACCCATACTTTGAGCATGATCTGAAACTGTAACCATATCAGTTTTTTTAGTATTGGCGATTGCCATTTTTTCATATATTATAATCAAAGACATAATTTTTGTCATTGATGCTGGGGCTAATTTTTGATCCTTATTCTTTTCAAATAAAATTACCCCTTCTTCTGAACTATATAAAACTGCTGATTTAGAATTTGAAACTAATAACGTATCGGCTACTACATTTGAATTTATACTTGTTAATGTTAAAGCAATTAAAGCAAGAAATAAAAATATTTTTTTCATGAATAAACACCCATCTAAATATATGAACGAATATAAAAAAATATACTTTAAGAAAATTCTAAAGTATATTTTATTGAATAATTTATTTTTACAGCTTAATCAAATGTCACAAGTGGTTTTTCTTTTGGGGCAGTTCTTTGATATTTCACAGCAGGATATCCTATTACTAAAGTTGTTACAATTTTATCTTTTGAAGTTATTTTTAATTTTTTCTTTAATTTCTTTGACTTCATTGCTACTTTAGAAAAAAACCCACTATATAGTACACCAAGCCCTAAAGAGGTCGCCATTAATTCCATAGATGAGGCAGCAAGCGCACCATCAACAATATTTGATGATTTTATAACTATTGCTACTGGGGCACTTTTAAAAAAGAAATTATCATCTATTATCGTACTTTTATATTTTTTAGTAAATATATCTATTATTTTCTTTAATCTACGAAATAGAATTAATGCAGTTTTTTCATATTCATTTATATTATCTTTTATAACTATATATGATACGTCTTGTTTGTTACTCCCAGATGGTGTATATTGCCCAGCTTCAATAATTCTATTTATGCTTTCAATTGATACTTCATCTTTAGTAAAAGAACGAATAGAACGCCTACTTTTAATATGATCTATCAAAATATCTGGACTCACTTTCATTTCTTTAGTGATTACCTTTGGCTCATCTATAAAGCCTGATATAGTTATGGCATTATTTGGACATATAGCTAGACAATGACAGCATTTAATGCAATCTTGTTTAATTATCTCCATCTTTTTTTCTACTATATTAAACGAATTAAATGGACAATCTTTTTTGCAAAGACCACATCCTGTACATAAATCTTTATTTATAGAAATTATATGTTCATTTCGCATTATGTTATTTCTCCTTAAAAATCAGTTTATATTATATGTATACCAATATTCAAAAATAAAAAAATGTTCATAAACTCATTATTTTTATCTACAAACATTTTATCATTTCACTTAATATACATCATTTAAAATAATCATCTTATAATATCCAATATAAGCTTAGATGTTACTACTTCATTACTATATTCAAAAGCCTCTAATATTATATTTTCTATTTCAAATGCACCTTTTTCGTTTAAATGAACATAGGCAAGAACTTCATTATCATTTACAAAGTCGCCTACTTTTTTATTTAAGACAATTCCTACACTATGATCAATGCTATCCTTCAAGTTTTCTCTACCAGCACCTAAAATCATTGCGCCATGGCCTATCTTTAAAGCATCAATACGACTTATATACCCTTTTGTTTTAGATTTAACTTCAATAACTCTTAATGATTTTTTAAATAAAGATGTATCATAAATATATTTTTTATCTCCACCTTGGGCTTCAACTAATAACGCAAGATAATCTAAGGCTTTTTTATTATTAATATTTTCATTTAAAATAGTTATTGCTTCTTCATATGTCTTGCATACTTTCGCATCTATTGCTAAATACGCAGATATTGTTAAACAAATATCCATTAAGTCTTTTGGTCCATTTCCATTTAGGGCGTCTATTGCTTCAATAACTTCTAATGAATTACCAACGCTATATCCTAATGGTTCTTCCATATTTGTTAGAACTGCAGTCATTTTCTTATCACAATTTTTGCCGATATTTACCATTAATGTTGCAAGCTTTTTTGCATCTTCTAAAGTTTTCATAAATGCTCCACTGCCAACTTTAACATCTAAGCAAATAACATCAGCACCACTAGCAAGTTTTTTACTCATGATAGATGAGGCAATAAGAGGAATTGATGGAACAGATCCACTAACATCCCTTAAAGCATACATTTTTTTGTCAGCTGGAACTAAATTTCCGGTTTGACCAACAAGTGCTAATTTTATTCTTTTAACTTGATTTATAAAATCTTCTGGACTAATACTTATATTATATCCTTTAATTGATTCTAACTTATCTAAAGTACCACCCGTATGACCTAATCCTCTACCACTCATTTTCGCAAAATTAATCCCTAATGATGCGACAAGTGGCGCTATAATTAATGTTGTCTTATCACCGACACCACCAGTTGAATGCTTATCAACTTTAATACCATCAATCATTGATAAATCAATAGTATCTCCACTTTCAAGCATCGTTTGGGCAAGAGTTGTTGATTCATCATCGCTCATCCCCTTAAAATAGATGGCCATAAGAAAACTAGACATTTGATAATCCGCTATACTACCATCAACATATCCACTGACCATGAAGTCTATTTCTTCTTTTGTTAATTCAAAGCCATCTCTCTTTTTTTCAATTATATCTATAGCGCGCATTTTATTACCTCTATTCTATTTGAGAATATATCCCAAATACTTTAATTTCATAATTTTTATTATTATTCATCAATGTAAACATCTTATTCACTTGTTCTTCTTCATAATCATTAAAATTAAATTCAAAGTACAAATTATAAACGCCCATTTTAGTTCTTGCAGGTCTACTTAATATTGATGATAAATTAATTTTAGAATCTTCAAAATATCTTAAAATTTCGTATAATAAACCAGGTTTATCTTCTTTAAAATAAATCATCAATGAACATTTTCTTTTATTATTTAGATAAGGTAATTCATTATTAGGACCTATTGCTATAAAGCGTGTTTCATTTGCTTCTAAATCTGTTATATCACAAATTATTGTTTCAAATTCTTCCATATCTAATTTATGAATAGGAATAATAGCTCCGAAAGTATTATCACTATTTTTTAATAAGTCATACGATTCAATATTACTTTGGGTAATTATAAAATCAAAATCATAATTACTGATAAAATCTACACATTGACCTTTAGCTTTAAACTGAACATATACTTTTTTAACATCCTCTATTTTTTTGGCATTTGTTACAAAGCAAAATTTAACCTTAACATAAATTTCAGATAAAATCTTAAATTCATTATTGCTTAATAAGTCAATTGTATCAAGCACGTAGCCATCTAAAGTATTTTCAAAAGGTAGTATTGCATGTCCATACGTGTTTGCAGCCTCCCCAGTTTTTGTAATAGTTTGGAAATATTTAATTTCAAAATTATATTTAAAAAAATCTAAATATTTGTTAGCCGCAATATCGGAAAAAGTTCCTTGTGGCCCTAGCACACTAATATAATCCATACTATTCCTCAAAATCATAAATTACATTTTCATATAATGCTTTCATTTTATGATTATTCTTTCTATCAAATTTATAAACACTTTTTGTTTGATCATTTTTAATAATATATTCTTTATTATCAACAATAAATAAGGCGGTATCATCTTCAAGTGCATAGGCGTTTAAATTATATTTTTTTACTTCATCATTATAAACAATTAATTCTTCTTTTTCATAATGAGGACAAAATAAAATGTTACATAAATCTAAACCTTTTAACATATTAAAATTATAATATTTAAAATTATCATAATAACTTAATGAATCTCCCATACCATAACTTGAGCACATAATTGCGCCAGCACTTACTCCAACTATTATTTTATCATTATAATTTGAAAGTAATTTTTTAAAATTAATCTTTTTCATTAAATTAATTAAATTTGAAGCATTTCCACCCCAAAAAATAAGAATTTCATGATTATTTAAAGATTCATCCATTAATAACAAATCTTCTAAAATATCAAATTTTAGACTAAATTCATTTATTTGTTTTGAAAAATTTTTAACACTTTTAGTAGCATCAGTTGAGGCAAAGGGGATAAATAATATATTTAAATCTTTATTCTTTTGTAGTAATAATATGTTTTCGATAATTTTATTCTTATAATCAATAATGGGAGAAAATCCACCAACTAAAACGTATTTATTCATTTTCAAATGCTCTTACATCATCGTATTTTTCATCTTCTCTTATAGCATGCGCTTTAAAAAAGAAATTACTTCCATACCCTAATGATGATTTAACACCATATTCATATTTATGATTATCCAATATTGTTTTTACAATTGATAATCCTAAACCTGTCCCAACAATTGCCCTCTTATGAGAATCAGTACCTCTATAATAGCGTTCCCAAATTTTTTCTATCTCTGATTCTTCAATACCAGGACCATCATCTTTAACCTCAAATATTGCTTCATTGCGTTTATTAAAGCTCAAAATTACTGTAACTTCATTATAGGCATGACCTATCGCATTACTCAAGAAATTATATACAACTTCTTCAATCTGCTTCTTATCACCGTGGATAAATACACCTTCTTCAATATCACAGTTTAATTCTAACTTTGCTTTATCTACAAGGGCAGATATATTCATTAGTGAAGATAATATAATATCACTTAAATTAATTTCAACATAGTTTTGTTGAACCTCAGCTTGCGCCTTAGATAATGTTAAGATATCATTTACTAATAAGGTTAAACGATCTGTTTCATCAATTATAGTAGATAAATGTTCTTCTCTTTTTACTTCATCAAAACCAGAGAAATCTCTAATCATTTCTGCATATGATTTTATTAGTGTTAATGGTGTTTTTAAATCATGTGAGATATTGGCAATTAATTCACGCTGTAAATGAGAGGCTTTTTTAAGTTCATATGAAGCATAATTAAGTGATTCTCCAAGTTGCGAAATCTCTTTAAAATTATTAGATGGAAAGACATTTTCAAAATCACCTTCCGCCAATTTTTTAGCTGAATTACTTAATTTTACAATCGGTCTTGAAATCAATAATGAAATAAAATATGCTAAAAATAGGGCCACCGCAAATGCCACACAAGTAACTGTTGTTAAAACTTGCTTAATAACTTTTTGAGCACTTCTTATTTCAGCAACTGGTTGGGTTGCTACAAAGAAATATGTTGTTTTATCAATTGTCTTAGAAATTCCATAAGTCATATCATTAGAGTTAAATTCAAAAAATGAATTCTCTAATAAAATTTCTATCTTTGCTTCATTAAGTAATGTCTCTAATTCTTTTGTTAAATTGTTATTTGTATTCTTCTCGATTATAATGCCTTCTTCGTCATATCTATATATAACTAAATTTAATTTATCATTATCTACTAAAATACCATTTGTTGAATTAATATCTTTATTAGAATCAACATATACTTTTGCTATCGAGTTGGTAACTCTTATTAAATCTTCTTTAGCATTTTTTGTATAAAGGGAATTTAGCATTATAATTTCTAGCCCCCAAAGAGAAATAAAAATTATAATAAAGAAAGCAATATAAGACGATAAGAAAACGAAGAATATTCTAGGCTTCTTCTTTTTCATTATATTCAAATTTATACCCATATCCTCTTAGGGTAACTAACATATGCTTATAATCACCTAAGCGACTTCTTAACATCTTTATATGTGTATCAATCGTACGGTCATCACCATAAAAATCATATCCCCATACATCTTTAAGCAGTCTTTCTCTTGAAATGGCAACTCCTTTATTTTTAATTAAATACACTAATAATTGATATTCTTTTTGAGTCAAATCAATTTTAACTTGATCAACATAAACATTACGTCCTTCAAAATCAATTTCAACTCCAGCATATTTTTCTAATGTACGATGCTTTCTTTTTAAAATAACATTTATTCTTGCGATAACTTCTTTTGGACTAAATGGTTTTACAACGTAATCATCAACTCCAGAATCAAAGCCAAATAATTTGTCATACTCTTCACCACGAGCTGAAAGAACTATAATTGGAACGTCTTTGACTTTCTTAATTTCCTTAACAGCACTTATACCGTCAAGTTTAGGCATCATTATATCCATAATAATCATGTCAAAATCATTTGCTAAAGCCATTTCAATTGCTTCAAAACCATCAGATGCTTCATATACCTCAAATTTTGAAAATATTAAATACTCTTTTAATACCTCTCTGATTTTAACTTCATCGTCTACAACTAAAATTTTCATAAGTTACCTCCTTGGTTTTTTAGCTTCTAATCTATATATTGGTCCTAATAGTGACCATTTTTCTTCAAACTCTGTAGTAATATTATCGTAATCATCTTTATGTAAATCTAATGATATATTATTTAAAATCCAACCTTCATGATTAAATATTTCAATTGAATAAGCAAATAAAATTCGATTGTCTGTTTTTTGATAAATTTCGCCATCAGTACTTAATACATCCTCATAATCTCGTAAAAATGAAGGTGCTGTTAATCTTCTTTTTGACTGCCTATTTTTAATCCAAGGATCAGAAAAATTTAAAAATATTAAATCTATTTCTAAATCACAAAACAATTCTTTTATATTAGCGGCATCAAATAATACAAATCTAAGATTAGGTATATCTTCTGTTTGTGCTAATTGCAGTGCTCTTATTAAAACACTATCCACTTTTTCAATTCCAATATAATTAATATTGGGATTTTTTTTAGCCATTTCTGTTATAAATTTACCTTTACCACAGCCTATTTCTAAGTTAAGTGGGTTAGTATTATTACCAAATAAGCTTCTCCATTTGCCTTTATATGATACTGGATTTTTAACTATATATTTTTCATCTTGATTTAAAATATCAAGTGCACCTTTTATTTTTCTTACTCTCATTTTATTAACTCGTAAATAGCATTTGTATATATTTGAAGTAATTTATTGAAATCATCTAAATACAAATATTCATCTTTTATATGGCAAACATCTTCTCTACCAACAAAAGCTGGACCAAATGCTACTGCATTCTTTATAAATTTTGCATACGTTCCACCACCAATTACATATGGTTCACCCGTATTGTCTTTACTAAATTCTTTATATACATTCATTAAAGTTTTAACTAAAAATGAATCTTTACTTACATAATGACTTTCTATATTTGTTAATATTTCACTTTTAAAATTCGGATAATCCAAAAATGACTTATTAATTTTTTCTAATAAAGTATCTTTGTAATTATCTTGTGGAACTCTTAAATCAATACCAATTTTAAATTCATTATTATTTACATTTATAATTCCAACATTTGATGTTAATGACCCTAACTCATTATTACTTATATTAATTCCTAATTTTTCACCTGTTGGATCAAAAGTTAAATAATTTGTCATATAAGTTGAAAATGTAGATTTATGATATTCATTTAAGAATTTAATTAATATGAAACCAGCATTTAAACCTTCTTCTGGATTCATAGCATGACATGATTTTCCTTTTGCGATATAATAACCATCTTTAACATAACCCTCATAATTATTATCTTCTAAAAATTTTAAATATTCTTTTTCATAATTTTTAGTTAAAGTCATTTTAGCAATACCAGGAACTATATTATATCTTTCTCCGCATATAAAAGAGCTAACAATTTCATCAGTTAATTTACCAGTAATATCAAATGAAATCATTGCTTTTTCACCATTTATTAACGGGAAACACGCATCTGGGGAAAATCCTAAACTAGGCATTTCTTCAGTTTTAAAATAATGATTTAAGCATCTAGATCCACTTTCTTCATCACATCCAATAATTAATCTAACACGTTTTTTAACAGGTAAACGTAATTCTTTTATAATTTTTAATGCATAGTATGAAGCAATTAACGGTCCCTTATCATCTGCAACCCCGCGAGCAAATATTTTTCCATTAATTATTACTGGGTCATAAGGATTATGACTCCATTCTTCTTCTATAGCTGGCACAACATCTAGATGAGCTAATATTCCTACTAATTCTCCATTTGGATTTCCAAATTCAATGTGTGTAGCATAATTATCAATATTTTTTACTATAAATTCATCACTAATTGCCATATTACATACAAAATCTAAAGCATTTTTTAGTTCATCACCAAAGGGATTACTTGAAGAAGGATTGAAATCGGTTAATACACTTGGTATTTTTAACAATTTAATGAAATCATCTAAGGCTTCATTTTTTATTTCTTCAATTTTATTATTTATACTCTTTTTTCTCTTTATATCTTTGTTTTCTTTTTTTACCATCAATAAGCCTAAATATATACCTACACCTAAAGCAATGATTCCAAAAATCCACATCCATAAATCATTAATATCATTGAAATAATTATCTTCTTTTAAAGCAACTATTATTATTGCAACTGCTGATGCTGAAACTAACCCTAAAGTAAAAGAATATGTTGCAGTAAAATACTTTTTTAGTAAAAATTTTAAAGCTTTTGAAATTGCAACTATTCCAAGTACACAACCGATTGCAAAAACTACTATTAAAAGTAAATTACCATAAAAAGCTTCAGTGAAATTTAAATCTTTCATATCATTTAAAATTGAACGCAAAATATTTATAATGGGCTTATAGTAACCTGTTGCTGCAAGGAACATTGAACCAGATGCCCCAGGTAATATCATTATTGCTGCGGCAAAAAAACCTAAGAATCCTAATAGAAATACGTTAAAAACATTAAGTTCTATATTTTTTTCACTACCAGTTAGAAATGGCATTAAAAGAATTGCAACTGCTCCAATAATAAACCATAAAATATGAAAAAAATTAACTTTTTTAAAGTCAATACTTTTAAATAAAAATGGTACAGTTGCGATAACAAACCCACAAAAGAAGAAACTTGTAGGTAATGGCGCTAAATCATACATTGACGATACGACCAATAATCCAGCTAATACCCCAACTATTATCCCAATATATAACAAATAGTATTTTTTAATAACTAAAATTGGATGTTTAAAAATATTCGCAAATCCATCTAAAACATCCTCATAAATTTTCAAAATAACTGCTAAAGTTCCACCACTTAATCCTGGAATAATATTAGCTACTCCTACTGCAACTCCCTTAAGAAAATTCAAAAATCTTTTCATATTTCTTTACCAATCATTTTTTCAATAATTAGTTTATGAATTCTTTCCATAGCAATTTCTTCATCCGCGCCATGACAACGAATAGAAATACTTTCACCTTTATAAATTCCTAAACTCATAATCCCCATTATTGATTGCAAATCGACCATTCTTCCATGTGTCATTAGTCTAACTGTACAAACATATTTTGCGGCTTCTTCCACTAATTCTACTGCAACTTTTGCATGCAGCCCCTTTTCAGAAATTATTTCATATTTTTTTTGTATCAATATAACACCTACTTTATTTTGTTTTCAATCGCTTCTTTAATTTTAAAAGACTCATATTTAAATAAAACTTTAATTTTATTTGCTGATACAAATACTCCATTAGAAGCTATTTCATTAAGCATGTCCAAATCAGCATTTTCAACATCATTTAATTCAAATTTTAGTCTTGTATTTTCTATTTCAACTTTTTTTATATTTGGTATTCCACCCAAGGAATTAATAATGCTTTCAATGTAATCATTATCAATAATTATTTTATTTGTTCTACCTTTTTGACGATTAATTATGTAAAATAAAAAAATCAACATTGAAATAATAAAGAAAAGTATTACAATACCCAAAACAACAAAAAACCATAAATTCAAACTACCATTAAAATCGCTTAATCCATTCATAAAATCACCTATAACTATTATACTTGTTTTCGAGCCTTTAATCAAGAATTAGATAATTTTTATATAAAATATAACATAAATTATCTTTTTTTTAACTTAGATATAGTGACAAAATAAAAAGTCACGTCATACATTAACTGTAGGAGGTGACTTTTATGGTCGAAGATAACGTAAGATGCCAAAGAAATGCCTCTGCATCATGCTCTAATGAAGGCTCTAATAAAATCATTGATACAGTTAAAAGAATTTTAGCATTACAAAAAGAAGTTGAGAATGTAAGTGCAACTACCACATGTATTGGATGTAATGCTTGTTTATTAAACTATTGCAATAATACAATTCCTGTAGCACTATTCTTAAATTGTTGTCAACCATTCTCTTGTTTTTTAGATACAAGTGGTGCAACTACAACATTTTTTAGACTTGAATCATTAGCCGATAATAGATATGTAACTTTACGCTGCCTAACAAACGATAAAGAAAATAATTGTTTAAGCGCAACAAATCAAACATGTATTTTAGATTTATGTTCTGTAATTGCAATTGAGTGTTTCCAACCAATCACGGTTGAAATGTGTAGTTAGATTTTTAAAATATTTATAGATTCGATGTCAAATATTTTAATTTCTTCTACTTCTTTATTTTGCTCTAAAATAATAGATTGATTTGTTACTTCTTTTACATACCCCATATAAGATCGATTTCGCGTTTTTATTTCACAATAAACCTTTATTTGATAAATAAGCATTGCAGATAAATCAATTATTCGATGTTTTACATTTTTCTTTGCACAAGGATTTCTTGAATCATATGTCTCTTGATTTTCTCTGCCTTCTTTATTAATACTAACTGAATCGATAAATAATATTGGCTCATTTTTGTTCATAATAAAACACCACCCAATTCATTATATGAACCTGATGGTGTTTTTATTATTTAATTAGAATGATTTAGTTCTCTTTTTAATGCTTCACCTAAAATATTATGAGCTGTTTCATTTAAAGAAATTCCATCATTGGCAATAATTTCATTAATATCACATTTCTTTAATATCTTATAATTATTAATCAGTATACGATCATTTTTACTAGATAATTTTATGATACTCTTATTAAATAAGTTATATATTCTTTCAATATTTTCAATACTTAAATTAGAGGTCAAAGCTAATTGTTTAAAATTATAAACTGATAATGTCATTATTATTGGAATAATATTCTTAGACTCTAAGACAGTTAATATCTCTTCATATTCTTTTATAAACTTATCAATTACTAACAATAAAGTTGAATTATTAATCTTGGAAAATTCTAATAAACTAAAGAATTCATTATCTCCTAATTGAAGTAAAGAACAGGTAATATCCTCTTCTATTTCAATCGATTTTTCTAAATAGCCCAATACTTTAAGTGCCGTTATATCCTTCATTGAATAATTAATTATTTCATATTTTTTTGTAACTTTAGACAAGCAATCATGGGCATTTTGACTTATTTCTTCTGTTTTATTATCGTATATAAATCCTTGAAGTAGCTTTCCACCCCAGACTAATATTTTCTTCTTCATATTATCACCAACAATCCTTTCATCTAGTTTATAAAACTAGTTTATCACTTTTCAACAACTTTGTCAACTATCATTAAAAAAACAATTGTAATTTTTAATAAAATATGTTATAATTTCAATAAAAATTACTGGGGGTCTAAATAATGGAAAACGTTAATAAGACAATAGCGCTTTGGTTAAAAGAATTAGATCAATTTAAATTTCAGGAATATGAAAATTTTCCTGATATTGACTTATACATGGATCAAGTTGTAACATATCTAGAAAGACAATTAAATATTTTTGCGACATCTTCACTTGATAAACAAATTACTTCTTCTATGATTAATAATTATGTTAAGGGTAATGTAATTCCTGCACCTATTCAAAAAAGATATAATCGCGAGCATTTATCATTAATTGAAGAAGTTTGTGTTTTAAAACAAGTTTTATCAATTGCTGAAGTCAAAGAATTAATTGAAAGACGTTATTTAAATAATACTCATAGCGATATATTTAAGTCATTTAACGACCTTCATGCAAAGAAAACTAATGAAGCTGTTAAATTTACTGAAGATATCTTAAAAGACATTAAACCAAATGACGTTGAATCATTAATGAATTTATCACTTGATTTAGCTTTAACTGCTAATTCATTTATTACTATTGCAAAAAGAATCTTATTTTATACTTCTAAATATATTGAATTTAATGAAAATTCTAAAGAAGATGAAAAAAAGAAAGATGATTTAGTAAAAGAAGAAAAAAAGAAAAAAGCTAAAGATGACTTATCTGTTGAAGAATTAGAAAAATTAGTTTTAGGAAAAAAGTAAAGAATACAAAAAAGGATGGCAATTTAATTGCTATCCTTTTAATTTGCTATTACAAGCATTTCCATTATTTTTTCTAAATCAATTTAATTATTAATATCTTCCAACGCATTGTCCTATTGATTCAACACTAGATATACTTTACTTCTTACTTCATATGTATCACCATAATCAGCCTTTAAGGTTATATTTTTTTATTTATTATATCTTTATAATACTTAAATACATAATCATAATTAACTTTAGAAAAAGACATTACTTCTTTAGTAACAGGGTGATAAAATGTTAACTTATAAGCTTGAAGTGGTAATTCATGTAACTGACTACCTTTGGCACCATATTTATTATCATTATATAAAGGATGTCCTATATTGGACATTTGAACTCTTATTTGATGAAATCTTCCAGTTTTTAATTCTATTTTTACTAAGGTTGTTTCTCTATTATCAACTTTAGTATAATCTATAACTTCATAATTTAGAATTGCTTCTTGATCTGATTTATTATTTGTAATAATTGATTTTAATAGTTTTTCATCTTTTTTTAGATAATCTATTAATGTATCTTTCTTATTTTGAACACTACCTTCAACTACTGCAAGATATTCTTTTTTAAAAGTATGATTCTTTATATCCTCTGATAATCGAGCGGCAGCTTTGGATGTTTTAGTAAATACCATTACGCCTTCAGTATTTCTGTCTAACCTATGGACATTACCAAGATAGACATTTCCTGGCTTATTATATTTTTCTTTAATATAATCTTTTAATAACTTGGTGATATCTATTTCATCAGATATATCAGGTTGACTTAATAATCCTTTTGGTTTGTAACAAACTATTAAATGATTATCTTCATATAAAATATCTAGCATATTATTTTATCATATACTCCCTATTTAATTCAATCATTTCTTCAGCTATATCATGGAAACGTGATTTAGTTAAACTATCTTTACTTCCAACTAAATAAAATTCTTGTTTTAGATCTAAATCAAATAATTCAATTTGTTTTAAAGTCCCCTCATTTATTTCATCAATTACAGCTGACATATATACAAATCCAATACCTAAGCCATTAATTAACATAGTTTTTACTATTTGTGGATCAGATATTTCCATAATATTATTAAAAGATGATAATAAAATATTTTTATTCATTAGTCCAGCTTCTACGACTTTTCTTAAACCACTACTATTAACATCTATAATTAGATTTTCTTCCTTTAAAGCATCAACACGCATTTTTTGTTTATGAGATAAATGGTGTTTTGGACTAACAACTAAGATTATACTTGATTTAAATAATTGATAATGCTCATATTTATGCTTATCAAAATTCTGATCAATAATCGCAAAATCAATTGCTCCATCTGATATTTTATCAACTATATTATTAAAATTATCAACGCTCATTATAATCTGATCCTTAGAGTGAATGCTTGCCCAATTTGTGATAACCGGTTTAATGAAGCTTGAAGCAATTTGACTAGTTACTGCAAAGTTTAGAACTCTTTTAGGTGCAACATTAATTTCTAAAGCCAATTTTAATTGATTATATTGTTCTTTACTCTTTAATGCATAATCATGAATTATTTGTCCACTTAATGATAATTTAAATGTTTTTGGATTAGAAAATAATTTAATGTTATTCTCTTTTTCAATAGATTTTATATGATGAGTTACTGCTGGTTGGGTAATAAATAACGCATCCGCAGTTTTCGTATAACTTTTTAACTCTACTAAGGTAAGAAGAGTATTTAATCTAGTATCGATCATAATATCACCTTTTCTATTATTTTAATATGTTATATTCTTTTATTAGAAATAGTTAACAAAAACATCTCTTCCAAATTTTTTTAATTCATCCATTATTTCTTGAATCATTTGAAACTTTGAATTAAAATTTATTGGAAAATCGTATTTTTGGTGAGCAGGATTAAGTGCTCTTCCAATAAAAAAATTAATCGTTGTTGATTTTTCTAAAAGAAATTTAATTATTAATGATGCTCCATCAAGTTTATTTGAATAGTCATAATCAATACATCCAACATCATTTAATTCTTTTAATAGTGCATGTACTTTGTGAAGCGTAAGCACTCCTTCTGTAACAAGATCAATTCCATCCATATATGCTGTAGGTGGAATATCTATATCATGATATTCTATATTTGTAATAATATCAGTTTTTAGATATCTACTAACAACATGAGCAGTTGATCCACCACATGTAATGTGATAACCTTTTGTTGATAAAAATTTTTCACACATTTCATCATCTAAGCTCATATCAACTGGAGGTCCAATCATTAAAGAAACAATTTCTTTTTCTTTTATTTTAACAACTCCAACAGATGTATCATCACCTGGTTCACTATCATATAAATCATTACATGCTTTTGCGACAAGTGACGATAATGCTTTAGCATTATAGTTATCTTTATAAAATATTTCAATATGTTTTTTTACTTCATCAAGAGTCCAACCAAAATTGAAAAACTTGCCAACTCCGGCGTGGATTACACCATCACTAAATAAGAAAATTGAATCTTCTGGTTTTATTTCAAAGTGACTTTCAATAATTTCTTTACCGTCGATTTTTCGCACTATATAAGGATAATCATAGTTCACACCATTTCTAAAAACAAGTGTTCTTGGATTATCATATTGGATTAGAATACATTGATTATCAATAATTTGAGCGATACTAAAAGTTGAATATGCAACATGTCTTACTTTACATACTGGCAAAGTTTTCATAATTGTATTCATACATTCTTCAATAGAAACACCATTTGAAAGCATTGTACAAACTATTTTTGAGGTAAGTGTTGCGAGTATATTTGCTTTTACTCCGCTACCAAGTCCATCAGCTAATACCATTGTAATAGAGTTTGGAGTTTTAATAATTTCAACTTTATCACCACATAGTTCTTCACCTTTATGGTTTAAAGAAGTATATAATGAATCATAAAATAATTCTTTACTCATCTTGATCTTCCATTGCCTTTTTCAAATTTGTTAAAGCAATTTTTGTTTCGGCAACTGTTTCACCAAGAAGTGAAGCAATTTCTTGTACTGAACGCATTTGTTTATCAATTAATTCGTTCGCAACATTAATAGTGTTATACCTAACTCCAGTTAAGAATTTTTCTTTTTCTTCTTCTTCTGTAACATCCATATAAAATCCAAATATGAAGTTTAATTCTTTAACATATACAATCGCGACATCTAAAGTTTTATTAGTTCTTTCAATATATATTTTCTTTTTAATTGTTGGCTCACAGGCCCCAGCAATCATTAATTCATAGTCAAACAAATCAATATATTCTTTACAGTTTATCTCTTCCGTTTTAAGATTATATGGTATATCAAAATATGCATATGCTTTAGGGTTTAATTTTTGTAAAACTAGATCGCTGTCAAAAGCCACAATACCATTTGGACTATTATTTATGATTTCCCAAGAAACTGTTTCCGCTCTTTGCTTCATATATGGTAAGCACATTGATAATTCAGCATTTTGATTATATACCGCTAAAGCTTTTTCTCGACATGTATTGAATCCGCAAGCTCCACAATTCAATTCATCCTTGGAAGTTGTTTTACCGATTTGTTTTAATATTTCTCTAAGTTCATATTCAGAAGGAATAATTTTCTTATAAGGCATAATATTAAAAGTTCTTTGTAAATCAATACTATATAACTTATTATCAATATAAGTATTATTAGATACATATTTGTTTAATTTAATTTTAGAAGTTTGTACTTGATTTTTATTTATCCTACAAGGTCCATTAAGGCATGACCCCTTGCACGCTGAAATTTCTATAAAAGTATTTTTTAATTCTTTCTTTTCTATTTCTTCAAAAAATTGCTTTAAATTTTCTAAACCATCAATGCTTAAATAAGTAAAATCTTTGTTTTTATTATTTAATGAATTCACAACCCCATTGCTTTGAGGATATAATCTGATATTATCTGATTCATTATTTATAATTGTTTCATCAAAATGTTTTTCATAAATATTTAAATCCTTAAATAATAAATCTAACTCCTCAAAAGTAATAGCTAAATCTACTATCTTATCCTCCCATTTTACTTCATCCTTTTTTGCTAAGCACGGGCCAATAAAAACCACTAAAGAATCTTTAAAATCATTTTTTATAATCTTAGCATGAGCTACCATTGGACTTAATACATTGGCTAAATATTTATTTAAACTTGGATAGTATTTATGGATATAATTTATCGCAACAGGGCAAGCCGATGATAATAATAATTCATCACTATTTGCCATGATTTTCTCATATTCTTGATTAACTAATCTTGCGCCAATTATAGTTTCAAATGCATCAAAAAAACCTGCTTTTATAAGCATTTTTCTAAATTTTTCAAAACTATTAACATCAAAATCAGCAATAAATGAAGGAGCAACACTAGCAATAACCTTCTTACCACTGTTTAATAATCCTTTTAAAGTATCATAGTCATTAATCATTACTTGAGCATTTTGGGGGCAAATTAAAGCACAATGCCCACATAAAATACAAGCATCTTCAATAACTCTCGCTTTATCATTTGTATAACTTATTGCTTTTACGCTACATTGACGTAAGCACTTATAACAATTTTTACAATTATTACTTAAAGATTTAATTAATTTCATAGGCTTATTCTTCTTTTAACTTTTCATCAATTATTGTTTTTAAATCATCATTAGCTGATAAGAAATAAAAATCATCATTTATTTTTACTGTAACTTTTGGGCCGCATTTTCCAAGACAAAAAGCTCCACATAATTTAATTTCTTTAGAAAGATTGTTTTCTTCTATTATACGTTCAAATTTTTTTATAACATCATATGATCCTTTTAAATGGCAACTTGAGCCAATACATACACTTATAATCATATAAAATACCTGTCCTTGTCATTATAATTAATAATTTATATATTAATAATTTTTATAAAACCTTTAAAAACTATTAATAAATCTATTATATCAAAAAAAAGCATATTTTGAATATAAAAAAACTTTTTTTACAAAAAATACCAAATTAGATAATTTGGTATCAATTATTAATATTAAAATTAGTTTTTTTATACATAAAATAATAGTTGCCGCTTATTGGGATAAACTTTAAGACACAAAAATCAGGATCCTTATATGATTTTTGTGGATATGCATTTTTATAAGCGTTTCTCCAATATTTCTTTTTTATTTCTAAATCATTACATACGCATATCTCACCTTTCATATAACAACCTTTAAATAAAAATTGATTATAAAAATATATTGATGTTTTATTATTTAGGTTTATTAAATTAACAAAAGTTGATGACGTATTTGTTGTAAAATACATTTCATTAATATTATTTTTATGTTTGACATTTAAAACTACTTTGGTATAAGGATAACCATCTTGATCAATTGCGCTTAAAACAACTTTGCTTGATCTTTTATATAATTTAAATACTTTATCTATAATACTCATAAAATCACCTCTTAACTGATTATAACATAAAAAGAATTATCAAAAATGATAATCCTTCTTTTAAAAAAATAAACTATTTACTTTTTAGTAATTGGTACTTGAATTTCAGTTAACCAATCGTTAACATCTTCTTTATTCCAAATGCCATCTATATATGATTCTCTTGAAAAATCACTCATTACATAGCCATGGTCTTCAATCCATTTCATAATAAAACCATATGAGTCTCTAAAATTTGAATATGCTCCTTTATGATAAATTGATGCGACCGTTACTTTATTAAGTTTTTTAAATTTGATATCATTTGTTTCAATACCAATTGTTTCTACCGCTTGAGAATAACGAGCTTTAATCTTACTTTCTCTATATTCTTTATCCAAATATTCCATGAAACAATAATCTGGATTAATACATTTTAAATTAGGATTAGAAATTCTTACTTGTTCTCCTGCTTCTAAGACAAATGTCCCAACATCTTCGTATTTATCAATAACGCCTTCTTTATAAAATACAATATATTCTGGTATATCTTTTATTACTACTTCGTAATCCATTTTCTTATTCTCCTTATTTTTTAATAGTTTTATTCTGGTAAGTTGACTTTCTTCTTCATTAATATTATTTTTTATTTCATTTTCTCTTCTTTCTAAGTATTCAAACACATCAGCACCTAAGAGTATATTTTTTATATCATCAATAGATAGGCCTAATTGTCTAAGTGATATAATCTTACTAAATTCTGTAAGTTGTGAAGTTTCATAATAGCGATATCCATTATATTCGTCAATATAAAAGGGGATTAATAATCCTTCTTGCTCATAATACCTTAATGTTTTGATTGTTGTTTGTGTTAACTTTGAAAATTGTCCAATTTTTATCATAAAGTCACCTTCCAATTATATTTATACACTATCCTCTTAGAGGAGAGTCAAGAATAATTTTTGTAATTTTTTTATTAACTTATTTTATCATAAAAATACATATAAAAAAAATAGGAAAATTAATTTCCTATTTCTTAACTATTTTATTGTATGAGAAATAACATCCATAACATTTGAAACTGGGATGATCGTTAAATGTTCACGTACCTCAGCTGGAATATCATCAATATCATTCTCATTTTCCTTTGGAATAAGAATAGTTGTAAGTCCACTTCTGTGGGCAGCAATAGCTTTTTCTTTTAATCCTCCAATTGGAAGAACTGCACCTCTTAATGTAACTTCACCAGTCATACCAATATGTGAATCAACTGATTTACCAGTTAAAGCACTTACGATAGCTGTAGTTAAAGTCACCCCAGCAGATGGACCATCTTTTGGAACTGCACCTTCAGGAACATGGACATGGATATCATTTTCAGAGAAAATATTTGAATTAATTCCAAAATCATTGTGGTGAGCTTTTACAAATGACAACGCTGCTTGAGCACTTTCTTTCATAACATCGCCAAGTTTTCCGGTTAAAACTAATCCACCCTTACCTGGGTAATAAGTTACTTCAATATCAAGTGTGTCTCCACCAAATTGGGTATATGCTAAACCAGTAACAATACCTACTTGATTTTGATTACGATTTAAATTATTGAAAAATTTAACTTTTCCTAAATATGCTGTAATATTATCAGATGTAACAACAACTTGGTCTTTTTTATTCATCAATATTTCTTTAACTGCTTTACGACAAATAGTCGCAATTAATCGATCAAGTTCACGAACTCCTGCTTCACGAGTAAAGTTTTGAATTATCGCATATAAAACATCATCATTAATAATCAATTGTTCACTATTTAAACCATGGTTTTCAAGTTCACGGCTTATTAAATGATTTTTTGCAATATTAAATTTTTCAAATTCAGTGTAGCTTGATAATTCAATAATTTCCATACGATCACGTAGTGGAGCTGGAATATTTGATAAATCATTTGCAGTAGTTATAAATAGTACTTGACTTAAATCATACGGTTCTTCTAAATAATTATCAGAAAATTGACTATTTTGTTCAGGGTCTAATACTTCAAGCATTGCACTTGCAGGATCTCCTCTATAATTTGAAGCCATTTTATCTATTTCATCAAGCAAGAAAACTGGATTTGATGTTTTTGCATCTTTTAAGCCTTTTAATATTCTTCCAGGTAATGCTCCAATATAGGTTCTTCTGTGTCCTCTAATTTCGGCTTCATCAGATACACCACCTAAAGACGATTTTACGAATTGACGTCCTAAGGCATCAGCAATACTTTTACCTAAAGATGTCTTACCAACTCCTGGAGGACCTGCAAAGCATAAAATAGTTCTTGGCGTTTTTTTAGTCATTGTTTTAACTGCTAAATATTCAATTATACGATCTTTTACTTTATCTAGACCATAATGATTTTTATTTAAAACTTCAGCTACCTTATTAAGGTCATCAATGTCTTTAGAGTGATTATCCCATGGAAGAGATGTAATAAAATCTAAATAATTTCTAATTGTACTAGATTCAGCCATTTGACTATTAGTGCTTTGGTAACGTGATAATTCTTGCATCGCTTTCTTATACATTGATTCTGGCATTTTTGCATCTTCAATAGCTTTTCGAAGCTTTTCAATTTCTTCATCTTGTTTGGCCTTATCACCAAGTTCAGTTTGAATAGCTTTCATTTTTTCACGTAAATAATATTCTTTTTGAGATTCATCAATAGATTTTTTAACCTCAGCATTTATTTTGTTTTCTAATTCAACGATTTGTTTTTCAGTTTGAATATCTTCTAAAATGAATTCTAATCTTTTTTCAAGTTCCAAAGTTTTCAAATATTTATATTTGTTTTGATTTGATTTTAAATTAAATGCAATAACATCCGAAATAACATCGGAAGTTACACCAGATTGAACAATTTTTGAAACCTCTTCTTGATTTACAACAATAGCATTTTGTTTATCAACAACTGCTTGTACTACTTGTCGTACTAAAGCAAGTTCTTCAGTATCAGACTTTATAATTGTATTAACCTTTACATATTGAGCCATTAAATATGGTTTTTCTTGGGTAAAACTTATTAGTTTAACTCTATCTAAAACTTTAAATTTCACTTTAAAACTATTATTAGGTAATTTCAATTTAATCGAAATATTGGCTAAAACACCAATTTCTTCAATTGAATCTATATTAACATCTATATCTAACGGATTCTTTTGGATTAATAGTAAAATGTTACTATCAAATTTCTTTTCTGCAATTTCCATCGCTTTAATTGAAATATCACGCCCAACTTCTATTCTAAATTCATTATTAGGCAGCGGTATTATTCCACGTACAGCAATAGCAGGTAATTCGTTATCGAAAATATCTTGCATAAAAATCACCATTCCTTTCGCTTATTTTAGTAAGCATTATAATTTTACTACATAATTGGCACTTTTGCAACAGGTTTGCCAAAAAGAAGTAATTTTTCACAACTTCTCCATATTTTACCCATATTTTAAAAAAATAACCCCCAAAGCTGGGAGTTATATTAATTAAATCATTTTTGCATTTGCTAATAAGAATTCAATAACTTTTGCATAAGCTATTTCTGAATAATAGCTTTGTACATTTTTGTTTAATAATTCTTCTTTAGTTTGTTTAGAATTTGCGCTCATTTCTAAAGCTTTTGCTTCTAATTCTTCTTTAGTTGGAGCTAAATTTTCAACTTCAATTAATTTTGTAATTACAACATTAAATAATGCTTGACGAGTTCCTTGAGTTAAAGTATCTTCATCAAATTTTTCTTTTGTAATATTCATTAAACCTAAGAATGTATCAAATGGTATATTGTACATTTTAGCTTGGTTTATATATTGAGAACGAATTTGTTCAACTCTTTGGTCAATTAAAGATTGAGGCATTTCAACAACTGAATTGTCTAATATATTGTTAATAATAGCATCTACTTGACGATCTTTTTCGCTTTGAGCTTTTGTAGATTCAATTTCAGCTTTTTTATTTGCTTTTAATTCTTCTACATTACTTACATTTTCAATATTTAATGATTTTACATATTCATCATCTAATAATGGTAATTTCTTTTCTTTTACTTCATGAACAGAAACTTTAAATACTGCTTCTTTTCCAGCTAAATCAGCAGCTTGATAGTTTTCAGGGAATGTTACTTTAATATCTTTAACATCGCCAGCATTCATTCCTAACATTTGATCTTCAAATCCAGGGATAAATTGATTAGAACCGATAACTAATTCATAGTTTTCAGCTGTTCCACCTTCAAATTTAACACCATTAACGCTTCCTTCAAAATCAAAAATTGCTGTATCACCAGAATCAATAATTTGTGGTTCTTTAGTTGATAAAGAAGCATTCTTATTTCTTAATTCTTCGATTTTAGCATCAATTTCAACAGCTGTAGCTTCTGGATTTGCTTTTTTAACTTCTACACCTTTATATTGTCCTAAAGAAACTTCAGGATATACATCAAAAGTTAAAGATACTTTAAAATCTTTACCTCTTTCGAATTTTTCTTCACCAGTTTCAATATTTGGTTCAAATTTCCCACAAATTTCATTAGCGATTTTTTCATCAGCATAAACTTGTTGCACTTTTTCATTTAAAATAGCATCTAAAGCTTCATCAAATAAAGATTCAACTCCATACATTGCTTCATAAGCAGTACGTGGTGCTTTACCTTTTCTAAATCCCTTTAGAGTTACTTTTTCATTACATTTAATAAAAGCTTTGTCTAAAGCAGTTTCAAACTCATCCTTAGTTACATCAAAAACCACTTTCATACGACTTTTTGCTAATTTTTCAGTTATCATATCTAAAACGCAGACGGAGTAACGATTTAACGTTGGATTTCTGCTCCTCCAATACTTTTATCTCCAAAATCCTATTATTAATTTTTTTACGACATTATTATTATATCATAAAAATCAGTCTTGTAAAGTAAAAAACTTTAAGCATTTATGTTTATTATTTGTAAACATTACTAACAAGTGGTAAAATATTAAAGAGGTGTTTTTATGAGTAATATAGTGAATAAGTTTATTGAATATGTAAAATTTGATACTGAATCAAATAATTCATCTAAATCTGTTCCATCAACGAATGGTCAAATTATTTTAGGAAATCACTTAGTATCAGTTCTTAAAAAAATGGGAATAGATAATGCCTATATAAATGAATATGGAATCGTCTATGCCAATATTACGAAAAATATTAATTTTAATGCTCCATCTATTGGCTTTATTGCCCATTTAGATACAGCAAGCGATGTAAGTGGGCATAATGTTAATCCAAAAATTATAAAAAAATATGATGGACTTGATTTCTCTTTAGATGAAAATAATAAATATATAATGTCTACAAAAGAATATCCAGCTTTGCTTAATCACATTGGAAAAGATTTAATTGTAACAGATGGTTCTACTCTTTTAGGCGCCGACGATAAAGCCGGTGTAGCTTCAATAATGGAATTAATAGAATTTTTAGTAAATACTCCTGATTTTAAACATGGAGATATTAAAATTGCTTTTACTCCTGATGAAGAAATCGGATGCGGCACTGATCACTTTGATCTTAAAGAATTTGGTGCAGATTTCGCTTATACAATTGATGGTGGAAGTATTTGTGAGGTTGAGTATGAAAATTTTAATGCTTATAGTTTAGAGATTTATATTGAAGGTGTTAGCATTCATCCTGGTAGTGCTAAAGATAAAATGATAAATGCACTCCATTTAGCAATGGAAATTCATTCTATGCTACCAAGATCTTGTGATCCAGCCTTAACAAGTGGATTTGAGGGGTTTAATCATTTAACAGATTTAAATGGTAGTGTTGATAATGCAAAAATGGAATATATAATAAGAAATCATGATAAAGAATTATTAAATAAGCAAATAAATGATTTTAAAAATATTGAAAATTATATTAAAAATAAATATCCAACCGCTAAATTTAACTTCATATTTAAAGAACAATATAAAAACATGAAAGAATATTTAAAGGACTCTATGTATGTTGTCGAACTGGCCTACAAAGCTTTAAAATCACTTGATATTAATCCTATTTCTAACCCAATTAGGGGTGGTACTGATGGAGCTAGACTTACTTATAATGGTCTACCATGCCCAAACTTAGGAGCAGGTGGATATAATTTTCATTCTAGATATGAATATTTAGTTATTGATGAGTTGGAAAAATCAGTTGAATTATTAAAGAAAATAATAGAATTTTCGTTAGACTTATAAAGAAATAATCCCTTATCAAGTTGATAAGGGATTATTTTAATTTACATATGGTCTATCATCAGTTGGTACTTCATTAATAATTGGCGTTTCATCATTAATAATTTTACCATCATCTTTTGCAGGAGCGTCTTTGCTCTTTTTCTTTTCTTTTTTAACTTCTTCTTTTTTAGAAATATTTTGACGGTATCTATAATAATTGAATCCGCCTTCAATTATTAAACCAGTTGAACATATCAACGCTAATATAGCAACTACAATTGATAAATCCTTAGCAGTGAAATTATCTAATGATAAAATTACACAACTTAGAGTAATCGTTGCGATATGAGTCCAAAATAAAGTCTTATTAGTTTCTTCCTTACATAAAACTGTAGTGATAAAATATGAAACAGCACGTAAATACAATACGCCACCTAAGAAATATTTATAATAATCATTAACTAATGTTGCTAAAAAATGTTCTGGATCAGATTTTAAAAAGATTCCCCCGGCAAGCATTATAGCACCAAGTATAACAAATAAAGTTATTTCTCCTAAAGTAACTAATCTACCATTTCTTGTTTTCATTGTCCTAATTAAAGCAACAACTCTAATTAACGCAAAAATAATAACTGCGGCACCTGTAAAGGCAACAACTAAGCTACCCCCAAATTCTTTATCTAAAAGGACCCAAAGACCAACAACTAAAAGTAATGCTGCGGCAAATATTTTGATCCACCATTTATAATTTTTAATCGGATTTAGCATAAAATCAACTCCATTCTTTTATATTATACAATAAATTTATGCGATTACAATTTATTTTTTCTTCTTTGCTTTATAAAATTTATACATAAAAAATAAAAGTATAATTAATAAAGCACAAACTCCTATTATTAAGAAATCCAAAAGTGTATATATCATAAATTTGACCTCATTACTATTATAACATAAATTAATAAAAGAATGCCTAAGCATTCCTTTTTACTCTAAATTATAACTATCTTTGGAATTTAGGAAAACAATCTTATCACCAATAATTTCATTGACATTAATAATTACTCCTGATTCTAATGTTTCTTTTCTTGTTCCTACTCTTCCTTTAACAGCAACCATGGAACCCTTTTTGCAGTATTCAGAAGTTATCTCAGCTACTTGCTCCCACAATGTAACTCTAATAAAATCCGTTTCATAAAGTCCTTCTTGATTTTTAAAGGGGCGTGAGACTGCTAAAACAAGATTAATAACACTTTTTTTAGTTTCAGTTGCTTTTAATTCAATATCATTAGCAATGCGACCAATTAACATGATATAATTATACATTTTTACCTCCTATCTATAAGAGATTATATAATTAATGATAAGTAAATTAAAATCAGGTTTTTAAAGCTAAATACTATTTTCTCAATTAAATTTTAGAAAAGTATAATTTAAAAGATAATAAAAGATAGACATAATAATGCGTCTATCTTTTATTTTATAAAGTTAGAGTAAATATGAGCTATTTTTTGATATTTCTAACAAAAACAAAATTATTTAAATCTATATTTTGATATAATTCAACAATATCCTTAAACGATATAGAATCTTCAATTTTGATCTTATCAAAATAGTTGATACCTCTTAAACTATACTCCGTCACATTACTGGCTAAAGTTGAGAATTTATCAAGAGATAAATAATAATTACCTATTGTAGATTTTTTCATTTTAATAAATAATTCTTCATCCAATGCTTTTATATCTTTTTTATTTAAAATATTAAAGATTGCATCTTTACTTTTTAGTGTATCAAAAGATGAAGAAATAATTAATATAAAGGCATATTCACTTCCTGAATCTAAAAAGGCCGTAAAATCATCTGTAATTAAACCTTTATTTAATAATTTTACAAATGTAGGTGTTTGCTCGGAAAATAATAAATCAAATAATATTTGAATTTTTCTAGCATAAATTTCCCCTTCAAATGTATCAGGAATTTCATTAAGTCTAAATCCTAAGGCAAATTTTTCTATACTTACATTTCCTCTTATTGTCACTTCTTGTTTTTTAATTTTACTATCTTTTAAACCATAAATATATTTAACATCTTTTTTTTCTTTAGGATATTTAGCAAATTCAGATTCTAAAAAATCATTAGTTTTTTCAATATCATAATCACCGATAATAACCATTAACATATTATCATAACGATAATTTGCTTCATAATAAAGCTCTAAATCTTTAGATGTTGTATTATTAACATCAGTTTCTGTTCCGGCAATATCATCTTTAAAAACTGAATTTGGATATAAATACCTTTTTATTTCACGATATAAATTTCCCATTTCATTATCTTTAGTCATTCTTATTTCTGATACAATAATTCCTTTTTCACTTTCAACTTTATCTTTTGGAAAATATGGAGTTGATAAGAAATTAATAAATATTTCTAAAGGTTTATATAAATCTGAAGTTGTGATGAAATAATATGTTGTATCATCAGCAGACGTCATTGCGTTCGCATCAACTCCCATATTTGATAACTTAGTAAATGCATCAGTATTATCTTCATTTAAAAATATTTTGTGTTCTAAAAAGTGGGCAATACCACTAGGTAGATGATATTCTTTATTATCCATAATAAAATTATTATGGTTTGCCCCACTATTGACAGTTAATGAAACATATTTTGATTTAAAATCTTTCTTTATTATATGAATAACTTTTAAACCATTACTTAAAACAGTTTCTAAAACTCCTAAATTAACTATTTTATTCATGAGCTTCACCATCATTTTCTAAGATATAAGTAAATTTATTATGAAGTGTAGATGCTATTTTTATAATATCTTCTTTATTTATTGAATCCACTAATTCGATTTCTTTTTCGATATCAAATCTTTCGTCATCTATTAATAAATACGTTATTTCATGTGATATTATAGAATTCATTTGATCTTCTAGCTTTAATAATTGGTTTTTAATAATCAATTTATTATTATCTATATCTAAATCACTAAAATCGCCATTAATTATATTAGATAATTCATTATCTATCTCTAAGATAACTTTATTAATATTTGATTTATCAATACCACACATCACACTAAATACACTAGCTTGAGTATCATAAAATGAATGAATAGAATAACAAAGACTCAATTCTTCTCTAATACGTTTAAATAGTTTAGATGATACTTCTCCTCCAAATATTCCATTAAAAATTTGACATGCATATAACATACGATCTTTATGAAATTCTTCATAGTCATATATAATTACTAATCGCGTTTGTTTTGTATTAGATTTTTCAATTACCTTAGTTTCCTCTTTGATAAAACGTTCTTTTATAAAATGATCTATTTTACTAAATGTATATTCATATTTAGGTACAAAATCAAAATCACTTTCTAAAACATCCCCACAAACCACAAATAAAGATTCTTTTTTTAACATTTCTTTATAATGTGAATATAAATTTTTTGAAGTTATTTTTTTAATAATTTTTTCATCACCAGGCGCTAATATTGAGGCATTTGTATCTTTAAAAAATTGCATATATGCTCTTCTTATTGATAGTTTAGCTGGATTTTCTAAAACCATTAACAAATCATTTTTAACTTCATTTTTATATCTTTTAAAATTTTCCATACTAAAAGCATCTTCTTTTACTTTTGGTTTAAATATGATATCCATAAATTCATCATACATAACTTTTAATGTATATTCTTTATCATTAAGTAATTTAGGATTTAAAAAAGAAAATTCAAATAATAAATAACTTAATTCTCCAACACGATTAAAAGTTATCTTTAATGAAGCATCATATAATGCTATAAGTGCTTGATTAAATATCTCACTAGTTTTATATTTATCCGTACTATAACCTAAAATATAAGCTAAAGCATAATTATATGTAGAACTTTTTAGTTCTGTATCTTCAAAAATATAATATCTATAAGTTATACGATTATATTTTTGTGTATTAAGTAATAACATTAATAAATTCTCCTTAAAAAATTAGGGACCAATGGTCCCTTTTTTATTTATTCTTTTGCTGCTAAAGACAATGCAATTTCCATCATATTTGTAAAGGCATTTTGTCTTTCTAAAGAAGATGTAATCTCATGTGTAATAAACGAATCAGAAATTGTTAAAATACAAGATGCATTTTTCTTTGATATCATTGCATTTGCAAATAGTGCAAATGATTCCATTTCAACAGCCTCAACACCATATTTATCTCTTGTTTGTTCCCATGAAAATGAATCAGTGTGATAAAAAACATCCGATGAATGAATTCTTGCTTCTTTCATTTCAATTCCAAGTTTCAATGCTGCTTTTTTTAACTTAGTGTTTATCTTAGTATTACTCTTTAATATTTTTTTATTTATATTTCCCATAACTTTCGCAAAAGTTGATTCACTCCAAGCTTCAGTTACTAAAACAACGTCATAAACATTAAGTCTTGGACTATAAGATCCTGCTGAACCAATTCTCACAATATTTTCTACATCATAGAAGTTATATAATTCATAAGAATATATGCCAATACTAGCCATTCCCATACCTGAACCCATAACGCTTATTTTTTTGCCTTTATAGTATCCAGTATAACCAAACATATTTCTAGTTGTATTAAAGGTTATAACATCGCTTAAAAAAGTATCCGCAATAAACTTAGCTCTTAAAGGATCACCAGGCATTAATACTGTTTTCGCTATTAATGCTTTTTCATTTGCCTCAATATGCGGCGTTGGAATTGTTGTCATTTGAATCCTCCATTAAAGATATACCATTACTTGTTCCGATTCTTGTTGCACCATTTTCAATCATTAATTTAAAATCATCTTTGGTCTTTACACCACCTGAGGCTTTAACACCAATATCAGGTCCTACTACATCACGCATAAGCTTGATATCTTTTGCAGTTGCACCACCACTACCAAAACCTGTAGAAGTTTTCACATAATCAGCATTCGCCTTTACTGCACATTTACATGCTTCAATTTTTTCTTCATCAGTTAAATAACATGTTTCAATAATTACTTTAACTAAAACTCCATTGGCTGCATCTACTACTGACTTTATATCTTCATAAACATAATCCCAATTATGTTCTTTTGCTTCTCCAATATTAATAACCATATCTATTTCATCTGCCCCATCAGAAATAGCTTTTATAGTTTCAAATGCTTTTACTTCTTTTGTATTTGCCCCTAAAGGAAATCCTATTACTGTACAAATTAAAATATCACTTCCATATAAAACTTCTTTTGCATACGGAACAAAATATGGATTAACGCAAACACTTTTAAAATCATATCTTACTGCTTCATCACATAGTTTTAAAATATCTATTTTTGTTGCAGTAGCTTTTAAAACTGTGTGGTCTATATATTTTGAATCTTTCATTTTCCTCACCTATATATCTAAAATTTGTTTTAAATCGATTTGGATCAATTCAACATTTTGATTAATTGCACTAAATTTGCCCTTAACTAATTCTTTTCTAACTTTCTTCATATCTTTATAAGTGATATAGCATAAACCAAATAAATCACTTTCAACTGGCTTTAATACTTTTATTATCTTTGCTTCAAATTCTTTATAATGAATGAATCTATTATTTCCATTTTCATATATAACTAATAAATCAACATTTGAAGGAATTATAAATGGTGTATAGCCATCCCATTTAACACCAACATATGCTCTTCTAGAGCCAAGTTTCTTATAAAATATATAATCTAGAGGAACTATTTTATCCTCTTTAAATATATTTTTTAAACTACTTTTATTTTCTAAATATTTATAAACTGAATTTAAAACCATCGGTTCAAGTTTATTATATTCAGCAATTTCATCTTCATACTTTGATTTATAAGCTTCTTTTACTTTCTCAAAAGCTTTAAGTAAAAGCATTCTTCTAAAAGGTAAAACATCTTCAAAAACCTCATTATAAACGCAAAATTTGAATCTTTTGCACAAATTTTCAATAATATCAACGACTAACTCTATTTTATAATTTGCTAATAATAAATTGAATTCAACATAAATATTTAAATCTAAATATTTAGGATCAATACTTACAAGATTAGCTGATTTTAAAATAGATTTATCAGATATTACGAATGTAGCTTTAAAATCAAGCATTTCATTTACGTAATTCATTCTTCTTTCAGAACCAACTTTTTCTAATGAAATATTTGGTACAGCTTGAAAAAAAGCAATTAAATCTGCTAAATCATAGTTTCTATCTTGTTCTTTAAAAAAATAATAACGAAATACCAATTTAAAACCTCCAAATCGATTATACATATGTCATATTTTATCACATTTATGGTTATATGTCAAAAATATCATAGACCATTTATCGTAAAAAAATACCTTGATAACAAGGTATTTACTTATAACAAACTTTCTTAAAAATATAAATCATAAATTCATTGAAAACACCAAGTGGAGATTTTCTAATGCTTGCACTTATCGTTTGTTCACTAATTGCTTTATTAGGATATCTAAATTTAACTTCGCCATATACTTCACTTGTTTTACAGGCTGCAACTTTACCATAGGCTTTTTTACCACCTAAGGCAACATAATTTGCGTATGCATTTTCTCCAATTGCATATAGTCCAACAGCATATTGACCAACCGCTAAAACTCCCATACTAAATATTCCAATAGCTACAATACCCAATGAAAATAATGCCATCGCAAATAAACCAACGGCAATTATACCTAAAGAAATTAAGCCCACCGAAAATATTCCTATTGATAATAATCCGTATGACAATACTCCTATTGATAAGATGCCAGTTGCTTGATTTCCAATTGCTAAAATACCTTTAGCTTTAAAATCGCCATTTCCAATATTTATATGCATTAAAGGAAGTCCTAAAAATTTCTTTTGTGATATATATTCATAATGAAATTTTCTATCTTCTTTTTCTAATTCTTCAAGTTGTTTTTCAATTTCTTCTAACTTCTTTTCGTTATCGTTCATAAAATCGCCTCTTTAGTATACTATAGCATACTAATAAAATTTTAGCAATAAAAAACCTCAGTAGACTGAGGTTTTCTATTATAATGCACTTACAATATCAGCACAACGCTTACAAATTCCATCTTCATTTACTTCATCAACGATCATACGACAACGTTCACAAACATGACCTTCACAAGGTTCTACAATGCAAGCAAATTTATCACCTAGTGTAATTTCTAATTTAGATACTATTAATATTTGAGCTAAATTAGAATTTAGGGAATTGAAAATAACTTCTGCTTCTTTATCTAAGATTAAAGTTAATTTAGCATTAAATGATTTACCAATTATTTTATTTGCTCTAGCATCTTCTAATGCCTTCAAAATTTCATCACGATACTTCATAAATTTTTCAAAATTTTCTTCTAAAGCAAATTCATAATTAACTGCATCAGGAATAGTTGTTAAATAAACATCATCTTCCACTTTAGTAGAAAGTAAATCATATGCTTCACTCATAGTATGAGGTAATATTGGAGCAAGCATCTTTATTAATCCATCAGCAATAGTATTTAACACAGTTTGAACAGAACGTCTTGTAATGGAATTTAGGGCCTCAATATATAAAATATCCTTTGTAAAATCTAGGTAGAATGCACTTAATGTATTATTTATAAATTGATTAACACTTCTATATACTTCGCCAAAATCAAAATTATCATATGATTCTTTAACATATTTTAAAAATGAATCATATTTAACTAAAATATATTTATCAATATTAGATAATTGTTCAAATGGAACACTATCATTTAGAGTAAAATCATTTAAATTAGCTAATAAGAAACGTAATGTATTTCTAATTTTACGGTAAGATTCACTTACTTGCTTAATTAATTCTTTAGACATTACGAAGTCACTTCTATATTCAATAGATGCAACCCATAAACGAAGAATATCAGCACCCATTTCATTACATACTTTAATAGGATCAACTGTGTTACCTAATGATTTAGACATTTTTTTGCCTTCGCCATCTAAGGTAAATCCATGAGAAACGATATTTTTATAAGGCGCGATACCAGTTGTTGCAACACCTGTTATAATACTTGAGTTAAACCAACCGCGATATTGATCTGAACCTTCTAAGTATAAATCAGCCGGATATGATAAGCCTCTTCTTTTTAATAAATAATGAGATGATCCACTATCAAACCAAACGTCCATAATATCTGTTTCTTTTGTAAATAATCCATTTGGACTACCAGGGTGTGTATAACCTTCTGGCAATAAATCTTTTGCTTCTTTCATAAACCAAATATTTGAGCCATATTTGCCAAATAAATCCGCAATATGCATTAATACTTCTTGATCTAAAATAGCTTCTTCATTTTCAGCATAGAAAATAGGAATTGGAACTCCCCAAACTCTTTGGCGAGAAATACACCAATCATGACGATCTTTTATCATATTAGTGATTCTAATATCTCCCCACTTTGGATTCCAGTTAACACTCTTTATAGCATTTAGTATATCTTCTTTAATTGGATCAATAGAGGCAAACCATTGTGGTGTTGCACGAAATATAACGGGTTTTTTAGTACGCCAATCATGTGGGTAACTATGGTTAATTTCAATAACCTTTAAAGCAGCACCACAAGATATCATATCTTCTAATACAGCTTTATTACAGTCTTCATAAAACATTCCCGCATATTTTCCTGCTTCATCAGTCATTACACCCTTACCATTGACAGGACATAATATTTCTAAGTTATTAAGTTTACCAACATTGAAGTCGTCTTCCCCATGTCCAGGAGCAATATGTACTAACCCTGATCCATCAGCAGTTGAAACATAATCTCCATTGATGCATGGACTAATACGGTCATATAATGGATGTTTATATTTTAAGTTTGTTAGTTCAGTTCCTTTTAAAGTACATAATACTTCAACATTTCCTAATTCTAATAAATCTTGTAGTTTTTCTTTTAATTCTAAACCAAAAATTAATTTACCTTTTTCTGTATTACATAATACATAATCAATTTCAGGTCCGCTACATACCGCTAAGTTTGCAGGCAATGTCCATGGTGTAGTTGTCCATACTACAAAACTGGCACCATTAAATAAATCAGTTCCATTTACAATATCAAGTTTAAAATATATTGATGAATCCTTCTTATCTTGATATTCGATTTCGGCTTCTGCTAAGGCAGATTCAGAAGATGGAGACCAATAAACCGGTTTTAATCCTTTATAGATTAAACCTCTTTTTGCCATTTGTGCAAACACTAAAATTTGATCACGTTCAAATTCAGGTTGTAATGTAATATATGGATTTTCAAAATCACCCAATACTCCTAAGCGTTTAAACCCAACTTTTTGTCTTTCAACTTGCTTATAAGCATATTCTTCACATAATTGTCTAAACTCTGTGATAGTTTTTTCTTTACGATTAACTCCTGCTTTAGCTAAAGCTGTTTCAATTGGAAGACCGTGTGTATCCCATCCAGGAATATAAACAGATTTATAGCCATTCATATTTTTATATCGCACAACAAAATCCTTTAAAATTTTATTTAAAGCGTGCCCTAAGTGAATTTCACCATTTGCATATGGAGGACCATCATGCAAAGTGTATTCCTTCTTATCTTTATTCTTTTCTATAACCTTATTATATAAATCCATGTCTGCCCATTTCTTTTGGATTTCCGGTTCTTTTACACCTAAATTGCCACGCATTTCAAAAGCAGTTTGACCCAATATTAAAGTATCTTTAAAATCTTTCATAAAATTTCCTCCTAAATAAAAAAAACGCCCTTATAAAAAGGACGAATAATCTCCGTGGTACCACCTTAATTCGATACATTGTATCGCACTTGAACTTTTAACGCAAGTATACGGAAATGACTTATCCTCATTTCATCTTAGATGGTGATCTTAAAACATTATAATTGCTAAACTTTCACCTACTTTAGCTCGCTTTAAAATTATTTTATATGTTTTACGTCCATAATTATTGATTTTTTATATACTCTATTATTATACACTATTTGTGTTTAGTTTGTAAAGATTAAACTAAATTTTAATCTAAAAAGGGAAAAAGCCCTGGGCAGGGCTTTTTTTGGGAAAGGGTATCCTAGACCAGTGTCTAGAAAAGTGAGTTTTATTCAAACTCATCTATATTTTACATCATTTTTTTTCTAAATCAAGTGTTTTGCGACAAAAAGTTTAACAAAAGCACAATATTTTACTTATTTTATAAATTAATAGGTAAAATTTGCTACCTTTATATGTTTTTTTAGATTTTTTATAAAAAATGACTCCTATTTAAATAGGAATCATTTTAATTAGATTGATTCAATAAATTTTTTCAAACTTCCATCTAAAAAATCAACACTTCTTGCAAACATATAAGTTGTTTCATTTATTTTTACAACTTTGCCATTTATTGCGTAGCAAGCACCAGTAAAGAAGGCTAAAAACTTATTGGCCTCCATTAGTCCTAATAATTCAAAATTTAAAACTAATGGATTTCCATTTTTCATTTTATCAACTAATGAAGCGGCAACATCGTCCTCATCTTCAATTTGTTCCATTAAAATTCTATCACTTGCTTGTTCTTGTTCTTCATTAAAATCTGATGATGCAAGGGAATATTCGTTTTTCTTTTTAGTAAAAAGAGCCATCGTCTTCATCCTTTCCTTCTTCATCTTCTATTTCAACTTCTTCAAGTACATTTCTAATCATTGGTAAAACTTGGGCTTTACTTCCTTGACGTACCATAACTAATGTTGTATCAGTAAAATCAGAAAGCAAACTCATTCTTTGTGGAGGACAAGCAATTATAACTTGTAGTGGCATTGAACAAATAAATGCCATCATTGCTTTCATACGGTTAGTATCCATTTTATCGAATACTTCATCAAACATTACAATTCCAATTGGATCTCCACCAAGGTTATTTGTTTTAGTATATACACGAACAAATGACGCAATTATTGCCACATAGAAAGGAACTTGCGTTTCTCCCCCTGATTTTTCTTTAAATACTTTTGAATATGACATTGAATCTCCAAATTCATTTGTGATTTTAATATCATAGTCCATATATGTTCTATAATCTGTAAATTTATTTATTGCCCCATTACTATTAAGTTCATCAATAGCTAAAGAGTCAAATAATTCCTCTAATTGCTGTTCATATTTAGCTTGGAAATCATAAGTCATAATTCCTGTTTGAGAAACTGATAAATCACTTGTTACCATCTCATATAGTGTACTATAATCACTACTCTTTGGGAAAATGAATTCATAACGATCACGACCAAATTGTATATTTGATAAAGTATCATTGATTTTTTTAATTTCATTTTCGGCGGTCATAATATTATTTCTTAGTTTAGATAAGAAATCTTCTTTGAAAATAATTTCGGCTTCTTCTCTAGCAGAACGAACTTTTTGTTCATATTTTATTAATTCACTCTTTTCAAGTTTATTAAGTTCAGCTAAATACTTGTCCATCTCACTTACACCAATAGAATATGTAGAATTGAATTCATTAGTATAAGAGAATTGCTTAGCGATTAATGAATCAGATAAACTAGTATAAGTTTTTTCTATTTCATCAAACATTTTTTCATAACTATTCATAGCTACTGATAACTTCATATTTGCCTTAATATCATTATATTCAACTTTTGCCTTTTGTTCTAAGGCATAATCGTCTTTAGATAATTCTTTTAAAGCTTTTTTACTTCCTTCAATTGTTTCATTTGCTTTAGAAATTAAAACCTCTAATGTTTCGATTTCATTGGCAATTGCTCCAATTTCTTGGCTTATTGAAATCTTTTTAGCATCATAATTTTTAATAGTTTGTAAAATTTTATGATATTCATCTTCTAAATCCGAAACCGTCATATTCTTTTGACGTTCTTTTTTATTTATTAAATCCTTTAAAACATTTTGTTCTTTCTGTAATAATAAACTAGCATCTAAATCCTTAGAAATTATTTTAATATCAATTTTATTTAAGACTTCTAATTCTTTTTTTAATTTGTTGATTTCTTCATTTAATTCTAAATATTCAGTTTTCTTTTCTAAAGCTTTTTGATTCCATTGTTCAGTTTGTGAACTTAAAGCATTTTTACCGATAAATGGTTTTTCAATATTAGGATTCAAATTACTTACCGTATATCCACGATAAATTAAACCATCATTCGTGATTGATGTATTATATTTTTCTAAATCCATTACATTATCACACATGATAACATTACCACATGAGTAATTTGTATAACAAACAGCATCTTTATTTTCACTTGTAATGATTGAAGCTAAAGATTTATTTTCAAATTTAGTAAATTTAGAAATTTCTTTAGTATTAATTAATCCTATTCCATATAAGCGATAATTATTTTTAATACGTGAATATATTTGTAAAGCTTCATCAAAATATTTTGGTTCAACAATTAAGTTAAAACGTCTATTTCCTAAGAAAATTTCAATTGTATCAGCCCACTTCTGATCAGTAATTTCTAATAATTCAGCATATATGTGAACAGAAACGTCATAATTATAAATACGTTTTAAACCTTGCGCTATTTCGCTACGCAATGCTAAAAGGGTAGGGTTATAATTAATTTTATTTTGGTCTAGACTTCTTAGTGTTGTACTAATCTCATTAATGTCTTTAATTAAATCATTCTTTTGTGATTCTAAGCGTCCAACTTCTTGGTTATTAGTAGCAACAAGATCAGAAATTCTATAATCCAAGTCATTTAATTTAGCTTTAGTACTTTCACAGTCAAACTCACTTATTTTAACAAGTGGCATATTAGCTATTTCAGTATATATTTTATTATCTGAAGTTTTTCTTAATTCATTAATTTGATCTTTAAGCCATGATACTCTTCTTAAAAAATCATTTTGTCTTACTTCAAGTTCAGATATTTCAGAATTTGCTTTCAAAATAGATTTATCAATATATTCTTCAGCTTTAAATTCTTCATTATTAGATAAAGCAATATAAATTTCTTTACTTCTTTCATTTAACGCATCTATTTCACGGTCTATTGCTTTTATATCAGATTGCTTAATAAATGATTTTTCTTGATTATTTTTAATTTTTACTTGGTACTGTTTTACTTCATCAATTAAATTTTCAATTTCAAATAATTGTACTAAGTAGTGGTAATAATTCTTTTTATCTTCTGTTGCAATAATTTCTTGATAAATCGAATCCATTATTTGTAATGAATTAATTTTAGATTTAATTAATTTAAGCGTATTTTCTAATTCTTTGTATGAACGAATCGAATCTTTAATAGAAGACACATCAATTTCTTTTTCTTCTAAAATATTTTGATAAATAAAATCTTTAACATCAGAAATTGGTTTAAATGCTAAAGCTTTAGGAATTAGTTTAAAGAAATCTTCATTAATTGATCCAAAAGCATTTCTAAAGCCACGTTTAGCTTCTTTTTTAGTTAAAAAATATTCAGAATTTGGATTATGTTTTCTAAATTCAACAGTACTATAAATAATTCCATTATCTGATACAAACATTGAATCATTAATTTTATTATCTGCGATATAGAAAACAACTTTTACTGGTGTTAAATCCCCAAAAGCATCAATTACAGCCCCAACAGTGAAATTTTTATCTTCTTTTTCATCGTAAAATTCTAAGGCTATATGTGATGAGACATCTCCATCACGAAGATATTCTTTATCATCCATCCCAAGCTTACATTTTACATATCCTTTTAAATCACGTTTACCTTTTTCATTAGCAGCAAGGTTAAATGTTGTTTCACCAGCTGTTATAATAAAAGTAATGGCATCCATTATTGTTGATTTACCAGAAGCATTTGGCCCTGTTAATAAGATATTATTTTTTACATCAATTGTTTCATTTGAAATATAATGCCAGTTAATAAGGCGAATTTTCGTTAATTTTTTCATTATTCATTCACCTCTTTAGCAACTTTTGAAATTGTATTATAAACTTCATTTATGCCTTCACTATTAATAGCCATTAATATAGTTGGTAAAATTACAATTTTTGCTGATGAAGTTTGAATATCACCAGTAATTTCGATTAAATTATATTTTCTAAATAATCTTAAAGATGATACTAAATCAGTTTTATTAATTTTTCTTTTAATTTCTAAATTATCGTATTTTTCATGTAAATCACTAACATTCGCAACCACATTTTCATTTAATGATGTTTCTTTCATTTTTTCATGATATAAAACTCTTATAATTAAAAGTAATATTGTCTCATCTCTTTTTAATTTTAAAGCAGATTGTGATCCACTTGTAAGTAACATGGCACTTCCATTATTTATATCTAATAATAATTCGCAATTAATAATTTTGAAAAACTCATCAAATATTTCTTTATAGCTAATTAAGAAATAATAAGCTTCCTTATTGTCTTTTTTATCTCTTGATAAGAAAGTTGTTGCTAATAGTCTGTTCGCAACATCGCTAAAAGTATTACGTTGTCCAACACTCATATGTTCTAAAGCTTCTAACATTTTTCCTAACCTCTTTTCGCAATCTCAAAATCACGCATTGTAAATTTGTGGTGATATACTTTATTCTCAGATAATGACACTTTAAAATCGCGTTCTGAGGCAAATAATACACAGTATAAGCTTTGCATTACCGTATCAACATCTGTGTCATACTTTATAATATCACTTGCTTTTAATACTCCATTAACTAAATGATTCTTTAGAAATTCTCCTACTAAGATTTCATTATATGGAACTTTAAATTGATTTAAGAAATCGCCTGTCATTTCTAAATCATCAAATCTTGTCATATCTAAAATTTGATTATAATTATATGAATAACTTCCTCTTGGTGAGTAAAGTGATGTATCATTATAACTTCTATTTCCACCTAATTTAATAATTGGATTAATAATATTTAAAGCTTTATCAAGCTTTTGATTCTTATTTTCTGTTTTAACGAATTTTAAAATAGAATTTAATTTTCCAATTATATTATCATCTTCTGTTAATAAAAATTTAATTTTTCCAATAGTGGAATTAATATAGGTTTTATTTTTATAGTCTATTTCCGTAATTAAATCTTCTAATTGATTAAAAACGTCAATTACTTCATCAATATCTCGATTTGCACGTTTATATGCTAAGTCCATTGTTTTAGTTCTAATTTTATAATCTTGAGCAATATATGCCATTTTCACTTCATTTCTTTGAATTTCTTCTAAAGCCATAACAATTGGAAGACGGTATTTATTTATATTGTCACTTGTTTTAATCTTAGAATATGTTTGGTCAAATAATTCTTGCTTATATGAAATCAATTTTTCCATTAAATCTTTAATTTCACTCGTATCAACAACTGAGTGAATGTAATCTTTTAATCTTGAATCTAATTTCCTTAAAGAACGAATAAGCATTTTGGTGTTTTTATATATTTGAGAAATTAAAAGTCCATATTCTACATTTTCTTCATTAATTAATAATGAATAAATCGTATAAATATATCCATGATATTCATCGGTTGTTTGTCTAATATATTCTTCTGACTCTTCATTAGAATATATAATAGGTTCAATTTGTAATAGTGCTTCTACTATTGTTATACCAGCGTCTGAGAAGTTTAGTATTTCTGTATAATCATTATTAACATCAATATATATCCATCCACAGCTTTCCATTTTGCGCAAAATAAAATTAGCCAAATCTCTTTTAGACTTAATTTCTAAATCGTCTAAATCTTTATCATCTTCATTTAAAAGATTAAAAGAATTCTTTTCTAAGAAATAGGCTAAATTATCCACTACAATTTTTTTATCTATGCCAAGAATTGATCCTGTCTCATAAACCTTAAAAGTCTCTATAATCGCGCTATGATAAAGGCGCTTATTTTTAGATGATAAAGGCGAGAAAAAATTATCTCCAATTATATCAAAAAGATCCATCAAAGCATACCTCCAATTTAATAGTAATATCTATTTTATTTTACCAAAAAAAGGAATTATTTACAATATAATGTTTGTGATAAAAAAAAGAAAAAAGAAATTGTTGAAATTTCTTTTCTAAATCTTAAACATTAAACTTAAATAGCATTACATCGCCATCTTTAGTGATATAGTCTTTGCCTTCTTGGCGAACTAAACCTTTTTCTTTTGCTTGCAATATTGATCCGCTGTTTATTAAATCTGTATATGATACAGTCTCAGCACGAATAAACCCACGTTCAAAATCTGTGTGAATGATTCCTGCACATTGCGGAGCAGTTGAACCTTTTTTGAATGTCCATGCACGGCATTCAACTTGCCCAGCTGTAAAAAATGTTTGGTACCCTAATAATTCATACGTAGCTTTAATTAAAATATTTAATCCTGGCTCAACCACATTTAAATCAGCCATAAACATTTCACGATCAATATCATCTAAAACAGCAAGTTGAGATTCTATTTCAGCAGATATCCCTATTGCTTTGGCACCTTCTTTATTTGCATAGTCTTTTAAAATTTTAAAATACTCATCATTATCAGGATTAGCAATCGAATCTTCTTTAACATTACCAACATACATAATTGGTTTAGCGGTTAAAAAACAATAAGTATTTAAATATTTTTCTTCTTCCGAACTAAATTCTAATAGTCTTATTGGTTTAGAATCTAATAATTGAGCTTGGATTTTTTTAAGTAATGTATATTCAGTTAATGCATCATCAATTTTTGATTGAGCTTTTTTTTCTATTTTAGGAATTCTTTTTTCAACAATATCTAAGTCCGCAAGAACTAATTCTAAATTAATGATCTCAATATCTCTAATTGGATCAACACTACCTTCAACGTGAGTAATATTATCGTCTTTAAAACATCTTACAACTTCAATAATTGCATCACAATTTCTGATATTAGCTAAGAATTGATTTCCAAGTCCTTCGCCTTTTGATGCACCTTTAACAAGACCTGCAATATCTGTAAATTCACATAATGCCGATACTTCTTTTCTTGTATTATACATCTTACTTAAAACTTTAAGTCTTTCATCTGGAACTAAAACCGTTCCTACATTTGGTTCAATTGTTGCAAATGGGTAATTTGCAGCTAAAGCACCTGCTTTTGTTATTGCATTAAATAATGTTGATTTACCTACGTTTGGTAAACCCACTATTCCAGCTGTTAAAGCCATATATTTCACTCCTACCTAATATATAAATTGTTATAAGCATCAATTGCTTCTTGAATTGTTTCTTCTGCTTCAATTCGACCTAAAACTTCGGTTACAACTGTTGGTTTATTTTCAAGTTGCTTATAAACTGTGAAGAAATGCGAAATTTCTTCAAATTGATGATGTGGTAATTCTCTTAAATCTCGGTACATATTCATTGAAGGATCATTAGCACAAATCGCAATGATTTTTTCATCAACATCATCATTATCAATCATTTTAACAACCCCAATAGGGTAACATCTTACAAGTACTAATGGATCTAAATCCTCAGAACATAATACTAACACATCCAAAGGGTCACGGTCTTGCGAATATGTTCTTGGAATGAATCCATAATTCGCTGGATAATGAGTTGATGTATATAATATACGGTCTAAAATGATCATCCCTGATTCTTTATCTAATTCGTATTTTTTCTTGCTTCCACGTGGGATTTCAATGCAAGCTATGAAATCATATTTATTTATTCTATCACTATCTATATCATGCCATATATTCATCGTTTATCACCTCAAATAATCATATCATAATATGGTAATTTAAACAAGAAAAAAATCACTTTAAAGGTGATTTTCTCGTTTTATTTCATAATTTCGTACATTAGCTTTAAAGCATTTTTTTCTAATCTTGAGACTTGTGCTTGACTTATATCTAATTCCTCAGCAATTTCCATTTGAGTCTTATCTTCAAAATATCGGCTATAAATGATATTTTTTTCACGACCATTTAATTTTGAAAATGCTTCTTTAATCATTTTTTCTTTAGCCCAATTATCCATAATATAATCTTTTGAGCCTATTTGGTCTTCAAGTTCAATTACATCTCCACCATTATCATAAATTGGTGTTGACATGCTTATAGTATCTTGTATCGCTTCTAACGCTAAAACTATATCTACTGATTCAACACCTATTGCTGCTGCAATTTCTTCAATTGTTGGTTCACGATGATTTTTCTTTATTAGTTCTTCTTTCATTGATATTGCTTTATAAGCTATATCTTTATATGAACGAGATACTCTAATCGATCCATTATCTCTTAAATATCTTCTTATTTCCCCAATAATCATTGGAACTGCATAGGTTGAAAACCTTACACCAATCGTAATATCGAAATTATCAATAGATTTCATTAATCCAATACATCCTACTTGGAATAAATCATCCATGTTTTCTTTACGTTCACTAAATTTTTTAAGTACGCTTAAGACTAGTTTCAAATTCCCCTTTATCATCTTATCTCTTGCGTTCATATCGCCACTTTTAATTTTTCTTAAAAGATCATCCATTTCCTCATTAGACAATTTTTCTAACTTAGAAGTATCTACCCCTGTGATTTCTACTTTATACATAATTAATATCCTCCTTTATACATTAAGTATTAGAAGGTTTATCCCCTTTATACAAAAAACATCTTAAACTTTAACTTGCATAGTTAATTTTTTCTCTAATTCTACTTTTAATTTGTCAATTATTTTCTTTTCTAGTCGAGAAATATAAGATTGTGAAATACCAAGTAACTCTGCGACTTCTTTTTGCGTAAAGCTTTCTTGTCCATAAAGTCCAAAGCGCATTGTAATGATATTTTTTTCACGTGCCTTTAATTTATTAACTGCATCATACATCAATTTTTCTTTTTCTTTACTAATAGCTTCATCAAAAACTAAAGTATCTGATGTCCCTAGTACATCTGATAATAATAATTCATTACCATCCCCATCAATATTAAGGGTCTCATCTAATGATACCTCAGTTTTTTGTTTGCTAATTTTTCTAAAAAACATTAATATTTCATTTTCAATACAACGCGAAGCATAAGTTGCAAGTTTAATATTTTTATCTTTTTTAAATGTTTGGACTCCTTTTATTAGCCCCATAGATCCAATGGATATCAAATCCTCTAATAAAACTTTTGGTGAATCAAATTTTTTTGCTATGAATACAACAAGTCTCATATTATGTTCAACAAGCTTATTTCTAGCTTCAATATCATTTAAAGCAATTAAATCAAGAAGTCTCCCCTCTTCTTCTTCATCTAGTGGCTCCGGTAGTGACATTTGTGTATATAAATATGCTACCTTATCTGTTTTATTAAATATCTTTTTAAAAAGTCTTAATAAAAAATTCATTTAAGTCCTCCTATTAATGATGGACCAAACATAGCATCAAACGATAAGGAACTATATGCTATATAAACATCTTTTTTTATATACCTTTTCCCCTCTTTAATATAAAATTCATCGACTTTATATAATTCCATTTTTCGTTTAATGGCAACAGTTTGAACATCAATTTTTTTTACATATCTACCAATAATTTGTTTAGAATTCAAAAATACTACTGGAATGAAGGCTTCATCTGTTAATAAATTACCTGTATCTAAGAAGCCTTTGAATTTATATTTTTTGTTTTCAAAAGTAATTAAAATTTCAAATTTATTTTTGGCCATATGGATATTAAAACAATATTTATTTTTATAAATCAAAACAAAAACTATAATCAAAAATAAAAGTAATAATAACTGATTGAAATTAAAGAAATTTGAAACATAAATAATTTCACTGATTCCACCTAAACAAAAATTTTGAATATAATATATGAAAACTAAAAGCATCATCTCCTTAATATTTTTTCTAATAAAAGGAATACTAGAAATAAATATGACAAATAAATATGTATATTTTTCTAATTTATAAGGAATTAATAAATATAACACTACATATACTGCATCAATTAATATAGATATAATTATTAAAAACTTATGTCCTTTTACTCCTACAAGTAAATTACTTGTAAAAATGAATACTAAATGAATAACAACGTTAAAAAAGATTATTTGTTCAATGTATTCCATATTTTCTCCCCATGCTCATTATATAAAAGCAATTTTATGGAAAGTGTCATTAAAAGTCAGCAAAAAAAAAAATATTTTTTATACTTTTCAACATATTTTTCAAATGTTTTTTGCATAAAAAAACCATCTAAATATTTAGATGGTTCTTTTATTCAGTTTTTAAAGCTTCAATTGGTTTTTTTCTTGCGGCCATGATTGATGGAATTAAACCCGCAATGATAGTAAATATAATACTAAACACAATTAAAATTATAATATAATATGGTTCAAATCTTGCGACTTTTGTACTTCCATTCTTTAAAAAGCTATACCCATATTTTTTAAAGGCTTCAACACAGTATTCATTAATAGGATTAGAAATTATTAAAGTTCCGATGACGCCTATTATCCCAGATAATAAACCAATTATTGAAGTTTCCGCAATAAATAAAAAGGCAATATCTTTCTTTTTTCCTCCTAAACTTCTTAAAAGTCCAATTTCTTTTATTCTTTCTATCACTGAAATATAAGTTACTATACTTATCATGATTATGGAAATTGAAAGGGCGATACCCGTAAAAATTATCAAAGCGATATTTACAACATCCATCAAAGAGGCGAGTTCTTTACTCATATCTTTAAAATAATCAGAATAACGAATAAAACTATCAATTCGATTCGATTCATAAAGTTCTAAATAATCAAGTATAAGATATCTTAATTCAAAACTTGAAGTATATATTTTAATTGAATTTGTGCGCTTTATGGCTCCTAATGAGTAAAGTCTATAATCATAATAATATTCTTTAGCCGTAAATGATGTATCAGTTATATAATCAATTATAGGTGATCCAGTTAAAACATCTTTTTCATACCCATAATGTATTTGATCTTTAACTATATTAGAATTTAAAGCATCGCTATAAATTTTTTCAGTTAATAAAGGACTATAAAGCAAACCTGTATTATATAAAGATAATGTCGCATCTTCCTTTGACCTTATAATACCAACAATTTCTAAAGAATCATTTGAATTATTATATAAAGAAGATAAATTTCCTTGACTAACATCTGTATAATAACGACCTTCATACGGAATATACCAATCATTATTATTAATAATTTTATATTCTTTACCTATAAGCTCATCAAATGTAAAAGAAACTTTGTCCTTAGTTTCACCATTTTTAAGCAAACCTAAGGTAACAAGAGTTGAGGCATGAATAGCATTATAGCTATCAACCAATAAAACAACTTCATTAGCACTTTTAGGTAGATGTCCCGTTAAGACATCATATTGTTTTAACATAAATTCTTCATTATCAAATACTTCACTCCAACTACTTGAAACAGTTTGATAAGTGTTATCGCTTAGTTTAGAGATTGTTCTAAACTGAATTGAAACACTACGGTTTATCACAGTATATGAAGATTTATCCAGCTTATCTAAATAGTTTAAGAACTCTTCTTCAATATAATTAAAACTAGTTGTGCGCGATTCTGCATATCTAACTCTAATATTATTATCCGTTGGATATAAGGTCTTAATTGGATTCTCATATTGTTCAACAATTGCCTCACTATATACTGTTATAGGATAACTACCAATCGAATTAGCTTGAGCATTATCTAAAAATATTTCTACTCCTTTTGATAATGATAAAACCAATCCTACTCCCATAGTTCCAATAGATACAGCGATTATTAAAAGTAGCGTTCTTAATCTTTTTTCTATTAAATTTTTTAAACTAATATAAAATGTTGTATAGAAAGGTATTTTTACTTTTTTAAAATTTAAATTTTCTAAAACTTTTTCTATTTTTATATTATCTGAATCTTTGATTATTTTACCATCAAGCATATTAATAATGCGTGTTCCATATTTATTTGCTAAATCTTCATTATGAGTAACCATAACTACTAATCTATCTTTTGAAATGTCTTTTAAAATATCCATTACAATTTTAGCTGTTTTACTATCAAGGGCTCCAGTTGGTTCATCAGCTAAAATAATTTTAGGTTCATTAATAATTGCACGTGCAATAGCAACACGCTGCATTTGTCCACCACTTAAATAGGTAACCCTTTTATCTTTTATATCATTTAAACCAACTTTTTTTATAACATCATCTAGTTTTTTATCCCTAATCTCTTTAGAAACACCACTTATTTTACAAGCTAAAGCTATATTTTCTTTTATAGACAAATGTGGTACTAGATAATAATTTTGAAATATAAAGCCAATATATTGATTTCTATAACTATCCCAGTCTTTATCACTAAACGTTTTAGTACTATTTCCGTTTATTAAAAATTCTCCTTTTGTTTCTATATCTAGGCCACCTAAAATATTTAAGAGTGTTGATTTTCCACATCCAGATTGACCTAAAATACAAACAAAACCTTTATTAGGAAGTTCAAAAGAAACTTCATCTAAGGCTCTTACTTTTATATTTCCAGTCTTAAAGTCTTTGGTTAATTTGTCAAATTTGATCATAAATTCACCTTCTATTTTCTATTATACTAAAAAATAAAACTTTAGGCTAGATACCTAAAGTTTGTTTTTAATATTATTCAATTTTATTTACAATTGCTAAAACTTCATTAGTAAGTAGACTTAATTTAGTTTTCGCCTCACTACTGCTATTACCCTTAACACTATAATATACTTTTAATTTAGGTTCAGTACCTGATGGACGAAGAACAAACCACATATCATCATTTAAATAGAACTTAATTACATTGCTTGATGGCAAATCAAGTTTTGAATTTACCATTGTTTTATAATCAACTGATACTCCAGTTTTACAATCGTCTTTACTTAAGATATTAAAACTTGGTAAAGATATTTCTTCTGTTCTAAAGTAATTCATCATTCTTTGAATTTTTTTCGCACCTTCAAGTCCTGATAAACCAATATTAGTAATTCCTTCTAAGTAATATCCATATTCATCATAGATTGAATTTAGGGCATCAACTAAATCCATACCTTTTTCATAATAATATGCTGCACATTCACTAAGCATTAAAATTGCTTGAATAGAGTCTTTATCACGAACTGAGTCACTAATTAAACAACCATATGATTCTTCATAACCATAAATATAAGTTCCCTTGCCACCTTCTATTTGACGGGCTTTTTCACCTATAAATTTAAATCCTGTTAAAGTTATTTCAACTTCCATTCCATAATTCTTAGCAATCGCAACAGGTAATGTTGATGAAACATTTGTTGTAAATACATAGCCATTATTAGGTAAAATTCCTAATTCTTTTCTTGTCATTAATATATAATTTAAAACAACTGCCGCAGTTTGATTTCCATTAAATAAAACATATTCGCCGTTATGAAGTACACCAATACCTAAACGGTCAGCATCTGGGTCAGTTGCAAGAACAATACTTGCGCCTATTTCACGCGCAAGTTCAATTGCTTCATCATAAGCTTCTTTATTTTCAGGGTTTGAAGTTTTAACTCCGCTAAAGTTTGGATCATTAGTCATTTGACAAGCAAGTGGTGTAACATCATAGCCTACTGATTTTAAAACATCAGCAGCAAATACTTGACCTGTACCATGAAGTGGTGTGTAAACCATTTTAAAATCTTTTTTTAAATTTGGTCTTAAAATTATTTTTTTAACTTCTTTAATATATATTTCATCTACTTCACTACCTATATAGGTAACTAAATCATGATTTTTAGATGTTTCAATCGAAAAATAATCAGTAATTGCATTAATATTTTCAATAACTTTATCTGCTTCTTCAGGAACTAATTGACATCCAGTTTCATCATAAATTTTATAACCATTATATTCTTTTGGATTATGAGATGCAGTAATCATAATTCCCCCGATTGCCTTAAAATGACGAACTGCAAATGAAAGTTCTGGTGTAGGTCTTAATGAGTCAAATAAGTATACTCTAAAACCTAAACTAGTTAAAACATGAGCACTTATTAAAGAAAATTCCTTTGATTGATGTCTATTATCATAAGCAATTGCAACCCCACGACTTAAAGCATTTGGAAAAGCTTTTAAATATCTTCCAAAACCTAAAGTAGCTTTCGCAACAATATAGATATTCATTCTATTTGTTCCAGCACCTAAAATACCTCTTAAGCCTCCTGTACCAAATTCTAAATCTTCAGTAAAAGCTTCTTGTAAAGCTTTATCATCCATAGATGCTAATTCCGTAGCTAATGAAGCTTCTAGATTTTTATTATTTTTCCATAAATTCGATTTTTCTATATAATTCATAAGTAGTTCTCCTTTATTCATATATCCTAATTATATCTAATTTTTATGATTAATACAAGGTAATTTAAAAGGATTAAGAGTGTTCTTAATCCTTTACCTTACATTTTATTTTTATAATAAATTTCCATTAAACCTTCTAAAACTAAATTTTCATCTATTTCTATTTTATGTTCACATAAAGGAATGATAAGTTTAGAAAGACCGCCTGTTGCAATAACCTTTAAATTTGGATTTCCTACTTCTTTTTTTATACGTGTAATCATTCCATCAATTTGAGATGCAAATCCATATATTACTCCTGATTGCATACAGTTGATTGTATTATTACATAATATCTTTTTTGGTGTTTGAAGTTCAATATTAGGAAGTAGGGCCGTTGATGATATTAAAGCTTTCATCGATATTGTAAGCCCTGGAGAAATAGATACACCAAGCATTGTATTATTTTTAACATAAATATATTTAGTGGCTGTTCCTAAATCAATTACTAATGACTCAACATTTTTTTTAGACGCCGCTACAACATCACAAACTAAATCTGATCCTACACTTCTTGGATCATCTGCTTTTAATTGAACACCCGTTTTTATTCCTGATGATAATATAATTGGATTAATTTTTAGATAAGTTTCAATTACTTTCTTTAAAGCACTTGTTACAATTGGAACAACACTAGAAATTATTACATCATCAATTTTAAGATCAATTAATACTGATTTCATTGTTAAATAATATTCATCAGAAGTTTTATCTAAAACTGTTTTTATTCTATATGTATTTAGTAATTTATTATTTTCACAGATCCCAAAAACAATATTAGAATTACCAACATCAACTAGTAATAACATATTTACTCCTCCAAACTACTTATTATGAATTCATTTATTTTATTCATTACTTCTAAATCTAGTTCACTCATTAAATCAAAATCAATATCTTTAAAATATTCTTTTTTATCTTCATAAGTAACTAATTCTTTATTTTTTATTTTTTCTTTAAATGTTTTCATTACATTAGAAGAATATGCTAAAGCATTAGTTGTATAATTTACATTATGAAATTTATTATGACCTAAATATGTTTTAATCTTTGGATTATTAAGTTTAAAAATAGGTTCATAATTATACTTACATTCAAGCTGATTATCATTATCACTAAATAATATAAATGAATTTACTTTTGTATCTTTTAAATAGTTAAGTGCATTAGTTTTATAATATTCTTTAAACTTTAATTTTTCAATTAATATAAATGATGGATAAAGAATTTTTTTAATACCTTTAAATACACCTTTAAATAAACTTTTTAGAGATAAAAAGCCTGACATTGCAATTATACCTTTAATATCTTTATGATAATTTATTATATTTAATGTCGCAAATGCTCCCCAAGAATGACCAAAAACAAAAATATTTAAATCCTTATACTTTGTAGTTTTAACAAAATTTAAGGCATTGTTCAAATCAATTAGGCTTTGCGTAAATCCGTTTAAGGATTTTCCTTCTGAATCAAAGGTTGCTGTATTATCATAAGCAAATACTAAATAACCTAAGGATAGAAAATATTCTATTTCTTTAAAATATGATTTATGACCACCATACATCCCGTGCGCTAATATTATTAAAGCTTTATTATTATCATTATAAGAATAAAAATGTCCATTAAGTTTATTTTCATTTGATATAAATTCTGTTTTTTCATCCCTTATATTTGGATAATCAATAGTCGAGAAATATTTAAGTAGAAGTGTATCATCACATCTTTTCTTAAACATTTGGTTATGAAGCATTAAAGCAAATAAATGAATTATTATTAAAATTAATATAATAGTTATTAAAACAATAATAAAAATTTTCATTATATTGTTTCCTTATTTTTTTCTTCTACTTCTAATATTTTAATACTTGTATTTTTAAGTGCTGGAACTAAAGCAGCATAGATAGCACTAACTATAATTGTACATATTGTTGCCTCTATTAAACCTGCAAAGCCAATAAAAGCTCCTAAAATTTTAAAATAATTTGTTGTACCTAAAACTTCATTTATACTTTCCATGCCAAAGATAGCCATAAAGCTAACTGTTATAAAAGCATGAAATAATATTGATATAAATGTTGTTATGCCAACAGACAAATAACGATTAACTCTTAATTTTAATAATCCACGAATCATTAATCCAACTACAAGTCCAAAAACAACTCTTGGTAAAACTGATACAAGTGGATTTTGGAAAATATAATCCGTTACTGATGATGGTCTAATGTAAGCCAAAATCAACGAACATATTCCAAAGGCGAATCCTAATACCCCACCTTGTTTAACTCCAAACAATACTGTCCCAATCATTACTGGGATGTAAATAAGTGTGATTGTAAATCCTCCAAGTCCAATAAAACCAAGGAATGGAATAAATGCCATCACTACAATTATGGCAATAAGCATTGCTGTAACTACCATGTTTAATATTTGTTTCTTTTTCATATTTTTTTCCTCTCTTTTTAGGCCTTTTAAGGTCCCATAAGCAAATTTATTATATCGCATGATTTGAAAATTGGCAAGAAAAAAAGTACTATGACGGAATAGTACTTTTTAAAAGAAAAGAAAGATGTCTTATGAGGTAAGACTATATAAAGAAAATGCAGCTATTACTAGCTGCATAAAAATACGGAAAAAAGCGTTTTTTTAAAATGCAACTGGCAACCATGAAATATTTTAGGCCCTATAGCTTTGCGTCATTACCTTTCGATAATTTTGCCGATTAACTTTACATTTATCATTATACATGTAAACATTATATATGTCAACTACATTTTCATTAATCCATAGGCAAATGCAAATAATCCCATTAATAAACAATAAATACTAAACCATTCGAATTTTCCTTTACGAACAACTGCTAATAAAACCTTAAATGAAAAGTATGTTACGACTAATGTTACTAAAAATGAAATAATATATAATACTAAAGTATTTTTATCAATACCATTAAAAATATTAAGCATATTATCAGCTTCTAATACAAATGAACCAAATGCAGCAGGCAAAAACATTACAAACGCATATTGTGCTGCAGTATTCTTATCTAATTTTCTACTAAAACCACCACACAAACATGATCCACTTCTTGAAATACCAGGAAAAACACCTACTACTTGGAAACATCCAATAACAATTGCGTCAACAAAATTTAAATCTTTTTCTCCTCTATTGCCTTGAAATTTAGGTAATATGTAAAGTAATAAAGCATTTATCATTAAAAAAATTCCAACTGCCCATATTACTGTTGTAATTTGCGCTACTAAATCTTTAACTAATAACGATGCAAGAACTAGCGGTATTGTTGATATAACAATAAATAAACAGTATTTAAATTCAAATACATATTCCTTATCTTTTTTGAAAACATATAAACAAAAACCTCTTAATAATTTCCAAATCGTTTTTCTTAAAAAGAAAACTATTGCGATTAAACTTGCTAAATGTAAAAAAACTTCAAACGTTAACTGACTTTCATCAATACCCATTATATTTTGAACAATTGCCAAATGTCCACTTGATGAAATTGGTAATACCTCTGCTACCCCTTGTACAAACCCCAGAACAATATATTTAATTAATTCTATCATTTCTCTGCCTCCCAACATTGAAATTATTATAGCATAAAAGAAAAGCACTCACAAGAAAATGTTTTTTAATAAAAATAATAAAAAATGTCTAAATAATAGACATTTTTTATTCTAATTCTTTAAACTACTAATTGGGGCAGGAATTTGACCACCACGATTAATAAATTTATTAGGTTTTAATTTAGATATTTTCATAATTGGACCATATCCAAGCAATCCACCAAAATTTAAGGCTTCATTATCTAATTTACCAACTGCAGGTATAACACGAACAGCTGTTGTTTTTGAGTTAATCATACCAATTGCTGCTTCATCAGCGATTAAAGCTGATATAACTTCAGGAGTTGTATCACCAGGCACAACAATCATATCAAGACCTACTGAACATACTGCAGTCATTGCTTCTAATTTTTCAATTGTTAAAGCTCCACTTTCTGCTGCTGCAATCATCCCTGCATCTTCTGATACTGGTATAAAGGCACCACTTAATCCCCCAACACGGCTTGAGGCCATTACGCCACCTTTTTTAACGGCATCGTTTAGCATTGCAAGACAAGCAGTTGTTCCACAACTTCCACATTGTTCTAAGCCTATTTCTTCTAAAATATGGGCAACACTATCCCCAACTGCTGGAGTTGGAGCTAAAGATAAATCAACTATTCCAAATGGTACACCTAACATTTTAGAGGCTTCTACACCTACTAATTGACCCATTCTTGTAACCTTATATGCTGTTTTTTTAATAATATCAGCAATTTCAGAAATATTTGCGTCTTTTGGCGCATTTTTTATTGCTTCTCTAACTACACCGGGACCTGATACTCCAACATTTATAACACAGTTTGCCTCACCTACACCATGAAACGCTCCAGCCATAAAAGGATTATCGTCTACAGCATTACAAAATACCACTAATTTAGATGCTCCCATACATTCATTATCTTGAGTTATAGTTGCCGTTTTTACAACAATTTCACCCATTAATTTAACAGCATCTAAATTAATACCTGCTCTAGTAGAACCAATATTTACACTTGAACACATTAATGATGTTTCTTTTAAGGCTTCTGGAATTGATTCAATTAATTCTTTATCCCCTGGCGCAAAACCTTTTTGGACTAATGCTGAATATCCGCCAATAAAGTTAACCCCGATATCTTTGGCAACTTTATCTAAAGTGCGAGCATATTTTAAAGGATCTCCACCACTTACACCTAAAAGTATCGCAATAGGAGTAACTGATACTCTTTTATTAATAATAGGGATACCGTATTTTTTAGATATATCTTCTCCCGTTTTAACTAAATCTTTAGCTAATCTATATATTTTGTTGTAAACTTTTTCGCATGATTTATCAATATCAGAATCCATACAATCAATTAAAGATATACCCATTGTAATTGTACGAACGTCTAAATTTTGATTTTGAATCATGTCGATAGTTTCCATTATTTGTTTCTTATCGATCATTTTATTTACCTCTTAAATATTGTGCATTAAATTAAAAATATCTTCATGCATAATATGAATTTCTAAAGAATTTTGCTTTCCAAAATCACTCATTAAATCAACAAATTCATTAAACTCTACAGTTAATTTATCTACATTAACAAACATAAACATTGCAAAATAGTTATCAATAACTGATTGCGTAACATCCTCTACATTCGCTTGATATTTTGCACAATTTGTCGCAACCTTTGCTAAAATTCCAACAGCGTCTTTTCCTACTACTGATAATACTGCCTTCATCAAAATCACTCCTTTATATTCTATAAATTATATAATAAATGGCTTATATAAGCAAGTAAATTGAATAATTAAATAAATTGGAAATGCTTTCAATTGTTATTTGATTTATAGAAAAACACCTTCAAATGAAGGTGTAATTTCTTTAATTAATTGGTAACCAAACAGAGTATAAAGTTAAATTATTTGTTTGATTCGGAAATTCTTGATAAGTTGAATACGCTATTATTTTATTATTAGCGTTTGCTGCAGAAGTTGCCCAACCTGCAAGATAATAACCAGCTTTATAATCAAGTATATCATCCAATTTTCCTTCTAAAGAATAATTTTCTAAACAAGTAAATATTAAAGCTTGCATTATTTTATTTGCCGTTAAACCTGCATCTTCTTTCGTAATATAAAGATTTACCGTATATGTTTTATGAGCCAAATTTACTTGATACTCTAATGTTCCATCTTCTTTTATTATATAAGGTAATCCTCTAACCGGAACATTAGCATAATAATCAAACAACAATGAATTTGATCCTAAATCTAATATTTGACTTCCACTTAACGGAATAGAAGTTGTAGGATCATTACTTAATGGAGTTATAATATAAGCTTTTGGACACGTATTAAAATAAGTTGGTAAACTTAAATTTGTTAAATCATCACCATCGTTACTACTAAATGTAAATGTAATTGGTTTTCCATATCCTACAATAGAAAATGTTTTGCCACTTAATCCAGCAGACACAATATCTGTATTTACTTCTATTACATCTTTTATATCATTTAATGAATTATTATTTTTATATAAAACATTAAAATTGTTTAAAACAACATATGAGGCATAATCACTTGTATTTGTAATTCTATTCTTAGTTGTCTTTAAAGCAGTGCATGTATTATCAAATAAGGAAATATTAATGTTATTTAAATATTCAGCAACAGAAGATAACATTATAGCAGTTGTATTACTTCTTAATAAATTAATAGTAACATTTTTAAGTTCAGACATATTTGTTGTTGAATAAACATTTAATGCATTACCAAAAGCATTAAAATTAATAGTAACATCTTCCATATAATGGATAGACATTCTACCAACTTGTGCTTTATACATTGTAATACCATTACGATTGACTTCTGTTGTCGCACCCTTAGAAGATGTTCCAACAACACCACTATAGACATCCAATGGTTCAATATAATTTGATGTGAAATTAAATGTAATATTATAAATAGCACAATCACCTCTAAATTCAACTTTTGCAGGCTCTTCACTATTTCCAATTACATTGATTATCACCTCACCATTACCATATAAATAAGTTCCATACATACCATTTGATAAAACTAAATTATCTACATTATATGTACCTTCATTTAATATGATTAAATATAATTTAGTATAGGAATTACTTATTGCAGTTAATAATTCAGTAGCATTATTTACGACCATAACATTACCAAGCGGGGCTTTTAATGTAACGCCATAAAACTCAACATCAACTGTACCATTTAAAATATCATATGTGCCAAAATCTGCAAGTGTTAAGCTTTTTACAACACTCTCTTCACCATCACCATCAACATATTTAACAGTCATTGTTCCATAGGTTGCACTTGCTGCACTAACGTTATTAATATCAAATAGTTTTGCCGTTGTAATATTTACTGTTGGTGCTACAGAATATGTTATTTTATAGTTTCCCAATTCATCTATATCTATAGTCTTTAATTCCCACGATGCATAAATACTTAAATTATTTGTAATTATTTCATTAAAATCAAAACTATTTTGATTTTGATTATCTTTAAACCATCCAACAAATCTATAGGCCTTATCAAGAGTAGGCACATCACTAAAGTCGATAGCACATTCCCCTGTTTTTACAATTTGTCCGCAAAAGAACTTACCTTCAGAATATGCATAGATAATATTTGAATCACTTTCAATATAAATATAATATCCACCATTTTCAACTTTCTTAAAATTATTTTGAATAACTTCACTTAATTTATCTGTAGTTATGATTGATACTTTACTATTATATAAATTAGTAAAAAATACCTCATTACTATTAAAGATATTATCATTTAAAGTTAATAAAGATTTTATTAGTGAAACGCCACCCATATTTCCTATATTTATAACTGAATCACTTATTTCTACTTTCGATTCATCACCTTTTATACTTACTAAATTTCCTAATATTTTTGAATTTTTAATAACTGCATTAGCTTCAATTAATTCAAGAGCAATTTTACCATCAACATATATATTCTCAATATAAGCATTATTACATGCTTTTATTGTAGAATAATTTTCATTCGTACTTGGAGCATAAATAGTAATGTTTTTCATTGTAACATTATTATTAAATATTATTGCTGCGTTTGAAGAATAAACTGATGTATAAATAATAACATCTTCTTTATTTGCACCTATAATTATAACATCATTTAAAAATTCCATATTTGCTAAATAGTATTTACCTTTATTTAAATAAATTATATTAGAAATACCATTATTTACATTATCAATTGCCGTCATTAATTGATTTATATTAGAAACATTTTCAGCTTTTAGATTATATTTTTCTACTAAATCATTATATGTAATACTAACTTCATAACTAATTCTATCATACCTGATATTATCAATTTCTTTATCTAAAACGGAATCATCTTCATAGGTAATAGTAATAATACCATCTTTAAATGTTGGATTATCTAAATCAAAATCTTCACCAATATTAAATGTTGGATATTCTTTTATTACAAGTGATTTTACTTCTTTTTCGCGATATGAAGCCAAATATGTAACATTAGTATTTTCAATATATAAATCTGTTACGATTTCATCAGTTTCATTAATCCAGTTTATAAAATCAAAATATGGTTTAACTGGATTATTTATTGAGATTTCTGTGCCAACAACACCAATTATTAAAACATCATCTAAGCCATTATTTAATTCAAATTTTACACTTCTAACACTATAAGAAATTATATTTGATGTTGAATCAAAATAATCTTTATGATCTCCTATAGCTTTAATATATACTTCATAGTCTAAAATTTCATTATCTAAAAGCTCATATTGAAATATAGTATTATCTAATTCTATTCTATCTTCATTTATAACTAATTCATAAGATCTAGCATTTGAAACTTCAGTCCAATATATTTTATTACCAATTCTACTTAATAGAGGATTATCTAAAACATTTTTAGATTCTATTATAAGTGAATTTGAAAAATCTGATTTCTCATAATAATTCTTTTCACTTTTTGCGATCACTTTAATGGTATCTAACACATTTAAATCATTGATGTTATATATTGTTTTTGTTGTGCTAATATTTTTAATATCATTAATATAGATATCATAGATATCCGCATTTAAAATAGATTCCCAAATTATATTATTATCAATTAATTCCAAAATTGGTTTATCTAATTTTTCAATATGATAATATACTTTTGTGTTAGACCATAAGGAATTACGATATAACTTTGTATCGTTAGAAATAGTTCTTACTTTTATACTATAAGTCATACCTGCTATTAAATCTAATTGATTAATATCATAAGTATAAACTTCTTGATCTAAAACTGCTTCTATGTCAAAAGTATAACTATTTATTTGTATTTCATATTTTAATGCATTAGAAACACTATCCCAAGTAACTAATGTCTCATTTAATTCAATAACTGGTTTATCAACACGTATTACATCTTTTTCTTCACAACTAGCTAAGAATAAACAGGAAATTATAACTAAAATACCAGCAAATAACTTGTATAAATTATTCATTTTATTCACCTACCAATTGATTATATATAATCTTTTGGGCGAGAGCACCATTAATACGTGTTACTTCAATAATTGTTGAATAATATGAATGTGTCTTATTTCCATAACCTTCTTTTGTTTCAACAGTTAAACTAAGAGCATTTGTTAAATCAATAATAGCATCTTCAAGCATTACAATATCCCCACCTATAGAGCCATTACTTAAAATAACTGTTCCATAAACTAAGAATTTTGCATATTCTTTTGTCAAAATTATATTGCCTTCTTCATCAACCATTGGTTGACCTTTTAAAGCTCCTGATGTTTCTAAAATATACATATCATATAAATAACTACCAAAATTTTGGGGAAGACCAGTTATTTCACCAGTTGGATAATAGGTAGCAGTATCAGAATAATAACCATAATCAAGCCAGTATGTATATATTGAAATTGATCCTTTAATTTCTAATGTAGCATCCTTTTCTACTATAAATTCCGCACCAGGTAATAATTTATATTTATATCGTAAAGTTACGTATGCGCCATTTTTCACTACAATTTTTAAACCATAATGAATTGGGAATGGGATATCTTTTGAAGCTAAAGAGATTCCAGAAACACTAAGTTCACCTGGATTATCAATTATAGTTCCATATAATTCTATAACAACTTTATCATCAATAACATTTTTAATTATATAACTTTCTTCATTCTTTATTTCTAAGATTGAACCAATTCCAATAATGTTATATGAAGCTACATTAAAGGCACTTGAGGCATAAATGCACGCAAAACCTGTTAATGTTGCACCATAATTAATTTTAGTACTTACTGTTATATTTCTCATATTATACTCACTTAGTGGCGATATTTTTTGAGCATATACTTTTGAAGCACATGTTCCACCACGCCAGTTTGTTAAAGAGAATACTTCATATAGAATTCCACCACTCATTACTTCTATACTACCTAAACCTTCAATATAACCAAATACATTTAAACGTCCTTCATTATTTATGTTTATCTTTGAGTTTTCTTTTAAGACAATCTTAGCATAATTTTTTGAATTAACATTTTCTAATTTCGTTGAATATGTACCTAAGATTGCATTAACCTCTATCGTACCATAAACATTAAATATTGCACCTTCTTCTAATGTTAAACTTATATATTCAGTTGGGTTTGGAAGTGAAGTTGTAAAACTTGTTTTAGCAGTTGAATCAATCGTGCTTAAGTAATCACAAGGTAAATATAATGTTACATGTTTATTTAGGGCATATGTTTTATTACTTTCTAAAGTCATATCATTATAGATATAGATATAACCTGAATATGTCGTTAATAAAGCCTCTTCTAAATTTAAATATCCACGTTCAAGATCTTCTTCTTCTAATCTTAATCTGGCCCCAACAGTATATATATACGCTTCTATATATGTATCTAGGCTTGTATATAAATCAGATTCTAAAACGCTTATATGATATTTAAAATATCCGAAATTTTGAATTACTATTTTTTCTAATTCATAACCATCAACTAAAATTTCTGAATTTTGATTGTTATTTAATGTTAAATTTAATTCTAATTGATCAGTTGTAGTTTTATTATAGAATGCTTTAAATATTAAATTAGAATCATTATTAACGTATAATTCTAATAAATTTTTTGCAGTAACTAGAATCTCAAACTCTATATCATTATAATTTTCATCTAAAGGTTTGAAAACTACATAATAACTATGAGTCCCAAGTGTTGGTTTAATTGTTTCATCTTTAAAACTAAATGTTCCATTAATATTGGCATTACCACCGCTTATAATACTATTAGATAAAGTATCATCACAAGTTATATTTGAAGCGATAGGGTATGAAGTTATAATCGGATCTAATTTTGAAACATTTATAGTTATTTCACTATTTATTATTTGATATAATTCTGTGTCAAGTGGAATATATTTTACATTAAATTTGTTTATACCAGCGTTTCCAACAACCGTTGTAAGTGGGTCAATAAACACCCAACCATTTGGTAGGATAATTGAGTTTAAGGAATCACCATAAACTGCATAATAAGAATCTTGTAGTTCTTCATCTAAGGCAAGGACTGGAATTAGCTTAAGAATTGAATATACGCCATTTTCTAATGTGATTTTATAATTATCGTTATTTGCCGTAATTGTAATTAAATAATCGTCAATTAATAAACCTACTTCTTTTATTAACTCTATCTTTAAATCATCTAAATTAAATATAGACCCACTAATTATTTCATATTCCAATTCTTTTATATCTTCATTATAAAAACTTTCAATATCTTTAGCTTTAAGCGTAATATCTGCTTTTTTTATAACAAAGTTTCCAGTAATTGTACCACAGTAATTATCATCAATAATAGAAATTTCATATGGATAAACTCCAACATTTTTATATTCTACTATGCCTAAAAGAGCATAATTATCATCTAAAGAAAAGCTCACACTTTGAAGTTCACCATTATATGTTACCTCATCAATGATATCTTCAAATATAATCTCTTTTTTACCTACATTTATAATTACACTTCGTATAAATGAATTTGATTTTGGATCATTAGGCGTATATTTTACATTAAATGTATTTTCTCCAATATTTCCTACATTTGTTGTTAACGGAGATTCAAATGACCAAATTCCTTCTTCATTAACAGGCAAAATTACATCCGCTAGTGTATCACCATATGATGCGTCTAGTTTAGTTAATATATCTATAACCTCATAAGTTGCATAGATATTTAAATTATTTGTTATTTCATTTATTTCTTGATCCCATCCAATAAAAGAATATCCAGTTTTAACAGGAATAGGATAGATGATATCATCTACTGTCAACACAAATTGAGTTTTAATTATAGATTCATCATCATCTAAAAAATTAATTCTATATTTAATCCAAATATTAAATTCAACTTCAAAATCTTCATAAGTAACTTTAAATGTTTTTATGCCAACTGTAGATAAGTCACTCTCAGTAGAATAATTTTTAGCATCAAGCAGTACTGTTGTACTACCAATAGTCTGTTGTATTACAATATATGAGTTTATAAAATTTATCTCTTCACCTAAGGCATACTCCGTTTCGTCAGCAAAAACAAACTTCAAATCTGCTATATCATTACATGCATTTAAAGTAATTATTGATGCAATAAATATTAATACGATGCTAATATTTCTTATTATTTTTTTCATGATTTTACCCCCATTTATTTAATAAAATTATACATACTGCCTTCTTCTATTTGCCTGTCTTGATAAAGAGGCGTAAAGCTACTATCTTTATCATACATTAAAAAGTAAAATGATTGATCACCTGCAGCTGCCATAAGGGCTGAGGAGGATGTTTGGCGTAAATTAATTGAATATTCCTCAAACTTACATGTTTTATAATTTTTATATTCAATTACACTATAATTTTTTCCACCTCCAAAAAATGCAATTCCACCATGAACATATTTTTCTTCCAAATAATTAGTTAAAATTTTCGTATAATCGGTATTCATATCTTCATAAATAGAACTAATCATATTTTTTATATTAAAATCAAAATAACTTGAAAAATCTAATGAATTATTTTGTTCAATTAATGTCGAACTATCAATACTTTCAAGATTTTTCCAATCATAAATTCTCACTTCATTTTCTAATATTAATTTAGATCCATATGATGTCTTAGCTAAATCGTACCAATTTGAAAATCCTTCTCCAAAAAGATTAACTAAAGGGTTATTTCTTCCATCTGCTAAGTATTGACCAGAAAAATGGGTGTCAATTCCAATTGAAAATATTCCACACGTCCTTAGTCCTACGTTATTAAGTGTAACAAATGTTGTTATATAATTATTATCATAATCATTCTTTTCTTCATTTGTTAGATTATTATAATTCTTGGCATTACCGCAATTATTTTTGAAATCATTTAAATTAACTAAAGAATCGCTAAGTCTTAATAAGTAAGGAGATGGCGTAGTTGCATTACCGTCTACAAATTTATTACTTCCCATTCTTATAATAAATTCTCTGGCATTAGATAATATTGAATTTTCTATATTAACTCTTATTACTTCATTACTATCTTCACTTCCAAATATTCGCATTACCGTTCGGCCATTTTTAATTCTACAATAATTGATATTCACATTATCGCCTAGAATTTCAACTGTTGTTCCAACAAAGTTATACTTTGATAAATCTGCTTGATCATCACAAGATTGAAGATTCAAATCGTATAAATTAACATTACCTCTTACTGCAAAAGCGATATTATCTTGAGCTTTTACACTAATTAATGAGCTTTGTGTTTCTGTTAATGATACAAAGTTAAGCGGTCCTTTAAATAAAGCATTATACTTTAGGGTTCCAGTGGAATCTAAACCAAAAGCCAGATTATGCGCATTTAATAAATAACCATTTCCATAAATATCATTTTTAATATCTACTAATACTTTTACTTTAGCATTACTTTCTATATTGGCATTTTTATAATATGTTTTATCATAAGTTGTATCAATTGTTGTATATAAATCATCATAATTTGAACCAAATAAAGCCTCTCCTTTTGATCCATCATTAAGAGAACCAATTGTATTAGTCAAAATGACTATTTTTTCTTTTTTTGTTGCTTCCATTAATTCTTTATATGTACCAACATTATATCCATCTTTAACCGCATTAATTTTAAATTTGGCTTGCATATATGTAACATCATTAACGATAAAATCTAATTGAATATAAAAAACTCCTGTATTTAAGATTTTAATTTTACCATCTAAAGAAACTGTTGCAATATCACTATCGCTTGTAGACCATTTAATATAATTATAAAAATCATCATTTAAAGTTCCATTTATTGTATATTCAAAACTCCAAGAAGATAATTTTTCATCTGACATGTTATATTGACCTAAATAAAACTCATTTGATAAGCCATATGTTTTAGCATTATTATTAATTTCTATTAAAAACGGTTTTATAATAATAACTAATTCTTTTGATTCTATTAATTCTTCATTGATATAAAAATCAACTATTACAGACGTTACACCGGCTTTATATCCCCATACATAGATGGCATTATCATCATAGATAAAACTACAGACATCATTATCATTTATATTAACATTGTAAATAACATCATCAATACTTGGAATTATTGCCATTGATGCACTTCCAAGAACTGATAATACAACTTCGTCTTCTAAAAATCCAAATGATATATTATTATCTTTAATTATTAAACAATTCTTTTTATATTCAAATCCACTTACTGAATTTAAAACTGCTTCTAAATTTGTATTTAAAAAATCATTTTTTAATTCATAATCAATTTTTATTAAATCTTTTGCAATTATTGTTTCTATAATTTTTATTTCTTCATTATTATAATTCAAAGTAAAATCATATTCCTCATTAAAGTCTATACTTATAATTAAAGATCCTTTATTTGAATATGTAATTATTTCATCTTTGCTAAAGTCAATTATATCTTTGATCAAAACATTAACAATAATAATATTATAAACATTAGGATTAGCAATAGAGCTCACCTTTATTTGAGCTTCACCCTTTCCCATTGCTCGAGCTTGGCCATTTTGGCTTATTTTGATAACGTTTTGGTTACTACTTTCAAATTTCAAAGCTTGATTTAGCGCAGTTAATGGGGTTAAAGTTGGAATTACATCAAATAAATCTCCAACATATATATCCTCTTTTTTAATTTCTAAATCGATAGATTTTAATCCTTTTGAAGAAATATATAAGATAAAACTGTCTTTATAATTTCCACTATTTGTAATAACTGTAATCTTACATTGTCCCGGTCTTAATGCCTTTAATAAACCAGTTTTTGAAATCTGAACAATTTCAAAATCATTTTCTAAATTGACAACTTCAAATGTAACATTTTGATTAGTTGCAGTTAAAGGATATACTGTATAATGAATTTGAAAAGAATCGTTCAAATCCATATCAATATATTCAATGTCATTATCGTTTATAACGACCGAATTAACCTCAACACTTTGTACTAAACTAACAGTTTTAGCAGTTGTGTATACAATTAACATTATGATTAAAGGCATAATTAGAATTGCACAAATAATTTTCTTATTCATTAATATCCTCCTTTACATTGATATGTTATTGAAATAAAAATTTGTTTTTTTTCTATAATAAAGAATAGATATTGCTAAGAGTAGCATTGTAAATATAAATTCTATTAAATACACTACCCATACAAATTCTTTACCAAATATTGATGGAATTATTATTATAATTATTCCTAAAATTAAAGAAAAACTCATTCCAATTGTATTCGTTTTGGCAATAGTCAAATCACTATGTGTTTTACCTTCTTCTTTAGTTTTAGTTACCTTAGCATTTTTCAAATCTATTTTTGTAGATATTAAAATCAAAGAAAGATTAAAAATAGCACTTAATATAAAGGTAAATAAAGACTGTAAGATATTCATTTGAACTTTATTATGCACGATAATTAAAGTCAAAATAAGTGATATTAAATTTATTAATAGACAAAAAATTATTTTTGTATCTAAAATTAACGCTGGTTTTAAAGGTTTACTTTTTAAAACGAATATCGATTCTTTTTCCCTGCTTATATTTGTAGCACAAAATGTATTCATTAAAACCATAAATACATTTAATATTAAAGCAAAAATTTCGTATTTTATGTTTATAGCAATTATATTGTAGAACAATTGCTCAAACAAAGTGAAACAGAAATAAACCATTATAGGCATTGTAAATGCAATAACTATATAAGAAAACATATAAATTGGTTCTCTAAAAACCGTAATAAATTCTTTTTTTAATAAAGCATTAAATTGATTTTTTTCTTTATTAACTTTTGCTTTTGTGACTATATATTTACTTTGATATTTTGAAGATATGTTTAAAAGAACATATTTATAAATTAAAATTGATATAAAAATTGATATTGTAACTAATGAGATTATAAAAATCCAAGATAATAAAATATTTTCTTGAAGGGCAATATTAGAAAAGTATTTTACTGGGTATGAATACTTATACACATTTTTAAAAAAATTTAGAGTATTTTCATTAAAGATATATTTTATATTTCCAGTTTCTAATAATTTTTGCAATACTGAGATGAACTTCATATATAAAAAGAAGAAAAATCCAACACATAAAACCAGTATAATAATAGTTTCTTTAATTCTAATTTTTAGATTATTAATTAATAATGTATAAGGAATTAATAAAACCGCTATTATTAATTGAGCAAAAAAAGGTATTAAGAGATTAATAATTATATTATTTAATATAAACATAGCATTTAAATCCATTTTCACATAAAATACTATTACGATAGGTAACATAAAAGTAAAATGAATAATTAACTGTTCTAAATAAATAATGGTTACTTTAGCTAAGGTAACTGTGGTTTTTTTTATTGGCAAGGGATTGATTATATTTTTATCTTTATCAATTATTAATGCTCTTCGGCATTTTTCTAAACCATTTACAACCAAAAAGCCTAAGGTAATATAAATCATAACATTGAACATTTCAAGTCCTCTTTGATGAACATTAAAGACTCCATATTCATTTATATTTAAATATGTTTCTATAATTTTACTTATTACAAAAATAAATACACAATAAATTAAAGAATAGAAAGCTAATGATATAATAAATTTACTGATTTTTTTTGTTGTAATTGAAAAAATATTAAAAGTATCTTTAAATTCTTTTTTTAAAATAGTAATATAATTATTCATCTGCTTCTCCTTCGAATACATTAGCGTAGTATTCTTCTAAAGAAATCTCATTATTACTATTAAATTCATGTATATCGATTACCTCTTTTATACTACCTTTACTAAATAAATATAATCTATCGCATAACGCTTGAGCTATATCTAAATTATGAGTTATATATATAACTGTTTTATTATTTTTTTTATAATCTTTAAATATATTTTTTAAATTTCTTGATGTTGGAACATCCAAACCAACAAAGGGTTCATCTAATATTAGAACATTTGGATCATGAATTAAGGCAACTATTAAAGATAGTTTTTGTTTCATTCCATGCGAGTAGGTTGATATTTGCTTATAGACGTTATTTTTTAAATTAAGAAGTGAATCTAAATATTCAAATCTTGTTTTTCTTTGTTCTTGATTTATTCCATATATATCTGCAATAAAATTGATATATTCTATTCCAGTCATTGTTTCATAAAAGAATTGTTCATCTGAAACATACCCAAAGCACTTCTTGGCACCTATAGGATTCTTTAACAAATCAATATTATTAATTAATATTGTCCCCTCATCAAAGGAATGAATATTGGTTAATGCCTTTATAACTGTCGATTTCCCCGCTCCGTTTGGTCCAGCAATCCCAATAATTTCTCCAGCATTCGCATATAAATCGATATTTCTAACAGCAAAAGGTAGCTTTTTAGAATATCTTTTTGATAAGTTATTAATTTCAACCGTTTTTATAATATCACCCCATTGATATTCTTTAACATAATTATAGCATAAATTGAAATAATTTTATAGTACCTGAAAAATATTTACTATTATTTTACAATTAGACTCAAAAAACAATAATATTTTAAGCATAAAAAATACCTCCAAAATAGACTTAATAATTTCAGGTTATAAACCCCTTAAGGGATTGTTAACTTTAATTATTTTATTTGTCTATTTCGGAGATATCATAATGTAATCTTAATTTATTTCAAATAATTATCTACATCAGTTTTACGGTAGTATTTATACCATGTTGTATCAATTAATTTATAATTCTTTTCTATAATTGATGGTGTTACTCCATTTACGGTATAATTTGATGTTTGTCCAGCTCCTGTAATTGAATTCATAACTGAACCATCTGTTTCCATTGTAATAGTACCCATTGTCCCATTAAAATATATTTCTTCTGTAAATCTTAAGAAATTGGCTAAAGCTAGAGCATGTGGATGTAATTGACTTCCTCGTTCACCACCACTTTGAACAGCCATTGCAGATGATATATATACATAATCTGGCTTAATTATATTCAGTAATGGTAATTTATTACCACCAGATGATGTTGCGGTATTTCCAGATGGATTAGTACCATGATGGGCAGCTTTATATAATACAGTATCATCAGCTACAATATTTTTAAGTTCTGTATTCTTTGCATTAGCTATTAATCCATTTTCTCCACTATCTTCTAAATCACCAGCAAAGAAAAATCTAAAATCGTTAAATGTTAATAGCATCGCAGTCGAATAATCATTAATAGGTGAAGATGATGTTGCATTAAATACAGAGTCTTTATAAACATTTGTATCTAAAATATCGATATATAAATCTTCATCAACTACTATTCTTGAACTTGCTTTATTTAAATTCTTAGAAGCGTTATAAGATGAATAATATGTTGCCCCTGCATTTATATATGTATTTCTTTTTTCAACCCAATTTGTGTGTAGTGTATTACCTGTTCTATCATGACCATAGTCTATGATTAATCCAATCTTTGGAACAGCTTCTAATGCTTTTAATAATCCACCCATATGATCACTATGGCAATGGGTAACACTTAATACATCAAGTATTCCATCATCAGATAAATTATTTAACACAAAATCTTTAACATATGCTCCATCAGTTGAATCTCCAGCATCTATTAACATATCAAAATCGCCATATTTGATGTATGTAGAATCACCATATTGTTGATGCATTTCGATACTATAAATCATTAGTTTCTTTTCACTGGCATCGCCTTTTAGAACAATTGCGGTAACATCAAATGTTATTGAAGTACCTTCACGAGTTAATTTTATTTTCAATGTAACTGTTTTTTCGCCATATCCTGATTGAGTTACTTGATAATTAGTAATATTAATTATTTTACTATTAGAAGTACTTAAATATGTTATTTCAGTTCCACTCTCTAATGATGTTGGTAGTATTGAATCATTTGTTAAATCTGTAAAATCAAGCAATAATGCTTCATTTTGCAAAATTGCACGCATACTTAATTCACATTCTTCGATTAAAGCAATATAACGCTTCAAACCTGTTGTTGTATTTCTTAAGATTATAACAGCATAAACAGTTTTATTTTCAAATACACTATATTCATTATCTATTAATACTTTTGAACTTCCAACTTGAACATAAACTTTTGAATCAATTATCGCAACTTCACCTGTGAATGAATAAACTAAAGAATCATTATCTTTTGAAGCAGTTATTTTTATCAAATCACTTATTTCAATTTCTTCACTTATTATATCACTACTTGAAGAGGTATTAATTAATGATGCATTCATACATTCCATTGTATAATTTCGATTGGCAGGCGCGTAGCTTCCAATTATAACTAAAGTATCATTAAATGTTTGATTTATTAAATTTTCAATATATATAGCACCTGTTTCATCTTGAATATATGTTGCCGTTTGATCGCTATAAATTACTTTACCACTAATAGAACAAATAGTTAAAGTCTCCATTGCTTTAATTTCAGCAATTGAATTAAGTCTCACTAAAGATATATTTTTAACAGTGGATACTTCATCATATTTATTTGTAGCTTTTAAAGTTGCTTTTACATTATATAATCCCTCTACTTTAGGTTTAGTAGTTGTATAAATAGAATTTACTTCATAACTAAACTCTATCAAACTTGTTAATTCTTCAAAGTTACATGTAACACTAGGTATTGCATCCTCGTGAAGAGATAAAAATTCTGTGTTAAATGTTATTTTTATGCCCTTGATTTTAGTTTCTTCTTCAGTAGATGAACTTGTTTCTGATAAAGTTTGTGAAGAAGATGTTTCTGTTATTGACGTTTCTGATGTGGGAACGCTAGATGTTTTAGTTGCTTCATTTTCATCACATGATGTTAATAAGAATAAAAAAGCACTAAAAATAAATAACGCTGATAATATTTTTTTAGACATGTTGTCACTTCCTTAATTTTGATTATACAATATTCTCTATTATTAGTCAAAAAAATCGCTACTTTTTGCGAATTTTTTACAATTAAAAAAGTTTAGAAAAATCTAAACTCTTTTAATTTCACTATCTCTTTAAGAGCTTCATCTTTTAATTTCATGAAAAAATACCCCTTAAGCTTTTCTAGTATTTCTACTAGTCCAACTTATGGGGTACTATACAAAAAGAAGTGTTTAAGGTCTTACTTGTTATTATTTAGGTTGTTTTCCAATATAAGCTAAGATTCCACCATCTACATATAGGATATGTCCATTTACGAAGTTTGAGGCATCTGATGCTAAGAACACTGCTGGTCCTACTAAATCTTCTGCTTCTCCCCATCTTTCTTG
>JAVBPE010000025.1:0-5772 GCA_031549865.1 Anaeroplasmataceae bacterium | reverse complement strand
ATATAGAACATGTCCAGTAGATCCTAATTTTATTGGGAATATTAATCCATTTAGATACAGGGGTTACTATTATGATACTGATTTAAAAATGTTTTATTGTTTAAGTAGGTATTATGATCCCCTTATTGGTAGATTTATTACTGCGGATAGTTTGGATTATTTGGATCCTAGTTCTATTAATGGGCTTAATTTATTTTGGTATTGTGGGAATAATCCAATAATGAGAATTGATCCCGATGGACACAAATGGTGGCATTGGGCTATTGGTGGAGCAATTATACTTGGGGCATTGGCGCTTACTGTTATTACTGCTGGTGGATTTGCTGCCGCAGGTGGGGCAATTATGTCGGTCTTTACATCAACAATGGCCGTTAATGCAGCCGCTGCAACTTTTGCCGGAGCATTTGTTGGCTCGCTCGCGATAGGTGCAGCAGGATTAGTTGTTGGAGGATTAATTGGTAACGCAAATGGTGTAGGTTTTTGGGAAGGAGCTTCTCAGGGATTTATGTATGGTGCTATTGCAGGGGCTGTAATAGGTGGAGCATGGGGTTATACTCATTATTCATTGCAAGCAGCTGGAAAGATGAGCATTAAAGTTACATCCAAAAATTTGGATATTGTAACAAAACATGTTAATAGTTTTGGATATGATAATGGAAATAATGCTATGTTAAATAGAATAAGTTCATCATCGAAGATTAAAGGTGCTGATTCAAGATTTTATTTACATGAATTAAAAGAAGCTAGTTTGATGGGAAAAGGAATGTTATATGATCCTGCACATGCTCAAGCATTAGCTTATTATGGACATAATCAATTTAGCTTATATGCTAGGGAAGTAGTTCAGATGTTTGCCTCGGAATTTAACAAAGGATTTCTAACGTTTTGGGGATTATAATATAAAAAATTAGTATTATTATGTGTTAGAAAGGGATGTGTAATAAAATGAAAAAAACAATATTAGTGAATTTAGATAATGATGGTAAGATTTTTAAAAGTTTTAATTTTTGGGCTGATGAATTTCCTTTTGAACTACCTAATATAAATTCAGAAATAACAAAAAAAATAGATTTTATCAAAAATATAATAAAAATAGCTAGCAAAAAAATATGTATTGAGTTCTCGTTGCCCAAACATTTATCAAATTATGCATTATTGGGGATTAAATATGAAAATGATAACTCTAATAGCCTAGAAATAGCAATAAGTGATTTTGCTGAAAATGAAAAGTATGACACTGATATTACTTGTTTAAATAAGGATCATAAGTATAAAGGCTTACTCCCTGAATATAGAGATACTATATATAGTACAATAAATAATGTATTAATAGATTTAGGAATGGGACTAACAGGAAAGATTCACATTAATGTAAGTGCTTATTGTGAACTTGGTTCAAGTATTAAAAGTTTTGAAAACGCAGTTAAAATATTAATGGATTTGCTATTTGTTGATAATTATGATGAAGAAACATTAATAAAAATTTTAAAAAAATATATTTAATAATCATAAATTTAATTTTGATGAAAGCCTTTCGGCACATCCAAAAAGGTGCTTAATTTCATGGCGACACTAATAGCCATGATAGAAGCTACTAGACATACCTTTTCGACATAAAACTCCATAAATGAAATACAAGATTGTGCCTGTAAAAATCATCACTTTTTCAACAATCCAGTTTGGTGCCACAGTTTAGGAAAACTCGCGAAAACCATGGCTATACTAATAGCCATGTTCGCGGGTACTAAATGTTGCCAAATGCATTTGAAATGGGGATTTATGGAAGAGGTAAAATGGCACCTATTAAAGCTAAAAAATACTACAAAAAAAGTTATCCTAAATTCTAAGATGTCGAATCCTAGATTTATGATAACTTTATTTTTTTTCATTATTAATATTTAATAAAACGTCAATAGCTTCTCTAACATTAGGCTTATCTCTATAACTGTAGATAAGTCTTTTCTCATGTTCATTAAATTCAGATTGATTATTAAAATCAAATAAATCATTTAAAGTGATTTTAAAGTATTCACATATTTTAATAATAATTTCAATGTCTGGATAATTATGTTCATTTATCCATTTAGAAATAGCCATCTGAGATACACCAAGATAATCTCCAAGCTCTTTTCTTGAAACATTATGTATATTTAAATAATTCGCCAAATTTTTTGAGAACACAGCCTTCGCATTATCCATAATATCACCTACTAGAATTATTATAATCTTATATTTTAATTATTTCCACACAATTAAACAAAAAGTTTAATAAAATTGTTGACATTAAAATTAAAGTTTAATATAATAGAAACATAATAAACCTCAAGTTTAAAAAGGAGATAATTATGATAAAAGAATTAGAAATAGAAGTCAAAACCAAATTGAATGAAACGATAAATCTAATATGTAAGAAGTTAGATATTAAGTCACCAAAAATAATCTTTAAATATATGGAAGAAAAATCATTACTTGAAAATGATATTATCTATATTTCAAAAGAATACTTAGATAATTACTTTATGTGCTTACATCTAGCAATAAAAGAACTAAATAAATATTATAGTAATCTTTCAGTTGAAGGAACTAATTACTTAGATATCTTGACTAAAACATTTTTAATAATCAGCAAAGCTAAAATAATCACTCCTGAAATAAAAGAAGAATTAATTAGGCTAGGTTTTAAAGAAACAATGATTGGCTGTAAAGAAATTCATGAACTTAACAGTAAAGATATAAAATTTGATTTCTTTGGTTATGATATCGTAATTGGTCTAGCAGCTAGATCTATCAGCTATGGTTGCGGAAGATTATATCGAGGAATGTCGATAACTTTATAATCTTTTTTCTTGAAGGACAAACTATGTCTATATCCCCATCTATCATTAGATACATAGGGAGTGATTAACATAGAAAAGATTAATTATAAAGTAGTAGAAATATTTAATAACGAATTTGAATTAACTAAATTAATAATTGAATTATTATATTTTAAAGAAAGGGGAATATCAAATGATTCAAGAAGTATATAAAACTGCCATTTATTGCAGGCTATCAAGTGATGATGGTAATGTAGGTGATTCATCAAGTATTCAAACACAAAAGCTAATGCTAGAAAAATACTGTAATGAACATAACTTTAAAGTCGTTGATACTTATGTCGATGATGGATTTAGTGGTTTAAACTATAATAGACCATCTTTTCAAAGATTACTCAAAGACATTGAGGATAAAAGAATAAACGTCGTTATAACAAAGGATTTATCAAGGTTAGGCAGGGATTATATTCAAACAGGGTATTATACTGAAATATACTTTCAATCTAAAGGTGTTAGATATATCGCTGTTAATGATAATGTCGATACTAATAGGGATGATAACGATATAGCTCCATTTAAAAACATCCTTAATGATATGTACGCTAAAGACTTATCAAAAAAAGTTAAATCAGCTAAAAGACAAAGAGCCTTAAACGGAATGTTTATCTCTGCTCAAACACCTTTTGGCTATAAGAAAAATCCTAACAATCCTAATCAACTAACAATTGATGAAGAACCAGCAGAAACGGTTAAAGAGATATTTAGACTAGCTTTAGAAGGCAAAGGAATAGTCGCTATTCAAAAGATTTTAACAGAAAGAAAGATTCTAACTCCAGCAGCTTATAAAGCCAAACAAGGTGATACAAGATTCGAAAGATATTATTCACTTCGAGGAGAAGATTGGGAATATAATTGGTGTCCAGCAACAGTTCGTACCATAATGAGGGATATTGTTTATGTTGGTGATATGGAAAATAGGAAATATGAAATTGAAAACTATAAGACAAAGAAAAGAGTTCCTGTACCCCAAGAAAAACATATTATCGTTAAAGATACGCATGAAGCAATAATATCAAGAACTGACTTTGAAACAGTACAAGAATTAGTTTCAGCCAAAAGAAGAACAAGAAAGCACACAGATGAAAATATCTTTAAAAGCATTATATTTTGTAAAACCTGTGGACATAGAATGCATTTCGCTAATGTCACAAGAAATAGAGCTAAGGGTACGAAAGTATATGAATTATTATATAAATGCTCACACCACTTTACTAACCCTACTGAATGTACTAAAAATAATGGAATTAATTATTTCAATTTAAAAGAGATAATAACTAATAGAATAAGATATTTATTTAGCTTATTAAAGGATGATCAAAAGCTTATTCAAATGTATTATGATAAAACAGCCCAAGATAATAGTATTGAAAAATATAAACTAGAAAAATTTAAGATTGAAAAGAGAAATCATTCTTTAGTTAAACTTACTTCTAAAGTCTATAATGATAACGTTGAAGGACTTATAGATGATAATACTTGTAGTGAATTATTAAAGAATTATCAAGATGAACAAAAGTCATTAAACCAAAAACTAATAGAGATTAATAAATACTTAGAAAAAGATAATGATTTTGTAAGCAATCTAAACAAACTGAAGCAAGTAGTAAAGGATTATTTAGATTTTAAGGAGTTAACTATTGAAATGGTTAATATGTTAATATCTAAGATTGTTATAGCTCCTAAAGAGTTAGTAGATGGGCAAAGGATGCAAGAAATAAGCATCGTTTATAGATTTATAAATATATCGATATAGAAATGAAAGCTATTAAACCTAGAAATGGGATTAATGGCTTTTCTTTTTATTATTGGAAAACACTTGAAAAAATGGTATAATTATTAATAATTAAGTTCTATAGGTATGCTAATAAGAAGAAAAAGCAAAAACAGGTTCCAAACAAATTTTAAGATGGTACATCTTTATTATAAATATAGGGGGACGATCAAATGCAAGAAAAAATTAGGCAATCTTTAAATGGAATATATTATACAAAAAATCTCCTTACTATCAAGAATGCGAGTTATAACTATTTAATTAAAGTCATTAGTAAAGAAGAGTATGCGGCTTCAATATCAAATGGCGAACTCTATATGAACAGTACGTTGTACTATAGTGGTTTGGATGATAATTTTAGAGGTGATAAATTTGATAGTGCTATGCCTATTGATCCCAGTGGACTACGTATAGAGAAATTTAATAATGAAGCAAAAGGAGATTATTTTATTGATGCTGAAATTTTAAATATGACAATTAGAAATGAAAATAGTAATCAACCAATTTTTTGTTGCTCAATGTTGAATGGAGAATCTACATTCATTAAAGAGAACAAAATTTATTTGAGAAATGATTTTTACATGGAAATGAAAAAATTTGGAAATTATTTCATAATAATTGATATGAAAGAATTATTGAAAAAGTTATATCACTTTACAACATCTAATCAATTGGTTGCGTATTGCGATGATGTGAAATATGTAGATATAAACAAAGAATATAATTCACAAAAAGTATTAAATAAGGAATATGATGGTTTTATGAAAGAGGTATTCACAAAAGATAATTCATATAAAAATCAGCATGAATTTAGAATAATAATTTTCAGGCAAGACTTTACTTCGATTTTTGATAATGAAAATTATTATATAGCAAAATTAACACCATTTAAAAATGTTCAAATTGGTGAATTAGATGACTTACTTATAAGCGGTATAGTCTTTAATTAAAGATTTAAATAGTGAAGGATAATAAGGGTAATGATGTCGATTTAAAAATGTTTTATTGTTTAAGTAGGTATTATGATCCCCTTATTGGTAGATTTATTACTGCGGATAGTTTGGATTATTTGGATCCTAGTTCTATTAATGGGCTTAATTTATTTTGGTATTGTGGGAATAATCC
>JAVBPE010000034.1:0-39756 GCA_031549865.1 Anaeroplasmataceae bacterium | reverse complement strand
TTTAAATTGGCTTTTTTACTAAATTTTGGTTCGTTTTTTTCATTATTCATACTTGCTTTAAATGTTTTTGGCACTTATACCTTTTATTAATAAATTTGGGATTGTTATTTTTAAAGTCTTTTGTTTGCTTTAGGTTTTTTTTATTTTTTTCTTGTTTTTCTCGCTTTCTTTTTTTAGGCGCCTTTTATTTCTTATTGTATATTTATTTGTTTTTTTTAAAATGGCTGAAACCCGCCATTTACTTTTCTTTTAAAGTGTGGTATGGAAGCTTTAGAAAATATTAAAAAACCGGCTTTTTACCGGCTTTTTGGGTTATTTTTGGATGTTTTTGCATTAAAAAAATTGATCCGTTGATCAATCATTTATAATTTATAATTGGTATTAGTTCTTTTATTTTTTTAAATTTGGGATTGTTATTTATTAGTTTTATTGAAAATGTTTGGATTTTTTTTATCTTTTTGGCAAATCCATTTTTTGATTCTATTAATTTTTCTTTTATTTCTTCATAGGTTATTTTCGTTTTTCTTTCAAAAATGTGCTTAAATATTATGCTGTAGTTACTGTTATTGTCTAAATCGTAATTTTTGTAATATTGATACATATATTTGAATAGCATATTTATTTCTTTTTTTATCTGCGGATTATTTTCACGCAGTTTGTTTAATTCAAACATTATTCCTTTTCTTGCATTCATACTTTTCTCTATTCGCTTTTTGATACAATATTATATTATTTTCCTTTTTTCGACAATTGGAATTGTTATTTTATATATATAAAATTTATAATATAAAAATTTAATCATTAATGATATAATTTTTATGGGTGAAAAAAATGAAAACAATTGAAAGCAATATAGTAAAAAATGAAGTTAAACGTTTATGCATTGAAGCCACACATTTTATTAATGATGATGTATTAAATAAAATAAAAAAATCGTTAGAAACTGAAACATTTGAATTATCAAAAAATATTTTAGAAGAAATAATTATAAACGATAACTTAGCCAAAGAAAAAATGATTCCAATGTGTCAAGATACAGGAATAGTTATTGTTTTTGTAGAAATTGGCCAAGACGTTCATATTAATGGTTCATTAGAAGATGCCATAAATTTAGGTATAAGTGAAGCATATACGGAAAGCTATTTAAGAAAATCAGTTGTAAAATGCCCAATTAACAGACAGAATACTAAAAACAATACTCCTGCTATCATTCATTATAAAATTGTAGAAGGCAGTAATTTAAAAATACGAGTTGCTCCAAAGGGAGCCGGCTCTGAAAATATGAGTAAAGTTAAAATGCTTAATCCAACTGATGGAATAAAAGGTATCAAAGAATTTATTTTAAATACAATTAAAGAAGCTGGAGGACGTGCTTGCCCACCTTTAGTTATTGGAATTGGAATCGGTGGAAACCTAGAAAAATGCGCCTTGATGGCCAAAGAAGCTATATTAGAAGACATTAATAGTTCAAATTCAGATTTAGCTATTAAAAAACTTGAAGAAGAATTATATAATGAAATAAATTTACTTAATGTTGGGCCAATGGGATTAGGTGGGCGCACTACTTGTTTAGGCGTTAGAATAAATACTTATCCTTGTCATATTGCTTCACTTCCTGTTGCGATAAACATCCAGTGTCATGCATCCCGTCATAAGGAGGTAATTTTATGAAAATAAATTATCCAGCTGAGATTAATAAATTTAATACTTTAAAAGTTGGTGATAAAATATTATTTACCGGAACTATTTATACAGCAAGAGATCAAGCACATTTAAGATTGCTAAATTTATATAATGAAAAAAAAGAAATGCCTCTAGATTTTAATGGTTCAATAATTTATTATGCTGGCCCAACTCCAACTAAACCTGGTGAAATAGTAGGTTCAATTGGACCAACTACTTCATCTAGAATGGATAAATTTGCCCATTTAATGAAGCCTTTAAATGTTTTTGCGACAATCGGTAAGGGTGAACGTGATGATGAGTGTGTTAAAATTTATCAAAATGATAAAATATTATATTTTATTGTAACTGGTGGTATTGGAGCACTTCTATCTACTTGTGTAGTTAGTGCTACTGAAGTTGCATTTCCTGATTTAGGACCTGAATCAATAAAAAAATTAGAGGTTAAAGATTTTCCAATGATTTTAGCAATTGACTATCATAATAATTATATATTTGGAGGTAAAAATGACTAATATAAAAGAAGAAGCATTAAAAATGCATAAAGATAATAAAGGAAAAATTGGGATTTATTCCAAAGTTAAAATTGAAACAATGGAGGACTTAGCACTAGCTTATACTCCTGGGGTTGCATATGCTTGCAAAGAAATCCAAAATAATCAAGATGATGTTTATACCTACACATCAAAGCAAAACATGGTTGCGGTTATTACCGATGGTTCTGCAGTTTTAGGACTTGGTAATATTGGTCCTTATGCAGCAATTCCAGTTATGGAAGGTAAATCAATTTTACTTAAAGAATTAGCTGGTGTTGATTCTTTTCCATTATGCTTAAATACTCAAAATGATGAAGAGTTAATTAAAACAATTAAATATTTAGAACCTACTTTAGGAGCTATAAATTTAGAAGATATTAATGCTCCTCGTTGTGTAAATATTGAACGTCGTTTAATTAATGAGATGAATATTCCTGTATTCCATGATGATCAACATGGTACAGCTATTATAGTTGCTGCTGCTTTCTTAAATATTGAAAGACTGACTAAAAAACCTCTTAGGGATATGACTATAGTTATATCTGGAACAGGAGCTGCTGGTTCAATGGTTGCTAAAATGCTTAAAAAAATAGGTGTTGGGAAAATCTATGGTTTTAACCAAAAAGGTGTTGTTGATATAAATAAATATGATTCTTATGATTTTTTAATTAAAGAATTGCTAGATGATGGTGTTTTTCAAACAAAAGAAAATCATGATAATACTTTGGCAAATCTTTTAATAGGAGCCAATGCATTTATTGGCTTAAGTGCACCTAATATTGTTTCAATCGAGATGATTAAAAATATGAGTAAAGACCCAATTGTTTTTGCGATGGCTAATCCAACTCCTGAGATATTACCAAGTGATGCATTGCTTGGTGGGGCTTATATTGTTGGATCAGGACGTAGTGATTTTCAAAATCAAATTAATAATGTTCTTGCTTTCCCAGGAATATTTAAAGGGGCATTAAGTGTTAGAGCTACAAAAATTAATGAAGAAATGAAAATGGCTGCCGCACATGCTATAGCTTATATTATTAAAGATGAAGAACTAAAACCTGAATACATTGTACCTAATGCTTTTGACAAAAGAGTAGTTGTTGAAGTTGCTAAAGCGGTAAGCGAGGCAGCAATTTTAACAAACGTAATAAAAAAATAAAAATTTAAAAATATTATGATATAATACTATAGATTATATAAGGAGTGATTATATGAAAAATGATACAATATGTGTCCAAGGCGCATATAAACCAAAAAGTGGAGAACCTCGAGTTACTCCAATTGTTCAAAGTACAACTTACTACTACGATACAGCTAAAGAATTAGCTGATTTATTTGATTTAAAAACATCTGGACATTTCTATACAAGACTTTCTAATCCAACTAATAGTGTTTTAGAAGATAAAATTGCCCTACTTGAAGGTGGTACAAATGCAATTGCTTGTGCAAGTGGTCAATCTGCAACAATGCTTGCTGTTTTAAACGTTTGCTTTAGTGGTGATAATATTATTTGTTCACAAGCTGTTTATGGAGGAACATTTAATTTATTTGCTGTTACTTTAGCTAAATATGGAATTACAACAAAATTCGTTGACCCTAATGCATCAACATATGAAATTGAAGCATTAATTGATGAAAAAACAAAAATAATTTTTGCTGAAACTATTGCTAATCCAGCAATAATCGTTCTTGATTTTGATAAATTTGCATCTATTGCCAAAAAATATGAAATTTTATTTATGGTTGATAATACGCTTGCTACACCTATTATGTGTAAACCATTATCGCTTGGCGCAAATGTCGTAGTTCATTCTTCATCTAAATATTTAGATGGTCATGCAGTTGCTTTAGGCGGAATTATCGTTGACGGTGGAAATTTTAATTTTAAAGGTAATGCTCGTTATCCTGAATTTAATACACCTGATGCATCTTATCATGGTCTTGTATATGCTGATTTAGAAAATAGCGCCTTTGGTTTAAAAGCTCGTGTTCAGTTAATCCGTGATATGGGAGCAATAATGTCTCCTCAAAATGCTTGGTTAACATCACTTGGTATGGAAACTTTAGCCTTACGTATGGAACGTCATATTTCTAATGCTTCTAAAATTGCTCATTTCTTAGAAAAACATGAAAAAATAGAATGGGTACTACATCCATCTCTTGAAAGCAATAAATATCACGAATTAGCAAAAAAGCATATGCCTAATGGAGTAACTGGGATGATGTCGTTTGGAGTTAAAGGTGATAGTTCTAAAGCTGCTAAATTTATGGAAGCATTAAATATCATTGCGATTGTTACTCACGTTGCTGATGTTAGAAGCTGTGTACTTCATCCTGCTTCTACAACTCATCGTCAATTATCTAAAGAAGATTTAGAAAAAGCTGGTATCCCTGATAACTTAGTAAGATTATCTGTTGGTATTGAAAATCCAGATGATTTAATTAACGATATCAAACAAGCTTTAGAGGTATTATAATGCCTATTGTACTTCCTAAGGATTTACCGGCATTTGAGACATTATATAATGAAAATATCTTCGTTATGGATAAAATACGCGCAAATACTCAAGATATTCGTCCTATCGAAATATTAATTGTCAATTTAATGCCTACTAAAATAGAAACAGAAACTCAATTTTCTCGTCTTTTATCTAATACACCTTTACAAGTATCATTAACTTTATTAAATACTAAAACTTATGAAAGTAAAAATACTGCTAAATCTCATTTAGATAAATATTACAAAACATTTGATGAAATAAAAGATAGTCATTTTGATGCTTTAATTGTAACTGGTGCACCTGTTGAAACATTAGATTTTTGTGAAGTTGACTACATTGATGAGCTTCACCAAATATTTGAATATGCAAAAGATCATGTAACAACTTCAATGTTTGTTTGTTGGGGAGCACAAGCTGCCTTAAATTATTACTATGGTATTAATAAAGTTGCAACTAATAAAAAAATATTTGGTGTTTATAAACATAAAAAAGCTGTTAAATTTGAAGTCTTACTAAATGGAATTGATGATGAATTCTATGTTCCTCAATCAAGACATACTACTATTTTAGAATCAGATATAGAAAAAAATGAAAACCTTATACCGCTTGCTGTTAATGATGAAATTGGAACTACTATTTTAAAGTCAAAAGATAATAAGCAATTATTCTTATTTGGTCATCTAGAATATGATAAATTTACTTTAAAAGCTGAATATGAACGTGATTTAGCTAAAAATTTACCAATAGAAGCTCCAATTAATTATTTTAATGAAGATCAAACTGATGTTGTTGTTAGATGGCGTTCTACTGCAAGTATCTTATTTTATAATTGGTTAAACTATTATGTATATCAGGTAACACCTTTTCAAATAAAAAGTCCAGATATTAAGTGAAACAAAAAACAATCTTTTTAAAATAATAAAAGATTGTTTTTATTTTATTTAATATTATTATTTTGAAGAGTTGTATTTACTGCATCTTTGAGTAAAGTAAATGATGCGGGTCTATTATCCTTTTCATCATTCATATGCTTCTCTTTATTTTTCTTATATTCAATACGAAGTTCACCCCATAAACTATTCTCTTTTATTTTTCGATAGGTTTCATAAAATGAGCTTGAATCAGATATTAAAACATAATGATAATCACTATCTTTTCCTTCTTTTTCGTTTTTCAAAATAATTTTATCTTTATTTTTATTATACTTCATAATAGCTACGTCATATGAATAAGTTACTTTTTCATCTTCTATTTTTTTAATAGTTAAAACATTTGTTGAATCTTCGCAATCCTCTAATCCACAATCTTTGACTATATCATCTAAAATTTTTTTGAAATAATTAAGTTTAATTTCTTTAGCAGTTAGGCTAGAAGGATATTTTATTAAATATATGTGATAGTCTAAGTCATATCCTTTAGTAGGGTTTCCAAGTAATACTAAATTTCTCTTAGAACTGCCCACTAATGAATATGTAATTGTCCATTCTTCACCTAATTTATCTTTTAGTTTATTGTATATTTTATTAAATTCATTTTTATTTTTCTTTATAATAGTTTTTGGTAAATATTCCATCCTTAAACACCCCTAATCTTAGTCTTTTAAAGTTAGGCTCATTATCAATATATTTGCCACCTTTAAAATTCCCCTTATTTATATCGTTCATAAAGCTTTTTTGGGCCTCACTATGTAACCCCTTATATAATAGTATTAAAACATTTTCAATATTTTCTATTTCTTTTTCAACTTCTTCATAAGTTGTACTTCTTAAAAAGATAATCAAATTATGATGCATTACTTTATTTCTTAATTTACAAATTTCTTTTAATTCAACATAAGTTAATTCGATATTTAATTCTTTTAATTTATCTTTAATTAATTCTATGAGCTTTTTGAAAGTAAAATCTTTATCATATGTTTTCCAATAAAAGTTTGAATTTTCCTTGTCTGATTTTTTTTCTTTAAGCGTATTATAGTCATTAGTTAAATCTAATTCGTATTTTTCAAATAATTTTGCCCTTAATTGTTCTTCAAATGTTGCTAAAAATTTAAATAAAACATTTCTTATATATTTATCATATCTAACCATTCTAGATAGTTCATCATAACTAATTTCATCTTCATTATAACTGCAATAAACATCATAAATTTGTTTATGCAAATAATACCCCTTGTTTTTTATATTAATTATAAAACATTCTTTTTCATCATCATCTTTAAAATGTAATCTATTAAAAATATTGAAATAATCCATTTCTATCCCTCATTTAAATTTTAATTTCAATTAACTTTATAATTCATTATAAAATAAAACACATTTAATTTCAAATCAAATGTGTTTTATTGTCATTTTTTATAACTATTTTAAAATAAAATTAATTTTACCTACATATTTACCATCAATATATCCATAATTTGATAAGAGTTTAATAAGTATCCCTTCAATTTTACTCCATGATATAAATGTTTTAGTCTCTTCTTTATCATTTGCCAAGCCTTTATAAATTTCAAAATACATCGGTGTCATAACATGTTCTATATCCTTATCTTTAAATATTATTGCATCTAAAAAGTTATCTATATTGTTTGTTAAGGCCTCTTCTAATCTACAATATAAAATCCAATCATCACCATTATCTCTTGTATCTGTAACAATTATTTGCCAATTATTATCTGCTTTATATAAGTATTCATCTTGAATAGGAACTGCTCTAGGGATAAATTTTAGGTATTGTGGTACTGTTATTGTTAGAGAACCATTTACTATAAATGTTTTAGTTATATGTAAAAAATCTTTTCCTGCTGAAACTATTATATAGTCATTTTTACTCATTTTCGAGACATTTACAATGAAATTACCAAAATCATCAGATACATTTTCATATTCATTTGTCAAATAATTTGCTAAAATATCAAATTTTGGCTCTGTTATACCATTAATATTTTCACTATTATCTTTGATTTCATTAACAACTAAACTCATTTTACCTATTGATAATACACTACTATTAGTAATATCAAAAGTTGTAGGATTCATTTCATAAATAGAATCAATATTTAAAATTATATTAGAATCTATCAAATTAGTTTGACTATTCAGTACAGTAATATTAGCATTAATATTTGATTCATCTTCTTTTTTGAAACTATACTCAGGTATATCCTTAACTGTTCCTGCAGAAAGCAATGGTGCTGCTTTACTCCAAATATTTGCTTGACCTCCACTTATGTTCATCTCCCCACTTCCATTTGTCCACTTTATGGTTTTTCCTCTTAAATTATATAAAATTAAACTCTTAACATCATTTACATTAAATGTTGAATTATTTACAAATTCGATTAATGGATCGGTTGTAGTTACTGATTTATAGATATTCAATGTTGCACTTTCGTATAAATTAATATCACCATTAGTTCTTATTGTCGCAACTCCACTATTATTTTGAGTTTGCTTGATGATCAAATTAGAATTACTATTTATATCTATCTTATTTGCTCGATGTGCTCCAGTACTATAAAATAATCCCTTCGCAGTTGTTATGTACGTATAACTGTTTGATTCAAAAAATATGTTAGGAATAGAATCACAATATAATAATTCTCGATTTATAATATTAAATATAACATTAGAATTTTCTTTAATAATTAAAGCTGGATTATTACCAACTATCCAGATACAAGAATTTGCATTTGATGTATGACTAACATTTATCTCACCTGATAATTCGATATAATTCCCTTCAATAAATTCTTGGGTGGCACATACAGTGCCATATAAAGTATCCAAAATAAAGTTTGAATCTTTGATATATGTTTTACCATATCTATTATATATTGCTTGAGTACCAGAAAAATCAACATTATCATAAATTATGCTAATGTTAATGCACTGACTTGAATCATAAACACAAATTAAACTATAATAATTTCTAATATGTAAAATAACATTCTTAATAGTGATGCTGATAAATAATGGGGTTGGATTTATATATATTGTATTAGTATATGAAGATGAATTATAATCAGTTATCATATGAATTTCATTAGTTACTGGATTTCTACCATCAATTATGAGATTAAGGGCTATAAGTGGTACTTGAATGCCACCAGTCATAATAATATCGTCTGTTAAAACTATTGTTGTATCTGTGGTCATAAAAGTAATTGCATTTTTAAATTCCGTATAATTACCAACTAAAATATTCATAAAATCACCTCTTAAAAATAAATCATTTGCATTTTGCAAATGATTTAAATACTTATTTCTTTTGAACTTGGAATGTAATTTCTACTTTTTCCCCAACTGCTATTTCATCAGGAATTTCAATAGTTAATAAATCACCAACATATGTGTATGTGGCAAGAAAACCATTAACTTTTACTGTATCAGCAACTAATTCTACAAGACTATCTAATGTATCCGTACATATTGGAGTTAATAAATTATATTCAGCGTTATTTTCAATTGTAATAGTGTAATTTAAAACACCATTTCCATCCCATACCTCTTTATCCACCGTTTTTGTTGCAACTATGCCGTTAACTAATATCGTTTCTACTATTGTTGATATTACTTCTAAAGAATCCTCATTATAAATACCATTTATAAAGGACTGATTTTTGACTAAAATATCTGCCATATTTTCACCCCCCACTATTTTATAATATTATTAACTTATTCCTCTGCATGGTTATTAGCCATGACATATAAAAAACAATAGAATAATATATTAATAGGTGAATGTAGTGAAAAAATTATATAATCGGTGTACAATAAGCGGAAAAATAAACGGTCAAAATATTAAGTTTAATTCTAATAGAACAAAAACATTTATTATAGAAGAAATTAATAAATGTAATAAGGTAAACGATAAAGAAATAACTAAAGAATGTTTTTCTAAAACCGATAAAAAAGAAAATTATACACCTTTAATCTTATTTATTTTAATTGCTATTTTAATTATTGATAATTTATTTAATAAGAATTAAAAAATTGACTTTTTTTTATTAATTTATGATTTTTTTATAAAATAAAACACATTAATTTTAAATTAAATGTGCTTTTTCTTTTAGTTATATTTTTTATAATATGAAATTTATTTTATTCTTATTCCTTTATTTGACAACTTATTCTATCTTAATTGTTTGTCATAAACGGAAAAACTAAATCCAAATTTATTTTCTTATAATAATCTCTTTCTAAACTACCAATATAATTAAATGATAAATTTCTAAGTTCTGATGTAGTATCTTTAATTTTTTTAAACAATTTCAGTTCTAAAATAGCCATTAAATAATATCTAGTATATGAATATCTTCTTTCATAAAAAGATGAAAGAAATGAATAAGTACCTATTAAATCTTTATCTTCTATTAAATTAAAATATGCATATAAATGAACTAAATTCTCACTTGCTTCATGCGATATTTTTTCTATTTCTTTATATACCATATCTTTTGCTTTATTGATATCTTTTGTGCATCCTATTCCATAATAATAACATTTGGCTAAGAAAGCTATACAACAGTTACAACCTTCACTACCATTATAATATAGGTCCGCACCATTATTAAAATAACTAAAAGCATCATTGGGATTATCATTTAATATTATATTTCCATATACACTTAAAACACATGTATTATTAGGAAGTATTTCGTATCCTTTTTTAATATTATCAAGTGCCTTCTCATAATTATATTTAAAACCATGCTCCCCATGGAAATAATATTTTGCTAAAGTGCGATAATCAAAATACCCCATTGGCTTATTAATCATTTTTTTTGCTAAAAAATTAATTTTCTTAATAGATTTTTCCCTTACGAGTAACCTATAGATGCTTCCTTCTTTTTGTTTATTTAATTTAGTTTCATAATTTAAAGCTAAATCGAATTCACCAGTATTAAAATAATAAATACTTTTAGCATAATCAATAAAACTTTTAGGTATTATAGGATTTTTTTCTAGACTATTAATAAAATCCAACAACTTTTCAAATTCAAAAGTCAATATATAAGCATTAAGTAAATATTTAGCATTTAAAAATTCCTTTTGATTTATAAAATAAGCTTTTTCAAAATAATAAATTGCTTGCTTTTTATCAGCAATTAATCCACATTTTAAGTATAAATTTCCATAAAGTCGATATAAAAAATCCGGCTCAAAACCATTATTAATAAGTTCATCTAAACACTCTTTTGTCTCATTTGATTTATCATTTTGATAATAAAAACAAGCTAAATCGTATAAACCATAATTTTTATTGAAAGAAAACTCAATGCACTGTTTAAAATAACTTTCTGCTTTAAAATAATCTTTTTTATCATAAAACACGCCTAGTTGATAAAGGGCATCATAATAAAAATCACTTTTTTTATTATTTTTATTAATCACTAAATTTTCTAACTCTTTTATTTGATTTATGTTAGTATTAGAATCTAGTTCTATAATCAATCTAAGATAATTTATAAAGTCTTTATCTTTATGTGTTAAAAGCATTTTATTAATATAATTATCATAAGCTACAAGATCACTATTAGCTAATATTTCCATCTTTAATTTAATAGAGATATTTATAACAAATTCTGTTGCGTCATTTGAATCAAGAGCACTATTTAAATATTTCAATTTTAGACTATTATCCTCAATAACTTTAGCATAAGCATAATAAATAAATGGTTCATTTAAATTATATTTAAACGCCATTTTACAATACTTTTTTACATCTATATATAGACTTAATTCTAATCCTAAATATATTAAAGATGTTAAAACTTCAAATAAAAAAGGCACTTCAACTTTTAAAACTTTTTTAAAATCCTCGTAATATTCTTTATTGTTTTTTTCTTTCAAAAAATTATAATCAATATAAACCATAAAAAATTTTGCGACAATATTAGATTTCTCTAAATCGCAATTATAAAAATATTTATAAGCTTCAAGATATTTTTCTTCATTTATTAATTTATTACCTAATTCAATATCCATAAATTTCTCCACCTCATATAACTATTTAAATTATAACACAGCATGTAAAAAAGACTAAATTAAATTAGTTTTTTTAATAAAAATATTCATAACATCCACAATCAATAATTCCTATAAATCTACTTTTTTTATCTAAGTCAAAATTACACATCTCTAAATCATTATAACCTTGATTAATAGCAATAGAATTTTTTGTTAATTTAAAATTATTATTTGAAATATCAACAAATAATGGATCACCATATCTACCATTTTCATTAACTTTTTTTGAGAAACTTGCAAATGATTCATATCCATTACTATATATTTCAAAATATATGTCATTTTGATCATCACCAGCATAATAAATATTATTCTTAAATACTACATTTTTACAATAATCTTCTTTTAAGAAACCGCCAATCAAGGCATAATCATTTTTAGATGAATAAAATATATTATTAAATATATGTAATCCATCAACTTTAGAAACTGTTAATTGACCATTACAATCAGCATCTTTATTATTTATTGTATTATTAACTATCGTATTATTGTAAATTTTAACATTTTCTACTACTCCAACTTTACTACTAGAACTATAACCTCCAATAGTTATTCCGTTTTCATCATTATCATAAACTAAATTATTTCTAACAATAATATTTTTTACTAAATAACCACTAACTGCAACCTCAGAGCCAACTTCAATTCCGCCCATACTAAGATAGGCTTTGTTGCCTTCTATAACGACATCACGGGCTCCATCAACATAAATTGCATAACTTGTATCACCATAACCACTATAGCATTTACTTACATCATTTCCTCTTATAACTACATATCTTGCTTGATCTAGGCTTTTATCAGCACAATATCCAAAATTACCACCAACATCAATTCCGATATTTCCAGTATCATATACTACATTATCAATAATATTTATATACTCACAATTGCCGACTACCTCAATTGCTTCACTCCAGCCAGTTTCACAATCATATATTTCATTTTGATAAAATAAAACATTATTATGACTCTTAGCAGTTAATGTACCATTCATATAAATGAGAAAACCACATGGTTCTCCTTTTTTAACATCACTTGTTACTTTTACATTTGTAATAATATTATTTTTAAATACTATGTGATGGTTAGCTTGATCCATTCTAACTGCAACTGGATCTTCAGCTTTTAAATTATCACAGATTATAAAACCTTCCATTATAATATAATTACTCATTGTGAAATCAACGTTCTCTGCTTCTTTTGTACCACCTATTTTAACAACTTCATCTTGATATGTTGTAAGAACTAAATAATTGTCTTCCACCCCAGAGTAATTATTAAATGTTACATTTTCTTGATAATAACCACCTCTAACACAAACAACTCCAGCCAATCCCAGGTTAATATTTTGATATGCTTTTTCAATCCCTTTGTTAATACTTTTTAAAGGATTATTAATATTTCCAGTATTAGAATCATTACCATCTAACGAAATATATAAAGTATTATTTGGTAGTACATAACGTTCATCTAAGGTTCTCATTTTATTAATAAAATTATTATCGCCATATAAGAGTCCCTCAATTAGATTTTCTTCATTTGTTTCATCATTTAGTGTAGTTGATGATTCAATAGATGCTGTAGAACTATTAGAAAAGTTTTCACTATTTGAATAATTGCTTGGTACAGATGATGTAGAACTAGCTATACTTTCTAAAATGCTATTAGAACTCGTAGAATTATCAGTAAAGTTGCTGCTTGCATTACTATAATTACTTTGTTTTTCACTTTCTGACGTTTCTTCTATTTTGTTCGTTTTACTGCTTTCCTTGATCTCATTATTACTGCATCCTATTAATGCTATGATGCAAATACATAAAATAAATATTTTTTTCATTTAATTACCTTCTCATTTTACAATTTATTACAATTTTTATATTTATCTTTCACCATTATATCACATACAAAGAGATTTAAAATGGATATATTATAAATAATATATTTTTTATCACGTTATTGTCACATAATATTTATTAATTCTAAAAAAAAAACTAACAAATTAGTTTTCATTTTTTTTAAAAACTACTTATTAGTCATTTTTGTATTATTTCTTTAGTTTCTATTTTGAATCCATAATCATTAGTAGCATATGCAACAACTATAAGATCATAAAACACTTTTACACCATAAATATTTGTTTCATAAGTAAATGTGTTAATAATCTCTAAAGTTTCATTATTATAAATTTCAATGCTATTTGAGGTAACTAAATAAAAATAGGAAGTATCATTATAATTAAATTCTCCATAATTAAGATAATTAAGTGAATTTGAAACTCTATCTTTTGCTAAATCCAGTTCGATATTTTTAGTTGCTTTTTCTAAAGAAATATCTACAATATCCTTTGAAATTATCCATCCCATCATACCCAATTTGCGATTAATTGCTTTATAGCCTTCATCAGTTTTAAATATAATAGATTCATTACCGTTAGCCGAATAATTGCCCGAACATAATATTATTTTTTTTCCATTTATCTCATCATTTATAATTTTTCTTTGATAAAGTTTATAATCTTCTTTTGTCGAATATTCAAAATATGAAAGATTGGGCATATCATCTTTATCAAGAGACTGCACTACTACAAAAAGTGAGAAAACATCTTTTGAAGCGCGAAATACAATAGTATTAGTTATATTTTCTTCATTCATAATTATTTTTGTAGAGATTGTTTGGGTATCCATATCTTTACAAGAAATCATAGAAATAAAACAAGTAAATAGCATTATCAAACATATTATTTTTCTTCTCATTTGAATTTTGACCATTCCTTAATATAATTATAATTAATTAAATAATATTCATCATTTTTTAGTACAACCATAATTTTTTCATTTGAGTATACTCTTTCATCTACATCAGCGATTTCTATAAGCAATTGCCCATTCATACCATATACATAAAAGATATCATTAAAATATAATTCATAATAATAAAAATATTCTTCCAATAAATTGATTTCAAGTATCGCATCTATTTTTTCACATTCTCCATCAGGATATATTTTATAAGTATCAATACCATCAAAAGCTATTGCATATGAGTCAGTAGTTAAAAACATTTTTTTATAATCAGCAGATATTTTATTAAATTTTTTATCACATAAATATACTTTGTAATTATCTTCTTCATCAAATTCATATACCACATATGTATCATTAATGAATTTTTCTATTAAAACATTATTAAGTTCAATTTTATTAATAAAATTTCCAGAATAATCATAAATATTATCCCCAAATTGAAATCTATTTTCACCGATAATTCGGCAATACGTATACCAATCATCAGTTGCAAAAATTTCCGATTTAAAATTAATTAATCCTGCTTTTTCCTTAGACAAAGTTTTATCTACATTTATATCTTCATAAATAAAGAAGGTAAAAGGAATATCAAAAAAATACCTATCCTGTGAATATACATTGTAAACATGTTCAATACATTTGTTGGGAAATACATTTTCTATAAGTTCATTTGTATCAAAATTATATAAATTATATTTTATTGTATATTTTTTACCAAGTTCATCAATGCAATCATATTCATTTGAATCATAAACTAATCTAGTAGCGTTTTCTAAAACATTATTATCATTTATAAAAACAACTTCATTATTATATTCTTTTAATTTATTTCCTTCAAAATCGTATACAATATACTTATAAAAATTTTCAGTTAAAATATATTTACTTGTCATCATTATTATTGTTTCACTAATATTTAAACTTAGTGAAATTTTATTGATATGTCCTTCATTATAAATAAATGCATTATTTGAAGATCGATATACAACTGTACCATAATAACTTGAATATGCATGAGTTATTTCATCAAGCGTTTCTTCAATTAGAATTCTTCCATTATAATCCCAAATTGAATATAAATATTTTCCAATTTCTGAATCATACCTTTTATATAAAACTGTGTCTTCGTATAAAGTAGCTTTAGTATAATTATTATTATTTGGTGCATCGAAAATAAATGAAGAAAATGTGTTTGTTTTTGGATTATAAACAGCATATTTATTAAGAGTTATTTCTTTTACAAAAAATAAATCAGTACTTGGAAAATAATGTTTATCACCCCTATTAAAAACTAATTCTGAATTAGCTGGTAACTCTATTTTTGTTATAGTTTGAAAACCAATGTTATCGGTAACTTCAATATCAGTAGTATTTATATCAGAGTTATTATCAGTGCTATTTGAATCAAAACTATTAGTACTAGAGCTATTTGTATCAATATTATTTTGATTGCAACTTAATAGCGTAAAACATAAGATAATTAATAATAATATTTTTTTCATTTTTTCTCCTAACTTATTTATAGTTCTTTTATAACTCCCATATATTGTTCATTAATGATAAAAATAGCTATAATAGTATTTTATATTTATCAAAAAAATTCAAAGAAGTGTATTTATAAATATGCTACCATGATTTAATAAATTTAGCAATCTAAACTATATATTTAAAGATGTTTAGTTGAGATAAAAAAACAGTATGAAAATTTAATTTCCATACTGTTTAAACATATATAATTTAGTGGATATCTAAAGTGAAAAATCCACAAAGTGCAAATAAAATAATAAAAATTAAATATAATGCTTTCTTTCCAAATGTTAAATTCTCATCTAAAAAATTCCATTTAGTAATGAAAATAATAGGAAGTGGAATTATATAAAAATAAAATCCCGATAACACCATAAGAACAGCCATTATTAAAAACATTACTGTCCCTAATATAAACCCAAGCATACTATTACTAAAAAACGCAATAATTATGGAAAAAAATATAAAATATGCAATAGCACTGATATACGCATACTTTTTTTTCGCATAACTTTCTTTTACTCTTTCAATCATAAAACAAGAATCCTCTTCATTTTATTCTTTACCATTCCAGCAATAAGTGCATAATTTATCTTTTTCAATTCCAACTGCATCCATCATATCATCTAAACGATTAAATGCTAAAGTCGTAAAGTTTAGTTGCTTTCTTATTTCTTCAACCATTAAAGCATATTTTTCACTATCTGGATTCATATATTCTTCTAATATCTCATGAGTAACATTAGGTTCTAATGAGGCAATAATTTTTCTTGTTATTAAATCCATATCTGAAGTTGAACGTGAAAAGTTCAAATATTTACAGCCAAATAATAATGGCGGGCATGCAGTTCTAATATGTACTTCTTTCGCTCCACTTTGATATAAGAATTCTGTTGTTTCTCTTAATTGAGTACCACGAACAATTGAATCATCAATTAATAATAACTTTTTTTGATCAATTAAATCATGAACAGGAATTAATTTCATTTTAGCAATTAAATTCCTCTTTGATTGAATTGTTGGCATAAAAGAACGTGGCCAAGTTGGAGTATATTTTATGAATGGACGTGAAAACGGAATACCAGAAGTATTTGAATAACCTATCGCATGGGCTATTCCTGAATCAGGAACACCGGCAACAGTATCTGGACATACATTATCGCGTTTTGCCATATAACTTCCACAATTACAACGCATTTTTTCAACGCTTATACCTTCATAAGATGATGAAGGATAGCCAAAATAAACCCATAAAAATGTGCAAATACGCATTTTATTTCCTGGTTCAACTAATGTTTTTACACCATCTGAAGTCACAACTACGATTTCGCCAGGACCCATTTCTTTTAAATTTTTATAGCCTAAATTAATATAGGCAAAATTTTCAAAAGATACACAAAAAGAATCTTTCTTTTTGCCAATAACACATGGTGTACGACCATATTTATCACGAGCTGCATAAATTCCTTTTTCATTTAAAATAAGTATTGTCATTGATCCTTCAATTATTTCTTGAGCATATTTTATACCATCAATTAAATTTTCTTTTTGATTAATAATTGTTGCAACTAATTCTGTTGGGTTAACATCTCCACCACTCATTTCTAAAAAATGGTGATAGCCCTTATTAATAATCTCGTTTACTAATTCATCTGTATTATTAATTTTACCTACAGTCGAAATAGCATATGTTCCATGATGGGAACGAATAACAAGTGGTTGAGCTTCATAATCTGAAATACAACCAATTCCACAATTACCTTTCATTGTATTAATATCGTTTTCGAATTTCGTTCTAAAAGGAGAATTCTCAATATTATGTATTGCACGATTAAATCCATTTTCTTGTAAAACAGCTAATCCAGCTCTTCTAGTTCCTAAATGAGAATGATAATCAACTCCAAAAAATAAATCAAATACACAATCACTCTTTGATACTACACCAAAAAAACCACCCACTTGAATACCTCCTAATTTCTTTATTTTATAATTAATCTATTATATATTTATCTTTGTAATTTTCAATAACATAATCCATATCCTTGTCACCGCGACCAGATAAGTTTACTAATATTGATCCTGTTTTCATTTCTTTTGCGCGACGCATTGCATAAGCAACCGCATGAGCAGATTCTATAGCTGGAATTATCCCTTCTAACCTAGAAAGTTTAAAGAACGCATCAATGGCTTCTTCATCAGTTACTGAATCATATTTAACACGACCAATATCATGTAAAAACGCATGTTCAGGTCCAACTGCTGGATAATCAAGTCCAGAAGCAACTGAATATACGCTGTCTGGTTCACCCATTTCATCTTTTAGCATTAAAGAATTAAAGCCATGCATTATTCCTTCACTACCAAAAGTTATTGTCGCCGCATGATCTCCACGTTTAGGTCCTTTTCCAAGTGGCTCCACACCAACAATTTCAACCGGATCATTTAAAAATGGCACAAAAGTTCCAATGGAATTAGATCCTCCACCAACACAAGCGCACACTACATCAGGAAATTCACCAGTCATTTCTTTAAATTGATCTCGTGCTTCAATTCCAACAATGCTTTGGAAATCTCGAACCATCAATGGAAATGGATGAGGACCAACTGCAGAACCAATACAATAAATTGAATTCTTATAATCTTTAGCATATGCAATAAATGCGCTATCAACTGCTTCTTTTAAAGTACGCGCACCTTCTTTAACTACTACAACCTTTGCACCTAAAATCTTCATTCTACTTACATTTGGAGCTTGTTTAGCTATATCTACTTCTCCCATATGAATTTCGCATTCTAAACCGAAAAAAGCTGCTGCAGTAGCTAAAGCAACACCATGTTGACCTGCTCCAGTTTCAGCAATTAATTTCTTTTTACCTAAATACTTAGCTAATAAACCTTCACCCATACAATGATTTAATTTATGTGCACCTGTATGATTTAAATCTTCTCTTTTTAAGTATATTTGAACATTTCCAATTGATTGTGACAGTCTTTCACAATGATAAACAGGTGTTGGGCGTCCTTGAAATTCTTTTCTAATTCTACGTAATTCACTAATAAATTTTGCTGATTTACAAATAGTTTGGTAAGCATTATTAATCTCTATAAAAGCTTCTTTAAGCTCAGGAGTTATATATGCACCTCCATATTTTCCAAAATATCCATCTTCATTAGGATATTGCTTTAAATATGTTTCAAAATCAATATCATTCATCTTCATAAAAGTCCTCCAAATAATCTCTTTTTATTTTAAAAACAATATATTAATTATATGTTTTTTCATATAATATGTCAATTTTATTTTAGTCGAATAATTACGTTTTCTAATGTATCTAAATATTCTTAGCGACTTTTTTGACCTGTATTTGAATAATCAATCCACGTTTTACTCAAAATAATAAATAGAGGTCAAATTTGACTATAATTTATTCATGAGGTGACATTATGGCATGGTACGATAGAATAAAAAGTTTGAGAATTGATAATGATTTAACTCAAGCTGAACTTGCAAAAGAACTTAATATTTCCATTAAAACGCTTCAACGTTATGAAAATGGTACTGGTGAACCACCAATTACAACATTGCTCCAACTTTCTAAAATATTCAATAAATCTATTGATTTTATATCATGTAACCCTATAAATAATTCTATTCTTATTAACGAAGAAATTGACGAGTTAAGAGAAGCTGTGAATGAATTATTAAATTCTAAGAAAAAAATATAATTATTAAGTTAGTTATTATTTATTTGTTCTAAAATGATACAAATATGTCGTTTTTATTTATTATTACTACTTGTTTTACACAAAAAATAGAAAGACATTTTTTTTAATTATAATTATTATAAGAGGTGATGTTGGTGAAAAATATTAAATGGTATGAAAGATTAAAAGAATTACGAATTGATAATGATTATACTCAAGCAGAACTAGCAAAAAAGCTAAATATTTCCACTAAAACACTTCAGCGCTATGAAAACGGGACTGGTGAGCCGCCTGTTAGTACATTATTAGAATTATCTTTAATTTTTAGAAAATCTATTGATTATATAACATGTAACCCGATATATGATGATCTAATCAGTGACGAAATGCGAAATGAACTAAAAGAAAACGTAATTGCTGCACTTGAATATAAGAAAAAGAATTAATGCATTAAATGCATTTTTTTTTATTCTTTTTTATGTTATACTTTTTATTAGGATGTGATTTTATGAGTGAACTTTTAGCCCCTGCTGGTAATATGGAAGCCCTTATTGCCGCTATATCAAATGGTGCAGATGCCATATATTTAGGAATGAGTAAATTTGGAGCACGCGCGTATGCTTCTAATTTCGATTTTGATACTTTAAAGGATGCCATTAAATATGCCCATTTGAGAAATGTGCGAATCTATGTAACTATGAATACTATTGTTTTTGATCATGAATTAATGGAAGCAAAACTTCAAATTGATGAATTATATAAAATAGGTGTTGATGGCATTATTATTCAAGATTTAGCTTTAGTTAAATATATTACTGCTAACTATCCATTAATGGAAGCTCATGCTTCTACACAAATGGGACTTGATGATATTTATGGGGTTAATTTTACTAAAGATTTAAAAATGAATCGTGTCGTTTTAGGGCGCGAAGTTTATTTTAATGAAATAAAAAAAATAAAAGAAATCTCTAATATGCCTATTGAAATATTTGTTCATGGAGCATTATGTGTGTCATATAGTGGTAATTGCTTAATGAGTGGTTTAATTGGATATAGAAGTGGCAATAGAGGACGATGTGTTGGTTCTTGCCGTAAGCCTTATGAACTTATTAATACTACAAATAATGAAAGTTTAGGTACTTCATATATTTTAAGTATGAAAGATTTATCAACAATTGAATATACTGATGACTTAAAAGAGATTGATTCTTTAAAAATTGAAGGACGTATGAAAGAATCGATTTACGTTGCAAATATAATTAATAGTTATCGTAAAGCCTTAGATAATAAAGAAAATATAGATAGTTTAAAATTTAATTTGACTAAAACATTTAACCGAACTTTTACAAAAGGATATATTTTTAATGAAGATATTAAAGATGTTATAAATACAAAAAAACCTAACCATCACGGATACTACATAGGTAAAATTATTAAAAAAATGAATACAAAGTATATACTAGAACTTGAACAACCGTTAAATCAAAATGATCAAATTCGTATTGATTCTAAGGAAGAAGTTAGTTATCCCGTTATTAAAATGTATGATCTAGATTTAAATTTAATAAACTCTTCTTCTACTAAATGCATTTTAGAAATAAAAGAAAACGTTAATGTAGGAGACAATGTTTATATTACTAAAGATAAAAAATTCAATGAAGAGCTTGAACGTAATTTGAAAAAAGAATTTAAGCGTATTCCCTTAAATATTATTGTTAACGGTAAAGTGGGTTCAAAATTAACCTTAGTTTTTGAAGTTAATGATATAAAAGTATATATTGAATCAGATTTCATACTTGAAGAATCTTTAAAGAATCCAGCTACTGAAAATAGCATTATAAAGCAATTGGATCGTCTTAATGATACACCATATATTATAAATAATGTGACATATAATATTTCGAACAATATTTTTATTCCATCTTCAAAACTAAATGAATTAAGGCGTCAAGGTATTATTGAACTTGATAATAAACGTTTAAATTTAAATCGTTTTATCAATAAAATTGAGATTGATTATAATCCAATTTCCTATGCTGAAATAAAGCCAAAATTAAGTGTATATTGTGAAACAATCGACCAATATAATGCTTGCATTGATTTAGAGGTTGAAAATATTTATTATAAAAATTTAGTTAAAAGAAATAACGCTAAATATCTTGATAATATAACTGATGTATTAGTAGGTGGTTATAATGGTATTAATTATTATAAAAATAAAAATGTAACTATTACTTCTGATTTTTCATTAAACGTTGTTAATTCTTCTACTGTTCATACATTACATGAAATGGGCGTAAATAGGATAACTTTATCTCATGAAATTACAAAAGCTAGTATTGATTTATTACTAGATAATTATAATAAAGAAAATAATGGTTACCCTAATTTAGAAATGATTGTCTATGGTCATGCTCATTTACTTCATACAAAGTATTGCCCTCTTAAATCATTTGATATGTGTAAAACGTTAGAATGTAAAAGCAATAAATTCATTTTAAAAGATGATTATTCATATTTTCCAATTATTAAACATGAAGATTGTTCTACTACTCTTTTAAATGGAAAAATTCTTAATTTAATAGATGATTTAAATAATATAAATCATATTAATTATTATCGTATTCAATTAACAATTGAGGATTATAATGAATCTTTTAATATTATTAAAATGTTTCAAGATAAACTTGATAATAAATTATATGAAAAGAAATTTGATTCAGATTTGCACACAAGAGGACATTTCAACAAAGAAATATTATAGGTATTGTAAAAAACTATTAATTAAAATATCAGTATCTATGTTAAAATGAGATAAATGAAAAAGAGGTTGCACTATGAAATATATGGGTAGTATGATTGTTGTAAAAGACTTAAAAAAATCTAAAAATTTTTATAAAGATGTATTAGGACTAGAAGTTATCATTGATTTTGGAGCAAATATAACATTAACTGGTGGATTTTCTCTTCAAACTGAAGAAAGTTGGAAAGAATTTATTAATATAAACACGAGTGACTTATCATATAAAAGCAAAACATTTGAACTTTATTTTGAAGAAGATAAATTCGATGAATTTCTAGAAAGCTTAAATAAATATAATATTTCTTATCTTCATCCTTTAAAAGAACATCCATGGGGACAAAGGGGCATTAGGTTTTACGACCCTGACATGCATATTATCGAAGTTGGTGAAACCTTGACTTCTGTTATTAAAAGATTCATGAATAATGGCATGACTGTAGAGGAAGCTGCTATTAGAATGGATATTTCACTTGATTATGCCAAGTCTATATTATAAAAAAATGTATCAATTTGAAATTGATACATTTTTTTATAACTTAATTTTATTAATATCATCTGTAATAATCCAATCATCCATATTTGATTCACGATTATATTTAAAAGGTTCTATTTTTTCTAAATTTGATATTTCATAAACTGCCAAATATTTTTTTCCTGCCCATTTTTCATATTGTTCTTTGGATAAGTTTAATTCTTTCTCATATTTTTTTATAAACATAAGTGATTCTTCTATAGTCATTTTTTCGCTTTCGATAACTTTAGAAATAATTCCTTTATATGTAACATTCATTTGAGAACCTGTTTCAACAAAATAAATAACATCATTCTCTTTTGCTCTACCACCAAGTGGACTTTTTTTTCCAGCAGCTCCTCTTATAATCATCGTTTTTTCATTGTTTATTAATTTTTCTAATTCACGCGCTTTAGAATTAAGATAGACTAAATGCTTAGCTATACCATCTATTCCTTTGTACCATTCTGATGACATACAATTTACCCTCTTTTCTATTTTTCAATAATAATTGATTTACCACTTGATTTATCATCTATCAACCATTGCCATGCTTCATGAAGTTCAATTTTTCCATTCTCAAGAACGACAGGAATACTATGACACTTACCGAGTTTTATTTTATTATTAATATTTATATGTTGATAATAAAAATCTAAATTTCCTTCTAGGTCACATGTTCCAACTAAATATCCTTTAGCAATAAATCCGCCAGCATAATTAGCCCATATAATATCTTCATCGTGAAAATAATGAAATATAGTCTCTGAATTTACTTCGCCATTATTTGTATTTGAAAGAGAATAAAAAACTTTATTATTATAATTTATTTTTCCAAATGGTTTGTTTATTCTTTTTGACATAATCTCATAAACTAAAAGCTTATTATTTATAAGTGGAATGGATTTATGTTCAACTGTTTTATATCCAAGCTTTTCATATAGTTTAATAGCAGGTAAGGAAGCATCTAAATAGATCTCTTTTGAGTTTTTTATAATTATATTTTCCAGTTCTTTAATTATATAAGTTCCATATCCTTTATTTTGATGATCTGGGTCGACATAGACTCTCGTAATTATATTTTCTTTATAACAACCTGTTCCAACCATATTATTTTCAACAAATAAATTGTATACTTTTTTATCTAATATATCTTTTTTTATATTATCTTTTGAATGATGTTCTATAAAGAAATCAACAACCTCATTATTATAAAAATTGGGATAAATTTCTTTAATTGTTTTTTGAACAAGAATAAAAATATCATTTAATTGATTTAATGTTGCGATAGAAAATGTCATTATATTAATCACCCTTCAAATTGATTTACTAATTCAATTAATTTTAAATATATATCATTTTTCAATTCATAATCACTATAATTAATGATTTGTTTTTCTTTTGTCAAATCAATTAATATATTTTCTTTTGTTATATATATTTTATATGTTACATTCAAGTTTATATAAATCATTGTAACTGTGGGAAATTTTTTATCATCAAGTGACAAAATAACATCCTTACATTCATATTTTATCTGACTAAAGACTGGAACTTTCACATTTTTACTCATGAAATCAAACATTATATCCTCATAAATATTTCGTTTTTTAAATGAAATTTTAAATAAGTATTTTTCTAAATAATATATTTTTATATCTCCAGTTATCGCTTTTTTTAAATCTTTAGCTTTATAAGTAAAATAACTACCTATTAATAAGAATATAATGCCCAATACATAAATGTAGGAATAATTAAATTTTATTGATAGGAAAACTATAAAAATAAAACTAAGCAAATAAGTAATATAAGAAATAATTTGAAATATTATTTTTTTCTTTTTTAAATCCACTTCTACACCTTCTTTGCAACAATTATAAATTTATGCAAAAAGCTTTCTATATAGCGATTTATCTTGATTACTTGATCTATATCCGAAAGATCAGAATAATTTTTATCTATAGAAAAATTTGGGAATTCATCTTCATTATGAATAATATAATTTAATAAATCTTTTATGTCTTTAAATCTTATATATGGATAGCACTCATCAGAATAAACTATTGTAAAATATTCTTTTGTTATACTAAAATTATGATTTAAATCATTATTCATAATTTTAGTTTTATATCTTGGATCAAATAATTTTGATAATAATTCATTATTTTTAAAACCATTTTGTTCAGTTATAAAAATTCCAGTTTTCTTTAATACTCGATTAATTTCTAAAATATTATATATTTTGAATTTATTTATAATAAGATCATATTCAATATTGATATCTAAAAATCCATTATTTAAAATCGATACCTTATAACCAAGTGGAACAATCCTATCTCTATAATGATTAAAAAGTTTTTCATTATTAAAAACAAAAGTAATATTTTGAGGTAAGATATTTAATGTTGCAAAAAATTTTAAGTCATAAAAACCTAAAACTAAAATTTTCATATTATCTTTATAAAAGTTAGAAACAATACTTTCTAAATTCCAAGGGGTATTTTGATATTCAATTTGATTATAATTAAATATTATAGAATTTTTAAATAATAATTCTTCTTCTTTTAATTCATCTAATGTAAGCATTTAATCACCTCTTTAAAATAACATAGTTTCAGTATCTCTAAATTGTAGGCTATATAATTTCTTATAAATCCCATCCCTTTTTATAAGTTCCTCATGACTTCCTTCTTCATCAATTAAACCGTTTGATATTACGACTATACGGTCTGCGTTTTTTATTGTCGATAAACGATGCGCAACAACTATTGTTGTTCTACCAACAGCAAGTCTATCTAATGCCTCCTGAATTTGAATTTCCGTTGTATTATCAAGAGCACTAGTTGCTTCATCTAAAATAAGTATTGGTGGATTTTTTAAAAATAATCTTGCGATTGATAATCTTTGTTTTTGACCACCTGATAACTTAACGCCACGTTCACCTATCTCTGTATCATAGCCTTTTTCTAAGGTTAAAATATAATCATGAATATTTGCATTCTTTGCTGCTTCATATATTTCTTCCATAGTTGCGTCAAGTCTTCCATATAATATATTTTCTTTAATTGTACCACCAAATAAGAAAACATCTTGTTGAACTATCCCAATATTTTTTCTAAGTGAGTATAAGCTAAAATCGTTAATGTTTTTTCCATCAATTAATAATTCACCACTGCTAAGACGGTAAAAATTTGGTATTAAATGACAAATAGTTGTTTTTCCACCACCTGATGGACCAACCAAAGCTAATTTTTCGCCATGCTTAATAGTTAAATTAATATGATTCAATATTTCTTTAGAAGAATCGTAAGCAAACGACACATTTTTAAATTCTATGTCGCCAATAACATTAATAAGCTCATTTGAATTTGTATCTGTTTCTTCCTCTTCATCCATTAATTCCATAAATCTTTTAAATCCAGTAACACCATTTTGATACTGCTCAACAAAATTAATTAATTGATTTACAGGTTGTATAAATAAATTTATAGATAAAATAAATGCTGAATAATCGGCAAAATTAATTTCCCCTTTAAATAAGAAAATACCTCCCGCGATAAGTACAATAACATTAAAAACATCCGTTATAAAAGATGTCGTTGAATGAAATTGTCCCATTGCTTTGTAAGCTCTTTTTCTTGAGGCAACAAATCTCTTATTGTTAACTTCAAATTTTTCTAATTCCTTTTCACTATTTGTGAATGCTTTTGTAACTCTTATCCCTGAAATACTACTTTCCAAAGATGCGTTAATTTCAGCGTTATTTACTCTATTTTCCATAAAAGCTGAATTCATTTTTTTTCTTAAAATCATTGAAACAACTAATAAAACTGGAACACATACGAATATAATTAAAGTTAAATAAATATTTATAATTGCAAGATAAATAAATGAGCCAATTATCATAACACCACAAATAAATACATCTTCTGGACCGTGATGGGCAAGTTCAGATACTTCCATTAAATCATTAGTCATGCGACTCATTATCTTACCAGTTTCATTTTCATCATAATATGAATATGGTAATTTTTGAAGTTTTTTAAATAAATCATTGCGCATATGAGCTTGCATTTTAACACCAATTACATGTCCGTAATATTGAATGAAAAATCTTAATAGCATTCTAATAAAATAGATAACCAGCAAAGATATCCCAAAAATAATAATTAAATCAAATTTTTCATTTGGAATAAAATCATTCAACATATTTCTTGTGATAATTGGATAACACATCCCGATTAAAGAAATACATAATGATGCTAACATATCAAGTAATAACATTTTTTTGTGGGGCTTATAATAAGCGATAAATCTTTTTAACATAATAACAACTCCAATTAGCTAATTTTAACACAAAAACGGCGTATTTTCAATATAAAATAAAAATAGGAAATAGAAACTATTTCCTAAATTTTAATGTTATTTTTGTCCCAAAGTTTAATTTAGATTCTAAATCTATTTGAATTTGATAGTTAGATGCAATATGCTTTACTATCGCAAGACCAAGACCTGTACCGCCAGATTCTTTTGATCTATTTTTATCAACTCGGTAAAATCTTTCAAAAACTTTCGATTGATTTTCTTTACTTATGCCAAGACCAGTATCCATAATTGTTAATGATTGATATAAAGGTGAAATAATGATTTTCAGCTCTCCGTTAAATTTATTATATTTAATCGCATTATCAATTAGATTTCTTAATAAATGATAAGCATCATCATAATTCATATCAACTTTCATATCTACTAATTTTAAATCTACACTTATTGATTTATCAGATAAATCTTTTGCTAGAGTCGCTATAATATCTTCTATAATTACTTTTAAATTTATATGTGTTATTTCTTTTGCATAATTAGTTTCTAAAACTGATAATTCTAGCATTTCTGAAACAATTTTATTCATACGCACCGCTTCTTTTATTGTTTTAGATGCAGCACTAATAATTTCTTCTTTTTCAGTTATAATACCTTCTTTTATCATATCTTGATATCCTATGATAGTTGTAAGTGGACTTTTAAGCTCATGTGAGGCATTTGCAAAGAATTCTTTTTTCATTCTTTCAATATTTTTTATATCACTTACATCAAGTAAAAAGATTGTCATACCACCATTTGCACCATATGAATATTTAACTAAATTAATATTTACTAAATATTTACGATAATCATATTCATATTCAAAAATATTTAAATCTTCACCTTCTAAGATATTTTTTATATTATTTTGCATTTGCGTATCACGAAATAAATAAATGTAATTCTTATTAATTATTTCTTCTCTTTCAAAATCAAATATATTTAAAGCAATATCATTGATCAAATTAACATTTCCATTTATTGAAAGATAGATAAAACCTTGATTTATACTTGTGATTACGTGTTCAAGTTTCTCCTTTTCATGCCTTAGGTTCATAACATGAGTGTTTATAATTTTATTTATTTCTTCAATTTGAACAGTTATAACATCAATGTCATTATTATCATTTACTTTAAAATTAACTATTTTACTCATTTGATTCATAACATTTTGAAGAGGTTTAGTTATATCTTTTGATGTCTTAAATAACACTATTATTGATAAGCCTAAAACTACCACTAACGTTATTGTTCCATATATTAATAAACTATATATTATTTGACTATTAGATTCTTCTGGAATTGAAATACGCACATAATAATCATCATTATGACCAGCAATTCCCGCAATATATATTAAATTTTTTTTAACAGTCTCTGAATATCTATGATAAACACCACCTATATTTTTAATCTCATCGCGATCTAAATGTGACGATGTAGTTATTTGAGATGTATCATATAATACTGTACCATCATTTCTATAAATAATAGTCACACGCATATCTTTATTTGAGTTATGAAGCGCATTTGCAGTTTTACTAAGATCATTTTCATCAAAGATTTCTAATGCGATTTTTAAAGATTGTTTTAATTCATTTTCTTTTGAATTGTTATTAACAACACTAACAATCATAGCACAAGATATAAGAAGTAAAAATAATGAGAGAAAAAGAATAAAGACATTTGTAAGTATTATTCTTTTTTTCATCTTATCACCTGATAGCCTACACCATAAATTGTTTTAATAATTTTTCCTTCTTCATCATTTATTTTTTTCCTTAAGGATTTAATATGCATATCTACTGTTCTACTTTCGCAAGTCGAGTCAAAACCCCAGATATGTGATAATATATCATCTCTTGTTAATACTTTTTCATTATTTTCGATTAGCAATGAGAAAATTAAAAATTCTTTATTTGTTAAAATAACATCTATATCGTCTACTAACAATTTATGAGTATCTAAATCTAGTTTTATATTTTGAAATTCATACTGATTTTTCTTGACGCTACGTCTTACTTTTGAATTTACTCTACTCATAAGTTCTAAAATGTCAAAAGGCTTTTCAATGTAATCATCAGCACCCAAATCTAACCCATCAACTTTATCAATAGTCATGCAGTTAGCAGAAATAATTATTACATAAATATCGTCATAATTACTATCATTTCTAATTTTCTTTAAAAGTTCTTTTCCACTTATATCTGGTAGCATCATATCTAATAAAATCATATTTGGTTTTTCTGTTCTTAAAGCTTTTAAAAATGATGTTCCATCATAAAATGGAATAATATTATAACCTTGCTTTTTTATTGTAGTACATAGAATATGTGATATATCCTTGTCATCTTCAACTGAATAAATTAAAAAGTCCATGATTCACCCTCAAAAGATTTTTTTATCTTTATGAAATCCATTTTGGATATAGATAACCCATTCAGCAATGTTTACACTGTGGTCAGCTATTCTCTCTATATATTTTACCACTAAAGTTGTATAAATTGTAACAGAAGCTGAAGATTCTTTATCATGTACAACTAAATAATCTAAAACTTCTTCATATTCTTTATCAATTACATCATCTGTTTTTATTACATCTAATGCTTCTTCGATGTTTCCTTTAATAAAACTTGATATAGATTTTTTAACCATATCAAGGGCTACTTCAAGCATATTTTCTATTTTAGTTGTTAAATTATGTTCTCTTTCAGATTTTAATTTTAAACTATATTCTAAAACATCCTCAGCATGATCGCCAATACGCTCTAAGTCACTTACTAGTTTTAATATGCCTGAAACCATTCTTAAATCTTTAGCATATGGACGTTCACGTAAAATGATATCTAAGCATAATTCTTCAATTACTCGTTCAAATCCATCAATTAAATCATCATTAACATAATAAGTTTCACCTTCTTGATAATGCTTATATACATTAAATGCGTAATTAAGATTATCAATAATTAAAGTTGCCATTTTCATTATAATTTGATTTAAATTTTCTATTTCTTTTTCTAATAACATACTATCCAAACCTTCCTGTAATATAATCTTCTGTTTTCTTTTGCTTCGGTGTTTTAAATAATTCCGCAGTAGTGCCATATTCAATAATGTCACCCATTAAGAAAAACGCTGTATAATCTGAAATACGGGCTGCTTGCTGCATATTATGGGTAACTATTATAATCGAATATTCTTGTTTTAATTCATAAATTAATTCTTCAATCTTTAGAGTCGCAATCGGATCAAGTGCACTTGTTGGCTCATCCATTAAAATTACATCTGGTTTCATAGCAATACAACGCGCAATACAAATACGTTGTTGTTGACCACCTGATAATGCCAAAGCATTATCATGAAGACGATCTTTTACTTCTTCATAAATCGCCGCTTTTTTTAATGACTCAATAACAATTTCATTAAGTTTCGTCTTGTTTTTAACACCTTGACAGCGAGGTCCATAAGCAATGTTATCAAATATCGACATTGGAAATGGATTAGGATTTTGGAAGACCATTCCTACTTTTACTCTTAAGGCCATAGGATTCATTACCATTATATTTTCATTTTCAAAAAAAATTTCACCATCTACTTTACAACCTGGTATTAGATCATTCATTCTATTTAAGCATCTAAGTAAACTTGATTTGCCACATCCTGATGGTCCAATAAAAGCTGTTATATTATTTTTGTAAATCTCTAGATTAATGTCATTTAAAACTTGCTTATTTGTATATATTAAATTTAAATCTTTTATATCAAATATTTTTTCCATTACTTCACCTCAAATTTATTTAATTTCTTACCAATTATTTTTACTAAAATACTTAAACATAAAACAATAATAAGAATTATTATTGATATTGAACAAGCTAAATCATAATTAGGAGACTCTCCACTCATTACTGACCAAATATGTACAGCTAATGAAGTTGATCTAGAAGTTACTGAAACACTATCTTTAATGGTTGTCCCTACAGCATAAATTAAAGCAGCAGACTCTCCAATAATTCTTCCAATTGATAATAGTGCTGCCGTTAATATTCCACTTAGGGCATTGGGTAATATTACTTTGAAAACTGTTTGTGTTCTTGATGCCCCTAAGGCAAGAGATGCTTGCTTATAAGAAGGAGGAATCGTTAATAATGCTTCCTCAGTTGTTCTTATTATAACTGGTAAAAGTATTATAGCTAATGTCAATGCTCCACTTAAGATTGATCCTCCATTTGAAGGAGTTATGCTATTTACAAAAGGAATAAATACCAATGCCCCTACAAGTCCAAATATTATAGAAGGGATTCCACTTGTCATGTCAATCATTATCCTTATTGCTTTAGTTAATTTATTATCTTTCGCATATTCGTGTAAATATATTGCTCCTCCAATTCCTATTGGGAGTGCAATTAATAGAGTTAAAACAATCAAATAAAACGTTGTTATTAATGACCCTCTAATCCCTCCACCATCACTATATAATTGAATGTTTGTAATTCTATTAGCAGTATCTAAATTTTTGATAATACTTCTTGCCCCGTCCTTACTAAGAGCATAAATGTAATCATCTGTATCATCAGTTAATTCTAATTTTGAGATACTTAAACCTAATTTTATTTTAATATAGTCTTTTGTTTGACTATCTTTTAATCTATAAAATACTGAATCTTCATCAATATATGTAATTACTACTTTCTTTTCACCGGTTTTAGTCTGACTATCTTTTAGCACAATTCCCCAAGTTTTAGAAAAGTAGCCATCAACATCATTAGGTTCAATAAAAATTTTATTTGTTTTCTCTTCTGAATATAATTCATAAACTGTATCATAATAATCACCCGTAATTAATCCAACACTTAATCCCTTAAAACCATTTGAAAAAATATAAATAAGAATTCCAATTAAAACAATTGCACTTAAACTTGCAGCAATATACGTAATTGTATTTAAAAATTTATCCATAAATCTAGTTTTCATTTTATATTACCTATTTTCTTCTTTACATAATTCAAAGCGAAGTTAGTAATTAAGATTATTATTATTAAAACTATCCCAACACTAAATCTAATATCATAATCTAAACCAGTTGTTTCCTTTAAACCTAAAAGCATTGTTGAGGTTAGAGTACGGGTTGTATCAAAAAGTCCAAAAGATGGCCCACTACCGCTATTTCCTGACACCATTGAAATGGCTGTTGCCTCACCTAGTGCCCGACCAACACCTAAAATAATACCTGAGAATATTCCGCTTTTAGCGCTTGTGAGTACAACTTTAAAGTTTGTTTGAGTAGGAGATGCTCCTAAAGCTAATGAACCATGAATAATTTCTTTTTTAACAGCTTTTATAGATGTTTGACATAACATTGTAATTGTTGGAATAATCATTATCACTAAAACTAAAACTGAAGATAATGTTGATAAGCCTCCCGCTGTTTGAAAATTTGCAAAAGGGAAAATGCTATTTAATAAAAGGGCAAAGTTATTAACCATTACATTTATAACCCCCATTCCAAAAATACCATATATTATTGATGGAATACTTGCAAGTAGTTCAATTACATATGAAAATATTTTTCCAAGTCTAATGGGAGCAATTCTTGTAATAAATAATGCCGTTAAAATTGAGATTGGAACGGCAATTAAAATTGCTAATAAAACAACATATAAAGTATTTATAACAATAAAGAATACTCCATAAACATTTGGTTTTTTGAACCATGTCATTCCAGATATAAATTTCCAAAATGACACTTTATATCCTACACCATCAATTTTGTATTCATTTACAAATGGACTAATCCCTTTAACAAAAATAAATAAAACTATAATAACAATTATGGATGCGCATAATAATGCTATTGCTAAAAATATGTTTTTAACTATTTTATCAATAATTGTTTTTCTTTTTATACTTGATTTTCGATTTATTATCGTTTCCATAAGCCAAAAAGAATAGCTAGGCTATTCTATTTCACTCCATTTAGTAATTTCACCACTATAAATACTTTTGGCTGTTGCTTTTGTAATAGCATCGATACTATTATTTGAATTAACTGCAATTACAATTGCATCTACACACATTTTGGCATATGTTCCTTGTGCACATGGTTCATCAGAAGTCAATTTGAATTCTCTTGATGCATAAGCAATATGTAATTTGTTTGCCCCATCTTTTTCACTACCTTGAGTTCTTTTATACGCATCACCAGAACCTGTATGGTCATGTTCAATTTTGAAATTTCCACATTTTAAACTGAATTCTTGTGATAAAGCTTTAGCTATTTTATCACATGATGTTGAACCACCAAATCTAATTGTGATACTTGAGTTATCTTCATTACAAATTGGATAATTTCCTTTTATTGAATCCCATGTTGGAACGGTTGAGTCAATTTCTGGTAAAATACCATCTTTTTGTTTAATAGTTGTTTTTGCATTTTTTGTACTTAGATATGCAACAAATGCCTCTACTATTTGTCTTTCTTTATCATTATCAAATTCTTCTCTTACACAATAATTAAAATTTCTTGTTAATTTATAAGTTCCTAAATTGACATTTTCTTCAGTTGGGATTACACCTTCATACTTTAAACCTTTTAAAGTTGAATCCGCTAAAGACGATAATGAGATATATCCTATTCCATATTTATCATTTTTCAAATAATTAATCATATCTCCATTTGTTTCTGCTTCTACATATGTTGATACTAATTTTGTATTATCCGCTACTGCATCTTTAAAATCTATTGTTGTAAAGAAACCATCTCTTGTTCCACTTGTTGTATCTCTTGTGTAAACTTTTATTTCTGGATCTTTAACTTCATTACAACTTGCTAAACTAAATACAGCTACAACTGCTGCTAAAATACTAAATATTTTCTTCATAAATATTCTCCTTTTTGTTTTACACTTGTATTTTATCTAAAAAAAATTTATGAATAAATCTAACATTTGTAAAGAATTGTAAAGAACTTGTAAAATTAATATTTTTTTTAAAACAAATTGTGGGAAATTATGAAAAAAAAATTTAGGGGTTAAATATTACCTTATATAAGGTATAATTAAAAAAGGAGGCGAGAAAATGAACAGATTAAAAACAAAATTTAAAGAGGCTTTTTTTGCAGTATTCCCTTTAACTGTTATTGTTGTTTTATTAGGTTTATTTGTTATTGACCTTCCAACAGATAGCATAATAGGATTTATTGTATCTTCTGCGTTACTTATTGTTGGAATGGCTTTATTTACAATAGGAATTGATAACGCAATAATGCCAATTGGTGAACTTATTGGTTCTAGAATCACTAGGACAAAAAAGTTATGGTTTATATTTATTGTATCTTTCTTTATAGGATTAATTATTGCAATTACAGAACCTGGTTTAACAGTATTATCAGCTCAGTTAAGTGAAGCAATAAACCCTTGGATTTTACTCATTATAGTAGGAGTTGGTGTAGGAATATTTTTAATACTTGCATTAGCTAAAATAATATTTGATTTAAATTTAAATCGCATTTTAATGATTTTATATGGAATAGTTTTCGCAATTGCTATAATTTTAACTATTATCGGAAAATCAGATTTTATTGGCGTTGGATTTGATGCTGGTGGGGCAGTAACCGGGGCAATTACAGTTCCATTTATTATGGCCTTTGGTATAGGTATTGCCACTATTAAAGGTAATAATGATGCCTCAGATAGTTTTGGACTTATTTGCTTATGCTGTGTTGGCCCAATCATGTTAGTTATGTTACTTGGCGCATTCTCTGGTGGAACAATAACTTCAGGAGCTGAAAGTTTAGTTCACTTCTCATTTAATGATTTAACATCTATAATATTTCAAACAATGAGCGATGTATTTATACCATTGTTAATAATTACTGCTGTATTTATGCTTTTCCAAATTTTCTTAATCAAAACACCTAAAACAAATTTATTTAAGATTTTAATTGGAATATTATTTACTTATGTTGGTTTGGTTATTTTCTTAGTCGGAGCAAATGGTGGATTTACTAGTATTGGTAAAGAAATTGGCTATTTGCTTGCTGATTATAATAAATGGTTATTAATACCGGTTGGTCTATTAATTGGTTTCTTCTTGGTTGTTTCTGAGCCAGCAATTCAAGTGTTAGGTTCAAGAATTGAAGAAATTAGTGATGGAAGAATTAAAAGAAAAACATTAATGATGTATTTAATGTGTGGAGTTGGAGTAGCAATTGCCTTAGCAATGATTAGAATTATTACTGGTATATCAATATTTTGGATTTTAGTACCTGGATATATTATTGCATTCACATTATCATTCCTTGTTCCAAAAATATTTACTGCTCTTGCTTTTGACTCAGGTGGAGTTGCATCAGGACCGATGACTGCAGCATTCTTATTACCACTTGGTCTAGGAGCATGTTCAGCATTAGGTGGAGATATCTTGCATGATGCATTCGGATTAATTGCATTTGTATCATTATCACCACTTATTACAATTCAAATCTTAGGATTAATTTCTAATATTAAAGCTCGTCGAACTACTACTGAATCTATCTTAGTAGCTGATGACTTCGATGTTATTGAGTTGGAGGTATAATATGAATAATAGCGATAAAAAAGCTTTAAAACTTGTTTTTACGATTGTAGAACATGGTAAAAGTGAATCAATATTTGAGTTATTAGAAGAAAACAATATTAAATTCCATTTCTTATGTCAAGGAATGGGTACTGCTCCTTCAAATTTTAGACAAATGCTTGGACTTGATGATTCTTCAAAAGATATCGTAGCATTTGTATCTGAACTTGAAAAAGCAAATAACTTAATAGAAAAAATCAGTGAAAGTTATCATCAAAGTGGAATATTATTCTCTATTAACTTAAGTAGTGTTGGTGGAATTAACGCATTCAATATTTTGAAAGGAGATTTAGCATAATGGAAAAAAATAACGTATTATTAGTTACAATTGTTGATCGTGGATTTGCTGACAGTGTAATGGAAGTCGTAAGAGAACGCGGTGCAACAGGTGGAACAATTATCCATGGACGTGGTTCAGGCACTAAAGAAATGGCCAAATTTTTCAATATAATTTTACATGAAGAAAAAGAAGTTGTTTTAATTGTTTCTAGTCAAGAAAATAAAAATAACATTATGGATGGTATTTTAAGAAATGCTGGTTTAGCTACTGATGCTCACGGCATTGTATTTACATTACCAGTTGAAGATTTTAAAATCTTATCAAAATTTCATAATGTTGAAACTCCAGTTATTGAAAAAAAAGATGAATGAAAATAAAAGTTTGCAAAAAATTTGCAAACTTTTTTCTTTATAACTTCATTTTATTAGCAATACATTTAATATCTAAATAGAATGACTATAATCTAATATCGCTTCTGTTTTATATCCTAAATAATATATTGATTCAACCACTAATTTAGCAGGGGAAGTTGCTAGGACTTCATTATTTATTGTATAAAGAATTAAAATTGATCCATTTTCTAAATCACTTTCACTTATTGCCCCATTATTTGTAATGATATTATTTGAGTCATAATTAATTAAACCTACACAATCAACTTCAATAAAATCATCATTATTTAAATCAGTATTACTTGAAACCCATAGGAAATGTGAATATGGGGCATTAGAATCATATATTAAAGTAATAAAACAATCATTTCTTTCATTTATATCTACAGATTCATATAAAATATTTAAAATTTCTATTTCAGATATATTCCCATTAATATATACTTTACTTGAATTATTACAAGATATTAAACTGAAAAAGATTAATGGCAATAAAAATATTATTTTTTTTAGCATATATTTATCCTCCGAGTTACGCTCTTTTGCTTCATAATAAGAAGTATTATTTTTTATTCACTTTTACTTTTATAGTAACATTATTTTTAGTTGTTTTTAATTCATCAAAAGATTTAATAAAAGTTATAAATTTTGAATATCCTAAATCTTTGTAATTAATTTTTTTTCTAATAAATGTTTTTGAATTTGTCCTAAATTGACATTTTGATCTTTAGATTTTTTTATAAAATCTATTATAAGTTCAGAAACATGTTTTTTCTCTTTATTTAATTTATTTTCATAATCTTTAACAGAGACATATGCAGTACCGCTTCTATTTTCAATTTTCAAACCAATTGCTTCTAGCAATTTTTTCATTTGATTATATCCATAATTTTTTTCATCAAAATCAGGTTGCAATTTAACCAATTTTTCTTTTAGACGAGATACACTAATGCTTCCATTATTTTCGGAAATAATCCCTTCTATTTTAAAAGAAATATCTTTTATTGATTTTGGTTCATCTTCAGAAGATTCATTTTTAATTAAATTTTCTAAATATTTAAATGAGGAGCAAGCACTTATAATTGATGCAGGAGTTTTTTTCTCTCCCATTCCAATAACTTCTTTGTTTGCTTCCCTTAATCTTTGGCATAACCCAGTAAAATCTGAATCACTTGATACAATAACAAAGCCATCTAAATAACTTTCTTTATAAAGTAAATCCATTGCGTCAATTATCATTGTTGCATCTGTTGCACTTTTACCTATTGTATAATTAAATTGATGCATTTGTTTAAATGAATATGTTAAACAAGTGTCTTTCCATTCATTCTTATTATTAAAATCGCCATAAACCCTTCTAACAGGAGTATTTCCAAAATTACTTAATTCCTCAATAATTCCCTCAATATATTTACATGCAATATTATCTGAATCTACTAATACTGCATAATTCTTATTATCCACTTATTATTACCCCCTTTTTATAAAACAAGTATTTATTTATTCTTTTTCCTATTAAGAAATTATATTGTTATTATCTATAATTAGATTAGCATAATTTAAACAAGAAGTATACAAACTTTGCAAGTATAAACTATTTTCATATTATAATTCATTCTTCAGTCATTTCTTAAAATTCATTAAAAAGGTTGCCATATTTGAAGCATTAATTACTTCATTATTGCAATAATTTCAAGCTGATGATATTTTTTACTTTCTTATAAATCTTGTGGTATTAAAATAAATTCTCCTTTTCCATTCCAGGAGCTAACACTTACTTTTAAGTAAAATTTTTTGTCATTACTATCATCATTTACAATAATTTTATTGCTTATAAAACCACCACTAAACCTTTCATTGCCAATGTATTGATTATCCGTAATAAAGGTAACAATTAGCTCATGTCGTCCTGGATTTACCTGAAAAGTAATTGTTTTGCCATTTCCTATTTCAGCAACACATTGATCGTCTATATAACATCGAAATTTTTTCATTGACGCCCAAAATCTTTTTTGCCTTGTTATAGTAATATTTCGTATTTTTTCTTCCATTTTGCTAATCACCTTTTTTATCATATTATATCATATTTTAATAATTATTTAAATCTCTAATGCAATACTTGTAACAATGAATTACAATTAATATAAAAAAACTAATTTATTAATAATTAATTTCCATGATTATCAAAATTTTAAGTATAATATATTTTTTAATTTACATTGAAAGACAAAAAAAGTATTAATATCTAATGTATCAATACTAATTAGTTATTTGGTAGACCAGAAAGCACCTTATACGCCAACATCTAGATAGATTTAATATTTAAAAATAAACTTACTTCTATAATAATATTTTAGATAGTATTTTTTTATTTTACGTTGTCATTTCTAAATAATTTGTTATAATTTAATTGCAAGGTGTTAAACCCTTGGCAAGGAGTTATAGATATATCCTAAGTATATATACGAGGTGGTGCCTATGATAATTCATTTTATTAAGCATAACTTTTGTATGATTTTGGGTTATGCTTAATTTTATTATTTGCATGATCAATTTAACAATAGCTATTATAAAGCTTATTACTGCTTTGATTAAATACAAAGAATAAATAAAGAGCATCTATCTACCTACCAAGTTGTTTAGATGCTCTTAGTTCTATACTAGGAGTATCATAACTCCTTGTTTTTTATTATATGCAACTCATATAATTATTACACCTTGATTATACACTTTTGCGATAAAAGTGTCAACTAGCTAGTTGTATTCCTAATTATTAGAGACTATCATATTTTGATATAGTAAATCAATATTACATATTCAAATAAAGATTTGAACATGTTTCCACACTTATATTTTAAATTTGCATGTCTTTCAAATATCATCAGAGTACTTTTTCCTTTCAGATATCCCATAAAGTTTGATACTGATAGTTTGGGCGGTATCTTTACCAGCATATGTATATGATCTATCATTGCATGTGCTTCTATTATTTCTACATCTTT
>JAVBPE010000029.1:0-6346 GCA_031549865.1 Anaeroplasmataceae bacterium | reverse complement strand
CCTGGACATAAATTCTTTGTGCCAGACAATAAGAAGAGTCGTAGTAAAGGTGAAAAACTTGAGCACGTTAGTTATGAAGGTTTATCAAATCAATGGGTATCAGCAGAACATCTAATAACAGGGGATCGTATATTGTTAGCAAATGATGAATATGATATAATTCAAGAGGTTTATATTGATAAATTAGATGAACCAAAAGTAACTTATAACTTAGAAGTAGAGATATCACTCTCCTTATTAAGTGGTGGGAAGTTAGAGAAAATTACTGCAAAAAGTGAAGACACTTTCAATGTTGAAGGCAAGGGAGTAATAGAACCAAAAGATGTAAAAGTCGGAGATAAAATAATCCTAGAAAACGGCGAAATTGCTACAGTATTATCAGCAGAAGAAAAGACCACAGGTGGACCACAAACTACCTATAACCTAGAAGTTGAAGACTATCACACCTATTTTGTTGGAGAGAGTGGCGTTTTGGTCCACAATTGCTGTAGTGGTGATGAAGTAGCCGAAATCATTGGAAAAGCCCACGGATCACCAGAACATCAGGCAGAGATTAATAGAATAGCTGGCGAAATGGCCCAATCAGGTGATTACTCAAAAATTTATTTAAATAGATCCTTGTCAACGACTGGGGTTAAGTCTGGTAGTTATTTAAGACCTGATATAATAGGTGTTAATAAAGGCGGAGGATTCAGCATAGTTGAAGTTGCAAGCAAAACACAGGTTATGGGGACAACAGCATATAATTCGTTGCAGGCAAATATTACGTTTTATAACTCGTTGTCTAATGTAAGTAGTGTTCGATTTATTCCGTGGGGATACTGACATGGATAGAATTATTGTAGGAGGAAGAAAAAATGGAAAATGGAATTCCTAATTATTTAAAGCCATATATGGTTGTTACAAAAGCACCGAAAAATTTACAAGAAGAGTTTTCGATAACAGGCAACATCAAATGTCCTTGTGGATCTGAAGCGTTTATTATAATGCGTGAGAAGTGGGTTCAATCAGTAGAAAGTAAAGAAGCTGAGAAGCAAATACAATCATTACTTGAAAAACATAAAAATAAAACAAGTAACGGTGGAAACTTATGCACAACTAGTAGAAATGGTAAAGATTATATTGCTCATGTAGATTTTAAAACTGGCAAGGAGCAATTGTTAGAAGATATAACCAAGCTTAGAGAAACAGCATATAGTGGTCCATTAACGCCAACATTTTTAGAGGCAGTTTGTCCACATTGTGGTAAAAAAATATTAATATTTGACTCTAGTAAACATGGTTACGAGGGATTAGTTGAATTAAACAAAGATTATGCACATGATTATAAAACTGTTAAAAAACCAAAATGTCGTAAATGCGGAAACGAAACATCAAAGATATCCGTCATTATTTCAAATACAGGAAAAAATGATCTATTTGTAGAATCCAATGACTTCATAAATGATGGCAATTGGGAAGATGCATTTGATTGGATAACAATTGATCTTAAATGTGACAGTTGTGGCAGAGAAACAAAAAAATATTTAGATTTGGAGACAATGTAAAAAATTATTATGGAAGAAGTCTATGTTAAATTAGGCTTCTTTTATTTTCTCTTTGAAAATATAAAAAAACTTGACAAATATTTAATTGAGAGATATCCTATTATGATTTAACAATCGAAGGAGTGATATTATGTATGAATATGTAGATGAAAAAGAATATTCGCCTGTTAGAGCAGAAATTGAAAGCATTATTAAAAAAGTACAAGATGTGGTTAGAGATGTAATGACATTTCAGTTCACATTACTAGGAAGTGGGGCAAGCCATTTGATAACAAGAATAAAAGGCGGCAATCAAGGATTTGATTTTGACTACAATCTTGAAATTCAAAAGGCAACAAATGATTTATGGAATGATCAAGGTAAAATAAAAGAAAGGCTGATAGATGCTTTTAGAAAAGTTTTGGTGAATACACAATATAAAAATCCAGAGAACTCCACTTCAGTTTTGACAATAAAATTTATTGATCAAAAAAACAAAAAGATTCTTCATAGTGCTGATTTTGCAATAACAAAAACATCAAGAGAAAATGATCAACATTACTATCTTAAATACAATAAACCTAATAACAAATATATTTGGGAACTTCGAGGAAGACTTAATGATATTTCTTATAAAGTTAGCGAAATACGCAAATATAATTATTGGGGTATTTTGGAAGAAATATATTTGGAAAAGAAAAACAAAAATTATAATGATAAAAGATCTTATTCATTGTATTTAGAATCAATAAATGAAACATACCAAATATTAGAAAATGACACCTATGAATATCAAAATAGCCAAGATGAAGATGATGATTAAAAATTTTTAAAAATTAGGAACAACAAAAAGTTGCTCCTTTTTTATTGTTAAATAATTTCACCCCGACACACTGTGTCACAAGTCTTTTTTAAGATAGTGTCAGTCAAGGAAAGAGACTATATGAGGAGGTGAAAACCTATGAGCAAAGCAGCATGGTTAGGATTAGTAATTAAAACTCTACAAGATACCGGCTTTAGTAAAAAGCGAATCAATGAGATTATCAAAAAGATAGAGAAATTATTAACCACCAAAAATGAATTTGATTTTGAGAAGATTTATCAAAAAATAAAGAAAAAGGAAAGCGAGGAAAAAAATGCAAATTAAAGTCGATTATTCAATAAGAGCAGTAAGCAGAAAAAATCAGCAACCAAGATATGATTTAGTGGTTATCCTAAAGAACACCAAAGCTGAACAAAAAGTCTTTGGCAAGAATTATTCCAATATTGAACTTATTCCAGCCAAAGTGCTGGAAATGGGTGATTATCAGCTCATCTGCAATGAACGTGGATTAGGAACAATTAATATAGCTAAACAACTATCAAAAGAAGAAATATTAACACCATCTTTTTATAAATATAAGAATGGAAATAAAAGATTTGAGCGCTATTTAAAAGAAGGAAAAGAATATTGGTGGAACACGAGTTATATTTATCATATTCTTAGAGATCTAACTTATATTGGTTCAATGCCAAATGGTAAGTCAAAGTTTAATAATAATAAAACGAAAAGAACGTTAGTAAATTCTAGAGATGAATGGATAGTTGTTCCAAATACCCATGAAGCAATTATTAGTAAAGAAGACTTTGAACAGGCTCAAAAAGCTTTAAAAGGACGAAAAGTAACACAAAAGCATTTTGATACCGAGAACATATTTAAAGGATTAGTAAAATGTTCTGTTTGTGGTAAAAATATGGTCTTAAATAATAAAACCACAAGAGGAGTAAAACCTTATTATGTATGCAATGAATATCATAGCTTCAAGTGGAAAGAAAAACATTGGGTAACAATCAATTATAGTGAATTAAAAGAGATTGTGACTGCGAAAATAAAGGATTACTTTAAACTTTTCAAGGATGATAAAAATTTAATAGAGACAATTCAAAAAAGAAGTGATGATACTAAAATTTCAGTTAATCTTGAAAAAGAAATATCAAGGATTGAAGCAATGCAAGATACTTTATCTAATATTATTAAGAAAGTTTATGATGATTATTTTGAAGGATTAATTAGTACAGAAGTTTATCAAGGTTTAATAAAACAATATCAAGACGAACAAACTGACTTGAAAACGAAACACGATATTTTACTGATTGAAAAACGCAATAAAAAGAACTATCTAGATGAATATAAAAAGATGAAAGATATTGTTAACTCATTTCTAGATTTTGAAGAATTAACACAAGAAATGGTGGATAACTTAATAGAGAAAATCGAAGTAGCAAATGTTGGAGAGCGTGGAAGAAAACAAAAAAGAATTGTGAAGATTAAGTATTACTTTTAGCTTTAAGCCTATAGTTTTATATGAACTGCCGTTAATTCGACAGTTTTTTTACTAAACTTATTATGTCTTTTTGAAAATTAACCAAAACGGGTTGACAAAATGAACTTTTTATGGTAAATTTTGGATGTTATGTAAAGGAGAGGAATTTATGTACACAGAAGTAGGAAAGTTTTTAAGACATTTAAGAATAGAAAAAGGTGAGACATTAAGAGAAATGGCAATTAATTTAGATTATTCATCTGCATTCTTATCTGCAATTGAAACCGGAAAGAAAAGAGCGCCAAATGATTTTTTTGATAAAATATCTGAATTATATGTTTTAACTAAAGAAAAGAAAGAAGAATTGACTAACGCAATTGATAACTCATTGGAATCAATAAAAATTGATTTTGAGAACGCAACACCAGAAAAGCAAAGAGTAGGAGTATTATTTGCTAGATCATTTGATAAAATTGATGAGGATACACTAAAAGACATTGAAAATCTAATTAAGAAAAGGGGGGATTAAATGGGATATATTTGCGAACCAGCATCAAGACAAAATTTGAGAGATTATGCTTATCAAATTAGGAAAAATTTAGGCATGGAAGACGATATGTATTTTCCTGTTGTAGAGTTCCTGGAGATTCTCCCAAGAATTTTCCCATATATGTCTTATGAAATTGTTTTAGATGATGAACTGGATATACATATTCATGCCGAAACGGATATTGAAAACAATATAATACGGATAAAACAATCCGTATATGATGGCGCATTTTCCGGTAAAGGAAGAGATAGATTCACTATAGCACATGAAATTGGACATTTTCTATTAATGTGTGTTAGCGGAGTAAAATTTGCAAGGAGTATAACGAAACCACGACCATTTGAGGATCCAGAATGGCAAGCGGATGCTTTTGCCGGTGAACTTTTGGTTCCGCATCATAAATTAAAACGTTATAAAAAGCCTTCAACATTGGCAAGACGATGTGGAGTTTCAATAGATTGCGCAGAGTTAGCGCTAAAAAAGAAATAGCCAAGTTATTGCAGTAACTTGACTATTAAGATGATATAAAATTATATATACCAATACATAGTATATCATCTTAGGTTTTTTAAATCAATTACAAGAAAGGAGGATGTACTATGTTTAAAAAAATTATTACTTTTGCCACTGGGCTTGCTGTAGATAGACATTACAACAATGTTGAAAAGAAAGTTTCAAGAGAAACCTATGCTCAAGTTGGTAAAAAAATTAATAGGGCAAAAAAATATGGTGTTAAGGTAGATGGATTCGCTTTATACGAAAACACTTTAAATCGCAATATGCGAAAAGCTAGACAAAGAAAAAATAGAATTGACAATTTTTTAAATTAAGGAGGAACAAAAATGTCAAAAAATCAATACGTTACTCCTAAGAATGGCGCATGGCAAGTTATAGGGGCAGGCAATACTAAAGCAACAGCGGTTTATCCAACACAAGCAAAGGCAATTGATAGAGCAAGAGATATTGCGAAAAACCAAAAATCAGAAGTCGTTATTCACGGAAGAAATGGCCAAATAAGGGATAAGGATTCATATGGAAATGATCCTTGCCCTCCAAAAGATAAAAAGTTTTAGGGGGAAAGTATGAAAAGAATTATTACTTACGATGTGAGAGAAGGAAACAACTACGATAAACTATATACTTTTATAAAAAAGTATAATGGTAAAAAGATTACTGAATCGACTTATGAAATTGATTCTATCCTTCAACTTGATGAATTTAAGAGGCAATTGAAGGCATCTGTTAACAGTAATGATAGTGTATATTATATTTCTGTAAACAGAGATAATATTTTGTTTTATAACAAAATTTAGGGCAATAGGGCAAAAAATGAAAAAAATGCTAGATAATAAAGAAAGTGCGATTGTACTAAATAATTTAATTAATGATGTTAAAAAGTTAATAATATTATATAATGAAAACAATATTATTGAGTTTAATTCATTGTATAAAATAATTAAATCGGAATTAAAGAAAAGGGCAAATGAATGTATAGATTTTAAACCAAAACATGATTTCTATAATACTGTGTACATTCACTCAATAAAAGAAGCTAATGCATTTGGCTTTGGTGAGAATGTCAATTCAAAAGATTTATTAAAAAAATATTATTCTGTACTTGAAGCAGAATACAAATTAGAAAAAATTTGCACACAAGAAGAGTTGAAAAAATATTTGTAGAAAATTAAAAAAATAATTTTGGGGCTAAATTGTAATGATTAGCTCTTTTTTATGTCTTAATAAGGTGTGACGCATGTTTCGAATTCTATAGTAATGGGAAACCATGGTCACCTGCGACAGAGATTGAAGAAGGTGGAACTTACGCGTGGGCACACATTAAAGTTGCTTCTAGTAATGAAGAAATCGTATGCACTCCTGGACATAAATTCTTTGTGCCAGACAATAAGAAGAGTCGTAGTAAAGGTGAAAAACTTGAGCACGTTAGTTATGAAGGTTTATCAAATCAA
>JAVBPE010000006.1:0-73445 GCA_031549865.1 Anaeroplasmataceae bacterium | reverse complement strand
TTTGAAGGAGACCCGTTTACGGGTAGCAAATAAAAAATGCAATAGGTAGGCTACACATATGCGCTTACTAAGCGCAGCCAATAATAGAGGGCTATGCCCGAAAATGAAAAACCACCAGTTAGACTGGTGGATTTTTATTATGTAGATAGTTTGACAAATATTTATGTGTAACTTATAATCAAATTAATATTATATGAAAGGTAAAAATATGGAGAAAATAGCTTTTATATGCGTGCATAATTCATGCCGAAGTCAAATTGCAGAGGCATTAGGAAAAATTCATTTAAATGGATTCTTTGAAGTATATTCAGCAGGAAGCGATACATCTAAAGGGATTAATAAAGATGCTATTCGTTTAATGAAAAGGATGTATAATATAGATTTAGAAAGAACTCAAAAACCTAAATTAATAGCCGATATTCCAAGTGTAGATATCGTTATAACTATGGGATGTAATGTATCTTGTCCAAATATTAGTTGTAAAAAAAGAGAAGATTGGGGACTTGATGATCCAAGTGGAAAATCAGATGATGAATTTATTAAAATAATCAAAACTATTGAAAGCAAAATAATTAAATTAAAGGAAAATAATTAAATGAATCAAATAATTAAAACCACTTTACAAGAAAAAATATATGATTTTTGTTTAGAAAGCAAGGAAACGAATCCATTTATTTTATACAATCAAATAGTTAATTTTACTGAAGTACCAATGCATGGACCAATTCATCATTTTATTATTCCGGCAGTGCTGTTTACTATTTATCATAACATTATTAATAGTGATTTAGATGTAAAAAGAAAAAATTTAGACATTTCAATTGAGCGTTCAAACCTTGTTCCCGCTGGATTTTGTACAAACTTTGGGTCTTGTGGCGCAGGCTTAGGTGTTGGAATATTTTTTAGTGTTATAACAAATAACTCTGCATTAAGCGTGAATACTTGGAGTAATGTTATTACAATAACTAGTGAAATTGAACTCTTAATTGCAAAAAATGGTGGTCCAAGATGTTGTAAACGCGACAGTTATTTATCTTTGATAAAAGCTGTAAATGTTTTAAATAAACAACAAAACCTCAATTTAAACTATAATACTGAAATTAAATGCGCTTTTTCTAAAAAAAATCCACATTGTAGATTAAATAATTGTTTGTTTTATAAAAATAATGTTCACAAAATCAGTTGAAATAGATTATAAATGAATAAATTTTGACAAGAACTATCTAAAAAGTTCTTGTTTTTTTATAATAAAACGACAAAAAATATATTTCAAAACATATCTAGTAAAAGAAACTAGAAGCCGCAGATATTTTCATTAACAATTGGTTAATTTTAACTTTTGATATAGTATATAAATCCATGTTCCATTCGAATTAGTATCTATTCTAGTGCATATCGGAAAAAACTTTCAAAAAAGTTAATATTATGCTATAATATTTTAAATCATTAAACACTATTACTTAATAAGATATTCGAAAAAAATATTTCAATTATAATCTAGTATGTCAAACTAAATAACGAGTTACACAAAACTATGATTTGATTTGTAAGTATATCGATAAATGGTTTTTTAAACTAGAAACGTGTTGAAATATTTTGAATAAGTTGATGCATTTATTCATATAAATATTTAAGAATTATAAGTGGAATTTATAAGAAAGAAGGTAAAAAGATGATTATAAAAGTATTTAATGAAGAACGAAAATACGATAATCCCATAAAATTAAGTGATTTATTAGATAGAAATAACATTACTTATTTAGCTGCTAAAGTTAATAATCGCTTAAGAGAATTAGATTATATTATTTCTAGTGATGCTAATGTAGAATTTTTAGATTTATGCAATACAGAAACTATGACAATTTATCAATCCACGCTTAGATATGTCATGGTGAAGGCCATAAAACGCGTAACCCAAAGCGCTAAAGTTATTTTTAATTATAGTATATCTAGATCAATATTTACATCAGTTTCAGGGATTGGAGGACCTTTAAATCAAGATTTTTTAGATCGAATAGAATTGGAATTCAATAAAATAGTTACACAAGATTTACCAATAAAAAGAAGATCTGTAACAAAGCAAGAAGCAATTGATTATTATCATGATGCTGGTTTTTTAGATAAAACTAAAATATTAAAATATCGAACTGAAGATACAGTTCATATGTATGAGTGCGATGGATACATGAATTATATGTTTGGATATATGCTTCCTTCAACTAGATATTTAACAAAATATAAACTTAAATTATATACTCCAGGTTTTATTATTCAATATCCGAGGGCAGAATTAAATGGTGAAATACCAAAGTTCGAAGATGCACCATCTTTTGGCAAAGCATTAAAAGAAGCTAATATTTGGGGTAATATAATTGATGGATCGTATATTGCAAAAATGAATAAAATTATTGAAGATGGTAGAGCTATAGAATTTATTAATTTATGCGAAACAAGGCATAATAACTCGTTAGCAGATCTAGGATTGGCAATTAAAGAGAATATTGAAAACATTCGCCTAATAGCAATTGCCGGGCCTTCCTCAAGTGGAAAAACTACATTTACAAATAGATTACGTATCCAATTAATGAGTCGTAATATAACACCTTTAATGATTAGTATAGATAATTATTATAAGAGTAAGGCAGAAGCACCTAAAGATGAATTTGGGGCACCTGATTTAGAACATATTGAAGCATTAGATATTAAATTATTTAATGAGCAAATGTATAAGTTAATAAACGGCGAAGAAGTTACTTTACCGGTTTTCGATTTCGATAGTGGTAAAAGCATACCTGGAAAAAAGGTAAAATTAGGTAAAAATCAACCGATAATGATTGAGGGGATCCATGCCTTAAATGATACATTGACTCCATCAATTCCTGCTCATCAAAAATATAAAATATATATATCTCCACAAGCACAGTTACATATTGATGATAACAATCCAATCAGTTTAACTGATATAAGATTAATTAGAAGAATTGTTCGTGATAATCAATTTAGAAACAGTTCTGCAATTGAAACATTAAAAATGTGGTCAAGTGTTAGACGAGGAGAATTTAAATGGATTTATCCATATCAAGAAAAAGCAGATTATGTTTACAATTCAGAGCTTACTTATGAACTATGTGTAATGAAAAAATATATCATTCCATTACTGCAAAATATTGATGAAAATAATGAGTTTTTTATTGAGGCAAATCGCTTAATTAAATTCATGAAATACTTTAAAGAAATTGAAGATAAATGGGTTCCTTGTAATTCAATTTTAAGAGAATTTATTGGTGGAAGTATGTTCTATCAATAACCACTTGGTTAAACATTATCATTTGAAAAATTTGATGATGTTTAACCTTGTTTTTTTTTATATTTTTACGTATAATTATATTAATATTTAATCTCTTAAAATAGATTAAATTTTGACAAATCGAAATTCAATTTTATGGGTAATTCACCATCTCGATTCGTTGAAAAAATATGCGAAAATAGGTGTAGTTTATGAAAAGCTTAACGAATATGAATAGACTGTCTTTTACAAATGATATTGTTATGGATTTGATTAAACTTTATCAATTTAGAGGTAAAGATTTTTTCTATGAAGATATCTTGAAATCCGATATGGATTATATTATAAAACAAACCATTGAACGTGATACATTCTTTGCGAATAAAATTCTAAATCTTAATATTTCTGAAAATAGATTAAGATTAATAATTCAAAAAAATACGATTGCTAAAAATAAGGATGAACAAATTTTAACTAATTTAAAACTTGTATTTCAAAAGCTTCAAGAAGATGTTTGGAATTTAGATTTGACTGCAAATGAAGTTTTAAGAATGTCTCAACTAATATATAAAGGGGTAAAAGAAATTGCCTTTCAAACAGTAAATGAAACTGTCCAAGTCAATTTGCTCCAAGAAAAAAGAAAACGTTCTTTAAGAAAAGATTTAGAAGATATGATGAATCAATATACAAAAATGCTAAATTCAGGTGACTATGAAATAATCCAGCTTGTAACAAATTTCTATATCGATTTCATAAACATGAATGTCTTTACAACTGATAATGAATTCATTGGAATCATTTTATGCTATGCTTTAATATTTAAAGAAAGGTTCAATTTATTTAGATATATTAGTTTCTTTGAATTATTTAATGAACATAAAGAAGCAATTAAAGAAGCAACAATGATCGCAAATTTTAATTGGAAAGATGGGTATTCACAAACGACATCTTTAAATAAAGTCATTATAAATATGATGTTAAGTGGATACGCAAAGATTGAAAATATGATTAGAGATTATACATATGATCTTAAATATAACAAATCCGATAACATTGAAAACACAATTTCTCGACTTGGAGAAGTCTTCACAAAAAATGAAATTAAGCTAAAACATCCTTTGATAAGTGAGTCAACAATCAATAGAACTTTACAAAGATTAAGGGATGAAAACAAGATTAGACCAAACGGAACAGGAAGATCTGCGACTTGGATTCGTCTATTTAATGTCGAAAGATTCCATCCAGATTATAAACAAATTGATTTATTTGAAGTTTTAGATGATTCAAAAAAACTATAAAACAATAACCACTCAGGTGGTTATTTTTATTTATTTCATTTTATTAGAAAGAAGAATTAGAAGTATTAATATTTTCGATATAAAGAGAAGAAAGATGTTTTTTACAAAAGAAAACAAATAAATGCAATTTATAACAACCGATATGGAGAATTGCCTTGTTTTTCAGTTTTCGTTTTGTATAAAAATGAAATAAGAGTGTCGAAACATATTCATTTGATTATAAATGAATATGTTTAAGAGAAGTAGATGGCTATTTTTCGTCAATAATCTACCTAATAAACTAGTTTATATATATTTCAAATATGATTATATTGCTTTTTGAATACTCATTTTACTTCCTATAATATATATTATGTAAACCATTAAATAGTATAACAACCATGCGCATTATTCGAATTTGGTTGATAAGTTGATACTCGTTGTTTTATTGTTAATTCATTCTTTGGCTAAATTACCTCATTTTTCGTATCTAAATTCGAAGTTAGTTTTAACAAAATGAAATTAATTTTTATGACTAATTATCCATCTCAAATTGTTTGTGAAAAAAAATGAATTAATCTAGTATTGAAAACTAGATGACTTTCGAAATATTTTTTCACCCCCTTTATATCTAGCATTATAAATTTCAAGTCTACATAATGAATGTATACATTAAAAATAGAAATCAAAAATGATATATTTAAATAAATTGATAAGTCGTTTGCCTATTTAAAAAATAAAAAAAGATACAATGAAGTATCTCTTTATTTTGCCTTATATAATATTTTTAAACACATCTCATAATCGACTGTAATTATATCTTTTAATATTCTTGTTCCCTTAAATGTATAATTACGTGCCAATTCCTCAAATGAGTTTTCATATATTCCTAATTCATGTAAAGTTATGGGCATCCCAATTTCTTTATAGTATTCTTGTAATTTTAAAATTCCTAATCTTGCAGCCTTATCTTTTTCTATGTTTTTATCGACATTTAAAACTTCGGTTGCTAATCTATAAAATCTATCAATTTGAGTATGGTATGCCTCAAGTGCCCAGTAAGGCCATAAAACCGCTAGGCCTGCTCCATGAGCAACTGAATCAAACATTCCACTTAATTCATGCTCCATTTGATGAACACTCATTATTGTTGATTTTCCTAAAGCTGTTAAATCATTATGAGATAAGCTTGAGGCCCACATTAAGTTTGCTCTAGCATTATAATCATTTGGATTGTTAAAAGCGATTCTACCACAATCTATGACTGCTTTTAATAGTCCTAATGAAATGTTATCTGTAAGTGGAACATCATATTCAACTGGAGAAAAATATCTTTCTAAAGTATGCATCATTATATCAACTATTCCGCATGCCGTTTGATATTTATTAACGCTATAAGTTAACTTTGGATTTAAGATTGAAAATAGCGGGCGGTTAAAGTCTGAATTGAATCCTCGCTTTTCTAATGTTTCATCATTTGTAATTACACATGATGAACTCATCTCACTTCCTGCAGCTGCAAGTGTTAAAATTACTCCAACTGGTAAGGCTTTTTGCGATACCTTGTTTTTAATTGAAAACTCCCATGGAGAGTGATCAACAAGTGCACCTTGAGCTATAGCTTTTGCGGAATCTATAACAGACCCTCCACCTACTGCCAACACAAGTTCTATATCATTTTCTTTGCAAATTTTAACACCCTCTAAAACAAGTGAAAGTTTAGGATTTGGAGTTACTCCTCCAAGCTCCAAATATTCTATTTTTTCATCTTTAAGTTTACTAACAATTTTGTCATATAATCCATTTTTTTTAATTGAAGATTGACCATAATGAAGCAATATTTTTTTGATTTTAAATTCGTTTAAAATTAATCCGATTTTATCTTCTTCATTATCTCCAAAATAAATTTTTGTAGGAATGTGATATGTAAAATTTTCCATTAATTTATCTCCTTTATATCCGTTAAAAATGAGGTTCCAATTTCTTGTTTTTTTACATTGAAATTAAAGGCAATAGTTTGACCAATATCAGCAAATGTTTTTCTAATTTTTAAATCAATTGATTTTGCTTTTTTTCCATAAACTAATAATGGTACGTATTCACGCGTATGATCTGTTCCACTCCAGGTTGGATCATTTCCGTGATCAGCCGTTATGATTAATAAATCTTCTTCTTTTAATTCGCTCATTAAAATTCCAATATCATAGTCAAATTCTTCTAAACAATTTTTATAACCATTTACATCTCTTCTATGTCCATATAAAGCATCAAAGTCAACTAAATTTACAAAACATAAACCAGTAAAATTTTCATTCTTACATAACTGTATTGTAGTATTCATTCCTTCATGGTTTGTAGGGCTTTTAAAAGCCTTTGTAATTCCACAACCATTAAATATATCATTTATCTTTCCAACGCTTATAACATCAAAATTAGACTCTTTTAAATAATCTAATGTTGTTTTAACTTCTGGAGACAATGCATAGTCATGACGATTAGCAGTTCTCTTAAAATTATCTTTATTATCGCCTAAGAAAGGACGGGCAATTATACGCCCAACTTTATAGCGCTCATCCATACATATTTCTCTTGCAATGCTGCATGCTTTATATAACTCTTCTAATCCAAATGCTTCTTCATGACAAGCTATTTGAAGAACACTATCGGCAGATGTATATACTATCATGCTTTTTGTCTTTAAATGTTCTTCTCCTAAATCTTTTAAGATTTCTGTTCCTGAGGCCGATATATTGCCGATAATTTTATGGCCGGTTTTATATTCTAACATTTTTATTAATTCATCTGGAAATCCAGTATCCGTAAAAGTCTTAAACGGTTTTGTAGTATGAACACCCATCATTTCAAAATGTCCGGTCATAGTATCTTTACCAATTGATAATTCATCGCACTTACCATATGAACCTTTTGGAGTATTGGTTTTATTGACACCTAAAATTTCAGTAATATTTCCTAAGCCTAAACTTTCTAAATTTGGTAAATTAATTCCATTTGATTGTTTTGCAATATGGCCAATTGTATTTGCGCCTTCATCATTATAAACTTTGCTTTCTTTCGTATATCCGATTCCAACTGAATCAGCTACAACTAAAAATATTCTTTTATACATCATTTTTATCCTCCTTAATTGCTTTAGGATGCGTGTTATGATACATCTCTTTTAAATGCGATTTATTTATATGCGTATAAATTTGAGTCGTTGAGATATCTTCATGCCCAAGCATTTCTTGGACAACTCTTAAATCTGATCCACCATTTAACAAATGTGTCGCAAAACTATGTCTTATTGTGTGGGGACTTATTTCCTTTTCAATATTTGAATCTTTTGCAAGTTTAACAATATATTTGTAAAAACCCTGACGTGACATTTTTTTACCTTGATAATTATAAAATAATATATCTCCAGGCTTTTGACTTATTTTACCTCTAGCATTTTCAATATAATTTCTTAAGGCTATTATTGCTTCATCTCCTAAAGGAATCATTCTTTCTTTATTTCCTTTGCCGATTATTACCAAATATTTAGCGTTCAAATGAATATTAGATGTTCTTAAATCTAAAAGTTCGCTTATTCTAAGTCCACATCCATACATAAGTTCTAGCATCGCTTTATTTCTAATTCCAATTTCGCTATCGATTTTTATTGAATCAATCATTTTATTTATTTCAGCTTCTGATAGTACATCCGGCAATTTTTTTTCTGTTTTTGGTAAATCAATAAATATTGCGACATTATCTTTTAAAATATCTTCTTTTTTCATAAATTTATGAAATTCTTTAATAACAATTATTTTTCTAGCGATGCTTTTTGAAGATAATTCTTTTCTTTTTAAAGATAAAATATATTTCTTTATATGATCTTCAGTTATTTCATCGACATTATTAACATCTTGGTACTTCCTTAAGAATAAAGCATAACCACATAAATCTGTTTCATAGGAATTGATCGTGTTAAGACTTAATCTTTTTTCGGATTGTAAATAATATTTAAAATCCGATATTTCATAAAATTCAATTTCTTTCTTTTCTTCTTTTGTCATAAATTACCCCACAAATTCTTCAAATACTATATTGCCTATTAAAAGTCCTTTTTTAGTAAACGATAAAATATCATCTTCATATTTTAATATTCCCATATTTACATATTTAAATAAGTCATAATCTTTCATGAAATCACTATTATAACGTTTATTATATTCAACATTTGATACACCATTGATTAAACGCAATCCAAGCATCATAAATTCGTTTTTCTTATCATTTATGGATAAATTAACGTCAGTCTCTTTAAAACTGCTAAAATAGCCCTTTAAATGCTTAAAATTATCATATCTATTAGAATTTAGATATCCACTTGCGCCCATACCAACTCCAATGTATTCATTATTCTCCCAATATATTTTGTTATGAATCGACTCATGTCCTTTTTTAGCGAAATTCGATATTTCATATTGAATATAATTATGATTGTTTAAATCTTCTATAATATATTCTATCATGTCAGCACTTAAATCTTCATCAATTAACCCTATTCTTTTTTTCTCATAATCAAACATGATTTTGGTCTTCTGTTCTAAAATAAAATTGTAATAAGATAAATGATTAACATCAAGTTTATAAAACAGATTTAAATCAGTTTTAATATTCTCCAAGGTTTGGGTTGGAAATCCATTCATTAAATCTATGTTTATATCAAAATTATATTTTTTTAATTTATTTACAGCATCAAACACTATATCTTTTGTATGCTTGCGGTTTAAAAGTTTTATATGGGCTTCATTAAAAGTTTGAACGCCTATACTTATTCTTGTAATTTTATATTTTAAAAACAATTCTATTTGCGAAATTGTTAGCAATTCTGGATTAATTTCAATACTATATTCTAAAGCATTTATTTTAAGAGATTCAATTTTTGATAATAAAAGTTCTAAATTATCATCACTTAAAAAATTAGGTGTTCCTCCACCTATATAAATTGATTGAAAACTAGAATCAATATATTCTTTATAAGTATCTATTTCTTCTAATAATCTTTTAATATATTCATTTATTTGATTTTCATCTTTTGCAAGCCTTTTTGGAAAATCACAATATGAGCAAATTGTTTTACAAAAAGGTATATGAACATAAAATCCGCGCATAAAATGCCTCCATTAACAGTAATATATTACCATAAAATGTTATCTTTTGAAAATTTTTAAAAATTTCACATTTTAATCATTGTATTATTAAACTGAAAACGTTATTATGAAATTAAAATAATTATAAGGTGAGATCTATGAAAATAAAAGCATTAATAATATCATTAGTTATTCTTTTTACGCTTACTGCGTGCGATGAAGATAATTTGACTAATTCAACTACAATGACAAATACCGAGAGCGTTGAAACTTCAAGTGATTATTCTTCAAGTTTAACTTCACAAACTTCAAATTATACATCAACTCAGACGCCAAGTTCTAGTTTTGATAGTTCTAGCAACTCTCAAAATCCTACTAGTTCAAATAGTAGTACGTCAAGTTCTAGTAGTACTTCTTCTCAAACTAGTTCATCTAATTCTAATAGTAATTCTTCCAAGCCAAGCTCATCATCTTCAATAAGTGAATTTGAATTTGGCATTGATTTGCTTTCTATTGATGGCTATGCAAAAGATGAAGTTACAAGTCATGATAGCTTTGAAAAATACATAACTGTTTCAAATGAAAAAGAATTTTTGGATGCTGTAATATTAACTCCAGAAAATGAAAGAAATAATATGGTTATTGAAATAACTAATGACTTAAATTTAGGTTACTATGAACTTGAACAAAGCATGTCAATAACTAGTTATACTTCTACTACAAAATTGAAAAAATTTGGAAATATACAATATATAAATGACTCATATTTAAAAACTTGTGGAATTTCACAAATTGAATTTTCAAAATATGATGGTTTAACAGTTTATTCAAAAACTGGAATCACAATTAAGCATGCTGGTTTTAAATTAAATAGTTGCAAAAATATTGCATTTAGAAATATAAAAATGGATGAAATGTGGGAATGGGAAGATACTTTCTTAGATGGTACTACTTCATTAATCTCTAAAATTGGTGATTACGACCGTTTTGGGTGGGCTTTTTTCAAAATAAACTTCTGTAATGGAGTTTGGATTGATCACTGCACATTTACGAGAAGTTTTGACGGATTTATTGATAGTGAAAATGGAACTACAGGTGTGAGTATTACTTGGTGTAATTTTACAAGTGGGGATATAAGTGAAGGTTCTTTTATTTATAACATGATGGAACGAGTAAAAACTTCATACGAAAATAATGAAGGTAAATATGGATATTATAAAATGCTTAGAGAAAAAATAAGTCATGAAGAAATTTTACACGCTATCTGTGCTCCTCAAAAGAAGGGTTTCATGATTGGTGGAGGAGATACTGTCGATAATGATGAATGGAATTCAAATAAAAATCTTGAATTCTCGATTTGTAATACTAAAATTGTTGGTTTAGAAGATAGATTACCACGCATCCGTGGCGGTAATGGTTACATTTTTAATGTTTATTTAGATTGTAACGATTATTATACGTATAGAACTACTGTTAAATCTAAAATATCTTCTTCATCCGGTACTTATACTTTTACATATAATGGAACAAGTAAAACTATGGATTGGAAACTGGCACTTACTAGTCAAGGTATGGTTTCGACTAATGGTGGATCAGTAAAATATGAAAATTCAATTTTTGAAGGTGTAAATACATTAATTAGATCTACTAGTCCATCTAATAGTACAGAACCTTATAGAGGTGGCTTCCTAGTTGAAAATTGTACTTGGAAAAAAGGAAGCACTAATGTTACCTCATTCACTTCTAATGATTTATCTGTAGCCTTTAAATGGAATACTTTAGATGGATCAGCCCCATTTTCACCAAATCTATTTGAGACAAGCGATTTAAAAAATATACTTGCAAACTCAACTTATGGAGTTGGTAGTGGAATAATAAACTGGAATTATGTTAACTGGTTAAAAAATACATATTAAAGTCTAGTACAACTTCGGTTGTACTTTTTTTTAGTAAAATAAAAAGGCGATGTTCTCGCCTAAATATTTCAACCGTTAAATAGTTTTGTGAATTACTAAAACTCATTAAATAAAACATATTGTACATTTCATTTAATCTTTATATCTAGTTTTATTTACTAGATAGCTCTTGAATTTTATTTTCTAAAGTTCGCTCTAATGATTTTAGCTATTTCTTCACATTCTAAATCATTAAACATTAATTTTCCAGTATTCATTTGGAAAATTCCACCCCATTCATCTTGTCCTTCATATTTTGGACATAAATGGAAGTGTAAGTGCCCTAATGTATCACCATAAGCACCATAATTGATTCTATTTGGATTAAAGCCTTTTTGAATAGCACGCGCTACATCACTAACATCTTGCATAAATTTATTTCTTAAATCATCACTTAAGTCTTGAATTTCTGCAACATGATCATCTTTATAAGCAACGATCATTCTACCTTTATGAGATTGTTCTTTAAAAACAATAACTAATGATATTTCAGTTTCAAATGCTAAATAACCAAATTTAGCTAGGTTTTCACCTTGATTGCAATATGGACAATTATCTTTTTTCATGTTTTTCTCCTCTTTAATTATCATCTGTTGATAAAATGGCTAAGAAAGCTTCTTGTGGTACTTCAACGCTACCAATTGCTTTCATTTTCTTTTTACCTTCTTTTTGCTTTTCTAATAACTTACGCTTACGGCTAATATCTCCACCATAGCACTTGGCAAGGACATCTTTACGCATAGCTTTAATATCAGCACGAGCTATTACTTTATGATTTATAACTGCTTGAACTGGAACTTCAAACATTTGACGTGGTATGATATCCTTTAATCTTTCTACTAAAGCTTTTCCACGATAATATGCAAAATCTTTATGAACAATTACTGATAAGGCATCAACTACATCTCCGTTAAGCATAATATCCATTTTAACAAGTTTAGATGCTTTATAATCACCAAGTTCATAATCGAATGAAGCATAACCTTTTGTGTATGATTTTAATTTATCAAAAAAATCATACACAATTTCTAATAATGGAATATCATAATGAATTACAACTCTAGTTTCTTCAATATATTTCATATCAATAAATGTTCCGCGCTTCTTTTGACATAAATCCATTATTGCGCCAACATATTCTGAAGGTGACATTATTGTTGCGGTAACATAAGGTTCTTCAATTGATGAAATAACGCTTATATCTGGTAATTGACTTGGATTATCAATAATAATCATTGATCCATCTGTTAAATGAACATGATACGATACACTTGGAGCGGTTGCAATTAATTCTATTCCAAATTCACGACTGATTCTTTCTTGGATAATATCCATATGAAGTAAGCCTAAAAAGCCTGTTCTAAATCCAAAACCTAAAGCTTGGGATGTTTCATAATCATAAATTAATGAGGCATCAGATAATTTCAATTTATCTAAGGCATCTTTTAGGTCTTGATATTGCTTAGAATCAATTGGATATAGTCCACAATAAACCATTGGATTTAATTTTCTATAACCAGCTAAAGCTTTATTTGATTTATTTTCGATAGTTGTTACAGTATCGCCAACGTGAACCATGTTAATATCTTTAATACTAGCAGTGATATATCCTACATCTCCAGCAGCTAAGAATTCTTTTTGAACTTCTTTTGGAGATCTAACTCCAAGTTCAACTATTTGGTATGTTGCCCCCGTTGCCATTAGATGGATGGTATCACCAACTCTTATCGTTCCTTGTTTAACACAAATTAATATTATTACTCCACGATAAGCATCAAAGGCACTATCAAATATTAATGCCTCAACTGGAGCGAATGGATCACCTGTAGGTGCATGAACATTATAGACAACTTGTTCTAAAATATCTCTAATTCCAATTCCAGTTTTTGCCGAACAATGAACTATTTCATCGCAAGGTAAGCCTATTATACTTTCAATTTCATGTTTGACTCTTTCGGGGTCAGCGCTAGGTAAGTCAATTTTATTTAAAACTGGTAATATTTCTAAATTATTATCTAATGCTAAATAAACGTTTGCCAAAGTCTGAGCTTCAACACCTTGCGTAGAATCGACTACTAAGATAGCTCCTTCGCATGCCGCTAAACTTCTTGATACCTCATATGTGAAGTCGACATGTCCTGGTGTATCAATTAAATGTATTTCATAAGTAAGACCATTTAATGCTTTATAATTTAAACAAACTGCATTAAGTTTTATAGTTATGCCTCTTTCTCGTTCTAAATCCATTGAATCAAGAATTTGGTCTTTCATTTCACGTTGCTCAACACTTTCACATAACTCTAATATGCGATCTGCAAGAGTTGATTTTCCGTGGTCGATATGGGCAATTATGCAAAAATTTCTTGTCATTTTTTGTCTTTGCAATATACTGTTTTTATCATTGCTCAATATGATCACTCCTTTTTTATGCCTCTTCTATTTTACATTAATTTTGTTCATATTTCAAATGTTTTCTATATAGTAGAATATTTATTTTCATTATAAAAGAGTATCCTTTAAATTATTATAAAGAATACTCCTTTATTTTCTAATATTAATATTTTATAGTTATATCTTTTATAAATACTCCACCTGTTTCAGAATATAGATAATATTTACCACTTTCCAAAATAAGTGTGACTGTTGTATTTTTTGATGTGTTTCTAACATCTTTTATTATTTCTATATCTTCGCCATCTTTATTTATAGTAATAGCTTTATTTGTTCCATTTCCATTTAGCACTAAAGTCAATTCAAAATATTGAACATTAGTTACTTCAAAAGAGATAGATTTATTATTATACTTAGAAGATGAATCTAGTTTTAAAGAATTTTTAATTAATAAAAAATCATCGGAAGTATTAACATTAATTGTACCATTAGCATAAAAATAATTATCTATAGTCGCATTTTTATAGCTTAAACGAGTATAATCGGCATTTAATGACTTAGAAAATTCTGGCTCTATAGTTAAAACAATATCCATACAACGTTCAATTTTTGTTATTACTGTTAATTGCGATATATATGATTTCTCTTGACTATCTAAGTTTTTATATTGCTCATATGCCATTAATACTATTGATTTAGAAATATAATTAATATTCTTTTCATCTATTTTTTCAATTAATAAAGCAATGTTATAAGCATTTCTTATTCTATTTAAATTATCAAGATTATTAATAAGTGCTTTTTCATTTTCAGTTAATGAATTAATAATATTTTCTACAGTTAGAAGTTGATTTTTAAAATCTTCATTTAATAAAACGACTGTAATATTATTAATCATTTTTGTGATAGCAGATGTTTGAAGATTTAAGAAGTCGTTCTTTATTTTTTCAAAAGCTTGATAATTATCAATAAAACTCTTCATAAAATTTGATAATGATTCATAAACAATATCAACTTCATTTATATATGCCTTCGTCTCTAAAGAAAATGATGTAAGCGCAAAATTTTCTATTAAATCATTAATATATTCAATAGCTAATGTATTAAAATCATTTATTAATGAAATCAATTTATCGCGATTTGTTATATTTTTTCTAAGTAATAGTGGTAAACTATTATATTGAGCAATTGCTTCATTAAGTTTAAATAAGTAAGCAGATGAAAAAGTAGCTTCATTAAGATTATTTATACAATTTATCATATTGTTTGTCTTTAATTCTTGATTATCGGAAACTGTATTGCTTAAATTGGCTCCAACATATTTATTATTTGGTCCCATTGAATTTAAAATACTTGTGGATTTTAATTTTAAAAAATCACCCAAATTAATAGTACCATCACTATTTCGAAGAGCATTATGATTATAATTTATTCCAGTTGGCGCATCAATCGAAGCAAATTCATTAATTATATTTGCGGGAGTAATTTCAGAAAATCCTCCGCCTTTATTGCCTGTTTTTTCATTTAGATCACTAAGCGTAGAAACATAATAATACTTTGCATTATAAAATAATGAATATTCAGCCTTACCAGCATACTTATCGTTTGCTTGTTTAGATGTATTAATAGACAAAATACCTGAAAAATAATTCAAACTATCACCATTACGGTTAAAATCAATATTACTTTTATTATTGGCTTTTAAGGAATTATTGTAAGAGGTACAATTCGATATTGTTATAGTTCCTGGATTAGAATTATCTGTAAAACCATGTGAGGCATTATTAAAAGACACACAATTATTTACATAATGATTTCCTTTAATATTTTCTCCACCTAATTTAAATCCATTTCCATCACCATCAGTATATGTAGACGAATTTAATAATTTTCCGTTTTCAAATGCTACACAATTCAATATAATTACCCTTCCAATTGCCCCATAACTTACTGCTGTATATAGGTCAAAACCATTTGATGAATTATTATAAGATATACAACCATCAAAAGTATTATTATTACCACAAGTTAGTTTTGAAGCAAAACCTGATGCTTCGTTATAAATAGAATAATTGTTAAAAGATGTACAATTAAGGACTAAATTGTTATGAGGCCAAGCATTAAAATTCTTTAATGTAGAATTTCTTCTTGAAATTTGTAAGCCTGTATCACGATTTGCTTCTAATACACAATTTTCAACTATATTATAATTACCACTAATAAATATTCCATTATCAGCTGAGCCATATACATGAATTCCATTTAAATACCAGTAATTACCTTCAATTTGAATGCCTCTTTCATTTAAAGATACTTCTTCTGAGAATGTTTGACCACTAAAATCAAATTTAACATACCCACCATTATAGGCAACCATTTTTAAATATGCATTAACATTACCATTTCTTTGTAAAGTAATTCTTGAAGTTGAAAATTTGTATGTTCCAGCCTTTAAAAATATAGTTTGACCTAGTTTCAAATTATCAATAGCATTATTTATAGTCATCGGTGATTCCTCTGTCCCAATGCCAAATTCATCAGCTGTTGCAGATACTACAAGATCATTTTTAGTTATAACTGTTGGACAAATTATTGTTGGAACATTAGCATACGTAGCATTTGAGCTATTTGGACTACCAACTGCCGCATAATTTAAATCCTCATCATAAAAATCTAAAGCCGTATAATTGATTTCATTAGAATCTGGATCATAATAACTTGAGGGGCCCTTTATATCCATTGCAACATCATCGGGATTCATATATAAATAACTTTTTTCTTTTGGAATTTCGGGTAAAGTAGTAGACTCAGATGGATAATCATACGAAGTTATAGTGGGATCTATCTCATTATTACATGCGAATAATGATGCAACAATAAAAAATAATGCTATTAATATGACTAATCTTTTCTTTTGCATATAGATCTCCTTTTTAAATTTAATGTTTTCTTATAGAATAATTATAACATTTTGATATGAATTTGCAAGAAATTATTTCACACACATTTCACATCAACTATAATTCACTCAGTCAAATAAAAAAGAGGAATGAATCCTCTTCTTAAGTGATCTATAAGCCATGTTTTGTACTTTTGCAAGCGGTAATCATCTATCTGCACATAAAACATGTGCCTCCTTCAGGCTTCAATTCGCCATTAGAAGTTCCCCTACCAAATTTGGGTTTCTAGCTTGAGGGGTTTACCAACGTTTCATTCTTTCATTTCTAAAAGATTCGTTTCTGTGGCACGTTACAAGATACATCATATCATTTAGACTTAGACTTCTCTCGCCGTAACTTTCGTTCCCTAGGTTATTGTTTCCCTAGGCACAAACACTACAGTCATCGCAGACTGTGCTAGCATGGACTTTCCTAACCACAATGTGGCTCGATTACCCAATCACTCTTCTTTATTTTATCATAAATAATTGATTTTTAGTCAATTATATTTAAACTCTTTAAATAATTTTTTGCATCAATAATTTCTTTATCTATTTTATTGATTTCAAAATTTTTAATTGTTTCTTTTTTTAATTCTTTTATTTTATCACTAACAGTATTTTTACTTGATTTAAAATCTGTTGATATCAAAATATTCAAAATATCATTAAATGTTTTAATAAAGTAATCAATAATTGATTTATATTCGTCGTTTGTTAATTTATCATCAATAATTATTAAGGCATTTAGAACTTTTTTTGGTGTTTTAATTTTACTACTAATTTCTAACGATAAATTTGCATATTTATCCTGGGCTAATTTGGCGTTACTATTTAAATCATGAAGCGTATTTGTAATTTTATAATTAAATGTTTTTTTATCTTTTAAAGATAATTGTTCTTTTTCATTTATTTTATTTAAATATTTAAGAATTTTATTTGTTTTATTTTTGAAAATTTTTAAATAATCGCCATTTAAAATATATTTAATAATCAAATATGCTAAAAAACAAAGTAATAATACTGAGAATACAATTGAAATTATCTTAAATTCTAGTGACAAAGAATCATTTTTAATAATTTTGCCATTATAAATAGCCTTATAATTATTAAATTCAACACTTAGAGTATCATTTTCATTTAAGTTATAACTAAATCTATTGTAACTTTTATATTCTACATCATTTACTTTCCATGTAAATTCACCCAATACTTCTTTTTCATTTGCCATTATATAGAAATAATTATTATATTTTTTGATGCTAATTGCTGATGATTTAGTTGCGATCAAATTATATTTAATAATATATAATGAATCATAATTTGAATCCTTAACAAATGAGCAAATAATTTGTGTATCAGTAAAATCATTCATTAAAGCAAAAAATAGGCTTCCTTTTGATTCTGCGCTACATAAATGTAATTTTTCTGTATCATATGTATATGTAAAATAAGAAATATCGTTTTCCATTAATGAAATTTCATCAAGAACAAAAAAATCTGTTCCCACTAGAATTGCATAGTCTTTACTTTCAATACTTGTATTAATAATGTTACTTTCAGCATTAACATTAATACTTAAAAATGATATAAAAAGGTAAAATAAGATAAATAATTTCTTTTTCATTCTAAATCATCCTTTTCCATTTTTATGTTTAATGGCTTATAAGGAATATCAATATTATTGTTCTTAAATTCTTTTAAAACTTGTTCTAATAAATCAAAATTAACAGTCCAATAATTATCAGAATTAACCCAAATTCTTACTAAAAAAACAATTCCGCGTTCGCTATGTTCTTTTACCTTAATAAAAGGAACAGGATTTTTTAAAATCATTTTATGTTTAGTACATAAAGATAATAATAAACTTTTAATCGTATCTATATCTTCATTATATCCAACTGTAAAGTTCAAATCTAATCTTCTTGTATTCTTGCCATTATAATTGACTATATTTGCACTCATTACACTATTATTAGGAATAGTAATTATTTTATTATCCGGAGTTTGAAGAACCGTTGTAACCATGTTTATTCCAACTACCGTGCCTTCTGTTCCATTTATTGAAACAAAATCACCTTCTTTAAATGGCTTTGTTGTAACAAGCAAAATTCCATTGGCTATATTTGATAATGAATCTTTTAACGCAAGTCCAATTGCGACACCAATTGATGCCACTAGTGCTAAAACTGAATCCATGGGGATTGTAAAAGATGAGGCAACAATAAAAATATAAAACAAATATAATAACGCTGTTATAATTGAAAATATAAATGATGAAATTGTATTATCAAGTGGTGAACGAAATAATATACGTTTTATAATTGCTCTAATAATTTTTAAAACGATTAATCCTACTATAGCGACCAATATTCCTTTTAGAATTATAATTCCTGTTGATTGGAAAAACTCTACTGCACCTTGTGCAAAATTATTCAAAAATTCGTTCATAAATATCTCCTTTATAGATTATAAAACCGGCTTTGGCCGGTTTTTAATTATTCTTTAATTTCTTTTACTTCTTCTTGTTTTACTGCTTCTTTTTTAAATGAATCTTTGATCGCATCTTTTCTAGATAAATCAATTTGGCCTTTTTCATTTACACCAATGCATTTTACAATTATAACATCATTTAAAGAAACAATATCTTCACATTTTTCTACACGATTAACATCTAGTTTAGAAATATGACATAATCCTTCACAACCATCCCATAATTCAATAAATACGCCATATTTTTCAATACGAGTAACTTTACCTTCATAGATTTTGTTAACTTCCGCAGCACGAACAATATTTTCAATTTTTTCAATAGCTTTTTTAGCCCAAACTAAGTCTTGATGCATTACAAATACACGACCATCTTGTTCAATATCAATTTTAACTTGGTTACAATCTTCAATAATTTGGTTAATAACTTTACCACCAGCACCAATTACTTCTTTAATTTTATCTGGATTAATTCTTGTTGCTAAAACTTTTGGAGCATATTCTGATAATTCTTTTCTATTTTCTTTAATAGTAGCTTCCATATGATCTAAAATTTCAAGACGTCCAAGTTTAGCTTGAGCTAAGGCCTCAGCTAATATTTCATAAGTAATTCCTTTAATTTTAATATCCATTTGTAAAGCAGTTATACCTTTTTTAGTACCTGCAACTTTAAAGTCCATATCTCCTAAATGATCTTCCATACCTTGAATATCTGTTAATACAGTATAATGATCATCATCTGTCATGATTAATCCCATCGCAATACCTGCAACAGGTGCCTTAATTGGAACACCCGCAGCCATTAATGACATTGTACCAGCACAAATTGTAGCTTGTGATGAAGAACCATTAGATTCTAAAATTTCAGATACAACACGAATTGTATATGGGAATTCTTCTTCTGTTGGAATAACATAAGATAAAGCACGTTCACCTAATGCACCATGACCAATTTCACGTCTTCCAGGAGCACCATAACGTCCAGTTTCACCTACTGAGAATGCTGGGAAGTTATAATGTAACATAAATCTCTTAGTTGCTTCCATTCCAAGACCATCAATGATTTGATTATCATTTAATGAGCCTAATGTTGTAACAGCTAAAGCTTGAGTTTGTCCACGTGTAAATAATGCTGAACCATGCGTACGAGGTAACACATCTGTGCGACTTGACAAAGGTCTAATTTCAGCTTGAGAACGTCCATCAGGTCTAATTTTATCGACAGAAATTAATCTTCTTACTTCAGTATGTAAAATTTCTTCTAAAACTTTATTCACTTGTTTTAAATAATCTTTTTTCGCATCAGTATCAATTACTTTGATACCTGCAACTTCTTTGATAAAAGCTTTTTGATCAAAATATTCAATTGTTTCATCATTAACTCTATCAATTGCTGCATATCTTTCTAATTTATCTTCAATACGTATAGCTTTTACTAATTTGTCAAAAGCATACTCTTTTACTTCTTTTTCTAAAGTTTTATCAATTTCAAATAATTGAACTTCCATTTTTTCTTTACCGCATTCTTTAACGATATTTTTTTGGAATTCACATAATTCTTTAATTGCTTTGTGACCAAATACTAAAGCTTGCCACATTGCATCTTCAGATACTTCATTTGCACCTGATTCAACCATGTTAATTGCTTTTTCAGTACCAGCAACCGTTAAGGCAATATCACTTAATAAAGCTTGCTCTGGGGTTGGATTAAGTACATATTCTCCATTTACTCTACCAACCATTACTCCAGCGATTGGACCTTCAAATGGAATGTCAGAAACCATAAGGGCAATTGATGAACCTAACATTGCAGCCATTTCTGTTGTGCAATTTTGATCTGATGATAATACAGTATTTACAACTTGTACTTCATTCCCAAATCCTTCTGGGAATAATGGACGTATAGGGCGATCAATTAAACGCGAAATTAATGTTTCATGTTCAGATGCTCTTCCTTCACGACGTAAAAAGCCACCAGGTATTTTTCCTGCAGCATATAATTTTTCTTGATATAAAACCATTAATGGAAAGAAATCTTGCGTTGTTTCAGATATCTTTGTACAAACAGTACTTAAAACTGTACTTCCTCCATATGTAACCATACAAGCACCATTAGCCTGTTTAGCTATTTCTCCTATTTCGATAACTAGTGGACGACCCGCCCAACTATACTCGAAGCGTTTTGCTTCACTCATTTCAAATTCTCCTTTGAATTATTCTTCTATATTTTTTTAACCTTTTCTATTTTACCATAGTATTACTTAGAAATATACATAAAAAAACAAAAAAAAGAGTTAAAAACTCTTTTAATTAGCGGCGTAAGCCTAATTTTTTAATTAATGCAGCGTAAGCAGATGCATCTTCATTCTTTAAGTACTTTAATAAGTTACGACGTTTACCAACTTTAATTAATAAACCTCTCTTTGAATGGAAATCGTGTGTGTGAACACTTAAGTGTTCATTTAATTGATTAATTTCAGCTGTTAATAATGCAACTTGTACTTGAGTTGAACCAGTATCAGTAGCTGATAATTGATGTTCTTTAACGATTTGTGCTTTTTGTTCTGTAGATAATGCCATTTTTAATTTCCTCCTGTATTTTTAGATGTCACGATAAACCTTGTATTCGGTGAGGAACCGGGAAACAAAGAATTCGTCCAAAATATATTTTACCACAATATACTTAAAATGCAATCTTTTTTTTTATTTTTCTAAATTAATTATATGAACATTATCAATACAATATTGCTTATCTTTATATAATTGGTCAAGTAATTCTTCTTTCGAATTAAATTTCTTTTCCGAACGAATTCTTTGATAAAAAAATACTTCAATATGATGTCCATATAAATTGCCACTAAAATCCATAATATGAACTTCTAAACGTCGTTCTTCAACAAAATTTAAGGTAGGATTATATCCAATATTAGCCATTGCTAAATAATCATCTTTATTATCTATTTTAACCTTTACTAAATAAACTCCGTTTTTAGGTAAAAAATAAATTCCATAATCGATATTCGCTGTTGGAAAACCTAAAATAGCGCCAACTTGGTTACCATAGACAACTTTACCTCTTATCGAATAACGCCTACCAAGCATAATTGATGCTTCGGTTACATTACCATAAGAAATAAGCTCTCTAATATATGTAGATGAAACTCTAACATTATGAAAAACATGCTTAGGGATTTCATAAAATTCAAATTCGCGTTCTAGGTCTTTAACTGTCCCTAATGCATTACTTCCAAATGTAAAATCGTATCCACATACACATGATTTTATATTCATAAATTTCATCTTTTTAATGAACACTTCTTTTGGCATAACTGCAAGTTTTAAATCAAATTCAATTATTATTAAATAATCGATATTCATTTTGTCAATTATGTCTATTTTATGCTCAATTGGAGTTAATAATGGATAATTAGGTAAATTTTTAAGAAAGATTGAAGGATGTGGTGAAAAAGTCATCACAGCACTTTTGTAATTGTGAAGTTTACATTGATTAATTAAAATCTGATGTCCCAAATGAACCCCATCAAAGTTACCAATAGCGGCACAAATTTCATCCTCTAATTTAATAAATTCCTGATTTTTTATTCTAATAATTTTCATAAAATCAACTCCCTAAATCTTAAATTATTACAATTGGTTTATATTTATACAATTCTACACTATCATAAATAGCTAATAAAATAGAATTCTCATTGTAAACAAAAAATGGTTTTTTTGTTTTAATTTGTCTTTCGTCTAATATTATACCATTTTTTACTAATTTTTCTAAATAAGGTTTAATTATTAATTTGTCAAAATCATAAAAAACTTCTTCAAAAGTCAATATTTTATAATTACCATTAAATATATCATTTAATGTATATGCTTCATTTAATTTAAATTGACCACATTCAACACGATTTAATTCTTTCATTAAACTTTTTGTATTTAATAAATTACCTAAGTCTTTTGCATAAGACCTTACATAAAAACCTTTAGAAACATATAACTCTATATCAATTTCAATTAAATCATTACTTTTTCTAATTTCAAGTAACTTGCTAGCATAGATATTAATATCACGTGGTTCTAAATCGATATTAACGCCTTTTCTTGCATATTCGTAAAGTTTTTTACCTTCAATTTTTATTGAAGAATACATTGGGGGAATTTGCTTTGTTGTTTTGCTTAAAGTGTTTATAGCTAAGATAATCGCATCATTTGAAATATTGGAAACATCGACTTTTTCGCTTAAAATTCCTGTTATATCCAATGTATCTGATGTTTGTCCTAATATGATTGTTGTAACATATTTTTTATCATGCTCATTTAAATAAGGCATCAATTTTGTTCCTTTATTAACTCCGACTACTAAAACACCCGTTGTATTTGGATCTAAAGTTCCACTATGTCCACATTTTGAAGCATTCAATAATCTTTCAACTTTATGACAAACAGTGTGACTTGTCACATTTTTTTCTTTATTTATAATAATAAATCCATCCATAAATTACTCCTTAACTATAAAAGGACATTTGCTAAGTTTGCACAATGTCCATTTTTATTATACTTTTAATTTCTTCATTTTATTTTCGACAATATTAAATATTTCGACAAGTTTTGGATCAAATTGCGTTCCGCGACCCTCATTTATTATTTTTACAGCTTCATCATGTTTCATCGCTTTTTTATAAACTCTTTCGGAAACTAATGCATCATAAACATCAATTATTGAAACAAGTCTTGCTGCAAAAGGAATATCTTTTTCACTCAACTTATCAGGATAACCAGTTCCATTCCATTTTTCATGATGATGACGAACTATATCATAGCAATACTTCAAATATTTTTCATCTTCAACATCAAATAAAGATTCAACAATTTCACTACCGATTATTGTATGAGTTTTAATTATTTCAAATTCTTCTGGAGTTAATTTTCCTGGTTTTAAAAGTACATTATCGGGAATACCTATTTTTCCCACATCGTGCAAGGGAACGGCTTTAACGATATAACTATAATCTTTTACTAAGTCAATTGAACTATCTAATTCTAAACCATTTTTAATAATATAATCTAGCATAATTTGAGTTAATGCTTTAGTCCTTTTAACATGTTCTCCCGATTCAAGACTGCGATATTCAATAAGTTCAGCCATTACATCTAATAATTTTTCTCTAACATTTAAAAGTTCATTAACTTTATCATTAACTGCTTGTTCTAAATTAAGATTATATTTATATAATTTTACGTGATTCTTTACTCTTGTTAAAACGATTTCTGGTCTAAAAGGTTTTGATATAAAATCAATAGCTCCTAATTCTAAGCTTTTCCCTTCATTTTCCTCAATTGAAACTGCTGTAATAATTAATACTGGAATATTTTTAGTTTCTCGATTAGCTTGCATCTTTTCTAAAACTTCATATCCATCAACTTCAGGCATCATTAAATCCAGTAAAACAATTGTTGGTTTTATATTTTTAGGCGTAAATAAATAATCAAGAGCCTCTTTACCGTTTTTCGCATGAATAATTTCGAAGTCATCTTCCAAAATATTTGCTAAAATTAAACGATTTATTTCAATATCATCAACTACAAGTACAATATCTTTTCTAGAAATCATCTTAAACTCCTTCATCCATTAAATTTATTAATAATTTTATGTTTTTAATTGTTTCATTATACACAAAAATAATATCATTAATTTCATCAAACAATATATTTGATAATTTTAATTCAGCTTCAAATGGAGTCATTTTTTTATATAATTCAACAAGTGAAAGATTAGATGCTAATCCCTTAATAGAATGTGCATTATATTGTGCTTTAGACGCATCCTTTTCATCAAAAGCTAATAATAAATTAAAATAAAGTGATTGATCTTCAAGAAATTTTTTAAGCATTCTAATATAAAAACTCTTATTATTTGCAAATCTACTCATTGCATTTTCAAAATCAATGTAAGGTAGAAAATTTTCATACTTTTTTTCCATTTTGTCATCTACTTTCGGTTATTTCTTTTATTATAATATAAAATGATATATTTTTCAAGAAAATATGTATTACAAATGTCAAAAATATGGCGTTAATATTACATAATATCCTTTTTTTCGTTAATTAATTTCAAATCATCTAATAACATAAATTTAGGATATTTATACATTAAAATTAATAGTAATGTAATTGATAATATTGTTGATGGAAAAATATATAAGAAATTATATATTAATGAGTACAAAAACGGCCCTCCCCACATGTCATTTGGCCAAAATAAAACACCTGATAAAAAATGAGCCATATATTTTAAACCACATCCTATAATGGCACCTATAATAATAAAAAATATTCTTTTTTTATTATTATGAGCACTATGAAGGGGTTTCATAAATATACCAGCAAGGCCAACTAGTGGATATGCTATCCAATAGTCAAGTGCAACTTGGGTAAATACTTTAATCGCACTATCTGATATTGCATAAAATCCATCCATTAAATCTAATAATCCCATAATTAGACCACATAATACTCCGCAAATAGTACCTCTCCTATAAGAAATCAATAACACAATTGCCATTGCAATACCAATTGAACCTCCATTAGGAAATATACTTGCGCTAATGCTTCCTTGAATTAAATCAAGAACATAACCTATTGCTGCAAATACTCCTACTTCAGCAATAGCTTGAATTGAAAAAATTTTATTTTTCATATTTTCTCCTTATATAATAAAAAAATTGTCCGTCAGGACAAATGCTATAATAATAAGATAAAGATAAAAAATTATATTTTGTTATCTTCCCTCCGCTAGCATTACCTAGATCAGGTTAAGGGTCGTTAACTTAATAACCTCTCAGCAAATAGCTCCCCTATGTCAAATGACAAACCCATTATAGCATATAAGTTATTATAAAAAAAGCACTTATTTTTGTGCTTTTAATCTTTTTTACTACATATTAAAATAATTTTTCCACTTTTAATTTTAATATAAGCAAAATCATCAATTATTTCATTACTAATTCCTAAAGAATCATTTTGTAAAAAAACATAATCAGTTAATGGATATTTGAAACCTTCTAAAGTAATAATTGTATTTAAATCACCAAAAATAGAAAAATAATAATAATTTTCTTTAAAAATATTATGATTACCTTCTTCTAAAATTATAATTTTTGAATTATCATCTAATAAAACTAAATTATGGTTATCTTTTAACAAATTCAAATTTGCAATAAAATGTTCAATTCTATCACCCATAATACCACCTAAAATAGTCGTCTTAGAGGAATTTTCAATTAAATTTAAAGCATATACAGTATCCGTATAATCTTTCTTTTCTGGTAATACTTCCACTTTTTTAGCATTTTTTTTAATTAAATCAAATTCATCTTTTGATACTGAATCAAAATCTCCTATCGCAACATCTAAAGTTATATCATTTTTTACAGCTAAAAATGCTCCATAATCTACGCCAATAATGAACTTATTATCAAAATTATATTTTTTGAAATCAACATTTTTTCCAATAATGATTATATTTTCCATAGTTCTCACTTAATTTTTTCTTTATTATTTTTTACCCAATTAATTAATGAATATTGATCAATAGTACCTTCATACTTACCAATAATATTACCTTTATGACAAATAATATAAGATGGTATTTTATTGATACTATATTTCTTTTTTTCTAAATGAAATTTTGTAGTATTTAAACGATATATTTTTAAATCTGGAAATGCACTTGAAACATTAAACAATAAATTCTTTTGAATATTACAATTCGAATTCCAAGAGGCATAAAAGAAGATTAAAGATATTTCATCATCTAAAACTCCATCATACTCTAAAATCAAAATATAACCCCTTTATTTAAGGGATACGACTGTTACTCCATTTAATCCTTCGCCTTCTTCTCCATACCTATATGATTTTACATATGGACAAGCTTTTAAATATTTTTGAACACAATCACGGATTACACCGCTTCCAAATCCATGTATTATTGTAACTTGCTGCAGTCTACCTAAATATGCTTGATCTAAGAAATCATCCATTAAATAACTAACTTCTTCATATCTCTTCCCTCTTAAATCAAGTGATAATTCACCTCTTGATGTTGGTTGATATCCAGTATTAGTATATGTAATTTTTCTTTCTTTTTTTGTAGGTTTAGTTGTTTTTATCAATTCATCTTTTTTAAATGACATTGAAAATTGTCCAACACTTACTTCATATTTATCATTTTTTATTTTTAAAATCGCACCCGTTTTATTATATGCCTTAATAGTTACATAATCCCCAACTTTTAATTCTTCATTAAAGACATTTTGATTTTCTTCTTTTACTTTTAAATTTCTAACTTTATATTTAACATCTGCAAGCTCATGTTCCAGATATTTACTATCGCTAGCCATAAGAGATATTTTATTTAAAAGTTCAGTTGATTCTTCTTTAGCTTTATTAATAATTTCAGATGCTTTTAGGTTAGCATTTTTAATAATTTTATCAGTATCTTTTTGAATTTTATTTTTTTCTAAGATTATTTGATTTTTTTCAGTTTCAATTATTTTTAATTCCTCTTCAAGCTTTTGCTTTAAATTTTGAACTTTTAATGTTTCAAGATCAAGTGCCTCCATTAAAGTTTGTGAATCAGTTGATATATTTTGCATCAATGTTTTACTAAAATTAATAACTTCACTATTAAGACCCAATTTATAAGCAATATCAATTGCATTAGATTTGCCGGCAACTCCCATTAATAATCTATAAGTAGGTTTTAATGTATCAATATTAAATTCAACAGATGCGTTACATACATTTAAAGTATTAAAAGCATAAGCTTTTAAATCTGAATAATGGGTAGTACAAATTATTCTTGTCCCACGCTTATGCAAATATTCAATTATTGAAATTGCTAAACAGCTTCCTTCTTTAGGATCTGTTCCACTACCAAGTTCATCCAATAAAACTAAACTATTTAAAGTAATATTATTTAATATATTAATTATTTTAGTCATATGAGATGAAAAGGTTGATAGGGACTGTTCTATTGATTGTTCATCACCTATATCAACAAATATATTATCAAATATTGCGATATCTGATTCATTTTTTGCAGGAATAAATAAACCTGATTGAAACATTAAAGATAATAATCCAACTGTTTTTAAGGCTACTGTTTTACCACCAGTATTTGGACCAGTAATAATAATTGTTTGATGATTTTTACCTAAATCAATATCAATTGGCACAACTTTTTCACGATCAATTAAAGGGTGTCTCGCTTTTTTTAAATCAATAATACCTTCATTATTAAAATTACAGGTATTATGTTCATTAAATTTAGCGTAAGCTGCTTTTGCAAATATTAAATCTAAGGCCGTTAAATTTTCTAAATTGCAAATTAAATCATCCGCATTAGCACCAACTAGTAATGTCAATCCTTTTAAAATCGCTTCAATTTCTTTTCTTTCTTCAAAAATATATTTTTCAATTAAAACATTTATTTCCACACAAACAAGTGGTTCAATATAAACAGTTGTCTTTGAAGCTGATTCATCATGGATAATTCCTTTAATAATGTTTTTATGCTCAGCTTTAACCGGTAAGCATAAGCGATTGTTTCTAATTACAATTACATTATCTGTCAAATGAGAAGCATCTTTAATTAGCAACTCTTGCATTTTATTTCTTAATTTATTATTATTTAATGATAAATTTCTTCTAATTAAAAATAATTCATGAGAAGCATTATCTACTACTATTCCTTCTTCATTTATTGCTAAATTAATATTAGATTCAATATTTTTAAAATATATTAATTTTTCAATATACTTATTAAGATTACTATTTGAAAGTTTAAGATTATTTATTTCTTTATTAAAATCGATAACATTTTTTGTAACTCGAATCATATTTGAAATTTTCAATAATTCATCTTCTTTTAAAATACTATGAACCCTACTGCGTAAAATATATTCTTTTACATCCAGTAAGCCGCCAAGTGGGATAATATTATATCTTTCAATAATATTTAATGCTTCACTTGTTTCATTTTGTAATATCGTAACTTCATCAATATTTGATGTAGGTTTTATATTTAAGCAATTATTTTTCGCATAATTTGTTTGACAAAAATCACTTAATTTATTTAATATTTTATTAAATTCTAAAGTTTCAATATCAAAAAACATTTTCATCACAACCTTTTTCTTTATTATACCTGATTTTTTACTTTAAATAAATAAAAACAAAAGAAAATGAATTATCATTTTCCTTCAATCAAATTTGGATTCTCTTTCAGTGCTTGATAGGTGATAATATTAGCACCATAAACATCAGTAGTTGGATAAATAAAGTTCAAATCACATTCGTTTATATATCGAAGCAATAATTTGGCATTTGGATAAATAATAAATATTTTTTTAACTATCTTTTTAGTTTGAAAATCAATCTTTTTGTCCATAAGTCCTTCAATATCTTCAACTAATTTTACTTTTGAATCATTAAGACTTGTACTAAGTTGCCATTTTATGCGATTATTAACACAAATTTCATGATTACTTAAGTTTTTAACAATTTTAACAAAATATATATTTGTACGACATTCAAAATAAATATCATAAGAACTTTCATCAGATTCTCTTAAAATGTATGAATCTAATTTTCTCTCTTTAATAATATTATTGAAAATATCAAAACATGATTTTTTAATTTTATTATTATGTATATTTGACCATACTATGCTAACTATTAAAATTACAATTAAAATAAATACTATAAGAATTGTAACAGTTATAATAGGATCTAGTGCTAAAAGCATATTACTCCTCTTTTCTTTTATTATTTTTGAATCTTGTAATAATAAAATATAATAATGAAATAACTACAGGTATAAAGCCAACCCCAAAAATTATAAAATATACATAAACTAAAGTTGAATATGGATCTTTATTAATCATTACTGAAAATCCAATAAGTCCAATGAAATAAAGAATTGCTCCTAATAAGCCGGCTATTAAAAATATTTTACTTTTTAATTTCATTTAATATAGGTCCGTCAACTATTTGAGCAATATAATTACCCAATTCGGTTGTATTCATTGTCTCATATTCTTCTTTATATATTGGCTTATGTAATATTACTTTTACTTTAACATGTTTATAGAATTTCTTTTTATATATTTTAGATGATCCAATTATTGTAGCAGGTAAAATAGGGGCATCAGCTTTTGTTGCCAGTTTATATGCTCCTGGTCTTAAAGCAGTCATTGTTTCTACTTCACGTGACTTTATTCCACCCTCAGGGAAAATAATCATTGGATAGCCTTCTTTAACTAATTCAATACCATGTAACAAAGCTTTTACGCCCTCTCTATTGTCTTCACGATCAATAAAAACTACTTCCATCCCTTTCATTATCCCTTTCATTAAAGGAATCTTCGAAAGACTCTTTTTAGCGCACGCACTCATTACAGTATTACATGCATAATAGGCACTCATAACATCTGTATTTGATTTATGATTTGAAACATAAACGAAAGTTCCTTTTGGAACATTTTCTTTGCCAATAACTTCAACTTTTATATTTAAGCAAATGAATAAAAATGCTACTGCCTGTCTCATTACAAAATGCTTATATTTATTTGTATGTTTAGTATATCTAAATATTGGATTATTAATTAATACAAATAACAAGAATGTAATAATAGAGCATAATATGCCTAAAAAAATCCATAAAATAAACCAATAACCTGTCGCAATTAAACTAAATAAAAATGTATATAATACTGCCAACAAAATCAAAATAACTAATATTAACATATTACCCTCACAAAATTTTTTTATACACAGTATAGATAACTGCGTCTGTTTCATCTTTCTTTATTAATTCATATTTATTTAAATCAAATTTTGGAAAATACCTATTTCCTTCATATTCACCTTTTATAAATGATATATATAGCATGTCAGCATATGGAAGTGCAATTTTATAAATTGTTGATCCCCCAACAACATATAAGTCTTCAGTATTATCTTTTAGAAAGTTATCTAAATCTTTTATTACTATTGCATCAGTAAGAGTTAATTCATTTAATGATGCAACATATATTTTACCATATGGAAGGTCTCTATTCTTATAGTACTTTTTCAAGGAATAATAAGTAACTTCTCCCATTAAAACTGTTTGATTATTTGTAACAGATTTATAATACAATAAATCTTCTTTTATGTGCCAAGGAATCAAATCATCTTTTCCTATTAGCCAATTTTTATCCATGGCCCAAATTAGTTTTATCATTATACAGCTACCTTACCTTTAATTGATTTATGTGATTCATAGTTTTCTAATTTAAAATCTTCATATTTGAAATCAAAAATACTTGTTACATTTTTATTTAAAACCATAGTTGGAAGTGTTTTTGGTTCACGCATTAATTGTAGTTTTATTTGTTCAACATGATTAGAATAAATATGACAATCACCTATAGTGTGAATAAAGTCGCCTAATTCTAAGTTTGTAACTTGGGCTATCATCATTGTAAATAAAGCGTATGAAGCAATATTAAAAGGTACACCTAAAAATATATCAGCACTTCTTTGATATAATTGGCATGATAATTTATTATCATTAACATAAAACTGCATAAAACAATGACATGGTGGTAAAGCCATATCTTGTATTTTTGGAGGATTCCAAGCGCTAATAATTAATCTTCTACTATCTGGATTATTTTTAATATCATTAATTAAATTAGCTAACTGATCAACCCCATCAAAATCGCGCCATTGCTTACCATAAACTGGCCCAAGTTCACCGTATTTTTTTGCAAATTGTTCATCACTCTTTATTTTAAGTATAAATTCATCTATAGTTTCATTTTTATATTCATTTGATTTTTGATATTTTGCATATGGCCAATCATTCCAAATTCTAACATCATTGTCTACTAAATACTTTATATTTGTATCGCCACTTATGAACCATAACAATTCATGAATAATGCTCTTCAAATGAACTTTTTTAGTTGTTACTAAAGGAAACCCATCGCGCAAATTAAAACGCATTTGATAGCCAAATAAAGAGATAGTTCCTGTATTAGTTCTATCCCATTTTTCTAATCCGTTATTTAATACATAATTGCACATTTCTAAATATTGTTTCATAACTCTACCTACTTCTAATTTATTGTTTTTATTATAACATATTAATACATTTTTTTAATATTAAAAAACCTTTTTAATTAATATTTCTTAACTAAAAAGGTTTATATATGATTATTATTTTTTATGCGTATTATCTTTCTTTAAAAATATTGTTATGCTTCAATAACTTTCTTCAATGATAATTTTTTTATTTGTGTTTTATATAAATACATTAAAAATTCAAATAAAATTATAAATGAAAATATTGTAATAACAAATGCTTTAAAATTGAATCTATATTCTATAACCATATCATATGGACCTGTAAATAAACCTACCATCGCTTTTAAAAAGAAATATTGATAATGCGTTCCGATTATAAATCCTAAATATGAAGTTATGCGATATAAAGGGAACAACATTATATTGCATTCTTTGTTTGTATAACCATATGCTTTTAAAATTGCTAAATAGTCTTTATTATTCTTGACAACTGATGAAAGCGAAATGATAAGTGTTGTTGTCCCTAAAAGGATCCCAACTATTAAAATTATACCCGTAAATAAAACACTTACATTTAATGAATCCATTGATAATGACATTTGAATTTGCGCACTAAAACAAAACGCTCCAATTAAAGTAAATAATAATGGCATTTTACTTCGTTTAATTGAATTATATTTTACTTCTATAATAAAGGAAGCATACTCTTTGTTTTTTCTTTCTTTATATGTCTGTTTTTTTTCTTTTTTTATATTTTTTATAAGTTCAAGTGGTGTTTTTTTAAGTTTCCAAAAAGCAATAACTATTCCAATAATTGTAAAAATCATATATGGTATAATAACTGTAAAAAGTAATGTTAAAAAATTGAAATGAATATTTACATTAGGAAGTGCAGGATCATTAAAGCCATTATATACCACTGGCATAAAACAAAACGCTATAATGAAACCAATAATGGAACCAAATAAGATGCATAATCCATATTTATAAAACATTAATGCTAATTTTTTCCTTGAGTAACCTAAGGCTTTTAAAATACCAAGATTCTTTGAATTATCATCAATGTAATTGACAATCGTAAAAAATAAAACTAATACAATAATTAATCCAACAACCCCACCACAAGCAGCAATAATAGTATTATACATTATCATCTTCGCATTATAAATTTGAACTCCCTCGGTAGTAAGAATTAAATCTTTTATAGCACGCATATCTATATTAATATTAAGAAATAATGTGCAAACAAAAACTGTGCACAGTGATAATAAAATAATTCCAAATTGTTTAAATATTATTTTATGTGTAATCATATTACCACTCTATCTCATCAACTGATAACTTTTTATCATTTATTATTAGTTCACCAATTTTACCACTATTCATCTTTATAACTTTATCTGCCAGTGATGCAAAATTTTTATTATGAGTGACCATTATTAGCGTAAATTTATTTTTAATTTGCAAATTAATAATATAATTTAAAACTTGTCTTCCTGTTTCTTCATCTAACGCACCTGTTGGTTCATCACAAAACAAAACTTTAGGATTTTTGGCTAGTGCACGGGCAATAGATACGCGTTGTTGTTCACCACCAGACAATTGAAATGGAAATTTATTTTCTTTTCCATTTAAACCAACCGCTTCTATGACTTTTGTTAGTTCCTTATTTCCAGATAAATTGGCGCCCATCTTGATATTGGCTTCAATATTTAATGATGGTAATAAATAATAATTTTGAAACACAAAACCAACTTTTTTTCGTCTAAATTCAGTCAATTCGTTATCATTCATATTTGATATTATTACGTTATCATATTTTAAAATACCACTATCTGCTTTTTCTAAGCCCGATAAGGTATTAATTAAAGTTGATTTACCACTTCCAGATGGACCAAGTATCACAACAAAATCCCCGTCATCTATTTTTAAAGAAACTTTATTTATTGCATACAAAACATTTTCTCCATTATTGTATCCTTTAATTAAATCATTTGCTTCTATCATATTATTTACCCTCTTTCTTTAATCTGATTATTAATCCTTGAAAATTATCTGTTAATGCTTCACCAATTTCTTTATCAGTAAATAAATTTTTGTTCAAGGCAATTAAAGTTGCAATTCCATGCGAAAATATCCACATATATAAATAGATTTTTCTAGCAATTTCTATTGTCACATCATAACTTTCTTGAATAGTTTGGTAAATATATTCTTTATTATCATCAATTTCAATTATTTGATCAGGATTCAAATTTTTTGTTCTTTCACTCATAAACATAAATTCAAATAAATTTGGTTCATATTTTGCAAACATTACATAATTAAATCCAATAGATTTAAATAATGGTAACCCAGGTATCTCCTTTATCATATATGAATTATATACTCGATTCACTTCTATCTCGACTGCTTTTTTTAAATTATCTATTGTTTCAAAAACCCAAAATATTGGTTGTGTTGAGCAATTTAGCTTTTTAGAAACAGATTTTGCAGATAATTCTTTTAATCCAAATTCTTTAACTATTTCAAATGCTGAATTTATAATCATTTCTTTTGTTATCTTAACTTTTGGTGGCATAGTACTTCTCCTTTATTAGATATATATCGATTAATATATATCGATAACTATATATTAAATTATAAATATAAATATGTCAATAAATAATTAAAAAAAAATTGGGAAAATCCCAATTTTATTTCGTTGTTTTTGGAAAAAAATCATTTAATTGCTTATCAGATTTTACAATAATACTTTGATAAGAAAATTGTTTATCAATAACAGGTAAAGAGAAACCACCAGAATTATGATATATTTTTTGAATTCCTTGAGTTGTTTTATGACTTATATTTAAGACTTCTTTAAAGTCTTCTTCTGTATGAGTAAAATATTTTCTTCGAACATTTAATTTGGCTTTAAAATATTCATGGAATGAATCATTGAATTTATTTAAATTACACATTTTTGTATTTGCAAATACAAAATCTTTATCTAGTGCTAAAATGGCATCAAAAATTTTATTTAAAGGTTCGCCTTCTTCTTTAAAATGTCTAGAGAATAATATTAAATCTATATTGTTGATTAAATTAAGTGTTATATTAGAAAATCCACAACGATACGCTGCTTTATAGTTAATATTTTTTGATAATGTAACTTTTGGGAAGTATCCCCATTTTGCTGTTTCAATAGTGTATAAATTAATATTCAAATTTAATTTTTGACAAATATTATTTAGAGCAATTATATCTAGATTGCAGCCTGAACCAACAATTAAAACATTATTAATTACTTTTTTATCAAATATTTCTTCGAATAATTCTTCAGAATCTAAAATGTTTTTAGCAAAAAATCTTCGTAAATATTCTAAAGTTCCTTTTTCTGTTTCAGTTCTTATTGAATCTAAATCGGTATAAGATTGAATTCGATGATTTTTCTCTAAAATTAGATTCATGAATTTTTGATATTCTTTTGCCATATTAAATACTTCATTACTTGATTCAATATTTGATTTTTTCAAAAATTCATTATTTATAATATTTTTGATTTCTCTTTTTTGAACTTTCAAACGTAAAACTTCAATTAATACTGCTAATTCTTCATCTGTTAGAATTGTTGCATTTAAACTAGAATCTAACCAATTAATACTGAATTCTTTAATTGACTTAAATTCAATTTGGAGATAATTATTATCGCTTAATAAAATTGAACCTTCATTTTTCATTGAAAAATTCGCAAAAATTTCATTAAATTTATCATATGTTTCTTTATTTACTGGTTTAACAGAGATATAATCATTATTCGTTTCACCTAAAATATAATTATTCTTATCTATTTGATGTAAATAGGCACAATCTGCACTATACTTATTTATCGTAAATGAAGGCTTAAATAATCGAAGTCCTTCTTCAACAACTAATACCTTACTACTATCAAGAACTGTAGCTAATTTTGAATCATTAACAAATTCAAACTTATTATTTTCATATTTAACAAATCTATTATCTATTTCCACGATATATGAACCTTTATTCTTAGGTTCTTTTATTGCGAAGAATATATCTTTCATAGTTTGGTAAACCTCTTCACTGGCAATTAAACGATCAGTGTCATATGTAAGAAATGAATCTTCTATTATAGATAATACATCATTATCAAAATTCAATCTTATTCCAGCAAAATAGTACTCTTTTTCTGCAGCTAAAACGTCAAATTCAGAAAAAGATAAAGCTTTTCTTTCAGTATCACGATTTATGAATTCATTTATTACAACTACTTTACGACTTATATTTTTATGAATTCGAGATGCTTTTCTTAATTCATTAACTAAAAAATATTCATCTTTATCATTTTTCGCAACAAAGTAACTTGCGCCATCTTTTTTTACTTGAATATAGCCTTGATCAGCAGCTTTTTGGAAAAAGTTTTCATAGTTATCTTTTAATAAGCCCTTATTTGTTATGAAATAACCAGAAGAAACAAATATCACATCGTCAAGTCCAAAATAATCATTATTATATAAAATAACTAATATAAATTCTTTTGAAAAACTTGCTGCATGATTAACATTATTACTTAATTGAACCTTCACTTCATCTTTAAAAGAATTTATGTCTAAATACATATTTCCATTTGGTGTTTTAAAATAGCAATAAAATTGCTCACCTTTATTATATGTTACAGTTTCAAGTTCAGAAGATTTATAACTATTCATATTTTGCATAGGAAAAAATTTAATGTCATAAGCATCATCTTTTTTTTCAACAACCCCATTTATAGTTTTTCTTCCCTTTTCATCTGTTTCATATAAAAATTTAGTGATCATGGTAATACCTCTATTCAATACTATTATATCACATTTTGGCATAAATCGTATCAAAAATAATTTTTATTAATTTGATTATTAATTTTTATAATGAATTTTTATACTATAAAATAAAAAAATTACTATTATTTAAGTAATTTCATCTTTAAATTATAATTATATTAGGTGCAAGGTGTTAAAAACCTTGATGGAGTTAGAGATACATCCTAAGTGTCAAAAGTAGGTGATAAGTATGATAATTAACATTATTGAACTTAAATCTTATTTTATTAGGAAGTTATGTGCGGTTTTATTACAAGCATAATTAATTTTATAACGGCTATTATTAATTTAATAAAAGCTAATAAGAAATTAAAGTAATAAAATAAAAAGCATCTATATCAACCGTCAAGTTCGTTAGATGCTCTTAGTCAAACACTAGGAGTATCATAACTCCTTGCTTTAATTTTATTATATCTCTTTTTTATATTTTTACAACTATAATTATAAAAAAAGAGTTTGGATAATACCAAACTCAAATATATTACTTAACTAAATCTTCATATAGTGCTACTAAAGCATTATTATAATCACTTTTTGAAATGCCAACTATAATATTTAATTCAGATGGTCCTTGGGCTAACATTTTAACGTTAATTTTCTTTTCGCCTAAAATATTAAATAATTTAGCACAAATGCCACTTCTTTTAGCCATGTTTCTTCCTACTATCGCGACTAATGCTATATCATTATCAATTGATACATCGACATTTAATGATGACTTAAGTTCAGATATTAATTCAAATTGGCATTTTTCAATTTGGCTTTCCGCTAAAACAACAGAAAATGAATCTATTCCTGATGGAACATGTTCAATTGAACATTTATATTTTTCAAAAACAGATAATGTTTTTCTTAAAAATCCAACTTCATTTGACATATGATCTTTGGTAATTGATATAGAAACGAAATCAGTTTTTCCGGCAATACCAGTAATAATATGATCATCATCATCACATCTTTGTCTTATGATAGTACCAGGATGTGCCGGATCATTAGTGTTTTTAATATTAATTGGAATGTTTAATTGTTGAACAGGGAATATTGTTTCTTCATGTAAAACACTTGCTCCCATATAAGATAATTCTCTAAGTTCTGCATATGTAATTTGTTTAATCGCTCTTGGATTACTTATAATACGAGGATCTCCTGCTAAAATACCTGAAACATCAGTCCAGTTTTCGTACATACTAACGTTTAAACTTTTAGCTAAAATAGACCCTGTAACATCACTTCCACCGCGACTTAATAATTTTACTGATCCATTAGGATAAGCTCCGTAAAAGCCAGGAACAACGATTTTTTGGTATTTAGTAAATGCATCAACTACTTTTTGATCAGTAATAGTTTCGTCTAATTTACCATCGTAATTAAAGAAGATTAAATCTTTTGCATCAACAAAAGTATAATCTAAGTAACTACTCATCAATTTTGCAGTTAAATATTCTCCACGGCTAACCAGATAATCTTGGCTAATATTTTTATTCAATTCTTTTTTTAATAAATCTAAATCAATTGTTATATCATAAGAAATATTTAAAGTGTCTCTAACTTCAACAAATCTACTGTATAACATATTCCAAATGTCTTCATAAGGAACACTATATTTAATATGTGCATGTAATATATATAATAAATCAGTTATTTTACTATCAGATTTTTCTCTTTTGCCTAAAGCAGAAACTACAACTATTTTTCTTTTAGGATCTGATGTAACAATATTTTTAACTTTTTCAAATTGAGTTCCACAAGAAAGTGAAGACCCACCAAATTTTGCAACTACTAACATATTAATACCTCTTACATTTCATCTAGCTTAGCTAGTTTCATCGCAATTTGAACAGCATTTGCAGCTGCACCTTTACGAATATTATCGGCTGTAGTATAGAATAAAAGACCATTTTTTACGCCTAAGTCTTTTCTGATTCTGCCTACATATACTTTATCTGTACCGTTAGATGCGATAGAAGTTGGATAAACATGATTTTTACCATCATCTAAGACCACAAGATTTTCAAAACTTGCAAATAAATTTCTAACATCATCTAAAGTGAATTCTTTTTCAAGTTCACATTGTACCATTACACCATGAGAATTTACTACTGGAACTCTTATACAAGTCGCAGATACATTCAAGTCTGGTTTATGAAGCATTTTTCTAGTTTCCCAAACCATTTTCATCTCTTCTTTTGTATAGCCGTTATCCATGAAAACATCTATTTCAGGAATGCACGTTTGAGATATATCATATGGATAGAAATGATTTCCCTCACCATTTAGACATGATTTTAAATCATCGCGTCCTTTTTGACCTGAACCAGAAACAGCTTGATATGTAGAATATAACACCTTTGTTAAACCGTATACATCATCTAAAGCTTTTAGAGGAAGAATTGCAGCAATTGTTGAACAATTTGGGTTAGCAATAATTTTATTCATTGTAAAATCTTCAAAATTTACTTCAGGAACAATTAAAGGAATATCAGTTTCGTATCTCCATGCAGAAGAATTATCAATTACTCTTGCACCTTCTTTTATTGCAATGGGCGCATATTTTTTTGATATATCCCCACCGGCAGAAAATAAAGCTAATTCTACACCTTTAAATGATTCTTCTGTTAATTCTTCTATTTCAACATCACGCCCCATAAATTTAACTATTTTACCTTTGCTTCTTGCTGAAGCTAATAGTTTAATTTCATTAACTGGGAAATTATATTCTTCTAAAATTTGGATGAAAGTTGTACCTACAAGTCCTGTAGCTCCAACTATTGCGACGTTATATTTTTTCATAAATTCTCTCCGTTCTTTTTATTAAATGATTTTATTTTATTTTTGTCTATTACATATTCAATAGGTCAATAATCCTTTTTAATCAAAAAGAACATTTTCCATATTATATAAACCACTATCTTTATTTATTATCCATTTGGCTGCATATATTGCACCCTTAACAAATATTTTTTTAGAATGTGCTTCATGTTTTAAAGTGATAACTTCATCAATTCCACAATATTTTACTTCATGATCACCAACGATTGTTCCACCACGCAGTGAATGAACACCTACATCATTTTTTTGACGCTTACTATTGCCAACTCGTCCATAAACTAAATTACCATTCTTAGAATTTTGAATTGAATCAATTAGCATTCTTGCCGTTCCGGATGGGCTATCTAGTTTTTTATTATGATGTGCCTCTATTACTTCAATATCAAAATCATCTTGTAAAATTGGAGTAATTTCTTTAACTAATCTATTAAGTAATATTACACCAAGTGAGAAATTAGCACTTCTTAATACTGGAGTATATTTTGATAAATCATTAATTTTGTTAATTTCTTTTTCATTAAATCCGGTAGTTGCAAAAATTACTTTAGTTTTGTGTAATTTTGCATAATCATAAATCATATCCAAATTTTCTGGATTAGAAAAATCAATTATAACATCTATTTCTTTATTATAATCAAATAATGAAATATAGTTTTGTGGTGATTCTTTAGCAATTATAGCAACAACTTCGTCTCCTAGTTCTTCACAAACTAATCTCCCCATTGCTCCATAGCCAATTACTGCAACTTTCATTATTTAATTTCTCCTTTAACTCTATCAATTTCAGCATGTAAAACAGATGCCGCTTTACTTGACATTGTATCAAGTGGCATACGGTATCCACCTACATTAAAGCCTAAATAATTCATTGCTTCTTTTACTGGAATTGGATTTGTTTCTAAGAATAAATCATTAGCTAAATCAAGTAATGTTAAGGCATCTTTAATTGCTAAATCATATTTATTTTCTAAGCAATTAAAAACAATATTATGAACCTTCGTTGGACAAATGTTTGCTAAAACAGAGATTACTCCAACTGAACCAATACTCATCATTGGTACAATTATATCATCATTACCACTATACATAACAAAATTCTCATTACAATATTTACTAACATTTAAGGCATAACTTAAATTACCACTTGCTTCTTTAATTCCACAAATATTTTTATGTTTTGACAAAACTTCAATTGCACTAATGCTTATAGACATTCCTGTACGACCTGGAACATTATACATAATAATTGGACAATGAGCGCTATTGGCAACCATTTCAAAGTGTTTAATTAAGCCACTTTCATTTGTTTTATTATAATATGGGGTAATTACTAATAAGTAATCTGCTCCTAAACGTGAATATTTTTCACTCATGTATATAGCTTTTGAGGTTTCATTTGACCCTGATCCAACAATAATTGGAATTCTTTTATTAGCTTTTGCTATGCTATATTTTACAATTTCTTCTTCTTCTTCAAAACTTAAAGTCGAAGCTTCCCCAGTAGTACCTAAAATAACAATACCATCAGTTTTATTTGAAATATGAAATTCAATTAGTTCTCCTAATTTTTCCATATTTACACTGCCGTCATTATTAAATGGCGTAACGATTGCAACTATACTTCCTTTTAACATAATTTCACCTCGTTAGATTTCTCTTTCTAATAATTCTTCATATGTTTGACGCTTTGAAACTAATCTAGATATACCGTTATTCACAAAAACTACTCCTGGTGTTAATGCTTTATTATAATTAGATGACATTGAATATCCATATGCTCCAGTTGTATAAGTTACTAACAAATCTCCACTTACTGCCTCAGGTAACAATGTATTTTCAATTATAACATCCCCTGATTCACAGCATTTACCGGCAATAGAGACAATATTTGTTTTAGCTAAATCCATTTTGTTAGCAATGTCACAATCATACTTTGCTTGATATAAGGCCGGACGAATATTATCAGTCATTCCACCATCTATAAAATAGTAAAGACGATTAGGTGTTTTCTTAGTATATCCAATCGTATATAGTGTATATCCTGCTTCCCCAACAATACTTCTTCCTGGTTCTATGCATACTTTCTTTAAACTTAATTTTTCTATTTCTAATTTCTTTTCAATATAATTAACTAAACTTTTTGTTGTATAATCAACAGCTTGTGGATGATCTTCATCTGTATAATGAACTCCAAAACCTCCACCAATATTTAAAACTAAAGGATAATTAAAATCCTTAAGTAATGGTATAAACTTGTCAAAAGCGGCAAAGAAAGCTTCATAATCAAATATTTGACTTCCAATATGTGAATGAAAGCCTTCTAAAATTATAAATTTAGAATTTTTAATTAAATTAAGACATTTCTTATATTCTTCGCTATTATAAATTAAACCAAATTTTGAATCGATATGACTTGTGATGATAAACTTATGCGTATGTGCATCCACCCCACAATTAATTCTTATTAAAATTTTTTGACTTTTATTTGCTTTAATACATATATTTTCTAAAGCTTCTAGTTCCATAAAATTATCAATTACAATATTATTAATACCCTTATTTACAGCTAAGCTTAGTTCTTCAAAACTTTTATTGTTTCCATGAAAGTAGATTTTATCAAGCGGAAAATCAACACTTAAGGCAGTTAAAAATTCACCCATTGAAACTACATCAAGTGACAATCCATTATTATTTACTAAACGTAGCATTTCTTTTATACAAAAACTTTTAGAAGCAAATAAAACTTCAGTTTGAAATTTATCTGATTTAAAATTATCTTTATATAAACTCATTTGATTTATTAATTTTACTTCATCATAAACGTATAAAGGCGTACCATATTTTTCTTTTAATTCACTTACCTTAACGTTAGAAATTTCAAGTTCCATCTTATTCCTCCTTAATAAATAAAAAAGCGCCAAAAGGTGCCAATATTTTTCATTTTAAATAGCGCCTCTACAAGTTGTAGGAGTATTATAGATGTTCTTTATAATACCATATATGAAATATGCCTATATCATATATTCGGCGATGATTACCTTTCATTTATTTCAACGAATGCCTTCTCCATAAATTACTAATTTACATCGCAACCTCTAGTTTTTATTTATTTATATTAATATATCATAATATATCGTTTTTGTCTACTATAATTCTCATTTAAAAATATTTATCACTTATTTTGTCTTTAAATGAAATACTTTTTAATAAAATTGTGCGCATTTTATCTAATTACCTAATAAATTAGCATAAAAATTGAATTCTGAGTTATAAAATTTAACTAAAGAATTTATTTTATTTAAACCATTTGTATAATAAATAACTGATTTCAAATTATGTAAACTATTTATATGGGCCACTAACTCTAGATAATTAACTCCAAAAACTTCCTTTATTTCACTATTTTCATAAAATAAATAAGTAGTTAATTTATTATTTAGAAAGTAACCATAAACATGCCCATAAATATTATTATATAAATTAATATTATATATATATGAATTTATATCTCTTTTTATATGTTTTTCATCTTTAAAGGATACATTATATATATTTAAACAATCATAAGCATACTTCTCATCTAAGACTCTTACATTAGAATCTGCAAATTTAAAATCACATATATTTTTACCAATTTTGTTTTCAAATGTAAAACCATTTTTTTTATAAAAATTTTGTAAATAACTACTTGCAGGAATTAAGAATGAACCATCAAGGCGTTCAATATTATCTAATTTTTCAAATTCACTTAGCATTAAACTCATATAGCCTTTATTCATTTCTTCTTTGATAGTTGCTAAGGCATATAGATATGATAATTTTTGGTTATCAATATCTTTTATGAATCTAAAGCCTATTGATATAATTTTATTGTTATTTTCTAATACATAACAATAATCTATTATATTTTCTAGTTCAAAGAAAAGGGAAGCTTCTTCTTCACATTTAAAAGCTTCTAAATAAATATTATATATAACTTTATAATCTTCTTTTAAAGCCTTTCTAAACATAAGAATCCTCCTAAATTGAATTATAATTATCTATAATATAAAGAGGATTATAAGATATTTTTGCATCTCTTAATCCTTTTATATTTAAATCCTCTTCTTTATTCATATATTTAGCATATTTAAGTGATGATTCGCTAAAATACATACAAATTGCTTGATAAGCCCCAACATATTCTGTTAATGCTTTTTCGACGTGCTCACAAATGATGTGATTATAAACTGTACCAATTGCTAAAGCAATTATCTTATCATCAATTAATATCGCATTAGCTTTTATATCAAGCTCATCAAAATGATTAAAACAATCTTTTATTACATCTCGTTCATGAATAAGCATTAAATCATCATCAATTCTTTTTTGATACCATAAATCTAAAAATTGTTCTACTAAATCATAATCATTTTTATTTAAGCTAATATATTTATGAGTTGGATAAGTATTTTTAAAGTTATTAACTAGGTTTCGTTTCCCCTTATATTCTTTTCCCTTATAAGTTGAAAGCTTTTCCAAGTCATAAATATAATTTTCGTAACCAATTTCTTTTAAAAAAACAATATCTAAATGTAAAGATTCAATTTCATTCTTATATTTAAAATCACAACATGTAAATCTTAGTTTAATATTGTAAAAATCCGTGTATTCAATTAATTTTTTTACCCCATCTAAAACAAATTTATTTCCAAGAGGAGGTAAAAATTTAATTTCATTTTCATTAAAAGTTAGCATTATATAACAATAATTTTCGTCATAGGCTACTTTAGTTTTGTAATAATCTCGCCATAAAAAAACTAATTTTGAATTATAATCACATAAAAAATATGGATGATCTAATATATAATTTCCCATTAATTTTACATCTTGAATTTCAAACTCTTTAAAACTTAACATATTATCCTCTTTTTAATTAGTTAACTCCTCTGCTCTTTTAAAGCAAGCCTGATAGCATTCTCCAGTAGTTTCATCTAATTCATTTTTTCTTAAAACATCAATACCTTCTATTGTTGTTCCTTTTTTGCTACAAATGTCGCTAATAAGATTATCAAGCGGTCTCAAATCCTTTAAAGCTAATAGGCATGAACCAATTGTTGTTTGTAATATTATCTCACGCGCTCTCATTTCATCTATTCCATTATTAGAGCATGCTTTAATAAAACCATTTACATATTCATATAAATACGCAGGAAAACTTCCATTTAGAGGTAATAAAGAGTTAATTTCTTCCTCTTCAACTTCATATGAGATACCAATAGAATTAAAGATATTTTGAACTAACATAAATATATCATCCGTTACACTTGCAGTTTTTGATATTGTTGTAACTCCCATATTTATAGAACAAGCCAAATTGGGCATTACTCTAATGACATTATTTACATTTAAATTTGTACTTATATTATTAATTGAAATACCTGCTGCTATACTAACAATAACTTTTGGTTTATTTGTGGCATTCTTTAAAATTTCATAAATCTCTGTAAAACTTTGCGGTTTTACGCACATAAAGAAAATATCTGACTTTGAATAAAGATCTAATTCATTTTCTAAAAATAATACTTTCTTAGCTTCATACTTTTCTTTATCATCTATAAACTTATCATATGCATAAATTTCACTTATCATATAGATATTTGTGCTTAATATACCATTTAAAATAGCTTGCCCCATTTTTCCAAGTCCTAAAAATCCAATTTTCATAATATACTTCCTTTCATTTAATATATTTTAGCATTTTTTTGATATAAAATCATTAAAATTATCTTCCAAAAGAAAAAGAGCTAAATTTTAAATAAAATTTAGCTCTTTTTAGAATAATCAACACTATTATCTTTTATTAAACATGAAATTTAATATTAATTTCTTACTTCAACAAAATAATTTTCAATTTTATTATAATACGTAGCACCTAAATCAGCATAAACTTCTGCGTTTAAACCTGCTTCATTTACAATTTTTGCAGGATGATATGCATCAATTGCAACAATATCCGCCCAATCTTCATCATCCAAAATGAATTCATAAACTGATTTTAAAGTTGGAGCATATCCAACAAATTCAGCATTAGAATATGCTGCTTCATAACTAAGCATAAAATTAATAAATTCATATGCTAAATCTGTTTGTTTTGAAGTAGTTGGAATAACTAAAGCATCAAAGAATACATTATTACGATCTGTTGGGCAGTATAAACCATATGTTATATCTTTATTAAGTTCCATATCTGCATAATAGCAATCAAAGAAATCTCCACTATAAACTAAAGCAACATCAGTATTTCCAGCTGCAACATCAGTTTTTAACCCATCAGTATCCCATTTAGAAAAATGTGTATTTTTTAGCAAATCACGACATTCTTTTAATTCATTTTCATCTGTCGTATTCAAGCTATATCCTTTATATAATTGAGCAGCCGCAAATGCATCTCTTGATACGTCATACATTCCAACTTTGGAATTAGCTGGCAATAAATCTTGTTCAAATAGAACACTAAATCCGTTTTCTAAAACTGCTTCTTCAACTCCATCTTTTTTAGTTGAATACATAAGTCCTAATGAACCCCAAAAATATGGAACATAATAATTTTTATAACTTTTTGTAGAATCAGCATTCATTAGTTCAGTTAATTCTTCAACAAACATATCTTCACTATAATTATCTAATCTAGTATAATCAATTTCTTGCAATAATTCTTCCTTCATTAACTTTTCAATCATATAATCTGATGGAACAACTATATCAAATGGCGTACGACCATTTAATATATCAGAATACATTATTTCATTTGATGTAGTTGGGATATATTTAATTGTACAGTTAAATTCGTCTTGAAATTCAGTTAGTAAATCCTCATTTATATAGTCAACCCAGTTAAGGATATATAATGTTGGTTTTCCTGAACAACTCGCACATAATAATAAAACAGTTACTAATAATAAACTTAAAACTTTTTTCATAAATTTCTCTCCTTTTTCTTTCTAGTTTTAATTATTTGATATGTTAAAACACTTACTAATGTAATAATTGTGATTAATGAATTATATGCACATGCCTTGTTCCAACTTCCAGTTTTTAATACTTTTAGACTGCTAAATAGCCATGTAGAGAAATTATTTTTATCTCCAGTAACAAAATGTGTAATTATAAAATCATCAATACTCATTGTAAATGCCAACATTGCACCACTAAAAATTCCACTTTTAATTGATGGAATTACGATTTTCCATAATGCAGATTTAGGACTACAGCCTAAATCAATTGCTGCATCATATAAATTATCATCTATTTCATTTAATTTAGGCAAAACACTTAATACTACATAAGGCGCTGAAAACAATACATGCGCTATTAGAGTAGTTGTAAAACCAAAAATTGTACTTGAAATAGTTATTGATATAATTTGAAATATTATAAGTAAAAATACAGCTGTTACTATGTCCGCATTTAGAATTGGAACATTATTTAAAACAATCATTTTCTTTCTTGTTTTTTTAGACATAGCATTTATACCTATTGCACTTATTGTACCAAAAATAGTTGCAATAATTGTTGAAGCGATAGTAATTTGTAAGGTATAAATAATTGAATCAGTTATCTCTCCACCTTCAAATATTTTTTGGTACCATTTAAATGTAAAATTAATCATATCAAGACCTGATGTATCAGAAGAAAATGATACTAAAAATATTACTATAAGTGGTAAATAAGTAAGCAATAATATTGTTGCCATAAACAAAATGCATATTATTTTTATTATTCTACTTTTAATTTTTTTGGCTTTTGAACTTTCTATTATAATTTGATTATTTTCCATCATAATAATGTTTCCCCCTCTTCATCTACTTTACTTATTAAATATAGACTTCCAAGAACGAATACAATAATTAACAAACTCATCAGTGAACCAACATTGTATTGGAGTGAACTAGACATAAACTTTTTTTCAATTAATTGACCAATCATAGAATATTCTGAATCACCATCAGTAACAATGTATGGAATCGTATAGCTCATGGCAGCCGGTAAAAATACCATCATTATTCCTGAAGCGACACCTTTTAAAGATATTGGCAAAGTTACTTTAAAAAATGACTTAACAGGTGAAGCACCCAAATCCTGACTTGCTTCTAAAAGAGATTTATCAATTTTTTCTAAAACTGTAAAAATTGGAAAAATCATAAATGGAAGATATACTAGAATCATTACAATTATTAATTTTAAATCTTTCATTTCACTTAGATCGATTGAAAAACCAAAAACATTGCTAAAAAAACTATTTTCTTTAAGCAAATTGTTTATTGTTTGAATTCTAAGTAATGTATTTGTCCACATAGGCAAAATAAAGATTAATAATATTAAAAACTTATTCTTAAATTTAGATTTTGAGATGATATAGGCAATTGGATATCCAACGATAATGCAACCAATTGTAGCAATAAATGCATACTTCATAGAACGATAAAATGAAGATGCAAAGGATTGGGAGAATAATGCCCCAAAATGATCAAAACTTATACTATATTCTTTGAACGAAAAATTTGTTATTGTGAATTTTTCAATATTTGAAAAAGCAAATACTATCATCATTAGGAGTGGGATAATAGTAAAGACAATCATCCATATAAAATATGGTAAACTTAGCTTTTTAAATCTATTCATAAACTTTCATCAAGTGAATTTCATATGGATCAACACTTAAACCAATTTGATCACCTTTATGGAATAGCTCATATTTTCTGATAATAAATTTAGTATCTCCTATTAAAACAGTAATTTCGAAATGAATTCCTTTAAAAATCACTGTCTCTACTAAACCAATAAGCTTTGCTTCACTTAAAGCGACAATATCAAAATCTTCTGGACGTATTACAACATCACATTTTTCCCCAATTGTAAAGTTTTCATCAACACATTCAAATGTTTGATTCATAAACTCTACCTTTTTATTGCCTAAATAAGTCCCCGAAACTATATTAGATTCTCCAATAAAATTAGCAACAAATCTATTTTTTGGTTCATTATAAATATCTTCTGGGGTTCCGATTTGCTGAATAACACCCTTATCCATAACAACAATAACATCTGACATTGTTAATGCTTCTTCTTGATCGTGCGTCACGAAAATGAAAGTTATCCCCAAAGACTTTTGCATTTCCTTAAGTTCATATTGCATGTTTTGGCGAAGTTTTAAATCAAGAGCGGCAAGTGGTTCGTCAAGTAACAATACTTTTGGTTTGTTTACAACAGCACGCGCTATCGCAACACGTTGTTGTTGACCACCTGATAAAGTAGATATCTTTCTATTTTCATAACCTTCTAGTTTTACTAATTTTAATACTTTTAAAACTTCTTCTTTTATTTGTTTTTTGTTTAGCATTAAACTTTTAGCACTTTTTATTTCTAAGGCCTTATTTTTAATTTCATCTTTCCTTTTATGCTCTAAAGTTACAAGTTCATCCCAAACCGCAATTTTTTCTAATTTTTTAAGTTCGGTTTCATATTTTTTAGATGCTTTTGCTTTAGATGAACCAGCTTCAATATCTAAAGCAATAAACTCATTAATTTCCCTAATACGAAGTTTTGCAGCTTTTACTTCATCATCTTTTTCCCATTCAATATCGATTTTAGCATCTAAATCGCTAATTATTTTTTCATATTTTTCTTCTATTTCAGTTAAACGTTTTTCAATAAGATCTGCTTTGGCTTCATTGGTTTTAAAATCAATTTCTTTTTTTAACACTTTAAGTTCATATCTTATTTCTTTTTTATCTTCTTTAGAAGTCGATTTGTTTGACAATTTTTGTTGCAATTCTTCTCTTTTAGCTTCATATGGACGAGATATTTCATTTTTTAATTCTGCAAGTATTCTACTAAAATTTCTAAGTCCAAATGCGACGTTATCAAAAACATTTAAATGTGGAAATAATGCGTATCTTTGAAAGACAGTATTTATTGGTCTTTCGTGTGCAGGGACGTTATTTATACAGACACCATCAAATATTAATTCGCCAGAATCGATATCTTCAAATCCCCCAATCATTCTTAAAGTAGTAGTTTTACCGCAACCTGATGGCCCAAGTAATGTTAAGAATTCATTTTCATTTATATGTAAATCCATATTATTAATAACTTTTTCATTACCATAACTTTTCGATATTCCTTTTAATTCAATTAGTTTCTTTGCCATATATACTCTCCTTAAAAATTTGGAGGTGTTGAAACCCAAACAACTTTTGCCTCAATACTTCCAATATTATTTATATAATGAATTTTATTAGTCGTTATATAAAATGCTTCGCCTTCATTACATATATGCTTATCATTTCCATAACAAACTTCAATCATACCTTTTATTACATATCCAAACTCTTCCCCATTATGTGGCATATCCTTGACAGTCTTACCACCAACATTAATAGTTACAAGCACTGGTTCCATTGTAAGCATTTGACTTGTTGGAACTAACCAAGTTTGAAGATAATCATTAAATTCCTTATCATATTGCTCTTCAATGCCAAACACAATTTGTGGATGAACCTCTTCATGAAAAAAATCACTTAAACTGGTCCCTAATACTTCTAAGATATGCGTAAGTGTTTCTATTGAAGGCGATGTTTTATTATTTTCTAATTGGGATATATATCCCTTTGTAAGTTCACATCTGTTTGCTAATTCTTCTTGTGTTAACTGAAGTAACGTGCGCTTATATTTAATTTTATCTCCAAGCTCCATCTCATCACCTTGTTTCGTTAAAATAAACTAAAAGTTTAGAATCTCTAAACTTTTATTGCGATAAATATATTATATATTTTATGCTGCTAAAATGCAATATATAATTTTAAATGATTTAAAAAATCAGTTTCTATTAATACTAAATATAAAAGATTTTATAATAAAAACCAACTGAAAGCATTATACGTTTCAGTTGGTTTTTATTACTTTTTAATTTTCTTTAAAACTATTTCCTTACTCTTCATTGTTCTTATAATATTAGAACGTTCTGCATCCGCAAGTTTTGCATTTATTTCTTTAATTTGAGCTAAAAGTTCTGGAATCATAAAATATTCAAGTGCATTAACACGTCTTCTTACTTTTTCGATTTCTTTGGCAAGTTGACGTAATGTTTTGTCAGTCTGCGCTAAATTTAATAAGTCAGGCATTAATTTACCTAGTAAAAGAATTGATTCATCCAAATTAGGATCACTATCAATTAAACTAAAATTTAATTTAGGTGTACTAGTTTCAATACTTAATTTTGGAGTATTAACACCCATAATATTTTTTTTAGAAAAAGATAATTTTATTTCATTAGATGGAATCATCATTTTTTCATATACTTCAACTTTAGAATGAGTTGCAAGTGATTTTTCATAAACATTTAAAGAATTTACAAAATTATTCTCAACAGTTGTTCTTAATTCTTTATAATCCTCAGTGATTATTAAAAATTGTCTAATCATTTCATCTTGTTTATCTTTTAATAATTTATGACCTCTTTGAGATGACGCTAACTGGTTTTTAAGCCTTGTTAACTCCATTCTTGTGGCATTTACAATTGTATCTGCCATAATTACTTCGCTCCGTTATAATAATATTTATCAATAAATTTAACATTTATTCTCTTTAATTCTGAAGTTGGAAGAATTCTTAATAATTCCCATCCTAAATCAATTGTTTCATCTATACTTCTATTAGTATTGCCTTGACTTACATATTCTTTTTCAAAACGAGTAGCAAATTCTAAATATAGCTTATCAGTATCGGATAAAGCACTTTCCCCTAATACTTGAGCTAATTCCTTTGCTTCTTTCCCCCTCGCATATGAGGCGAATAATTGGTTCGCAACAGGGGCATGGTCTTCTCTTGTTTTACCAGCTCCTATACCTTTATCTTTAAGACGAGATAATGACGGCAAAACATCAATAGGTGGAGTTAAATTCTTTAAATGAAGTGCGCGTCCTAAAATAATTTGACCTTCTGTAATATAACCAGTTAAGTCAGGGATAGGATGCGTTTTATCATCTTCAGGCATTGTAAGTATTGGAAGTTGGGTAATAGAGCCCTTTTTCCCTTTAATACGACCTGCTCTTTCATATAAAGAGGCTAAGTCTGTATACATATACCCTGGATATCCACGACGTCCGGGAACTTCTTTACGGGCTGCACTTATTTCACGTAAGGCTTCACAATAGTTAGTTAAATCAGTAATAATAACCAAGACATGCATTCCAAGTTCATAAGCTAAATATTCAGCTGTTGTAATCGCCATACGAGGCGTTGCAATTCTTTCTACAGCAGGATCGTTAGCTAAATTAACAAACATGACAGTTCTTTCAATAGACCCAGATTTTTTAAATTCTTCAATAAAGAAATTAGATTCTTCAAATGTAATACCTACTGCCGCAAATACTACCGCAAAACTATCATTAGTTCCTAATACTTTAGCTTGGCGAGCTATCTGAGCAGCAAGCTTATTATGTGGCATCCCTGAACCTGAGAAAATCGGTAATTTTTGACCACGCACTAAAGTATTTAATCCATCGATAGAAGAGATACCTGTTTGAATAAATTCAGATGGATAATCACGAGCAACCGGATTTAAAGGAACTCCATTAATATCTACTTTTTTATTAGCGATAACTTTACCTTTATCGTCAATTGGACGTCCCATTCCATCAAATACACGACCTAAAATATTTGGTGATAAATCTATTTCAACACCATGTCCTAAAAAGATAACTTTTGCATCAGATATTTTTAACCCTTGAGGATTATCAAATAATTGAACCAAAGCTTTATCAGCATTTACTTCTAAAACTTTACCTAAACGTTCTTCACCATTTGATTGCTTTACTTTAACTAATTCATCGTACTTTACATTTGAAGTTTTTTCAACAAGCATTAAAGGTCCAACTACTTCAGTAACAGTTTTATATTCTCTTATTGCCATAGTTTAGTCCTCACTTCTCACATTTTTAAATTCTTTTGATAATTGTTTCAAAATTTCTTCAAATTCATTATCTACATCTTTTTCTTCAATATATTTAAAGCGCCCGATTCTTTCTTTGACACTTAAATTTTCTAATTCTTTAAAGTTTTTATTTTCCTCTATTGCCTTATTCATTTCTTGATAGAATTCTAAAATAAGAGTTGCAAGTAAATAAGATTTATGAAGTGATGTGTTCGCATCAATTTTATGGAATGCATCTTGATGTAAGAAATCTTCACGAATCATTTGAGCAGTTAACAGTTTTGTTCTATCACTAAAGTTCAGTGAATCAGCACCAACTAATTTTACAATTTCTTGTAAAGCTGTTTCTTCTTGAAGTAAATACATCATTTCTTTCGCAGTAGCAGACCAATTAGCTTCTACTTCACTATCAATATAATCATAAATAGTGTCATTATATAAAGAATAGCTCTTTAACCAATCAATTGCAGGGAAGTGACGACGGTAAGCTAAAGATGCACTTAGTCCCCAGAATACTTTTACAATTCTTAGGGTTGCTTGGCTTACAGGTTCAGATGTATCTCCACCTGGAGGCGAAATTGCCCCAATTGCCGTAACTGCACCTTCACGACCGCCACCTAAGCATTTAACATATCCAGCTCTTTCGTAGAATTCTGCTAAACGTGATGCTAAATAAGCAGGATATCCTTCTTCACCAGGCATTTCTTCTAAACGACTTGACATTTCGCGTAAAGCCTCAGCCCAGCGTGATGTAGAGTCCGCCATAATAGCCACTTTATAACCCATATCACGGAAATATTCAGCAATCGTTATACCGGTATAAATACTAGCTTCACGAGCTGCAACCGGCATATTTGAAGTGTTCGCAATCAATATTGTACGGTTCATCAATGAATTTCCTGTTTTAGGGTCAACTAACTCTGGGAACTCCATTAAAACGTCTGTCATTTCATTTCCACGTTCACCACAACCAATATAGACGATAATATCGGCATCCGCATATTTAGCAAGTTGGTGTTGAACAACAGTCTTCCCACTTCCGAAAGGTCCTGGTATTGCAGTTATTCCTCCCATGGCAACAGGGAAAAACATATCAACAGTTCGTATGCCAGTTAGCATTGGTTTATATGGTGTAATTTTAGTTTCATATGGTCTTCTTTTACGAACAGGCCATTTTTGAAGCATAGATACTTCAATTATTTCATCATCTTCTGTTTCTATCTTTAATATTGTATCAATAATTGTAGCTTCACCTTCATGAATAAATACTACTTTACCATTCATTTTAGGTGGAAGCATAATTTTATGCATAACAGTTAAAGTTTCTTTTACTTCACCAATAATATTTCCCGCATTAACCATATCACCAACTTTTACAAGTGGCTTAAAGTTCCATAATTTTTCACGATTAAGTTTTGGAATATCTACACCAAGTGGAATAGAGTCTCCATACATTTCGTAAATTTTTTCTAAGGGACGTTGAATACCATCAAATATTCCTTCAATTAAGCCTGGAGCAAGTTCAACTGATAAAGATTCACTAGTTATATACACTAAATCATTAGCACCTACACCAGCAGTATCTTCATATACTTGAATACTCGCAAAACCATCGCGAAGTTCTATAACTTCACCAATTAGTCTTTTTTCTCCAATTCTTACAACGTCATACACGTGAACATTATGCATATTTTTTGCAACAATTAATGGTCCTGATACTTTTGTAACTATACCAAATTCTTCATTTTTTATATTTTGCATAATTATCCTTTCTAAAAAACACTAATTCCAATTGCTTTTTCTATACTCTTCTTCATTTCATTTAAACTCTTACCAGTAGGTTTATCTTTAAATGGCAAACTTATAAAAATTGGAAAGGCAACATCATCGTATTTTTCTTTTATATCTATTATTAATTCTTGAATATCTTCATCAATTAATAAAATTTTAACATCATTATTTAAAGATTTTTTTATATTATCCTTTAGATTATCTTCATTATTATCGATAATTACACTAACCCCAACACTTTCTAAGATCAAGGCATTATCGCTTTTTGAAAAGCACATAATTTGACTCATAATTATCCTCACATAATAAGTAAGTCATCTAAACTTACAGATTTATCAAAATATAACATTTTGACATTTTTCATTTCAAATTTTTTATTCATTACATATACAATTAATGGTCCAACATAATCGACATCGCAATTGTATATTTTTAAATTATCTAATAATACTTTATTACATAAATTTTCTATATCACTTATTTTATAATTTTCTTCTAAATTCTTAAAAATAAGTTCAAAAGACATTGGCAAATATTTATCTAAGCCTTTTAAAATTTGAAAATCTTTTTTTAAAAAAACATCTTTTAAAACATCTAAATCAAAATAAGAATATTTCAAAAGTGAACTCATAAAATTTTCTAGTGATTCATTTAGTCTAATTGATCTAAATAATACTAAGATATTTTTTAAAGTAGCAGTCAATTTATAGAAATTTTCAAAAATATCATTTTTGTTTATAAAATATTTTTGATATAAATAAGCATATAATTCAATAGTAATCATATCAGATAATTCTTTTGGATCTAAATTATCTATTTTTGATTCAATAATTTCAAATAATTCCTTATCTTCATTTACATACGTATAATCTTTATTGAAAATTGCCGCATACAAGAATTCATGAGAATAATTACCTAAGTTATCAAATTCATTATTTAAAGGTACATTAAATACTCTTGATTTATACATGATTTTAATATTAATCAAATCATGAGTGAATAAATAACATTTTAAGAATATATCATCAAAATCTAACCACATTTTTAAATCTTTTAGTATTTTTTCATTTTCTTGAATTGCAATTTCATCAATTGATTTAGTAACAGTTAACCCGTAAGCTAAATCATTTAATACTTTTATATAATCTTCTTTGTTAGTATCTTTTAAAATTTGATATTGTTTTTGATTAAAAATTTGGGTCGTTTTTGCTTTTATTGCAGCATTAATATATAAATAATCTTTTTTCATTATCCAAATAGGTATTCTGAAAGTTCTTTTTCAAAAGTTTCCAAAGCACTTTCAACTAAATTATTATATTCAAAGCTTAAATCATAATCATTACCAACTAAAATAAAACCATTTTTTATATCCGCTGCTTCATTACTTAATTTAAACTTTGTATTAATTCTTTTATTAATTAAATCTGCTTCAACAAGCGCACCTTTACTTGACGATAAAGCTTCTTGATATTTAGGGTAATCTTTTTTAGATACTAAGATAACCTCATCACCCTTAACATCTTCTTTTTTAATCAAATCGCATATTAAATCCGTAAGTTTTTCTTTTTTCATATCCATTAAAGTTTTAACTACTTCAACTTCAATACTATCAAGCACTTCTCTTTGTACTTTATTAACGAATTGTTTTTCAATTAAATCATATTCGTTTTTCTTTTGATTTACTAATCCTAAAGCATTTTTATTAGCATTATTAAGCATTTTTTCTTTTGTTTCATTAGAATTAGCAATTATTTTTTCATATTCATTTTTAGATGAAATTTCAGCATCATTATTTATAGCTGAAACTTCTTCTTTGCTTTTAATTTCGATATTCTCGAAAATTGATAATTTTTCCATACACTACCTCAATTTAGATAGCAACATACATTATTATACTTGTTAGTAACGCTAAAATTGCATATGTTTCTACTAAGGCCGTCATTATAATACCATTACCTGATAAACTCGGATTTTTTCCGGTCATCATAATTGCTGAGGCCGATACTTTACCTTGATATATAGCAGATCCTAAACCAGCCAAGGCAATAGGCATACAAGCTGCAAAATACTTCATTCCTTCTACTTCAGTTAAATCAGGTGCACCACCGCCACCTAACATACCTAATTTTACTAATACTAAAATTGTAATAATGAAACCATAAATACCTTGTGATCCTGGTAATGCTTGTAATACTAATATTTTACCAAATAAATTTGGTTTTTCAGAAACTACACCTGTTGCTGCTTTACCAGCTGTTGAAACTCCAATTGCAGAACCTATACATGCAAGTCCTGTTGCTAATGCTGCTCCTAAAAGAGCCCATGATAATCCATCCATTTTTTATTTCCTCCTATAGATTGTCAAATTCGACATTATTTAAATAATTAACTTCTATTTTTAAAGGCTTAAATTCATAGCCTCCACCTTCATAAAATTTACCAAAAAATTCTATATATTGTAATCTTCCGTCATGTACATATGCTGAAAGCATTCCCATGACAAAATTAAAGACATGACCTACTAAAAAGACTAAAGCTCCTAAAAATAAGCCAATAATATATAAAATCCAATTGCCATCAATTCTTACCATATCGGCAAGTAAATTCATCGCGAAACCAATTACCGCACTTGATAAACTTAAAGCAGCAATTCTGGCATAACTAAGTAAATCACTTAAGTATCCAGTAATTCCATATAAGCCACCAAATCCTCCACTTAATTTACCTAAAACGCCTTTTTTAATTATTGCTGAACCAATCATTACTCCAAACATTGCTATTCCAAAAAATATTAGTCCAATTGTCATATTTAAAACGATAACTGGAATACTACATAATACAAAAATCCAAGATATTGGAGCAATAATTTCTAAGTAACTTTTCATTCTAATAGATTGGAATGTTTTAATCACAAGTCCACAAACCATATGTACTGCCCCAAGTCCAACACCAAATATTAATAAAGGTAAAGGATTTGAAACCGGATCAAATGAATTCCAAGTTTGTCCAAATATATTTCCTATGAAATTTAAAAAATCAACACTAAAACCAAAGAAAGAACCAAATATCATTCCTGATATTATAGTTGGTATCCCACAATAAAAGAAAATTGATAAGAGTTGTTTTGTACCGCCTCTTGGTTTTTTTAATTTAAGAAATAATCCACATGCAACAAGCATTATAAGTCCATAACCAACATCACCCATCATAATACCAAATATTAGCCAATACCAAAATGCCATTGTTGGGTTAGGATCTATTTCATTATAACTAGGTACCGAATACATATTAGTTATTGATTCAAAGTTCTTAACAATTTTATTATTATTAGTAACTGTAGGAACTAAATCATCCTCTTTAGGTTCATTTAACTCTAAGGTGTAAATATCTGTAGAATTTTTTATTGTTTCTTCAAATATAGTTTTATCTTTTTCTTTGATCCAACCTTCAATATAAATAGATGTTTCAGTTGTTTCATAATTAATACTTTTTTGAAGTTTTTGATTTAATAGTTTATCGCCTAAAAGTCTTAAATTAGGAAGTTCAGTGCAGAATTCATTCATTTTTGCTTCTAATGCTAAAATTCGACCTGCAATTTCTTCAATATTTATTTCTAAATCATTTAAATAATCATTCATTAATTTATCATCAATAGGTAATTCTTCTTCTTTAAATCCGTATTCATTTAAGATATTTAAAGCTTCATTCTTATATGTCTTTTCATAAACTAAGGCAACTGCTTGCCCGTAAGGGGTAATACTTAGTATTTGATATTCCATATGCTCATTTGCTGAAATTATAGTTTTAAAATTTTCTACTAATTTAGAAACATAGCCAATTTTTATATCAACATATGCTGTTTTATCAAACTCAGATGTTGGGATAACTAAATCTGTAAATGGTACTATTTTTTTCATTAATGAAACATTATCTTTATTTTTTATAATATTGTTGTTTAAATCACTATATACATTTTCGATTTTAATAAGAGTATTTATTAAATCTTCATTTGATTTTTCAAATTCAGAGACATTAAATGAATTGTATTCAAAGAAACTTTTCTTTCCACGATATTTTTCTAAAACATCAATTATTTTTGTTGTTCTTAAAATTAAATCATCTTCATAATCTGTCTTAACTGCATTTTGATTATATTTAGAATCGAGCATGAAAATTTCTTTTTTTTGCAAAGCCATTAGTACTTTATTAAAATCTGATTCTAATAAAAACACCTTTGCCCTTAACATTTTTGCAATCATGCTTTAACCACCTTTTCAAGTAGCATTTGTACTGCCTTACTTCTTTTTTCATTAGTCGCAACTAAAACTTTATTTTTAATCTCTTCAAGTTTTTCTAAATGTTTGTCTTCTAATACTTTTAATTCTTTTTCTGCATTCGTTTTAATTATAGAAATTTCATCATTAGTATTTTTCATCAAATCATCCGCAAAAATTTGCGCCTTCTTTTTTTCTTCTAATATAAGTACTTCCTTGTTTTTTAAAGCTTCTTCTCTTGCTATTCTAGCATTTTTTTCAGCAAGTAGAATTTTCTCTAACATTTCCATTAATTATTCACCTTCTTATTCTAATGTACAACTAAAATATAATCATTTTTAAATCAAAATGTACAACAATACTCATTATTTTTTTAAAATACTAATTATCTCCTTTACAATTTACATATAAAACTATTATATCAAATTATGAAAACGATTACCATTAAAAAATAACTTTTTTACAATTTAATTTTTTATTCTTTAAACATCATATTTCTAATAAAAAAAATAAAGGAAATAATAGTCTAATTTCCTTATTTTATAATATTTTTTATTTTATTTTGATCCATCCCTTATTCAAATAATGTAAATTATCTGCAGATATTGTTTCTTCTTTATTAGCGAACTTTTGATGCATTTTTTTACATATATAAAACTTTATTTTCACAATTAATCTCTTTTTTACTTTTTTATTTTTTTTATATTTTTTAGCTAATTTAATTATTTTACTCTCAATTTTGCTTTGTCTTTTAAAAGATAACTCATTCCATTTAACCCCTTCTAACAATCCTACACCTAAAGATTTTACATCGGATACACCTAACCAACTTAGACTTGTTTTAACATCCTTTAATCCCGCTTTATAAAACATTCCAATTGCTTGAGTTAAAATAACTGCTCTTTTACTAAACATTTCTTCCATTGGACGGTGAACCATCCAATGAACACATAGATGATCTAACAAAGATTTAATTGCTGCAGGAGCACGTAAGGCATAAATTGGATAAGCAAATACTAATAAGTCGGCTTCTAGAATAGATTCCCAAATTGGCATAACCTCTTTTGCATGTGGGCATTTGTTCTCATCTTTAAAAAAGCAGGTCTTACAACCTGAGCAAAAAGAATTTAAATCACGTGGTAAATAATATTCTACTAATTCATTATTCTCTCTTATAATACTTAAAAATGTTTCTTTAATATGGTAAGTACATCCTCTTACTTCTGTACCATTAATCACAACGATTTTCATTTTAATCCTCCTTAACAATTATATCTACAAAATCTTTAATAAATTTATCTCGTTCTTCTTTAATATTTAAATCACAACCTAATTGTTCTTTTATAATATTACGTCTTAAAAATGATTCTTGCATCATAAATACTAAAATCATAATCGTCAATTTATCCTGATAATCATCACTATTTTTATTTAAAGAATTAATAAAACCCATTTGAGATTTAGATGTATTATCTAGTATCATTGGGTTTGATAAATCTCCAATAATAGATATCTTTGAAATTGAGGGATTAAACATAAAAAAATCATATACTTTGCAAGCAGTTTGATGCACTCTATTCCTTTTACTTAAATTTGTGTTTATAGTTGGTTTAAAAAAGACAACAATATCATTTATTATTCTTTGAATACAACACTCAATAAGTTTATCTTTGTTGATAAAGTAATGATTTATAAGTCCAATTCCTATTTCACATTGCTGTGCTATCTTTCTTATAGTAATATTTTCACTATTGCCATTCGTTTCTTTTATTAATTCTATAGTTTTTGATATAATTTTTTCTTTAGTTTTCTCAGATTTAGTCATTTTAATAACCTCTTTTTTGAACATTGTTCAATTTTATTATATCAAATAATATAATCGTGTCAATTCAAGATGAAAAAAACGTTGAAATTAATCAACGTTTAATTACTAAACTTTAGCATTATTGCATAAAGTGTTAATTTTATTTAAATAGTTTTGATCTAAGTTTGCTAAAGGTGTTCCTTTATATCCTTTTTCATTATCAACAAATTTTGGGTAATATGTGCTTACAGCCCAAGCCCAATTTGTTAACCAAATATCGTCTTCTAAATCAGTTCCTTCTTCATAATCAACAATCATATCATATGCAGCAGTACTTGGAGTGCAGTATCCTACTACAGATGCATTTTCATAAGCATTTTCGCTATCTAAGAAGAAATCGATAAATTTATGTGCAAGTTCCACATTACGAGCGTTTTTTGGAATAACTAAATTATCCATAAATGCAATAGTATTATCAGGGATACAAATATCAAAAGTAATATCAGAGCGATCAGTTGTTTCTTCTAGTTGCGTATATAACATATCTAAGAAATCTCCTGTCCACATAAACCCAATATCTAGGTTAGAAGCAGTAATATTCTTTTTCATAGTATCAGTTCCCCATTCGTGGAACTTTTTCTTTGATAAAACATTTCTTGATACATTTAAAGCTTCATCACTTTGAAGGTTAGGAGATAAATCTGAATAAAACATTGTTGCAGCATAAGCATAACGTGGAGTATCATACATCCCAACTCTTGTACCAGCAGGTACTGCAGAATCTTCAAACATAACCTTCCAAACATTACCATCAGAATCTGCCTTTAAAACTGCTTCTTCAAGTCCGGCTTTATTTTTATTATACATAAGTCCCCATGTTCCCCAAAAATAAGGAACAAAGTAATCACTTACACCAGGTAATGTTTCTTCCATTGAGCTAATGATTCCATTACAGCCAGGTAAGAATGTTTCTTCTCTCGTTGTGTAGTTATCAAGTAAAGTAAAATCTATTTTTTGTAATAAATCTTTTGTTACCATTTTTTCTACCATGTAATCAGATGGAACTACTAAATCATAAGCAGTTGTTCCACTTTTAACTTTTGAATAAAATAATTCATTTGATTCAGCAAGTGAAATAACAACGTCGCAATTATATTCTTCTTCAAAAGCTAAAACAACATCGTCATTAATATATTCACCCCAGTTAAGAAGTAATAATTTTTCTCTAGTTGAACATGATGTTAAAGAAACCAAAAGTAAAAGAGAAGTAAATATTTTAATTAGTCTTTTTTTCACGTTTTTTTCTTCCTTTAACAAAATTATAAATAACAAGTATTGCCATTGTGCCAAATGTTAATAACGTATTGAATGCATATACCCCTGGGAATAGGCTCTTCTTACCGATACTTGAATAAATCCAAATAGACATTGTATCAAAACCATTACCTGTTGCAAAATATGATACTACGAAATCTTCAAATGTAATAGTGAATGCTAATACAGCTCCACTAAATATCCCTGCTTTTACAGCAGGAATAATAACCTTAAGCATTGCAGGAATTGGCTTAACACCTAAATCTAGGGCAGCATCCATAAGGTTTGGATCTATTTCTTTCATTTTTGGTAACACGTTTAAGATTACATATGGTAATGTAAAGAATACATGGGCAATAAGTAATGTTGTAAAACCGAAAATATGTGGAAATATTGGTAATAACAATGAGAATAATAACATCATTGAAATACCTGTTACAATATCCGCATTTAATAATGGAATATTATTTAATAATAAAATTTTGTTTTTCGCTTTAGCTGGTAGGTAACTTATACCAATAGCTATTACTGTGCCTAGACATGTTGATATTAAAGTAGCAATAATACTTACTAAGAATGTATTTCTAATAGATACTGTAAGTAAACGATTTGAAAACATCTCTTGATACCATTTAAATGTAAAACCTGTAAATTCTGTTGTTGAACGAGAGGCATTAAATGATTGTAAAGCTATTATTAAAACAGATAAATATAGCATAAATACAACTAAACAAATAATAACATAATTAAATATCTTGAAAGCTTTTTTAGCTATTTTATGATTTTTATAACCATATTCTTCTAGTGTTGCATGTTCTAAATTAGTCATCATAGTAATGTTTCTCCTTCTTTATCAACCTTGTTAACAAGTAGGATTGCACTTAAAATAACTATTAATATTATAACCGCTAATAAAGCTCCTAAGTTATAGTTCATATTAGAGAAGTTTTGTTCAATAATATTACCTATTAATAATATATTTCCTTGACCTAATATTTTTGGAATTGCGAATCCTGATAAACATGGCAATAAAACCATGATTGATCCACTCACCATTCCTTTTATAGATAAAGGAAAAATAACTTTCCAAAATTTAGTTACTTCAGTTACACCTAAATCAAGGGCAGCTTGTTCTAATGATGGATCTATTTTTTCTAATGCTGTATATATTGGTAAAATTACAAAAGGTAAATATGTAAATACTAACCCAACTAATACCGCAAAATCTGATCCAATAATATTAATTCCTGTTATTCCTAGCATATTTGTAATCATATTATTTTCTTGCATTATATTACCTAAAGCTTCTGTACGTAATAATATATTAGTCCACATAGGTAAGATTAGAAGCATTAAAATTAATGATTTATTTTTAAATTTTGATTTGAATAATCTATATGCAACAATATATCCAAAAAATAAGCAAATGATTGTAGTTAAAATACTAAATCTAATGCTATTCCAAAATGCAACTCCAATTGATACTTCAAATAGGTCTGCAAAATTTTGGAAAGTTAAAGACATTCCGTCTAAGCTAACTCCTTCTGATTGGACAAAAGTTAAACCTAACATAATAATCATTGGAAATAAAGCTAAAATATATAACCAAATTAAATATGGTTTTGATAATCTGTCTAAATTATGATAATTTTGATGATTATTTATTGGTTTGCGAACGTTTTGCATGTGCCATCCACCTTCATCAAACATATTTCATAAGGGTCAACACTTAATCCAACTTGTTCATCAACCTTAACGTCTTCATAAGTATGAACAACGAATTCGATACCCTTTAAGTCTACACATAATTCATAGTGTACACCTTTGAAAATAGAAGATGTTACAGTACCAACTAATTTAGCTTTTTCTAAAGGTACTACGTCCCAGTCTTCTGGTCTAATTACAACATCTACTTGTTCGTTTTCATCGAAAACATATCCTAAGCAAGGAAAGTCAACTCCTAAGAAATTAACTAAATTCTTCTTCTTATATGTTCCACTAACGATATTTGATTCTCCAATAAAGTTGGCAACAAATCTGTTTACTGGTTCATTATAGATATCTTTTGGACTACCAAGTTGTTGAATAAGGCCATCCTTCATTACAACAATACGATCGCTCATAACCATCGCTTCTTCTTGGTCATGGGTAACAAATATAAATGTTATCCCTAAGTTTCTTTGCATTTCTTTTAATTCATATTGCATGTTTTGACGTAATTTTAAGTCAAGTGCTGCAAGTGGTTCATCTAATAATAGAATTTTTGGTTTTAAAATGATAGCACGAGCAATTGCAACTCTTTGCATTTGTCCACCTGACATTTGATCAACTCTACGATTTTCATACCCAACTAGATTTACCATTTTTAAAGCATCTGTTACAGATTTTTCTAATTTTTGGTTAATTAATTTTTTAAGTTCTTTACGACTAACTTTAGATTGACCATCTTCATTTTTTTTCAAACTTAAAATTTCCTTGTTTAATTTTTCATAACCGCCATAATATTCTACTAAGAATTTAAAACCACGATTTTGAAGACCAAATGCCACATTATTAAAAACATTTAAATGTGGAAATAGGGCATAACGTTGAAAGACTGTATTAATAGGTCTCGCATAAGCGGGAAGCTCATTAAAAATCTTTCCATTTACTACAATTTCACCTGAATCAGGTGTTTCAAAGCCACCAATCATCCTTAGGGTAGTCGTTTTACCGCAACCAGATGGTCCTAAAAGAGTTACAAACTCATTTTCGTAAATTGTTAAATTGATACTATTAACAACCGTTTGGTCGTTGTAGTTTTTAACAAGATTACGTAATTCAATAATTGGTTTAGCCAAAGCCATGTCCTCCATAAACGAAATATCTCTCTATCAACAAATGTATTATTGACGAAATAAATTATAATATAAATAAATAAAAAAACAACTACTTTTTTTAATTTTTTAAAAAATGTTTTTTTTTGTCTTTTTCTTAAATTTTAAAATATAAAAAAAAGAGCGTAGTTACGCACTTTTTTATATTTTAGATTTATTATTTTTCATTTAAAATTTGATTAAGTAATTTAGGATTATCTGTCATAATTGCATCGACATCTAAATCAATTAAATAACGCATTTCATCACTATCATTAATAGTCCAATATTGAACGGCAATATTTCTTTTATGTGCCCTTTTTATATATGTAGATTTTTCTAAATTTAAGGTAATTGGACCAGCAGATTCAGATGGAGGAAGTTGAAGGCAGGCAAAATTATCCGTATCAAATAAATTAACTTTTAAAAGTTGAGTAACAATAAATTTAGTCGCAACATTAGTAGATGCTCCTCTTAATAATTCAGGACATTTTTCACGTAAATACTCTTCTATTTCGGGATTAAAGGTACCAATGACTACTTTATTTTTTAATTTTTTATATTCATTTGTTAATAAATTATTTAAAATATCTGCAGCCTTATATCCAAGTTCATTAGAATTTTTTATCTCAACTATATATAATAAATCTTGATCACTTGTATAAAATTCATTAAATAAATCTTTAGCTTCTAATATGGCTAAATTATTTTCTGAAATTATATTTTCACGATTAATTGTATCATTATTAACTATTCTAGCATATGGCATATCTCCAAATTCATTCATGAATTTAGCACCAAAATTTAATTTCTTAATTTCTTCTAATGTATGTTCACTATATAAAAATTCATCTTTTGAATTATAATATTCTTCACAGTCACTTGTTCTATTTGCAGAGCCATCGTGGCTTACTATTAAATGGCCATCTTTTGTCATCCATAAATCTGTTTCTAATATGTCAACATCAAATTCATTGACAGAAGCTTTGAAAGCTTTCATTGTATTTTCAGGATTAGATATTCCACCACCACGATGAGCACAATTCATAGGTTTACCTGTTGTGCTTATAAATGGATTATTATCCATTACTGTTGAAGGTGGTATTAAATTAATTACTGCAAAAAAGCAAACTAGACTTATAATTATAAAGCCTATTGTTTTTAAAGTACGACTTTTTTTCATAAAACACCTCAGGCACGAGTTTGATTCCAATATACTACTACATTACTATCTTTAAATTCAGTATCCCAACCATCAGGTTTAATTGGAGCTTGGCAATACATTTCTAAAATATTACAACCTTTGAATGCGCTACTCGCAATTCGTTTAACTGAAGCTGGAATATATATTTTTTGTAATCTTTTACATCCTTCAAATGCAGAAATACCGATTGATTCTAATCCATCAGGAATGTATACTTCTTTTAAGAAAGGTAGTCCATTAAAAGTATATGGCGCTATTTCTTTTAATTTATGAGGCAAAGTAACACTAGTTACTGTTGCTTCTTCTTGATTATTTGTTAAATTAACATTAATTTCATGAACAGGAAAACCATTATTTATTTGAGGAATAATTATTTCTGGAATTGAAAATGATTTTATAGTACATGATGTTGCAGTATTATTTTCAATAAACTTAAACGCTAAGACACCCATCGTTGGTTTTTTATTCTTAGTAGTTACAGGTTTTGTTGCAATATGAACTGGTTGTACATCTGTAACTTTAGGATTATTATTATTTTCTGTTACTGAATTTTTAACATTTTCTTTTTCAACTTTTATTTCTTTTGTTTCATTTATTGTTTCAAGAACAATTTTTTCTGATTTTGTTTTTAAAATCAAAGATAAGTATCTAACTATTGCAAGGGATAATATTGCTGATATTCCACCTGCAATAGCTAATATAATATTTTCCTCCATAGATGGAATAAATGATATAACTTCAAGATTTAAAGCAAGAACAATAAGAATTGCTTGCATTAAAAATATCGCAATAAATACTAAAAATAATGTTACTGGGGCTTTTACTGATTTGTTCTTCATAAATTTTCTCCTAAATATGTGTTGTTTCTGTTGATTTTAAAGTTACTATTTTATTATCTTCAATAGATGATGTTACAAACACACTACTTCCGATAGTTACATTATCACCAATTATAGTTTCTCCACCTAAAATTGAAGCACCACTGTATATTGTAACATAATTCTTAATTGTTGGATGACGTTTAACACCATGAAGTGCTGAGCCCTTTCTTAATGAAATGGCACCTAATGTTACTCCTTGATATACTTTAACATGTTCACCTATTATACATGTTTCACCGATAACTACCCCTGTGCCATGGTCAATATAGAAATATTTCCCAATAGTTGCACCTGGATTAATGTCAATACCTGTTTTTGAATGTGCATATTCGCTCATAATTCTTGGTATAAGTGGAACATTTAATTTATATAATACGTTTGCCAAACGGTAAACAGTTATCGCTAATATCCCTGGGTAGCATAAAATTATTTCATCTCTACTATTTACTGCGGGATCTCCTTCAATTAAAGCATCAATATCCGTATTTAAATATTCTAATACACAAGGAAGCGATGCTAAAAAGTTTTCAACTACTATTTCCACATCCACTTTTTCTTTTGAAGTTGAGAAAGCATATTTTATTTCATTTGTTAATAATGCCTCAATTTCATTATATAAAGATTCCATATAATTTTTGATATCACATTCCATTTTTTCAAAATAGCCTGGGAATAATAATTTTCTAAGTTTCGTTGTTAAATCTTCAATCTTATCTTGTGATATATATTCATAACAACGTCTTTTAGGATCACTATTATATTCAATTAATTGTTCTAAATTTTTTTTCATACATTTCTCCTAAATAATTAAAGTCATTACATAACCTATAATTAAACTCATTATTATCATATATGTAATAATAAGCATGTTTTCTTTTTTATTCTTATTAACTTTAAATAAATACATTAAACCAATTCCACTATTCATCGATAATCCACAAATTGCAGCACCAAATGTGATAACTGATTCAAGATATAAATTAGTTATAATAACTGATGATGCACATGATGGAATCAAACCGATAACTAAGCTATATAAGGGTTGTAAATATTTTTGTCCCATCAAAAATACTTTAACATTTTCCTCACCAATAAAATAAAATATTAATGAAAAGACTAATTCAATAATGAATATATATACAACTATTTTTAAAGCATGTATAGTCGGTTTTATAAGATGATCTTTAAAATCAAATTCGAATTTCGTAATTTCAGTTTCAAAACTAACATTTTCAATCACAATTTCTTTTTTGCGATGATAAATAAAATCAAATAAATACCCCACAAACATTGCATATAACCATTTTACTAAAATAAAAATGATTATTTTATTAAATTGGTTAGGATTTGCAAGCATAATTGGCAAGGCTTCATCTGAAGTTGCCATAAATATAGCTATTAAAGTACCTATTGTTATATTTCGTTTGGAAAATAAATCAACTGCAACTACACTAAATGCACATTGTGGGACGATACCGAAAGTTGAACCAATAAATGGTCCACTTTTTTTAATATTTTGCTTTTTAAATTTATTACTAAAACTATCTTCAAATACCTCTATTAATATATGTATTAATATTAAAAAAGGTAATAGTTTTATTGAATCAAAAAATGCATCAATAAGAACTTCTACCATTATTCCACCCTATCCACTATTTGAAATCTCTTTATTTGACTTACATCTTTATATTTTAATTTATCAACATTTGAAAAAAAATCTTTTGCATCTCTTATCCAAATACCATAATCACCATACATTGCTTTATAAACAACTATATCATCTAAAGTATTTGAGTCTTTAGCAATTGTTAATATTTGATAATATTTATTTTTAAAATGTCTAAATATTGTGGGGTTATTACTATCCTCTAATATTGTTGTAAAGACTAGTTCTTCACCATTAATTATATATTTCATAAACTCACCATCTGATTGATTATATCATGTAATTAATAAGATTCAAAATATTATTTACTTTTTTTGGAAAATAAAAAAATCTTGCCATAATGACAAGATTCATACTTTTATTTAGATAAAGCTATATCAGCTGCTGCAGTTAAACCAATAATAATGAATGTAATCCCTTGTAAGATTGCGCCAATTCCTATTTTTAATGAATTTTTAATATTATCTTGACCGAATAATTTTACTAAACCATCTCCACTCACTAAGAAATTTGTAGCCATAAATACAATTATACAACCAACTACTGCAAGTGCTAAAATTATAATCTTAATTAAGTTAGTATTTAATTTAGGCATGAAATGCTTAATTAATGCTAAAGCAATAATTGCTACTAAGAAGATAACTGGTAAGAATAACATAAATGAGAATTTCGTATAAACAACAGTTACATCAACTATTATTTTCGTTGTAACACTATGTCCAAATATTACATTTAATCCAGTATATGAGACATCTGAATTATCTTTACCTACTAAGAAAGGCATAACTACGAAAATTAATGCAATTACTGCTAATACTGCTTCAATGAAACTAAAATATTTAAAACTTTTTACTTTTTTTGCCATGATTTCCTCCACATATTTTATGTATAATATAACCTTCTTTAATTTCTAAGTCAATCAATTATTGACATATCTTTTTTGCTATTTTTTTATTTTGTAAATATTTAGGTGCTAATCCTTTTTTTGTGGCCTTTAAGTGTCAATTCTACTTTCTCTTTCAAATTTAATTTCTTCTTTCTTTTAATAATTGATTTTGATGAAGTAGTTCTATGTCCAGTACTAAGAAAGTTAAACAAATTTCTGAATTTTTACATAAAAAAAGAAGATTATAAAATTCTTCATAATCTTCCTATTAAACTATTTATTAATAAAATTACATTACTTTTGTTTATGTTTTAAACTCAATTTTTCTGCCAATTGCTGTTCTTCTTCTAAAGAAAGATTCTCAATAGGCATTGATGAAAAACTCCTTATCGCCTCATAAGTCCTTTCAGACGAATCAAGCATTATTACATGTTTATTTTTCCGTAACTTATTATAAGGTAAATTCTCATATTCATTACCAGCAATTATAAACACCCATGTAACTATATGTCTTATTATTTTAATATTTGTGACATCTTCCCATTTTATTTCACGCATTCTAATTTTTTTGAAAAGTGTTTTTTTAATTCCCACTTCTGAAAACTCCATAACAGGGAAAAAATAGGGTATGAATATAAATATAGCCGCTAGTGTAAAAGCAATAGGTCCCATTATTGTTACTACTATTTTTGCAATCAATACTTCTTCAGGAGTATTGGTGTTTGGAAGAATCATTACTAACAAAAGCATTAGCCATCCAATACAAACGCCAAATATAGACATTATCATGCATGGTATAGAAATAAAATATGATATCTTTCCATTTTTTCTTCTCATTAAGTAATTCCTCCCTTATGAACCGTTTAATAACCTAGTTTAAAATTGTTTTGCCTACTTTTATTTTACAACTTCAAAATTAAGCACCTTTTTTGAATGTGCATATTATGTTTTAACTTTAATTATATAATAGTAATTGGTTTTTGAAACGAAGATAAGTAATATTACCTAAGATATTTATCGTATTTATCATTTACACCTATTGCTTAAATCATAATAATATCTTATTTTTTGGAAGTAATTATTGTCTTTTATTATTTTTTGACCTGCTTTCAGTAATGTTATATTAATCTCATACGACAAATATTATTTTAATTAACTTTTATCAAGCTATTAATTGGGATATTATGATATTTTTCTTTAGTTACACTATTAACTTTTAATATTGGTACAATTTCTTCATTCAAGATTTGACAGGGTAGAATTTGTTCAAAATAATCCGAATCATTTAAAGTATTTGCATTTTTGATTATTTCTTCATTAGTTATTTTTTCAACAATCATTAAATTAGGAACAATATTATAACCTAATTTTTTATTAAAGCATCCCGTAGCTTCATTATTGAGTGTTTCAATATCGAAAACATTAATTTGATACCATTTTTCCTTTTTTTTAATGTATAAATCGCTTCTATAACCTCTATCTTCAAAATATGAAGTTTCATAAACAACATAAATATCAATTAAATTATTTTTACTCATATTTTTTTCCTCCTATATACAAATTAAATTATTTTACTTAGTAGTGCTTGATATTTTTCTGCCGTCATAAAGTATTTTGGAATAAGCTCATAATGTATTCCTTTAGTAAGATTAAACTGTAATCCTCTAGGCACATTTGAAATTCTGTATGCACCTCCGTTTTTTATTACATTTGGGTCAAGCGAATTTGAATTTGTTGAGATTCCTCTTATTCTTCCGTCATTTGTCAATCTGTATTCTCCAGATTTTAAATTCATACTTTCTCCACCACGATAAACCGCAACTCTTTGTCCATCAATTATGACAGTAGACCTCATATAAGCCATTCCGCCATGAATACCACCAGCTACTGCACCTATCAAAGCTCCTGCACCAAAGCCTGCCATGGTTGAATATCCAACATTTATCCAAAATTCAGCATCAGTAATTGAGTATCCCGCTATCGCTGATCCAACTGCCCCAACAGTCGCTCCAACCCCAATTCCTATTGCCGCTCCAATTAAGGCGCCCTTTGCTGCTCCGACCGCTATTGCTCCAGCGAGCGTTGCTGTACCTACACCAGCGGTTAAAATAGTTATAGCTGCATTTGATAATGCGGCTCCTACAGCGAGTCCTGCCCAACCTAGCCATTTTAACCATTCAGGCGAATGACCGGATCCATCAGTGAACATGATAGAATTGTTCAAACAATAATAATATAAATTTAAAGTTATAAATTGACTATTATTTAATCAATTTTAAAAGAAAGAAGCAAAAACTTACTTTGCTTCTTATAAAAAATTATCTTAATCTGTAAAAATAACTTCCATCATAATGTTTTTGAACATTTTCATCTGAATCAAATTCATAATCAATTTTTGCTATTAATTTATAAATTTCTAAAGTTATCAATATCTCTTCATATTTATTTCTAATTTCTATTATAAAATTATTTTTTTCTGCTAATTTAAGGTCTTCATTTGTTTTAAAGAAAAAATATATTCCAAGTTTTTTATTAAAACCTGACCAATAACCTGTAATTTCATGCATAATGTAATTTTTGTTTAATATCCATTCTTTTATTCGGTTTTCAGCTACTTTAAGTTGTTTGCCAATCTCTCTATCATTCATACATTTTCCTCCTAAAATAATGGTAAATATTTAATATTTTGTGCTAATAAATACGCAAGTTCATTAGCATATGAACTTGTAATTGTTGAATGTGCTGCATAAAATGTCTTGCTTGCTGCTATTTGTTGACTTAAAAATGCTTGATTAACTTCCCACATACCATCATAACCAATAATACTCTTAGCTTGTGTCCATTTTTCAGGACTTAATTGAAAATATGTTGCTCCTCTTCCTTGTGCGACAACCTCGTAAGATTGAGATGAGTTTTTAATATATTTACCTAAAACTACTTCATTACTGCTATTATTATGTGTGGCATACTTAGCAAGTTTTGCATAATTACCATTTTGAGCTGCTTTTAATGCAAAACCAAATTTTATATCCGTATAACTTGCAGTTAATGTTCCAGTTGCTGAATATGATATTGTCATTCCGACGGCTGCTCCTATTATACCACCTATCACAGCGCCACCCAATCCCCACCAGAGTAAATCTATTCCCCTTGAACCTGTTAAATATCCAATACCAGCACCAATACCAGCTCCTACCACAGCACCAATAAGCATTGTTATTATAAAAAACGGCATATGTCCATCAGGATCAATAAAAGAAATCGGGTTATTATTCGCATAAACATATAAATTAAGTCCATTAATAGAACTAGGATCCAAATAATCCAAACTATCCGCCGTAATAAATCTACCAATAAGGGGATCATAATACCTACTTAAACAATAAAACATTTTTAAATCAGTATCATAATAGTAACCCCTGTATCTAAATGGATTAATATTCCCAATAAAATTAGGATCTACTGGACATGTTCTATAT
>JAVBPE010000023.1:0-9258 GCA_031549865.1 Anaeroplasmataceae bacterium | reverse complement strand
CCCATAAAGTTTGATACTGATAGTTTGGGCGGTATCTTTACCAGCATATGTATATGATCTATCATTGCATGTGCTTCTATTATTTCTACATCTTTGTATTCACAAAGCTGTCTGATTATTGGTCCTATGTCTTTTCTTAATAAAATAAAAGCCATCTTTTGCTGGCTTTAGTTTATACCTTTGTACGAAATGTGTTTTAAATCCGCCTTTCGTCGGCGGATAAGTAATCATTTGGTAGGGGAGATGGGAGTCGAACCCACACACTTTTAAAGGTAGTGGATTTTGAGTCCACCGTGTCTACCATTCCACCACTCCCCCATGTTAAAATAGGCAAAGCCTATTTATCATTTGTTTTGGTTTTAATTGCATCTTCATAAATTTGTAACACTGTTGTAGCATAACACATTTTCGAAAATTTTTCAACTGATTTAGAAGAATTAACCTTAAATTTTTGCATTAATTCTTGATTTTTTATGCACATTAAAATCTTTTGCTGCATATCTTTTTCACCATCAAAAAACATACCATTATTACCATCGTCAATTACTTCATCAAGACATTCATCTTTTTGAACTAAAACTGGTAATGACGAAGCTAATGCTTCAATATATGTCAACCCTTGAGTCTCACTTTTTGATGCATTTACAAATACATTTGAAATTTGATAATAAATTGGAACCATATCCCATGCAATGAAACCTGTGAAAATTACATAATCTTCTATTTCTAATTTTTTAACTAAATCTTTTATAGTAGTTAAGTACGGTCCATCACCTACTATTAATAACTTTGAATTGGTATCACGACATACTTTTGAATACGCAGTAATTACAACATCAATTGATTTTTCTTTTGAAATTCTACCTAATGATAAAAATATAAATGTATTTTCATTAATATTTAAACTTTTACGAATTTTTATTTTTTCTTCTTCCGTAAAATTAGATGAATAAAAGCGCTCTAACTCTAATCCACTAGGCACCACTCTTACATCACCTGTAATTTGATAGTTATCAATTTTAGTTAGCACTTTTTTTGTTGGCACAATTTTAATTGCTGCAGTCTCATTAATAGGTCCAATTAATAAAGACGATAATGATTTTAAAAATTGCTTATGAAAATGCTTATCAATGGATTTAGAAACATATTGTAAATAGTCTTCATATAATGTATGAAATGTATAAACAACTGGAATATTTAATTTACGTCCAGCAATGATACCAAGTCTTCCAATTGTAAATTCTGTTTGAACATGAATTACATCTAAATTAAATTGCTCAATTTTTTTAATCTTGTTTCTTGTAACTGCAGTTAATTTATATGAATTTAAAGCCTTTATTGGCACAGATATACCACTAAATTTTATAACATTAGCTTCAAATTTATCAACTTTTGCATTCTTATCTAAATCTGTTGTAAAAACGAATACCTCATGACCAAGTTCACTTAATCCATCCAAAAGCATAGTAATTGAGGTAACAACACCGCTTATAAGTGGAATATAGGCATCGCTAAATATTCCTATTCTCATTTTTATGCCTCTTTTCAAAAATTAAATAACCAATGAATCCATAAAGCATTACAAAATAATATGTAAAAAATCTCCATATAAGCATTCCACTTAAAGCGATATTTTTATCAACATTAGGCAAAATCATAAATAAAGTTGTGAATGCAAATTCTGCACCACCACTACTTCCTGGTGTTGGAAGCCAAATTACTATTGTTAGTGCAAATGAAGTCATTGCTATTACAAAAAATATTTGATTAATTGCTAAATCAACTCCAATAGCCTTCATTGCAAAGAAAGGTATCGAGTAAAAGACAAACATAGCAATTATTTTTAAAATTGAAACAATAGTTATTGTTAATTTATTTCTTGATATCTCCTTAAAGGCATCTTGAACTTCAACAACATAAGTATTAAAACCTTCAATTTTTGGCTCAATAAATTTCTTTAAGAATTTTATTTTACATAATAATCTTAAAAATTTATCAATAATACTTCTTGTTTTCTTTGATAATGCAATTAAAAATAGTAAAATTAAAACAATTATATTGATAGTAAAACCAACAATTATTAAAATCCAAAAGCCTTCAATAGAATTCTTTATTTCTGTAAAATAAATAAACATTGAACCCACACTTATCAAATTTATAATAATTTGATAAATAATAAAATTAATCATTAAATTTGATGTTGATTCACTTAATGAAACTTTCTTTTCATTAAATGCATAAACTTGATATGGTTGTCCACCAGCGCTAAATGGTGTAATGCCATTAAAGAAAAATTCTGATGTACAAATTGACATTGAATCAATAAAACTTATTTCTTTATTCTTTTTTCTAACTAAAATATGTAGTGAAAATGGAATTAAAAATAGATAAATTAAAATAAGCCCTATGCATATTAGTATATAATTTAAATTTGCATGTTTTATAACTTCCCAAATAGAAGTGATGTCTGATATCGAAAATACTATGATAAATACCAAAATTAATAAAGATGCAACTAAGATAAGATTTTTAATTAGACTTTTTTTATTCATATCTTACATTTGATCCAAATACTTAATTCCAAGCAATCTTAATCCTTCATTTAAGATTAATCTAACAACATATGATAAACTAAAATTCGAATTACGTACTCGTTCATCACTTACATTAATTTTTTCAAGTGAATAAAATTTATTGAAGCTTTGTGCCAAAGATAGTAAATACTTAGCTATGATGCTTGGAGCATATTCATTTGCACTTCTTTTTATAGTATTTTCAAAACTTGCAATTAATTTTATTAATTCAAAATAGTGCGGTTGCTCAAATAAAGTATCATCAATATTAGTGATATCAAATTCTTGATTTCTTAGTATTGATGCTATACGTACTCCAGTATATTGGATATATGGTCCTGTTTGTCCTTCAAATTTAACACTTGATTCCAAATCAAATTCAATATCTAAACTTCGATGATTTTTTAAATCTCCAAATACTATTGATGCAATACCAACATTAGTAGCAATTTCTTCTTTATTCTCTAAATCAGGATTCTTTAAAGTTATTTGTTCTAAAGCCATTTTAATTGCTTTTTGCAATAAATCAAATAATTTAACTACTCCACCTTGTCTTGTAGACATTTTCTTGCCGTTTGTTAAATATAAGCCAAAATTAACATGTTCAATTTGATTTGCAAAATCATAGCCCATTTTTTCTACTAATAATTTTAATTGGCTAAAATGTAATTTTTGCTCATTACCAACTACATATAAGGCTTTATCAAAACAATAATTATTTTTACGATAAAAAATAGCTGCTAAATCACGCGTTATATATAAACTTCCGCCATCTTTTCTTTTAATTAATGCTGGTGGAAGATCTTCTCTTAATGGAACAATCATTGCTCCTTGATCTTCAATTAATAAATTCTTTTGTTCTAATTCTTTTACTACCGGATCCATTTTATCATTAAAGAAAGCTTCACCATTATATGAATCAAAACTTACTTCTAATAAATCGTAAATTTGAGCACTTTCTTTTAATGATTCTTCTCTAATCCAACTCCATAATTCTAGATACTCTGGATCCCCAAGTTCCATTTTTCTAAAGGCTTCACGGGCTTCATCTTCTAAAGTAGAATCTTTTTCTGCTTCTTTATGAAATTTAACATATAAAGCAGTTAATTCATTAATTGGATCTTTTAAAATAGCATCTTTATCACCATATTTTTTATAAGCGACAATCATTTTACCAAATTGAGTTCCCCAATCACCTAAATAATTTATTCCAACAGTTTTATATCCACACTTATTTAAAATAAGTTTAAGTGAATTACCAATCATTGTTGAACGTAAATGACCTACTGAAAAGCTTTTCGCAATATTTGGAGCAGAATAATCAATTACAATTGTTTGGTTTTCACCAGTCTTATTATCACCAAATGCATCTTTTTTAATGAACGCAGTATTTAACACTTCAACTGCCAATTTTGATTTATCAATTAATATATTAATGAATGGACCTGTAGGCTTTACTTCTTTAACTATATCATCCATGTTTTTTATTTCTAAAACTGCCTCTAAAACAACTTCATTTAAAGGACGACCTAATGCTTTTATCACTGTAAACATTGGAATAGATATATCCCCTAAAGAAGGATTTTTTGGTTCTTCAACAATTATAGTTAAATCGCTGTTATATTTTTCTTTATAGAATAATTCTAATCTATTCTTTATTTTAAATTTAATTTGTTCAACCATAAATAAACCTCCGTTTTTAACTAATAAATTATATCATAAATATTCATTATATTCAAGTAATGGTAACCTCATGTAAAAAAAATGACATCACATGATGTCATTTTTTTAAGTAATACTACTTTTATTTACAATAATTATTTTTCAAGACTTCAATAACTTCTTTAATTCGTTCATCTTTGATAAAATAAATCACATTAAGTCCGTTTTTTTTATTATCAATTATTCCATTGGCTTTTAGAATGCTTAAATGTTGTGATAATGCCCCTTGAGTTATTGAAGGGATTTTTTCACATAGAGTACTTACATTTAATGGGTTATTCTCTAAATTACATAAAATCAATAAACGATTATCATTTGCTAAAACTTTTAATAATTCTGCGACCTTTTTGGCATTATTTATCATTTTTATTGTCACCTATATTTCTTAATTTACATATTCCTTGAGTCATTGTCCCCATTGGGCAATATACGCACCATGAACGAGGTTTAAATATAAACATTGTAATAAACCCTAAAACTGTTGAGGTAAACATTACGCTATAAAATCCATATGCAAATTGAATAATATAATGGTCAACATTTATTTTATTAGCAAACTTCCATGGTAAATTAAAAGCCCATAACAATTTAACTGTTTCTTTTAAAGGCGCGCCATTAAATACTTTAACTGTTGTAGCAATCATAACTCCAAACATTGTCATAAAGAAAATCAAAAATCCATATCTAAACCAATTTGAACTTAAAAATTTTGGAGGATTCTTTTTTAAAGATAATTTTGAACCAACAAGTTCAAACAATTGTCCTCGTCCACAATATTTATTACAATATGCTTTACTTCCTTTAACGATTGAAATCATTAATGGGGTTATAAAGCAAATAAGTCCTATATAAGCAAATAATATATTAAAAAAACCTAATATTAGATAAGTTAATGAAAATATCCATAAATAATCATACCAACGTTTATTCTTCATAATCTTCACTTCTATTAACCATTTCAATAATATTTACTGGACAAGCATTAAGGCATTTCATGCAGCCCACACATTTTTCTACATCTATTAAAGCATTTATCCCCTTGTATATAGTTATTGCTTTTAGTTTACATTGTTTTAGGCAATTACCACAAGCAACACATCGGTTTCCAACTTTTGCATATTTTTTCGATTTCATACTTCCTCCTATATTAGCAATTACTAATATACTGATATAGTTATCAAATGTCAAGCAAAAAGAAAAAGTTATTTGAATTTCAAATAACTTTAATATATTAAGCTAATTTATTAAATGAAAAAGCGTCATATGAGATAGCTTTCCAACCAGCTACAATAGTTTTTGTATCAGTATCACGATATTTATCTGATGTAAATAATAACTCACCATTTTTAAATACCCATAATGATGGATAATTATCTAAATCTACTTCTTTTAATTCTACTTCTCTTTCTTCAACATAATTTCTAAAAGATAAAGTATCAGGTTCATCTTCATCAATCATAAAATCTGCACTTAAGTAATAGACAGTGTCTACTTCATATCTTTGTGCTGCTAAATTAATAATTTCAATGCTTGAAACAGATGTTTTATCTTTAGATGAACCATAAAAAACAAATATTAATTCATCATCATTACTTGAATTGATTTTTTTAACTAATTTCTTATGTGATATACTACTATAAACATGATCATAAGTAAGTGCAGTGTCTGAATCACCTACTTCATTAATAAAAGCATTATATATTTTGTCTTTATCAGATGGTTGCACTAGTATGATTGCTGTAACAACTAATGCTAAAATTCCTACTATTAAGAATATGAACTCTTTTGTCCATACAAATTTTACTTTACTGCGTTTTCCTTTTCTAACTGCCATTTATAAAAATCCTTTCTATTCCAAGAATTAAGTTTGATATTTTGCACAATAAAGATTATATCATTGATTAAAACTTTAAGCAATTCATTTTTATTTTTTTTTGTATTTTTTTCAAAATATTATTATTTTTTCAAATACATTTCTTGAAATAAATGAAATCTTTTTATGCATAAAAGTGTTGAGAATGTTTATGTAAAATGATATAATGATTATAAATAGAAACGAGTTGATATAAGTGAAAATTTTGATTAGTGCAAGTGAAGGTGCTCCATTTATAAAAACGGGTGGTCTTGCTGATGTAATTGGCGCTTTACCAAAGGCTTTAAAAGAAAATGGCTGCGACGTCAAAGTTATTATGCCTTATTATAAGAAAATTAAACAAAAACAATTGGCTTATTATAAAGGTTATGCTTACGTTAAAATAGCTGATAGAATGGAGTATTTAGGTATTTTCCATTCTGTTCATGATGGAATTGATTTTTATTTTGTTGATAATGAACGTTATTTTAATCGCGACGAAATATATGGATGTGATGATGATGGTGAAAGATTTGCCTTCTTTAGTTTTGCAGTATTAGAAGCTTTAAAAGTTATGGATTTTTTCCCTGATGTAATTCATTTAAATGATTGGCAAACTGGATTAATTCCATATGTCTTAAAATCTAATTATCATTATTATGAAGAATATAGAAAAATTAAAACCGTTTATAGTATCCATAACATTCAATATCAAGGTTCTTTTTCTTTAGATATGATGAAAATATTATTCATGCCTTATTCTAATACTATTGAATTTGATAATTCAATTAACTTTATGAAATGTGCAATAATGAATTCAAATGCTATTACTACAGTAAGTGAAACTTATAAGGATGAAGTATTAACAGATTATTATGGTTATCGTTTAAATAATATTTTAGGACTTCGTTATTATGATTTTTATGGGATTGTAAATGGAATAGATACTACTTTGTTTAATCCTAAAACTGATAAGCATATTGTAAAAAAATATGATTCAACTTCTTTTGTAACTGGTAAGGCTGAAAATAAGACTTCCTTATTAAAAGAAATGGGAATGAATAACGATGATAATGCAATTTTATTTGGATTAGTTTCAAGATTAGTTGACCAAAAAGGTATCGATTTATTAATGCCGATATTAGATGATATTATTAAATATAGTAATGCAAAATTTATTTTAATGGGAAATGGTGATAAGAGTTATGAAAACTACTTCTTGTATATGCAACACCTTTATCCAGACAGATTTAAATGTTATATTGGTTATAATGAGTCATTTGCTCAAAAAATATATGCTTCATGCGATGTTTTCTTAATGCCATCAAAATTCGAACCTTGTGGTTTAGGACAAATGATTGCAATGCGCTATGGTGCTCTTCCGCTTGTCAGAGAAACTGGTGGATTAAAAGACACTGTTACTCCTTATAACATGTATGATAATTCTGGAACAGGCTTTTCATTCACAAATTTTAATGCCCATGAGCTAAAAAATGTAATGTTTATGGCAATGAAGACATATGATGATAAGGTCGTTTGGAATAAGCTTGTAAAACAAGCTATGGAAATGGATTTTAGCTGGAATCAAAGCGCTAAAAAATATGTAAGTCTTTATAAAAAATTAATAAAATAGGAGGTATTTTTTATGGAAACTTTAGCTTTAATTTTAGCAGGTGGACGCGGTTCTCGTCTTGATATTTTATCAGAAAAAAGAAGTAAACCTGCTGTACCATTTGCTGGGAAATTTAGAATTATCGACTTTGCATTATCAAATTGTTGTAATTCAGGTATTTTCCAAATTGGAATTTTGACTCAATATTTACCATTATCATTAAATGAACACATTGGTGTTGGTAAACCTTGGGACTTAGACCGTCGTGATAGTTTTGTTACACTCCTTCAACCAAATAATTCATGGTATGAAGGAACAGCTGACGCAATTAGAAAAAATTTAGAATTTATTAAACGTTATGCATCTAAATATGTTTTAATTTTATCTGGCGACCATATTTATAAAATGGACTACTCAAAAATGATTGAACAACATAAGCAAACTGGTGCTAACTTGACTATAGCTGCTAAAATCGTCCCAATGGAAGAGGCAGATCGCTTTGGTATTTTAGAAACTGATTCAAATTTAAGAATAACTAAATTTGTGGAAAAACCTAAACAACCAAAATCAAATAAAGCTTCAATGGGTATTTATGTATTCTCTACAGAAACATTAATTGAAGCAATTGAGAAACATCCTGAAATAATTGATTTAGATTTTGGTATGCATATTATTCCTGAATTAATTGAAACTGATAATGTTTATGCTTATGAGTATTATGATTACTGGAAAGATGTTGGAACATATGATTCTTATTTAGAAGCTAACTTAGAACTATGTCATGATACACAATTAGACTTATATGATCAATCTTGGAAGATCTATACTAAGTCTGAGGACTTACCTCCTGTTGGTTTTGGTGAACATTCTGCAGTTACTACTTCTTTAATTTCTAATGGAGCTAAGATTGAAGGAACTGTTAAAAATAGCGTCCTATCACCTGGTGTTTTTGTAGGTGAAGGTTCTGTAGTTGTAAATTCTGTAATTTTAAATGATGTAAAAATCGGAAAAAATTGCAAAATTGAAAATACAATCATAGATAAAGATACTGTAATAGGTGATAATTCAATAATTGGTTATGGGGATGATTACACTCCAAATAAAGATAATCCAAAAGTATTAAGTTCGGGCTTAAATGTTATTGGTAAAAAAATAAAATTACCTGCTGGATTAATAGTACACCGTAATGTTCGCATTTTCTCTTCTTTAAAATCAAAAGATATTGATATTAAAGAAATTAAGAGTGGAGAAACAATAAAATAACAAAAAAACCAAATTCAAATGAATTTGGTTTTTACCAGAGTGATGACAAAAGGTACTTTTATAAGTGCCTTTTTCATTTATATAGAAGTTAGAGTTAAATAAAAATCCACCAGTCTAACTGGTGGTTTTTCATTTTCGGGCATAGCCCTCTATTATTGGCTGCGCTTAGTAAGCGCATATGTGTAGCCTACCTATTGCATTTTTTATTTGCTACCCGTAAACGGGTCTCCTTCAAA
>JAVBPE010000026.1:0-5149 GCA_031549865.1 Anaeroplasmataceae bacterium | reverse complement strand
TAGCTAATATAATATATCAGCGAACTATGAAACTATCTAATACTATAAAGATTTTCTTTAAGAAAGTCTTTTTTTTAACTCTAACTTCTATATAAATGAAAAAGGCACTTATAAAAGTACCTTTTGTCATCACTCTGAAGCTATAGGATTTTTTCCTATAGCTTTTAAATTAGTTAAGTTCTGCGAAATATTTGATAGTACGAACCATTTGGCTAGTATATGAATTTTCATTATCATACCATGCAACAACTTGAACTTGATATAAATCATCATTGATTTTTGTAACCATAGTTTGAGTTGCATCAAATAATGAACCATATGTAGAACCAATAACGTCTGAAGATACTAATTCTTCTTCTGTATATCCAAATGATGCATTTGAAGCAGCTTTCATAGCAGCATTAATTTTTTCAGCAGTGATATCTGCACCCTTAACAACAGCAACTAAAATTGTAGTTGAACCAGTTAATACAGGTACACGTTGTGCTGAACCAATTAATTTTCCTTTTAATTCAGGAATAACTAAACCGATTGCTTTTGCAGCACCAGTTGAGTTTGGAACGATATTGTTAGCAGCAGCTCTTGCTCTTCTTAAATCGCCTTTTCTGTGTGGGCCATCTAATACCATTTGATCTCCAGTGTAAGCATGAACAGTTGTCATGATTCCACTTTGAATTGGAGCTAATTTGTTCAATGTATTAGCCATTGGAGCTAAACAGTTTGTTGTACAAGATGCAGCAGAAATAACTGTATCTTCTTTTGTTAATATATTTTCATTTACGCTATAAACAACAGTTGGAAGGTCATTTCCTGCAGGTGCAGAGATAACAACTTTCTTAGCTCCAGCAGTGATATGAGCACTTGCAGCAGCTTTTGTTGTGTAGAATCCTGTGCATTCTAATACTACGTCAACACCGATTTCTCCCCATGGAAGATTTACAGCATCTTTTTCTTTATAAATTTTAATTTCTTTACCATCAACAACGATAGCACCATCTTTTGCTACTACAGTGTCTCCTAAAGCATATCTACCTTGAGCAGAATCATACTTTAATAAATGAGCTAACATAACTGGATCAGTTAAGTCATTGATTGCTACTACTTCATATCCTTTAGCACCAAACATTTGTCTGAAAGCTAAACGTCCAATACGTCCAAAACCATTAATTGCAACTTTAACAGCCATATAAATTTCCTCCTAAGAATTTTAAATTATTTTTTCTTCTTCTTTAAATATTTTATCATTTTATTAAACTTTTACAATAGATTTTTTATTCTACAAGATATTACAATATTATGTAAACGTTTTTGCTATACTAATTTCCGAGGGGAGGTGATTGATTTGAATTTTATTCCTATAGTAGTGGAACAATCAGATCACGGGGAGCGCAGTTTTGATATTTATTCTAAACTTTTACAAGAGCGCATTATATTATTAATCGGAGAAATTGATGAAGCAAAAAGTTCACTTATAATAAGCCAGTTATTATTTTTAGATAAACAATCTAATGATGATATTTACATTTATATTTCATCCCCTGGTGGTAGTATAACCGCAGGAATGGCAATTTATGACACAATTCATTATATAAGTGCTAAAGTCACTACAATTTGTGTAGGAATGGCTATGAGCATGGGAGCTTTCTTACTTGCAAGTGCAACTTCTAAAAGATATGCTTTAAAACATGCCGAAATTATGATTCATCAACCATTAGGTGGAATGCAAGGGCAAGTGACTGATATTGACATTCAAACTAAAAGGTTATTAAGAATCAAAGATCAAATGTGTGATCTTTTAAGTTATCATACTAAACAACCAATTGAAAAAATTCGTTTTGACACAGAACGTGATTATTATATGTCTAGTTACGAAGCTAAAGAATATGGGATTATTGATGAAGTAATAGAAAATAATAAAGATTTATAAAAGAAAAATATCATTCAGGCGAATGATATTTTTTTTATAAAAAGGATTTTTTTAATCTTTCAATATAACTATGAGTTTTTGAATAAGCCATTCTTAACTTCTTATTATCATAAAAGCATTTGACTTCAATAAAATCATTAAATTTATATGATTTATTATCTAACGTTACATATATTTCTTGTTCTTCTTTTGTCTTTAATTTGATAATTCTATCTTCACTTAAAACAAAAGGTGAGGATAAAGTTCTATAAGCATTAGAATTTATAGCCGCTATTTCTGTTAATTGTAATACTTTAAGTCTTGTATCTATTACTGATCCATGAAGTGATTTATTATATGCAGTTGAACCAGACTGCGTAGATATACATAATCCTGTTCCACGATATTTTTCAAAAAATTCGTCATCAATATAAACATCTAAACGAAGAGTTCTTGGAGGATTTACAATTGTAATTTCATTTAAACATACACCTTCTATAAATTCATTTGAAGAATTAATTTGATATGATAATAAATCAATTTCTTCAACGTTAAAAGTACCATTGTTTAAGTCATTTATTAAATCATTTATCTCTTCTTTTTGATAATTAGTAAAAAAACCTAAATGGCCAGCATGAATTCCAAATACAATTATATTTTCATTTTTAAGAAAATAATCTTGTATTGCACCTAAAATAGTTCCATCACCACCAATAGTTATTATTACATCAGGGCATACTTCATCATAGATGTGGTTAAGTTTTTTTACTAAATTTTCTTTAATTATAAAATTTTCAGAGTTATTCTTACATAAAATGCAGTATTTCATCAAATCACCTTCCTTAATTTTAACATATTACTTGCTTTTTTTCCACAAATATTAGATAATATATTTATTGAAATAAGAGGTGATATTATGACATCAAATAAAGAAATAGAGTTTAAAACATTAATAACTAAAGAAAAATATGAAGAATTATTAAAAAAATTTAATTTGGAAAATAATGTATTTAGTCAAACTAATTTTTACTTTGATACAGAAAACACTGATTTAAGAGAAATGAAAACCGTTTTACGTATACGTCAAAAAGGCGAAAATTACAAATTAACTTCTAAATGTCATGAAGATGGAGCTGCACTTGAAACTCATATGCTTTTAACTAAAAATCAAGCTTTAGATATGTTAAAAAATGGTTTTAATGCCAAAATTATAAATTTACCAAAATTAGATGTTAAAAACATTGCGCAACTTACTACTCATCGTGTATCTACAGTTTATAAAGATGGTGTTGTTTTCTTTGATTATAGCGAATATTACGGACATGTAGATTATGAAGTTGAATATGAAGTTGATTCAATTGAACAAGGAAAAATTGATTTTGAATCTTTTTTACATGAATATAATATTGAATTTTCTAAATCAACTCGTAAAAGTGAAAGAGCTTATAGTTGTATAAATAAATAAAAAATGCTAGATTGCAAAATCTAACATTTTTTTATTCTTCTAATTCATTTTTGATTTTATCAATAGAGTTGCATAAATGTTTTTGATAATCACAAACATCACTATCACAATCATAGCACATATGGTTATTACGCATATGTGGAGGAATAAAGGCTCTAATTTCTTCTTCATTATATCCAACTTGCATTTTGTTATCATCAATTATTATTGGACGTTTTAATATTGATGGATTAGCAATTATAAATTCTATTAATTCATTATATTTCATAGAATCAATATCTAAGTTATTTTCCATAAATATTTTTGAACGTGTTGAAATAATATCTTCAAAACCATTAAAAGAATGCTTTAATATTTTAAGTAAATCATCTTTTTTTAATGGACTTGTAAAGAAGTTTTTTTCAACAAAATCAATATTTCGTTCTTTAAACCATTCTTTTGCTTTTCTACAACCAGCACAACTATTTGATGTATAAATCGTTACCATGTTACCACCGTCCGTATTACATTATAACATAAAGATTCAATCTTAAAAAGATTATTCTATTTACAAAATTAATTTATTAGAATATAATTAAAACTAACTATTTTTTAGAAAGGTCGTGTAAATATGCGTTTAATATCAGGAATTCAACCAAGCGGAAATATTACACTTGGAAATTATTTGGGAGCATTAAGAAATTTTGTGAAATTGCAAGATGAACTTGTTGATACAGATATTTTATTATTTATTGCAGATCTTCATGCCATAACGGTACCACAAGATAAACAACAATTAAGACAAAATATTAAAAATTTAGCAGCAATTTATATTGCTTGTGGTCTTAATCCAGATAAAGTACATTTATTTATTCAATCTGAAGTTCCTACTCATAATCAATTAGGTTATATCATGGAATGTAATGGACATATTGGTGAGTTAGAACGTATGACTCAATTTAAAGATAAAAAACAAAGACAAGTTGATGGTGTTTCTGTAGGCTTATTAACATACCCGGCTTTAATGGCTGCTGACATCTTATTATATGATGCCGATATGGTTCCCGTAGGTGAAGATCAAAAACAACATTTAGAGCTTACACGCGACCTTGCAGAACGATTTAATGCAAGATTTGGTGATACTTTTGTTGTACCTAAACCTTTTATTGCAAAACAAGGGGCAAAAATTATGTCTTTGAACGAACCAACTAAGAAAATGAGTAAATCAGATCCCAATCCAAAGTCATACATAACTTTATTGGAAGATATAAATATTGCCAAAAAGAAAATAAAATCAGCCGTTACTGATTCTGATGGAATTATTAAATATGATATTAAAAATAAACCTGGGATATCAAATTTATTAACTATTTATTCTTGCATTACAAATGAAGAAATATCTAGTATTGTTGAACGTTATAAAAATAGTAATTATCAAACTTTTAAAGATGACTTAGCAAATGTAGTTGAAGAACTTCTTATTCCTATTCAAGCTAAATATAAAGAATTAGTAAATTCTGAAGAATTAAATAAAATATTAGACGACGGCAGAGATTATGCCATGAAATTATCTATGCGTAAAATTCAAAAAGTATATAATAAAATTGGTTTAGGAAGAAAATAATTAAGATTATGGTAAATCCATAATCTTTTTTTTATAAATAAAAATCCACCAGTCTAACTGGTGGTTTTTCATTTTCGGGCATAGCCCTCTATTATTGGCTGCGCTTAGTAAGCGCATATGTGTAGCCTACCTATTGCATTTTTTATTTGCTACCCGTAAACGGGTCTCCTTCAAA
>JAVBPE010000016.1:0-85803 GCA_031549865.1 Anaeroplasmataceae bacterium | reverse complement strand
AAAGATGTAGAAATAATAGAAGCACATGCAATGATAGATCATATACATATGCTGGTAAAGATACCGCCCAAACTATCAGTATCAAACTTTATGGGATATCTGAAAGGAAAAAGTACTCTGATGATATTTGAAAGACATGCATATTTAAAATATAAGTATGGAAACAGAAACTTTTGGGCAAAAGGATACTATGTGTCGACAGTAGGACTAAATACAGATGTAGTAAAAGAATACATAAAGAATCAGGAAAAAGAAGATATGATAAAAGATAATTTGTCGACCAAGGAATACAAAGACCCCTTCGAGGGGTAAGCAATAGTGTGAAACACGGTTGTCAGGTTTTTCACATGACCCTTGAGGGTCAGTGAAGTAATAGCCCTTATAGGGTAAAGTCAAAACCACATGTTTTACACGTGGAAACTTATTATAATTATAAGAAGAAAAATTATAATAAAGATTTTAGGTTATCAGCTGTTAAACTTATTTTAGAAAATAACTATACTATTAGAAAATCTTCTATAGATTGATTGAAGAATATAATGAATTAGGAGAAAAAGCATTTCCTGATAGAGGCAATTCTATTTTTTGCATCAAAATTCGAAAACAGAACAAATTCATCATGAGATATTTGAATATTTAGAAATATATTATAATACCGAAAGAATGCATTGATCACTCGGGTATCTATCAGCGTATGAATTTTTATTGACTATTCCAAAGAAACAATCGCCTAGAGATTCATTAATTTTGAAAAAATTGTGATACTATTTTGCAATTTTTTCTTTTTCATAGTTTATCTTTTACATTCATAAGATGTAATGATGCTATAAAAAGGAGTGGTTTAATGAAAATAATATTTAGTGGCGGTAAAACAGGTGGACATATTTATCCTAATTTAAGATTATATGAAAGATTTAAAAGTGAAATAAACAATAATATGTATTATTATGTTGGATTAAAGGACAGCTTAGAAGAAAAGATTTGTAAAGAAAATAATATTTCATTTGAACCTATCTATATTGATGAAAGAAATATATTAACTAAATCATTCACTGTCTACAAAGAAAGTAGAATTCTAACTAAGAGAATGGATGATATAAAACCTGATGTGATTATTACAACTGGTGGTTTTGTTTCAATTCCGTTATTAATCTATGCAAGAAAAAGAAAGATTAAATATTATTTAATTGAAGAAAATGTAATTAGTGGTATTACTACTAAACTGTTTGCTAAAAAAGCTAAAAGAGTATTTTTGACTTTTGAATTAGAAAATATGAAAAAAAATATGGAAGTTACATTTAATCCAACAGTTGAACTATCAAATTATAAATTAGATCATTCTAAAACAAATAAATTTAGAATTTTAATATTAGGCGGTTCATTAGGTTCTAAAGTAATAAATAAGATGGCGATTGAATTATCAAGTAAAATAAGTAAGAATGAAGAAATTGTTTTGGTGAGTTCACGTTACTATAAAGAAATTAAAGAATATGAAAAAGATAATTTTAAAATAATAGAATATACAAATAAAATGCACGATTTAATCAATAGTTCAAATATCGTCATAAGTCGTGCTGGTTCATCGACAATAAGTGAGATAATTTTCTACCTAAAGCCCCTTATAATTATACCTAGTGAAAAAACTAAAGCTAATCATCAAATAAAAAATGCAGAATTTATTGTAAAAAATGATAGTGCAGTCATGATTAGAGAAAAAAATATCGAGGTTATGAGTATTTATGAAATAATTACAAATATTAAAAATGATGATAGTTACAGATTAAAAATGAAACTTAGCCAAATGAAGCTTAAAAAAGATAAGCCAGCTTCAAAAATACTAGAATACATAAAGGAAGATTTTAAAAATGTTTGAAAATTTTGTATATGAAAATTGTTTAGGAAAAATTGAAAAAGATAAAAGTTTTAAGGATATCACGACTATTAAAGCAGGGGGTAAGATAAAATATTTATATTATCCAAAAGATATAAGTAGTTTGATGAAAGCATATGAATATATAATCAAAAACAATTTGAAATATAACATAATTGGTAATGGTAGTAATGTCTTAGGATTTGATGATGAATATCAAGGTATTATTATCTATTTAAAGAGTTTGAATGAAGAATATAAAATAATAGATGACAAAATATTTGTTACAGCTTTTATAAGTTCAACAAAGTTAGCAAGTATATTTTCAAAAGAAGGTATTACAACTTTTAAAAGTTTAATTGGAATACCTGGGCTACTTGGTGGAGCAATATATAATAATTGTGGAAATCAATATGGGGCAATTAGTGATAACCTACTTGATGTTACATATATAGATTCACATGGTAATTTGATTGTAAGAAGACGCGATGAATTAGATTTTTCATATCGCCATTCAACTTTTCATAATTTTGAAGGAATCATTATTGGCGCAAACTTTAGAGTTATAAAAGGTGAAATAGATGAAGACGTATATAAAAGGATTTTAAATGATCGAAAGCTTGCTCAGCCTATCGAAAATCCGAACATGGGTAGTATTTTTAAGAATAATCGCTTATTTCCAGCTTGGCGTGTAATTGATAGCTTAAATATGCGTGGATATGAATTAAATGGAGCAGCAGTAAGTATGAAACATGCAAATTTTATTATAAATATGAAAGATGCAAAATCTAAAGATATATTCCTATTAATAAATTTAATAAAAGAAAAGGCCTTAAACGAACTAGGAGTTTTATTAGAAGAGGAAATTAAGTATATTTATTAAAATGCTTTAGTTTAGTGATTATTCTATTTACTTTAATTCAAATTTTAGGTAAAATATAATGTAGGATTACAACTGTTGTCAATATTTGACAAATGCTTGAAAGTTGGAGGTTAGTAAAATGATATTTGATGAATTTGATGGCTTTGACGCTCAAAAACCTAAAATAATGGTTATTGGTGTTGGTGGTGCTGGCGGTAATGCTGTCGATAGAATGATAGAAAATAAAGTACGTGGAGTAGAATTTGTAGCTTTAAATACAGATGCTCAAGATTTAAAAGCAAGCCGTGCTGAGATAAGAATGCAAATTGGTAAAGTTTTAACACGTGGACTTGGTGCTGGGGCTAAACCTGAGGTAGGACGTAATGCCGCTATTGAAAGTGCTGATGAGATAAAAGAGTTAATAAGTGATGCTGATATGGTCTTTGTAACATGCGGTATGGGTGGAGGTACTGGGACTGGTGCTGCCCCTATAGTTGCCAAAATAGCTAAAGAAGCTGGGTGCTTAACAGTTGGTATTGTTACTAAACCTTTCTTTTTTGAAGGACCTGAAAGAATGGATAAAGCTGTAATAGGTCTTGAAGAGTTACGTAAACATGTGGATACATTAATCGTTATTCCAAACCAAAGACTACTAAGTTTAGTAGATCCATCAACTCCAATGCTTGAAGCATTTAGAGAAGTTGATAATGTTTTACGTCAAGGGGTTCAAGGTATTGCTGAAATCATAACATTCCCTGGACTAATAAATGTTGACTTTGCAGATATTCGTACAGTAATGGCTAATAAAGGGACAGCCCTTATGGGTATTGGTACTGCAAGAGGCGAAAATAGAGCTATTGAAGCAGCTCGTAGAGCTATTCACTCAAGTTTACTTGAAGTTTCAATTGATGGCGCAACTGATGCAATTGTTAATATTACTTCATCTGATAAATTAGGACTTGTTGAATCACAAAATGCGATGGCCGAAATTAGAAATAATTGCGATAAAAATTTAAATATAATTTTTGGATCAGCTATAAATAATGACTTAGGCGATGAAATAGTAATTACAGTAATCGCTACTGGTTATGAGCTTAAAGCTAAAGAAAATGGAATTGAAGATTTAGCTAGTGAAATATTTAAAAATGTAAGTGATCGAAATATTGATTATCAAACTACATCTAAAATATCTTTAAAAGATATTCAGACTGATGAAGAAGATGAAGAAATTGAAGATGAAGATACAGAAAGCATATTTTCTAGTCGAAAAGCTAAGAAATTAGCTAAGGTTCGTGAAAAAGAACGTGAAAAGGAATTAAAAAAGATGAAAAAGAGTGGGACAGTAGTTCCAACATCAGAACCATCAAAATCTAATAATAATCTACCTTCATGGTTGAAAAAAGGTAAATAAAAAGTAAGAACTTATATTTTTATAAGTTCTTTTTTTAATCAAAATTTTAGATTAATTTCACATAAAAACGTTTTAAATATTGTATTATAATACTATATAAAAAAAGAAAAGGAAATGATTATGAAAAAATTTTTTACAATCTTATTAGGATTTATGTTTTTATTCACTGTTACATCATGTGATGAAGGCGAAACTCCTAATTCATTAACATCGACTGTAACTACAGAACAAAGTAGTACCTCAAGCGATAAGGCTAGTTCAACTGAAACAAGCAATCCAACTGAATCAAGCAATCCAACAACTGATTTAACGACATCTTTATCCACATCAACTTCTGATGTGCCAAGTTTAGATGCTCATAAGTTATTTATAGTAGGAGATTCAACTGCTTGTAGTTTTGCAAACGATAAGAGTGATCAAGTTAAATACTATCCACGTGTTGGATTTGGAGTTAATCTTCCATATTACTTAGATGATAGTTTAGAAGTTGTTAATCTAGCAATTTCAGGACGTAGTTCTAGAAGTTTTACAAGAGAAGCAAACTATACAACATTAACAACATCTATATCAAGTGGAGATTACTTATTTATTGCTTTTGGACATAATGATCAAAACGTTGATACTGATGCAGATCAACGATATACAGATTCTAATAGTGATATTACAGCTACTAATTCATTTAAATATTATTTATATAACTATTATATTAAATTAGCTATTGATAATGGTGCAACACCAATTTTAGCTACTCCAATAGTAAGAAGAACAGATACTGGTGTTTATAGTGGTAATAGTATGCATGTATGGAATTCAAATAATGCTGATTTCCCTGGTGGAGATTATGCCCAATGTATCCGTGATTTAGCAACTGAACTAGGTGTAACTTTAGTAGATAATACAACCTCTACAAAAGAATTACATGAAAGTTTAGGTACTGCAGGATCATTATTACTTCAAGCTAGAGCCATAGAAAAAGTAGAATCTAGAGATAATACACATACAAATAATTATGGCGCTCAATGGGTTGCTTATCTAATTGCTTCATCATTAAAATCATCAACAAATTCTATTGCTAAATATATTAAAGACGATATTAGTGCACCAACTGAAGAAGAATTCTTAAGCATAAATCCTAACTATGTTGAAGTAGATTACTCTGCCCCAACATCTTGGTCAGATTTATGGGAAACAATGGGTAATTGGCATGCATCAGCGTTTGGAGCTTTAGGATCTGCTCCATCAACTACTAACTATACTGTTACAGATAATGGAACTTCAGTATATCTTGAAGTTAAGAATAATAAAGGAAAAGTAGCTGGAAGTGAAGATGGAATATTATTCTATTTTAGTCAAATTGATGCAACGCAAAACTTTACTTTAACAGCAACTGCAAAAGTGGATGTTGTTTTATCAAACAGTCAAGTAGCATTTGGATTAATGGTAAGAGATGATATTTATATTGATAATAACGTTACAGTTAATACTAACTATGCTGCAGTAGGTATCTTAGATACAACGAACCCATATACTTCATGGACTAGAAATAATACTGCCTTAACTAGAACACGCGGTGGTGCAGTACCTGCAGTTAACACAGTTATTAATTTAACATTAATAAAAACAGGAAATACTATTACAGTTCAATATAACAATGAAGATAGTGCAAATTATACTATTTCTTTAACTGAAGTAGATAAAGATTATGTATATGCTGGTGTATTTGTTGCCCGTGCATGTGGTGTAACATTTACTAACATTACATTAACTAATAATTAATAAAAGAAAAACATATCTGTAGAATTCTACAAATATGTTTTTTTATTTTTAAGAATAAATATTGAAAGTAACAGCTCCAGGTATTTTATTACTCTTTGCAGTACTTATAATAGAATTCTTTGTTGAATTAACTGTATTTCTAATTGTAGTTTGCTTTGCAGAAGCAGTTGCAGTTACACTATATCCGCTAGGCAGTTTATCAGAGCTTCCTCCGCTAAAGCCTTGAATATTACTCCAACCTGTAATTTTAAATGGAGAAATATAATAGTTATAACCATTATCAAATGCTACACAATTACTAAATGATGCACTTACAGCACTATTGTTATTATCAAAGCCTTTTTTAGCGTGATCAAATGATAAACAATTTTTAACTGTTCTTACACATGAATTGTCAGAATAAGCAGAACCAAATTTGAATCCATTAGGGTTTCCACCATATTTTGATTTCCAGTTTGCAACACTTAATGTACCAGAACTTGTCGCAATGAAGCTTGTTGATGGGAATGAAATTGTCCCCTTTGCATAATTTGTTGCAAAAGAAGAAGAAGCATTACAAATTAATTCAACTAATAATAAATTAGTGTCAAGTGCATTTCCTTGCTTTAAGTCCCATTCCCCAGTAAATGTAGTTGGATCTCCATTATGCCATGCAGCACAGTTTTCATAAGTAATATTAGGTGTTAAATCGCCTTCTTTATCATATGAATCCCAGCCGTCATCTGAATTATCCCATGCAAAGCAATAAGAGAATGTATTATTTTTACCTGCACCAAGTTTAGGAGCAAATCCGTCAGCATTTCCACCTAAAGTATAAACATCACAATTACGATAAGATGAGACATTTTTAATTGTATTACTATAAGCTCCAGAAGTAATTTGGATTCCTGAGTCATTATTATATCTTAAAACGCAGTTATCAACTGTGTTGTTACCAGCACTTGTCCCTTTTATTTGAATACCATTATCAGGAGCTTTTTCAATAATTAAATTTTTAATTGTATAATAACTTCCTGTAATTCTTACTCCAACTTGAGAATCATTTGTAGATTTTCCAATATAACTTGATCTAAAAGAAGTAAAATCTAAAATCGGATATGTTCCATTACTATTTTGAACACCAACGATATTTACTTTTGAATTTGATTTTGATAAAGTGATTTGACTTGTACATGAAATTTTTGTTCCACTTACATAAACCGTTCCACCACCAGCAGCTTCAGCTTTAGAAATTTCACTTAATAGTGTAGAAAAAGATGTTGCACTAGTTGATGAACCACTACTAGAACTACTTGAGCTAGAACTAGAACTTGAACTACTAGAAGAAGATGAGCCAGAGCCATCAAATTGAATCTTATAAATATTTATATTACTATTTGATGAATACAAATAAATAGATCCAGAGCCACCACTATAAGAATAAGATTTAGTCGAAGCAGAAGTTCCTGCAGCTAATGTTGATAATTGTGTCCCACTAGAATTAGCGATTACTAAAGTTCTTGCGGCAGCCGCGTCTAAAGTAACCTTTAGAGTACCTGCACCAGTTACTGGAACTTTAACACTTCTAGCAGATGTAGAGCCACCTCCACCTAATGCTAGGCAGTGTGTATAAGCTGTAGAGTCTACTGTAACAGAATTAGCATTAACAGCCATTGTTTTATCACTTGTTGCAATTAAAGATAAATTATTAATAGTCTTAGTCGAAGAGATAGTACCTAAGCTCTTAAAATCACTATCCTTGAAATTCCAAGAAGTAGATGTTGATGTAGGTGTTGAACTGCTTGAAGAAGTAGATGTAGAAGTTGAAGCACCAGTGCTATCCACTTGGATTTTATAAATATTTATATTACTATTTGTTGAATATAAATAAACATATCCAGAACTTCCACTATAAGTATAGCTTTTTTGAGCTGGCGTACTACTAGATGCGATAGTGCCTAATTGAGTTCCACTTGAGTTTGCAACTGCTAAAGTTCTTGATGCTGCGGCATCAGTAATAACTTTAATAGTATCAGTTCCACTAACTGGAATTTTAATGCTACGGGCACTAACACTACCAGCCCCACCTAAAGCTAAGCAATAAGTGTAAGCGGTAGAATCCACGGTAACACTATTTGCTTTAACAGACAAAGTTTTGTCGCTAGTTGCGATTAAACCAAGTCCATCGACCGTAACAGTTGATGAAATTGTCCCAAGATTTTTAAAGTTTGTGTCTTTAAAATTCCATGACGTTGATGCAGCATTTACATTGCTGCTAAACGACATAATGACAATTGATGCAACTAAAACGGCTACTACTGAAAAAATTTTTTTGATCATTACAAGTCTTTCCTCCTTATGTTGTAATGTATATATAAATTTACTAACTCTTCCTTTTAGTAAAAATATATAAAAATTTATTTATGATCAAATACAATTATTTTAGCAAAATTTTTGTAGGGTAATAAGACATACTTTTAAAATATATCTTTATTATAATGAATACAGAAGTAGAAATATGTAGAAAAAGTTGATATATTAAAAAAATTTCACGATAAATACAACTGCGGATTTTTTTTCAAAATTAAATTCAATAAAATAATAAAACAGTAAAATTAAATTCTATGCGAGGATTATAATATATATTTTAAAATATAAAAATGAAATCTATGTGAAATAAAATATTTCACACAATATACAACAAAATATTCATTTTGAATATGTTTTATGGTCATTTTTGATATGCGAAATTTATTTGTCATATTTGTCCACATCATTTCATAATATTTAATAGGTGAAGAAAATGAATAACTATAAATTTGAATACGATAAAGAATATTTATCAATCTATGATTATGTTGAAATCAAATACATTAGTAAAGAAATAATTGCAATAAAAGATTTTCAAGTTATAGGAGAAAATTTAAAGGTTGAATCATTTGATGGCTTCATTCTTAAAATAACAGGAATCATAAAAACTATTAAATTGGAGACAAATTATGAACAAGTATGAATTACGCATGAAAAAAGAAGATTTTTTTCAATCAACAAAAAACATTACAGCATCAAACATAATAGTTGATGGTGGACAAGTAACCTTTAAGACTAATGAAATATCAAAGTTTTATTTTGATCAAAATAATATAGATTATGAATTAGTTGAAACAAATGGAAAAAAAATTAGAAAGAAATTTAAATACCATCGCCCATTTTTATTTGGATTAATTCTACTAATTAGTGTTATATATATAAATAATTATCGAATTTCAGAAATTAAATTTAATGAAGATACTCCTATAAATGTTAATATTGAAACAGAAATTTTAAATAAAAGTCGAACTTTATTTTTTTGGACATTTTGTTCAATTGATTATAATGAATATGCAAAGAATTTAAGAAGTGAATATCCAATTTATCCTTGGATAAGTGTAACAAAAAAAGGGTCAGTAATAAACGTTAAAATAGAAGAATATGATGACCAAAGAATGGATATTACAAAAGAACCATTAGGTAACATTATTGCAACAAAAGATAGTATAATTCATTCATATCAAATATATAGTGGACAAAACAATTTAACACTAAATAAATACGTAAAAAAAGGAGATATTTTAATATCATCTTGTCTTTCAAGTAATAATAATGTTTATGTCACAGCCAAAGGAATAGTATTAGGCGAAGTATTTGAAGAATATAATATTATAGTAAATAAGAAAAATACAGAAAATATCCAAACAGGGAGAACAACAGATTATTTTCAAGTAAATTTATTTGGTAATCTTTTTGATTTTTCAAAATCGAATGACTTTCAAAATGCTAATATAAAGGAAACAACTAAATTTAACTTCTTCGATATCTTTAGTATTAATAAGATAATAGAAAAAGAAAAGTGTGATATAATAAAACCATATACTAAAAAAGAAGCAGAAGAATATGCAATATCATTAATAGAAAAAAACTTTACTGAAAATACTATTTCAAATTTAGAAAAAATTAAGAACATAGAAGTTTTAAATGTTATAGAAAATGATGAAAGTTATACAGTTAAAGTTTTAACGAAAAAAATAGAATCAATAGGAAAATTTGTATCTTTAGATGAATAAAGGAGTATTTAATGAAGTTAAAAACAAGAATAGAAGAAATAAATGATCAAAAAAATATTAGTGGATCACATAATCAAAATTTAAAAGTAATAGAACAATTATATAATATTGAATTAGATATACATGGTGGAAACATTATTGTAAATTCTAATGAGAAGCAAGAAAAATTAGAGGAGATGTTTACTCATTTAATTTATTTATCAACTAAAGGTGTTCAAATTCATGAAAGAGATATTATTTATTTAAAATCTATTATTGATGCCAATAAAATAAGCGATTTTAAAAAACTTTATGAAGGAAGAAAAGTAATTGGTTATACTTTTAATAATAAACCAATTTATCCTAAAACTTTAAAACAATTAGAATATGTAAAAGCTTTAGATAATACAGATTTAATCTTTTCTATTGGAAGTGCTGGTACTGGTAAAACTTATTTAAGTATTGTCCATGCTGTAACTCAATTAAAAAATGGGAAGATAAAGAAGCTAATATTAACTCGCCCGGCAGTTGAAGCAGGAGAATCATTAGGCTTTTTACCAGGAGATTTAAAAGACAAAATAGATCCGTATTTAAGACCATTATATGATGCTTTATATGATACATTTGGTATTGAACAAACAAATAATTTAATTGAAAAGAACGTTATTGAAATTGCGCCTTTGGCATATATGCGTGGACGTACATTAGAAAACGCCTATATTATCTTAGATGAAGCTCAAAACACAACAACACTTCAAATGAAAATGTTCTTAACTCGTTTAGGCTTTAACTCGAAGATGGTTGTAACTGGAGACATCTCGCAAATAGATTTACCTAGTGGAAAAAAATCCGGATTAGTAGAAGCGACAAATCTACTTAAAAATATACCTAATATAGAAGTTATTGAATTTGATCGCTATGATGTTATTCGTCATCCATTAGTTGCGAGAATATTAGAAAGATATGAAAATATAAAGTAATAGTTGTAATAAATCTAAAATAAGATATAATAAAAATAAAGCAAGGAGTTATGATACTCCTAGTGTATGTTACTAAGAGCATCTAACAACTTGGCGGGTCATAGATGCTTTTTTATTTTATTACTTTAATTTCTTATTAACTTTTATTAAATTAATAATAGCCGTTATAAAATTAATTATGCTTGTAATAAAAACGCACATAATTTCCTAATAAAATAAAATTTAAGTTTAATAAATGAATTTACCATACTTATCACCTACTTTTTACACTTAAGAAATATCTCTAACTCCATGCCAAGGGTTTTAACGCCTTGCAATATAAATATTTACAAAGAATATTATTTTTACTAAATAATAAACTAATTTGTGTTATTTTTTCCTAGTAATAGGTGATTTTAAATGTTAGAATAATTAAAAGAGGTGTATATTATGAATTTTAAAGTTGAATTACCAAAAATATATGATGAAAAATTTAATATAATTGATTTTGGAGCAATCCCTGGTGGGTTTGATAGTAATACTAAAGCTATTCAAAACGCTATTGATGAAGCATCAATTAATGGTGGAACAGTAGTAATTCCCAAAGGAATTTGGTTAACTGGATCTATCGATATAAAGAGTAAAGTTAATCTACATTTAGAAAGTGGAGCTTTTTTAAACTTTTCAAAAAATTTAGAAGAATTTCCAATTATAGAATCAGATTATGAAGGACAAAAAAGATTACGTGCTAAATCACCAATAATGATTAAAAATGCAATTGACGTTGCGATTACAGGATGCGGTGTTATTGATGGTGCCGGAGATTTATGGCGACCTGTAAAAGAAATGAAACTTACAAAAAAAGAATGGGCAAATTTACTTAAGAAAAGTGAATATGTAATAGATGGCAAAGAAGGTGGAATCTGGTTTCCAACTAAAACCGCATATGAAGGTGCTTTAAAAGGTGAATCATATGATATTGAAACTGCTAAACTTTATTACGATTTTTATCGTCCTGTTTTAGTAAATATTATTGAATGTGATCGTGTTTTAATTGATGGGGTAACAATTCAAAACTCTGGGGCATGGAATATTCATCCAATATATACAAATAATTTTACTTTAAAAAATGCCTTTATTAAAAACAGTTATTATGCTCAAAATGGTGATGGACTTGACTTAGAGTCATGCACTAACTGCGAAATAGCATTCACAAAGTTTGATGTTGGTGATGATGGTATTTGTGTTAAATCTGGAAAAGATAGTATTGCTCGCCAAATTAAACGTCCTACTAAGAATGTTTATATTCATGACTGCATAGTTTACCATGCTCATGGTGGATTTGTTGTTGGAAGCGAAATGAGCCGCGGAATTGAAAATGTTATAGTTGATAACTGCGTATTTAATGGGACAGATATTGGAATTAGATTTAAATCAGCTTTAGGACGTGGTGGAGTAGTTAAAGATATCAAAATTTCTAATATTCATATGAAAGATATTAAAGAAGAAGCTATTATATTTACAATGGGTTATACTTTATTTTCAATGGATATGAAGGTTGAAGGCCCAAAAAATGACGCCGCTAAAGAAGACATTCCATATTTTAAAGATATTACGATCTCAAATACAACATGTACGGATTCAAAATGTGCATTAAAAATTTTAGGACTTGATGATGAAACAATTACTAATATTACTTTAAATAATGTTAAAATCAGAGGAAATAAAGGATTAGATTTAAAGAATGTAACAAATTTAGTATTTAATAATGTAACTATTATTGATAATAATGAAGAAGTAAAATATATAAAAGAAGTATTTAACGCATAAATTAATTTAAAATTATATTTAGGATTAGAAAATAAAATTCTAATCCTTTTTCTTTTAATATATAATAAAAAATGCTATAATTAACCGGGATTATATTTTAAAAATAAAATATTACTATAATTAGTAATAATATATTTTATTGTTAATTATAAAGATAAGAAGCAATAGATTTTAATAATTTAAAAAAGATAGGGGTAAAATAATTATGATTAAAAAAAGGTTTTATGCAGTAAAAGTAGGAAATGTTCCAGGGATTTATGAAACATGGGAAGAATGTTTAAAGGCAATAGGGAACTATAAGGGAGCGCTACATAAAAGCTTTATTTCGCATGAAGAAGCTCAAGCCTATCTATTAGATAAAGATATATATTTTGAGAAAATAGAATCTGATATATTAGAGGGTTATGTTGTTGCATATACTGATGGTAGTTTTGATGAAGAGAAAAAAGAATTTTCTTATGGTGTTGTTATTTTTGATGATAAAAAGAATAAACATTTATTATGTGGAAGTAATAAAAATGAAAAATATCGCGACTTCAATAATATTTCAGGTGAAGTTTTTGGCATTATTAATGCACTTGATTGGGCAGTCACTAATACTTATACAAAGATAAAAATTTATCATGATTATATTGGAGTTCAAAAATGGATAAACAAGGAATGGGATGCTAAATCAGATATTTCAAAAATGTTATGTTATATTTATGAAACTAAATATAAAGATATTCTCGAAGTTTCATTTGAACATGTTAAAGGACATAGTAATAATAAATATAATGAAGAAGCAGATGAACTCGCAAAATCTGCAATTGAAAGAAAAAGAAGAATTAAAATAACTGGAGATAGTTGGGTTACAATTGAAGGATTTAATGATAAGAATATTAATGATATTTTCAAAGTTTTAACAGAAGATTATAAAGAAATTATTGTGAATTTCGAAAAAAAAGCATCCGCAAATATATATAAATTAACGTTACTAACTGATAAATTAAGTATAACAACATATAATACAGGTAAAACTTTGATTCAAGGTAAAGATACTCTGTTGTTTCAAATGGTCTTAACATATATTAGTGAAAAAATTGATGAAGAAAAATTAGTGCCAATTTTTAAAGATGTATATCGTTCTAGTATTAATAAAGCAGAAATAGATACAGATTATTATGCTTTGTTTAAAGAATTGCCAATTAATTATCCAAAATCAATGTGTACACTCTTAAAGCAATCAATTATAAATCTCAAAAATTTTATTGAATGCGAGGATTATAGCCAATATATATTTTCAGCATATAGAGCACTTGAAGGGCATATACGATATTTATTTGAAGAATCTGGGTACCATATAACGAAGAGTTTCTCAGCTATAAATAAAGATCAAAAAACAGATGAATATATTATTTCAGCTAAAATTGCGGCTCCATTTAAAGAAAAAATTTTAAGATGTTATAATTTATATAAAAAACATCGTGACACTTGTTTTCATTTTGGTGAAATTATTGGTGCCACTGATTCTACAAGAATAATAAAAACACATAATGAAGCAAGTGAATTAATTAAAGAAGCTTTAATTATGATTAAAGAAACAATATAGAGGAAATGAGGAGCAATTCATGTTAAAATATAAAATTGAAAAATTGAATGATTCATTATTTAATTGCATAATTGTATTTTTTAACTATGATAGTATAATGAACCATATAAATCAAATTGAAAGCGAATTGGATAATTTAATTGAAATAATTCTTATTGATAGATTATTGACAACAGGGGATAATGAGAATAGATATATTTCTTGTAAAGTCAATAATTCTAAAATTTTATTAGAAACAGCTCAAACAGTTATTCCTAATGAAGAAATAGTAAATATAAGTGATAAAATTTTAAGACAATATCCTAAAGAGTTAGAGAAATCAATTTTATGCCAAAGCTTAAAAGAAAAAATTCTTTATGATTGAAAATAATAAATTATATTTAGGATTAGAAAATAAAATTCTAATCCTTTTTCTTTTAATATATAATAAAAAATGCTATAATTAGATATAAATTACTACGAGGTATGTATGAATATAAATTTTTTTAATGAAACTAAAGATAATATAGATGAGTATATTGAATTAATTAATCATATATTTGAAAAAATAGATGATAAGGAATTTAATATAATTTTTGTTGATAATAATAAAATTCAAGAAATTAATAAATTATACCGTAATATAGATAAAGTCACTGACGTTATAAGTTTTGCGACTATAGATGATGATGCACTTGATATAGGTGCAGATTCTTCACTGGGTGATATATTTATTTGCTTGGAAAGAGCTTATCTTCAATCAATTGATTATGGGCACTCTATGAATAGAGAAGTAGGCTTCTTAGCTGTACATGGTTACCTGCATTTATCTGGTTATGATCATATGAATTCAGATGATGAGAGAGTAATGATAGAAAAGCAAAATGAAATATTAAATAATGCTAATATAAAAAGGACTGATAATAATGATTAAAAAAGCAATTGAAGAAGCAATTAAAGCCAGAGAATTAGCCTATGCACCATATTCAAAATTTAAGGTAGGAGCTGCAATTTTATTTAAAAATGATGAAGTTATTCATGGATGTAATGTAGAAAATATTAGTTATGGGCTATCAAATTGTGCTGAACGTACGGCTCTATTTAGCATGATTGCATCTAATAAAAATAAAAACGATGTAAAATGTATGGCGATAGTAGGTCAAAATAGCGATCCTATTTCACCATGTGGAGCGTGTCGTCAAGTATTAGTTGAATTATTAAACCCTGATACTTTAGTTATACTTGCAAATCTTAAAGGAGAATATGTAACATATAAGGTGAGTGATTTCTTACCATATAGTTTCAATAAAATAGAAAATGAAATTTGATACAACATATAAATCAGGATTTATAAGCATAATAGGTAGAACAAATGTGGGTAAATCAACATTTTTAAACCAGGTATTAGGAAGAAAAATTGCGATTACTTCATCAAAACCTCAAACTACAAGAAATACCATTTTAGGTATATTAACTACCACTGATTATCAATTAGTATTTACTGACACTCCAGGAATACATAAGCCAGAACATGAACTTGATAAAAGAATGGTCAATGCTTCATATTCATCAACCAAAGGTGTAGATGCTGTTATATTTATGACGACACCCTTAAAAGAAGTATTAAGAGGTGATGAAATTATTTTAGAAGGAATTAAAGATTTAAAAATTCCAGTTTATTTAGTTATTAATAAAATTGATTTATTAAAAACAAAAGCTCAAATTGATGAATGCATTGTTTTATATCAAAACTTATATCCATGGGCAGGTATATTTCCAATTAGTGCGCTTAATAACTTAAATACAGCTCATTTAGTTCATGAACTCGTATCTAAAATGGAATATGGTCCAAAGTATTACCCAGAAGAAATGTTATCAAGTCATCCAGAAAGATTTATAATTGCGGAATTTATAAGAGAAAAAATCTTATTATTTACAAAAGAAGAAGTGCCACATAGTATTGCAGTAGTGATTGAAAGCATGAAAAGAAATGAAGAAAACACTAATTATATGGATATTTATGCGACTATTTATGTCGAACGTGATAGTCAAAAGAAGATTATTATCGGACGTAATGGGGAATTAATTAAGCAAATTAAAGAAAAATCAATTATGGATATCAAACATTTCTTAAACTCGAAGGTTCATTTAGATTTATGGATTAAAGTAAAAAAGAATTGGCGCAATAGCCCGAAAGATTTAAATTCATTAGGATATGGTGAAGACAACTTTTAGAATAATTTACTAAATTAATCTCATACTAAATATGAGGTGAAAATAATGTATTATTTAGAAAATTTTTGTAAGAGCGGCCTTATTAGTGATTATTTAAAAGATAAGGCAGTAAGTGAAGGTAATACAAATGAAAGAAATAGAAGAGGGAATAGTGACTTATAGTATTGACTATAAGGAAACATCTAAAATTGTTTATTTATATACAAAAGATGGTAAAAAGTCAATCTTAGCCCATGGTGCTAAAAATCAAAAGAAAGGTCTCCTTTCTTTTATTACTACTCTAAATCATGTTAAATATATAAAATCAGATAAATCTTTACCAACTGTTATTGAATATGAACTTATAAATTCATTTTCTAATTTAAAAGAAAATTTTAATAAAGTTTTAACTGCATCAATCATACTTGATGTAATTAATAATTTAGATTCTAAAGATAATCATTTAAAAATATTTAATTATTTAATCAGAATTTTGAATGATTTAAATAAAGATTGTAATGAAATTGATATATTAATAGTTTTCTTAATAAAAATGCTTAAAGTATTTGGCATTAAACCTGATTTTAATACTTGTAGTAAATGTGGGAAAGAGATTAAAGAAGCTAAATTTATAACTAACGAGGGTTTAATATATTGCTCTTCTTGTACAACAGTAAAAGAAATTGATAATGAAATTTATCAAGATATAATTAAATCTTATAATTTGGATGACTTAAAAGAAATATATAATGATTTAAATCTTAAAAATAAAAAGTTAATGCTTAAAACCTTAGAAGACTATTATAATAAATATAGTTCAATAAATTTGAAAAGCTTAAGATTTTTAATTGACAAATTATATTTAATTAGATAAAATAAATAAAAGCGAAGAAAAGAAGAGTATTTTATTTGAATTTTTAAAGAGATGTGATGCATGGTGAAAATCACAATATTCATTTAGAAGAAGGTAGTCTTGGAGCTGCATTTACGAAATAGTAGTAGTTTATGCCGGATGATTCCGTTAAAGATATTTGAGAGCTAGACATTCTAGAACTAAGGTGGTACCGCGTTTATACGTCCTTAGATTAGGATGTTTTTTTATTTTAGGAGGTTCTAATGAAAATTGAGACATTGAATTTAATAATTAGAGATTTCCATTTTACTGATGATAAGGATTATTATGAATTTGCGAAATTAAAAGAAGTTGGACGTAATGCTGGGTGGAAACCTCATACTTCTATTGGTGTTACAAGGAACATAATTGCATCATTTATTTATCAGTCTGATACATTTGCCATAGTTTCTAAAAAAGAAAATAAAATGATTGGAACAATTTCCTTATATAATAATACTAACCGTAAAAATGTTAATGCAAAGGAAATAGGATTTTCTATAAACCCAAAATATCAAAATAAAGGTTATGCAACTGAAGCGTGTAAAGCAATCTTAAAATATGGTTTTAGTGATAAAACAACTACTATAATCTCTATTGCTTGTGAAAGTACTAATATTCGTAGCGAACGAGTCATTATGAAATGTGGCTTTAATTATGAAGGATTAATTAGACAATATAGAAAATTATATAATAATGAAATTATAGATGCAAAAATATTTTCAATAACCAAGGAGGAATACGTTGATGAAAGAATTAGGAATTAAATATAATCATAAAGAAGTTGAACAAGATAAATATGATTTTTGGCTTAAAGGTGAATATTTTAAGTCAGGAGATAAAAGTAAAGAACCATTTACAATAGTTTTACCACCACCAAATGTTACAGGTAAACTACATTTAGGTCATTCGTGGGATACGACAATCCAAGATATGATAATAAGAAGAAAAAGAATGCAAGGTTATGATGCTTTATGGTTACCAGGAATGGATCATGCCGGTATTGCAACCCAAGCAAAAGTTGAAGAAAAATTAAGGAGTCAAGGAATATCACGTTATGATTTAGGACGTGAAAAATTCTTAGAGGTATCTTGGGAATGGAAAGAAGAATATGCTAAAATAATTCGTTCACAATGGAAAGCTTTAGGATTAAGTTTGGATTATTCAAAAGAAAGATTTACACTTGATGAAACATTATCAAAAGCAGTTAATCATGTATTTATTTCTTTATATAAAAAAGGATATATCTATCAAGGTGAAAGAATAATAAACTGGGATCCTCAAGCTAAAACAGCGTTATCAAATATAGAAGTAGATCATAAAGATATCGAAGGTGCATTTTATTACTTTAAATATCCATTAGTAGATGGTAGTGGGGAAGTAGTTGTTGCAACAACCAGACCTGAAACTATGTTTGCTGACCAAGCAGTAATGGTTAATCCAAATGATTTAAGATATAAAGATTTAATAGGAAAATCAGTATATATACCAAATACCGATGTAATTATCCCTATTATTGGAGATTCTTATGTTGATATGGAATTTGGAACAGGGGTAGTTAAAGTTACACCAGCTCACGATCCTAATGATTTTGAAGTTGCAAAACGTCATAATTTATCTATGCCATTATGCATGAATGATGATGGGACAATGAATAAAATGGCCTTTAAATATGAAGGGCAAGATAGATTTATTGCGAGAACTAATTTAGTTAATGATTTAAAAGAAAAAGATCTACTTGTTAAAATAGAAAAGCATATTCATAGTGTAGGTCATTCTGAACGAACTGGTGTAATTGTCGAACCTCGTTTATCAAAACAATGGTTTGTTAAAATGGATATTTTAGCTGCACAAGTTTTAGATAATAAAGAATACAAATTCGTACCAGAACGTTTTATGACAACATTAGAACGTTGGTTGGAAAATATTCAAGATTGGTGCATATCACGTCAATTATGGTGGGGTCACCGTATTCCAGCATGGTATAAAGGCGACTCTGTATTAGTTCAAGAAGAAAATCCTGGTGATGGTTATATTCAAGATGAAGATGTACTTGATACTTGGTTTAGTAGTGCATTATGGCCATTTTCAACTTTAGGTTGGCCAACAATGACTGATGATTTTAATCGTTATTACCCAACAAATGTCCTTGTTACAGCATATGATATTATATTCTTCTGGGTTTCAAGAATGTTATTTGAAGGTATCGAATTTACAAATAAAGCTCCTTTTAAAGAAATATTAATGCATGGTTTAATAAGAGATTCTGAAGGTAGAAAAATGAGTAAGTCTTTAGGTAATGGAATAGATCCATTTGATGTAATTGAAAAATATGGAACAGACTCATTAAGATACTTCTTAAATACTAATTCATCTCCAGGATTAGATTTAAGATTTGATGAAACTAAAGTAGAATCATCATGGAATTATTTAAATAAAATTTGGAATATATCACGTTATGTTAATATGAATTTAGGTGCTGATTTTAAGCCCGAACCTCTAAAAGTTAATGAACTTAATAGTGCCTCTAAATGGATCTTAAAAAAATTAAATGATGTTATTACTAATGTTAATACCTATTTTGATAAATATGAATTTAGTGAAGTGGCTAAATATTTATATAACTTTGTTTGGGATGATTTTGCTTCATGGTATGTTGAATTATCAAAAGTTGATTTACAAAGTAATGATATTAAAAATATTAATTCTACTAAAAATGTTTTATTATACGTTTTAAACAATATTATAAAAATGTTACATCCATTTATTCCATTTATTACTGAAGAAATATATCAAACAATTCCTCATGATAAAGATTCTATTATGATTGATGAATGGCCTAAAGTAAGAGAAGAATTCAATTTTACTAATGAACTTACAGCTATTGATACAATGATTGAATATATTACATTAATTCGTAACGAACGCGCTAAAGCCCAAAAAGCTCCAAGTGTAAAAATTAATATAACTATTGAAGCACGTAGTAATGAAGTTAAAGATAGCTTTATAAATCTTACGCCATATTTAAATAGATTTTCTAATCCTGAAACTTTAAATATAACAACAACTCCTCAAGATTCAAAGGGAATGGTCGTAGTAGTTTCATCGTCATATAATATTTATATTCCAAGTAGTGATTTAATTGATTTAAATGAAGTTTATAATAAATATTTAATAAATTTAGAAAAATTAGCGCAAGAATTAGAAAGAAGCAAAAAAATGCTAGCAAATGAAGCTTTTGTTAGCAAAGCTCCAAAAGCAAAAATTGATCTTGAACTTAAAAAACAAGAAGAATATCAAATTCAATATGATGAAATTCTAAAGAATATTGAAATTATTAAAAAAGAATTAAAATAATAGAAAGGAACTGAAAAAATCAGTTCCTTTCTTTAAATTATGATATAATATAAAATATCATTATTTAATCGAGGTTAATATGTTCACTAAAGTAGAAGACGCCTTAAATTGGTTGCAAAATATTAAGAAAAAAGCCCCTAAAACTAGCTTAGATAGAATGAAGAAATGTGCTAATATTTTGGGTAACCCTCAAAATTCGTTTAAAAGCATTCATGTAGCTGGAACAAATGGAAAGGGATCAACATGTGCATATTTAAAAAGTATCCTTTCTTTAAAATATAAAGTAGGATTTTATACGTCACCATATGTTATCTGTTTTAATGAAAGAATAGAGATTAATGATTCATATATTAGTGATCTTGACATTGTTAAATATTCTAATATTTTATACGATTTATCCAAAAGAATATTAGAAGAAGATAATGATATTGTAACATTTTTTGAACTCACAACTTTAATGTGTTTTATGTATTTTAAAGATCAAAAAATAGATATAGCGGTTATTGAATGCGGTATGGGAGGTTTACTTGACGCAACCAATATTATTAATTCAGAAATGCAAATCATTACTAATGTTGGGTATGACCATATGCAAAGTTTAGGTAATACTTTAGAAGAAATAGCTATGCATAAACTAGGTATTATTAGAAAAGACAAATTATTAATTACATGTTATAACAATCAACTTCATCAATTGTTTATTGATAAATCAAATGATATCTGTGAACTTAAAGAAATAAAATTAGAAGAAGATATTGCTAATATAAAAATAAGCCAATATACTGAATTTAAAGTATTTAATACTAAATTTAAAGTTAGTTTATTAGGTATCCATCAAGCCTATAATGCTACTTTAGCAATCTATGCAATTTTAAGATTAAATGAATTTATAAAAGACATGGATTTGTTTTTTACAATAAAGGAAATAAAAAGAGGGCTTCTAAACGCTAAATGGCCAGGTCGCTTAGAAAAAATAAAAGATAACCCTTTAGTTTATATTGATGGAGCTCATAATATAGATGGCATTAATGCGCTTATTAATTCTTTAGATGTTATTAAAAAGAAGAAAAAAGTTAAAATAATTTTTACTGCATTAAAAGATAAAGCCTATTTAGAGATGATTGATATCTTAAAAAAGAAATCAGATGAATTAATTATCACAACTATTGATGATCAAAGAGCTATAAATTTAGATGAATTCGCTAATGATAAAAGTATTAGAGTAGTTGGTGATTATAAAGAAGCAGTTTCAAATGCAATAAATAATTCGAATAAGAATGAATTGATTGTGATAACTGGGTCACTTCATTTTATAAGTATAGCTAGAAAATATTTAATAAATTAAAACAAGATAGTTTTTATCTTGTTTTTTTAGTAATTTATAATATTGATGTAATTATATTAATTGGTGATAATATGAAAATTAAAGAAATGAATGAAGAAAATAGACCAGTTGAAAAGCTTATAAGAGATGGGGCAAAAGCATTATCAAATGAAGAACTATTGGCAATAATATTAAGAAATGGCAGTAAAGATAAATCTTCAATTGAACTTGCCCAATTAGTTATTAATTCTGTAAGCAACTTAAATATGCTATGCGATTTAAAATTGAATGATTTAAAAAAAATAGTTGGCATAAAGAACTTTAAAGGAGCTATTATTTTAGCAATGTTTGAGTTTGTAAAAAGATGTAAAAATAATCAAAGAATTGAAATATATTTAAAAGAACCAAGAGAAATATTCGAATATATTAAACCGAAAATAGAATTCGCTAAAGTCGAAAATATTTATGTAATTTATGTTAATCCTAAATGCAAAATAATTGAATGTAATCACATTTGTGAAGGTGGTAGTGCAAGAATCCATTTTGACTATAAATTAATAATAACAAAAGGTTTAAAATTAAATTGTTATGGAATTATCTTAATCCATAATCATCCTTCACTTGATGTTAACCCTTCAAAAAGTGATATTGAAGTAACAAATAAAATGAAAAAAATGTGTGAGCTTTTAGATATTAATTTACTTGACCATTTAATTGTTTGCGAAAATAAGTATTTTAGTTTTTTAGAAAATGATATTATTTAATAAAATCTCACATATAATTAATGGGTGATTATAATGTCAAAAAAATTAAGAATACAATTATCTATATGTTTATTATTATTATCTGTTTTATTTGTAGGTCAAACTCTAAAATTTAGTATTATTAGTATAGATGGAGTTAAGAATATTATAAGTAAAGATATGAATTTATCAACTATTTCAACAGTTTTTCAAGGAGATTTTTTTAAAGGTATTATAAAAGAAAGTAAAGTTTCAGCATCAAAAAATGAAGTAAGAGATTATCAAATCGATAATAAAGTTATAACTATCGAAAATTATTCTTCAGAAATAAAAGCAATAGAAAGTGGACTTGTTTGTCATGTTGGTAAAAATGAATTAGGAAAATATGTAATTATTCAAAAAGACAATGAAGAAACGATTATGGTTTATGGACTCGATAAAACGTATTGTTATATATATCAATACATAAATATAGGTGATGTAATAGGAAAAACTAAAGAAAATAAAATTTACTATATTGAAACAGATGATTTAGAGGCTATTGCTTCATCATTATTAATTGTTAATTATGAAGAAAATTAAAATTCATTATTCATTTTATTTTTTTGTAATAAGTGCGGTGCTATCACCATATTTTAAAGAGTTTTTAATTATGCTACTAATTTTATTTTTCCATGAAATAGGACATTTAATATTTATTAAATTAAAAAAATTAGAAGTAATCTCTATTACAATACTGCCTTTTGGGTGCTATATAAATTGTAATATAGATAAAAACAAAACAAATGAAGAAGAACTTATCATTTATAGTGCGGGAGTATTCATTAATATTATATTATTAATATTAGGGTTATTTTTACCATTCTCAGATTCTTTTAAGACATTCAATATTATTTTATTAATATTTAATATATTGCCAATTTACCCACTTGATGGATTTATGATTATAACTTCCATTTTATCGAATTTTATGCCATATAAAAAGGTAATGAAATTAATGGGAATAATATCTTTATTATTTTTAATTTTATTAACATTTATAACAGTTTTCTTTCATCTAGGATTAAATAGTATTTTATTTACAATTTATTTATTTAAGCTAACAATTGATTATTTAAGATATCAAAAAAAGAACTTTAAATCTTTTTTATTATCTAAAATTCTTTATCCTAATAATCGCTTGCAAAATAAAAAAATAAATAACGATACACTAATAATTGACAATATTTATAAAGGTAAAAATAATTACTATATTTTGGAAAATAAACTTATATATGAGGAAGAAATTATTAAATTTCTACTATTTCAGTAGTATTTTAGTTGACTTTTAAAACGTTTACATTTAATATATATGTGTAAAACTATATGAGGTGAAAGTATGAAAAGAAGATTTAAGGGGCTATCCCTATTTTTACTTGCAGTAATTCCTTTTGTTTTAATGTCATGTAACACAAACGAAGATCCTTCAAATACAACAACAACAACTGAAGAATCTACACCAACTGAAACGTCTACACCAACTGAGACGTCTACACCAACTCAAGGTACAGAAAGTTATACTATTGAGTTTGAAGCAAATGGTGGAGTAAGAGTTTACAACCAAACATTTAAAGCAGGAGCAACAGTGACTACTAAGACAACTAAAAGTGGTTATGTATTCGAGGGCTGGTATCTTGATGCAGAATTAACGCAAGCATTTGATGGTATAATGCCAAACAATAATATAAAACTATATGCAAGCTGGAGTATTAGAAAAGTTGAATTTCCAGTTCACTATTATAGTGCTGATACTGTTGAAGCAACATTAAAGGCTGACTATAATACTAAATTCGAATTGGAAGAACCAACTAGACCTAATGCAACATTCGTTGGCTGGTATTTTGATGAAGAATTAGCTAATGCAGTAGAATATGTAACTGTTCCACAAAACGGTACAGATATTTATGCTCGCTGGAGATTAGATGCTGGAACGTATTATGTTTCTCCAACTGGAAAAGCAGATGCTACTGGAACACTAACAGATCCACTTGATATTAGAAGTGCATGTCGTTTTGCGACTGCAGGTGTTACAATTATATGCTTAGATGGAACATATGATTTAAGTAAAAGAATCGTATTGCCAAATGGCTCAAATGGTACAAGAGCTAATCCTATAACAATAAAAGGGTCATCAGTTGATGCTTCTAAAGTTGTGTTTAGCTTTTACAAACAAGAACTTGCTGACGCAAATAGAGGTATTCAAATTAACTCTAATTACTGGATTATTCAAAACCTAACTATAAAAGGTGCTGGAGATAATGGTATTTTAGTAGGTGGAAGCAACAATATTATTCAAAATGTTGTAACTACTGAATGTAGAGATACAGGTATCCAAATTGCTCGTTGGAATTCAACATTACAAGCAACAATTGATACTTGGCCATCTAATAACTTAATTATTGGATGTACATCATTTAATAACTGTGATGCTACAGGTGAAAATGCTGATGGATTCGCTGCTAAATTAACTGTTGGTCATGGAAACGTATTTGATAGTTGTATTGCTTATAATAACTCAGATGACGGATGGGATTTATATGCAAAGAGTGATACAGGTCCAATCGGAACAGTAACAATTATTAACTGCGTTGCATTTAATAATGGTGTTTTAATTGATGATGCCTCTACTGCCGAAGGAGACGGAAACGGATTCAAACTTGGTGGTTCTGGTATTAAAGGTAATGTTTATGTTGAAAACTGTGTAGCTTTCAATAATAGATTACATGGATTTACTGATAACTCAAATCCGGGTACTATTTTCGTTAAGAATTGTACTTCATTTAATAATGGTACATCTGGAAGCGGAACAGGAACTGGTGGAAAAGATAACTTTAACCTAGCAAGAACAGCATCAGTTGCAAATAATGCATATTATGGATTATTATCATACTCAAATGCTGGTACTCAACCTGGTGGATTTAGTACTTTAAATGGTGATGATTTCTGTGGTTCTATTGGATATTCAATAATGCGTCTAACATTTAATAGTGTTATGAAAACATATGCAATTGGTGATTTTATCCATGGTGAAAGTACAAAACCATATGCTGTAGGTGAAGTTGCTGACGATATTCAAGATAGTGATTTTGCTAGTGTTACAATGCCAGATAAAACTGCAAATTTACATAGTTTATTAAGAAACTCTGATGGTTCTATTAACCTTGGCGATTTCTTAAAAGTTACAAATCCAAGTTTATTAACATATTGTGAAGGTAATCAAGTAGGTGCAAACTTATCAAAATCATCAGCTGATGAATATAATCATATTGTAAAAACTCAATATACTGAAGGCATGACTGAAACTGATGATAAAATTGCTGATATTATGGATGCTTTAACAATGGCTGGAAATGTTGATGCAATTTATCTTGATATTGTCTTACAAGCTAATATTAATGGAACTAAGATCTATTGGGAATCAGATTCTGAATATGTTGAAATAAGTGAAACATTTGTATCAGAGGAATATTATGCTGCAACTGCAATAGTTAGTCGCGAACAATTAATAGTAGATGAAGTGGTTACTTTAACTGCAAGTTTCACTGTAAATGGAGAATATCGTGAAGTACCATTTACTATAAAATTACAAAATTACACTCCTGCAATTGGTGAAGTAATTGGTTATAAAAAGACTGATTTTATTCTTCAAGGTGAACAATATGTTGAACCAACATTATCAGTAAAAGATGGAAATTCTAAAACAAAGAAAGTATTAAATGACTCTCAATATAATATAACATTTACTTATAAGATGGGTTCAAACGTTATTGAAAGTTTTAATACAGCTACAGCTGGTACATATACTGTTAGCGTGTTAGTAGAATTAGTTGGATTCGATATTAAATATGAATTTAATTATTCATTAAAAGTTATTGGAACTAATGAACCATTAACAGTAGAAAACTTTACAGGAGATTATATTTTAAATGATTCAGTAAATGTAAGCGGTGATGTTTCTTATTGCGTTGGTGATGTTTACGTTATTGCTGTACCTTCTGGATCAGCTAGACCAACTGCTGCTCAAATTAAAGCAATGGCTAATTATGGTTCAGTAACTATAGTTGGAGCTAAGAAAATTGTTTTAGATGATTATAGCTTCAATGCTAAACTTGATTTAACATCTCCAGGAAATAAAATAGATTTATATGTATTAGTTGATAATGGTAATGAATATGGTGATTATTCAACTGGTAGAAAAACTGGAATTGAACAAATGAGAGCAATTTCAACTGCTGAAGAATTACATACTATGGCAACTGTACAAGATGCAACAGCTTTAGCTTATGGTTTAGTTAATGACATTGATTTAACTAATTATAACTGGACATTAACAACTAATTTATCTTACCAATTTAAAGGTTTATTAGAAGGTAATGGATACACAATAAGCGGATTATATATTAAAGAAAATATTCAATCTTTAGGTCAAACAATTGGTATATTTAGAGCAATTGCTGGTAATGCACAAATTAGAAACTTAAACTTTGATAATTGCTATGTTGAACAAACATGTGCATCACAAACTCGTGGTGTTGCTATATTAGCTGGATATATGAACGGTGCTTCTATTTATAATTGTAAATTTACAAATTGTAAATCAGTTGGTTCAGAATCTATTGCCACAGTAGTAGGTACAGTAAATGCTGGTACGAATACTATGGATAGAATCTCAGTAGTAGATTGCGAAGTTACTTGTACATCTCGTTATGCAGGTGCCTTAGTTGGATGCTTACTTGGAGACGTAGACAAATACTATTCATTTGTTGTAACAGACATTTTAGTTAAAGCTGATATTAATAGTGGTATTGCTTCAGTTAGTGGTCAATATCTTGGTGGTTTAATAGGTCGTTATAAAAACGAAGCGGATAATAACGTTCAAGTTATCAATGCTTACTTTAGAGGAAGTATTAATGCTCAAAAGTATGGTGGAGGTATCCTAGGTGGATCAGATAAGAGTGCTGGTAATTTCGTTTTAACTAACGTTTTAGCTCAAACTACTCTAATTACAGAACAAACTGAAAATAGAGCTTTAACTGGACGCTCTCAAGATGATTTAATGGTTATACACAATAATACAATTTCTGTTGGTTCATATGGAATGGGTAAAGATACTGCTTCAATGAATTTAACTGATTTATGGAAATTAGCTGATGAATCATTCTGGATAAATGTTTGCCAATTTGATATGGAAAATATTTGGAAACTAGAAAGTGGAGTTATTTCTTTAAGATAATTACTTAAATTTAAAAGATTATTTGTGAAAACAAATAGTCTTTTTTTATTTAAAGAATGATTTTCTAGATATTTTATAGACATAATTCATCTAATAATGTAAAATAAAATTAACTAAATAAAAGTAGTTGACAAATGTGTAAAAGATGGTAAAATAATACTAATTTTATATATCTGTGAACAAGAGAGTAATTTATTTAGAGTTTAAGCGAGCTAGAGTTGGTGTGAGTCTAGTAACAAATAATAAGTGAAACGTACTTGGGAGATTTTGCCCTAAAAAAGCAAACGTTAATCGCGTTAAGATTTTAAGGTGGTTATCTTAAATGATAGCAATTAGAGTGGTACCGCGATTTATTCGTCTCTTTCAAGTAATTGAAAGAGATTTTTTTATATTCTAGGAGGAAAACAATGAAAAAAGAAATTAAAAAAGTAGTATTAGCGTATTCAGGAGGATTAGATACATCTATTATCATCCCTTGGTTAAAAGAAAATTATAATTGCGAAGTTATCGCTGTAAGTGGTAATGTTGGTCAAGCTGATGAACTTGAAGGGTTGGAAGAAAAAGCAATTAAAACTGGGGCTTCTAAACTATACATTGAAGATTTAACACAAGAATTTGTTGAAGATTACATTTTCCCAACTTTAAAAGCTGGGGCAAAATATGAAAATAAATATTTATTAGGTACATCATTTGCGCGTCCTATTATCGCAAAGCGTATTGTTGAAATTGCTTTAGCTGAAGGTGCAGATGCAATTTGTCATGGTTGTACTGGTAAAGGAAATGACCAAGTTCGTTTTGAACTTGCGATCAAGGCTTTTGCTCCAAATATGACAATCATCGCTCCATGGCGTATATGGGATATTAAGAGCCGTGATGAAGAAATAGATTATGCTGAGGCTCATAATATTCCTTTAAAAATTTCAAGAGAAACAAATTATTCAAAAGATAAGAACATTTGGCATTTATCACATGAAGGACTAGATTTAGAAAGTCCATCTAATGAACCTAACTATGATAAGATTTTAGAAATGGGTGTATCTCCTGAGGCTGCACCAGATAAAGCCACATATGTAACAGTTGGATTTGAAAAAGGTATTCCAACAACACTTGATGGTGTTAAATACAGTGCTGTTGATTTATTATTAGAACTAAATAAAATTGGTGGAGCAAATGGAATCGGAATTATTGATTTAGTTGAAAATCGTTTAGTAGGTATGAAGAGTCGTGGCGTTTATGAAACTCCAGGAGGATCTATTTTATACGCGGCACATGAATATTTAGAATCAATTTGCTTAGATAAGGAAACTCAACATTTCAAATTTGGAGTAGCTCAAAAGTTCTCTGAACTTGTATATAACGGATTATGGTTTACACCATTACGCGAAAGCTTGAGTGCATTTGTTGATAAAACTCAAGAAACTATGACTGGATCTGTTAAATTAAAATTATATAAAGGTAACATTACACCAGCATCAATTACAAGTCCTTATTCATTATATAATGAAGCAATGGCTACATTTGATGAGGATAATGTTTACAACCAAAATGATGCTGAAGGGTTCATTAACTTGTTTGGATTACCAGTTACTGTAAAAGCATTATTAGATAAAAAAGGTAACTAATATGGCAAAGATGTGGGCAGGAAGATTTAAAAAAGAATTAAATAAAGAAGTTAATGATTTTAATTCATCAATATCATTTGACTGTAGAATGTTTGAACAAGATATTTTAGGATCTATTGCCCATGCTACTATGCTAGGTAAACAAAACATTATTGATAAAGATGATTCTAAGACAATTATTGAAGCATTACTTGTCATTTTAGAAGATATAAAAAATGGTATTTTAGAATTTGATTATGAAGCCGAAGATATACATATGTTTATTGAAGCTGAATTAACTGCTCGGATTGGTGAAGTTGGCAAAAAGCTTCATACATCTAGGAGTAGAAATGATCAAGTTGCCTTGGATATTAGAATGTATTTAAAAGAAGAAACAAATGAAATTATAACGTTAGTTAAAAATTTAATCGAAGTTATAATTAATTTAGCATCTAATAATAAAGATACAATTATGAGTGGTTATACGCACTTGCAAAGAGCACAACCAATAACATTTGCTAATCACTTACTTGCTTATGGATTTATGCTAAAAAGAGATTTAGTAAGATTAAATGAAACTTATAAGCATATCAATAAAATGCCTTTAGGTAGCTGTGCTTTAGCGGGGACAACTTACAATATTGATAGAAATTATACAGCTAAATTATTAAGCTTTGATGGGATTACAGAAAATAGCTTAGATGGAGTATCAGATCGTGATTTTTGTCTAGATTTAGTAAGCAATATCGCTACAATTATGATGCATTTATCACGTTTTAGTGAAGAAATTATTTTATGGTGTTCCTCAGAATTTAAATATATTGAACTAGATGATGCTTATTCGACTGGTTCATCAATAATGCCTCAAAAGAAAAATCCGGATATTGCAGAACTTGTTCGTGGTAAAACAGGGCGTGTATATGGTGATTTAATGGCTTTATATACGATTTTAAAAGGTCTACCATTAGCTTATAATAAAGATATGCAAGAAGATAAAGAAGCTACTTTTGATGCAATTGATACTGTCAAACAATGTTTAAGTGTATTTAGTAGTATGCTTGATACTATTAAGGTGAATAAAAAGAATATGAGAACATCTGCTGCAAAGGGCTTTATAAATGCAACAGACGTTGCTGATTATTTAGTTAAAAAAGGAATGCCTTTTAGAGATGCTTATAAAATATCAGGAACATTAGTTGCTTACTGCATTGATAAAGAAACTGTGCTTGAGGATTTGAAATTAGAAGAATATTTAGAATTTTCGAATTTATTTGATGAATTAATCTTTGATGCAATAAACTTAGAAAATGCGACTTTTAGAAGGAATTCCAAAGGAGCATCTTCGATAGAAAGTGTTAATGAACAAATTGAATTACTTAAAAAGGAGCTATAAAAGATGGCAAAGATTTTTATAGATGGAAAAGAAGGAACAACAGGCTTAAGAATATATGAACGCTTAGCAAATAGAAGTGATATTGAGTTATTATTACTATCGGATGATATGCGTAAGGATATAAATATGCGCGCAAAAATGATAAATGAATCAGATATAACATTCTTATGCTTACCGGACCAAGCAGCACTTGAGGCCTTAACTCTTGTAACTAATCCAAATGTAAGAATTATTGATACATCAACGGCTAACCGTACAAATCCCGATTTTGCGTATGGGTTTAGTGAACTTGGGGATGAATTTTATTATAATATTAAGAATTCAAAAAGAATTTCAAATCCAGGATGTCATGCGACAGGATTTATTTCGATTGTCTATCCGCTTATTAAATTAGGAATCATTGATGCAAGTTATCCTTTAACTGCGACATCTCTTACTGGTTATAGTGGTGGTGGTAAGGGGATGATTAAAAGTTATAATGAAAATGATAGAAGTATTTTACTTGATTCACCAAGAATTTATGGTTTAACCCAAAATCATAAGCATTTAAAAGAAATGGTTGGTGTATGTGGGCTTCTAACAAAGCCAATATTTAACCCAATTGTAAGTGATTACTATAATGGTATGATTGTAACAGTTGGTTTACATAAGAAGTTTTTAAAAGAAAATTTCACAAAAGAAGAAATTCATCAAAAACTAAGTGATTTTTATAATAATAAAGAAGGCGTAGTAAAGATTATGCCATTAGGTAGCGAAGAAGCTTTAGAAGGCTTTATTGCTTCTAATTCTTATAGTGATAAAGATAATTTAGATATCTATGTTTTAGGTAATGATGATAATATAAATATTTATGCTTGCTTTGACAACCTGGGAAAAGGTGCAAGTGGAAGTGCAATAGAAGCAATGAATATTTTACTTGGGTGTCCTATAACTACGGGATTAAACATTTAGGAGGTTATTATGAAAAAAATTGAAGGTGGCGTTTGTGCCCCAAAAGGATTTAAAGCTTCAGGAATCTATGCTGGAATCCGTAAAAATAAGACTAAAAAAGATTTAGCCTTAATCTATAGTGAAGTATTAGCCTCTGCTGCAAGTGTTTATACAACAAACCTTGTTTATGGAGCGCCAATAACTGTTACAAAAAACAATTTAGAAAACAATATAGCCCAAGCAATTATTTGTAATAGTGGAAATGCTAATACATGTAATGCAAATGGCGTTGAAATAGCTTTAAAGACTTGTGAATTACTAGCAAATTCTTTAAAAATAAATAAAAATGATATAATAATAGCTTCAACTGGAGTTATCGGTCAACAAATGAATATTGAACCATTTGAAAAAGGAATGGATGCTTTAGTAGCCTCTTTAAAGAGTGATGGAAGTGATGAAGCAAGTGAAGCAATTATGACAACTGATTTAGTTAAAAAAGAAATTGCTTTTGAATTTGAAATAGATGGAAAAATCTGCCATATTGGTGGAATTGCCAAAGGTAGTGGAATGATTCATCCAAATATGGCAACTATGCTTGCTTTTGTGACAACAGATGTTAATATTGAACCATCATTACTTCAAGAACTATTAAGTGAAGATGTAGTTGATACATTTAATATGATTTCTGTTGATGGAGATACTTCAACTAATGATATGTTAAGTATTTTAGCAAATGGTTTAGCATTAAATGAAAAGATTACAACTAAAAATGATGCATATTATGCATTTAAAGAAGCTTTAAATGCCGTTACTTTATATTTATCTAAAGCTATTGCGAAAGATGGTGAAGGGGCTACAAAGCTACTGGAATGCCATGTTATAAACGCAAAAACTAAAAATGATGCAATTTTAGCTTCAAAATCAGTTATTTGTTCAAGTTTATTTAAAGCGGCAATGTTTGGAAGTGATGCTAACTGGGGACGTGTATTATGTGCACTTGGTTATAGTAAAGCTAATTTAGATGTAACTAAAATAGATGTATCATTCAAGAGCACTAAAGGCGTACTTAATGTTTGCCAAAATGGAGCAGGAATTGATTTTTCTGAAGAACATGCAAAAGTAATTTTAGGAGAAGACGTTATTGAAATTTTAATTGATTTAAAAGATGGTAACTTTAATGCAACAGCTTTTGGGTGTGATTTAACATATGAGTACGTTAAAATAAATGGAGATTATAGAAGCTAATGGAAAAATTAACGAATGCTTTAAGAGCTGAAATATTGATACATGCTCTTCCATATATCCAAGAATATAGTGGAAAAATTATTGTTGTTAAATATGGTGGAAACGCCATGATTAATGAAGAATTAAAAGATTGTGTTATGCAAGATTTAGTGTTACTTTCAACAATTGGTATAAAAGTAGTATTAGTTCATGGTGGGGGACCAGAAATATCAGATATGTTAACTCGTGTTGGTAAGGAATCTAAATTTATTAATGGACTTCGTGTGACTGACTCTGAAACTGTAGATATCGTTCAAATGGTTTTAGCTGGTAAAACAAATAAAGATTTAGTTAAATTAATCAATAAAAAAGGTGGAAATGCCATTGGATTATCTGGTATAGATGGTCATATGATTAAAGCTAAAAGAATTAATGATACATTAGGCTATGTTGGAGAAGTTATTAATATTGATCCAAAACCAATTTATAGTGCATTAGATGCAGGTTACATTCCAGTCATCTCAACAATTGGCTATGATGAATTAGGAAATACTTATAATATTAATGCTGATACAGCCGCAGCTAAAATTGCAGGAGAACTTAATGCTTTAAGCTTTATCTCAATGACAGATATTAAAGGTTTATTAAGAGATAAAGATGATGATTCATCATTAATATCGACTGTAAACATTAGTGAAATAAAATCATTGATTAAAGAGGGAATTATAACTGGTGGAATGATTCCTAAGGTTGATTGTTGCATTGAAGCAAAACGATTAGGAGTAAATAAAGTTTTTATAATTGATGGGCGTGTACCACATGCCTTATTAATTGAAATACTTACCGATGAAGGTATCGGAACAATGTTTAAATAATAATTTAAGGAGTGATTTTGATGAATATTAAAGAATTAGATACTAAATATATATGCCCAACTTATAAACGTAGTGTGGCGTTTAAATATGGAAAAAATGCAACATTATATGATTTTGAGGGTAATAAATATATCGATTTTACTAGTGGAATTGGCGTAAATATCTTTGGTCATCAAGATCAAGGTTTAATTGAAGCGATAACTACTCAGGCTAATATGCTTATGCATACTTCTAACCTTTATTATACAGAACCCCAAGCATTACTTGCTAAGGAATTATGCGAAAAATCTGGGATGAAAAAAGTATTTTTTGCCAATAGTGGAGCAGAAGCAAATGAAGGTGCAATAAAAGCAGCTAGAAAATATTCGATGGATAAATATGGTCCAAATAGATATGAAATAATTACTTTAAAAGAAAGCTTTCATGGACGTACTATGGCTTCACTTACAGCAACAGGCCAAGATAAGTTTCATGAACACTTTAATCCTTTTTTAGATGGTTTTAAATATGCTGAAAAAACTATTTCATCAATTCAATCATTAATTTCGTCTAAAACATGCGCTATAATGATTGAAACTATTCAAGGTGAAGGCGGAGTTAATCCTTTAAGCGAAGAATTTATTATTGAATTATACGAAATATGTAATTATAGCGACATTTTATTAATTATTGATGAAGTTCAAACTGGTAATGGTCGTACTGGTTATTTATATAGCTATATGAAATACAATATATTACCAGATATCGTCACTACTGCTAAAGGTTTAGCTGGTGGCCTTCCTATGGGTGCAATCTTATTTAATGATAAAACTGAAAATGTATTTAACTATTCTGATCATGGCTCAACATTTGGTGGAAATCCAGTTTGTGCGGCAGCAGCTTTAAATGTTATAGAAAGACTTGATAAAGAATTCTTAAAAAATGTTTTAGAAAAAGAAAAAATTATTCGTCAAATGCTTACAATGGAAAATGTAAAAGTATCTGGTAGTGGTTTAATGCTTGGAGTAAGTATAGAAGGTAAAACAAATACTGAAATTCAAAAACAATGTCTAGATCATGGATTGATCGTTTTAACAGCTGGAAATAAAATAAGATTATTACCACCACTTACAATTTCAAATAATGAATTAATTGAAGGTTTATATATCTTAAAGGAGGTAATTTTAGGATGAAACATTTATTAAAATTAGAAGATTTAACAAAAGAAGAAATATTGGACATACTTAATTTAGCTGACCAATTAAAATATCAAAAGAAACATAATATTAAGCATCATTTACTTGAAGGCAAAACTTTAGGAATGATTTTCCAAAAATCATCAACTAGAACTAGAGTATCATTTGAAGTTGGGATGTACGAACTAGGTGGAAATGCGCTATTTTTAAGTTCAAATGATTTGCAAATTGGTCGTGGCGAACCAGTAATGGATACAGCGCGAGTGTTATCAAGATATTTAGATGGAATAATGATCCGTACTTTTAAGCAACAAGAAGTAGATGATTTAGCCCAATATGGTTCAATTCCAATAATAAATGGTTTAACTGATTATGCTCACCCTTGTCAAGTATTAGCTGACTTAATGACTATTCGCGAATATAAAGGTTCATTTAAAGACTTAAAGTGCACTTATATTGGGGATGGAAACAATATGTCAAACTCAATTATCATGGGCTGCATAAAGTTAGGTATGAAAATAAGTATTGCCTGTCCTAAAGGTTATGAACCAGATGAATATATCATAAGTTATGCAAATAAAAATTATCCAGGCTTATTATATATAACTGATGATGTAATTGATGCATCAATTGATAGTGATGTTTTATTTACTGATGTTTGGGCTTCAATGGGAATGGAAGCTGAAATTGAAGCAAGAAAACAAATTTTTAAGCCATATCAAATCAACAAAGCTGTTATGGATGTAGCGAAAAGCGATGCTATAGTAATGCACTGCCTACCTGCACATCGTGAGGAAGAAATCACTTCAGAAGTTTTTGAAGCACACAGTGCTGAAATATTTGATGAAGCTGAAAATAGATTACATGCCCAAAAAGCAGTTTTAGTGAAATTAATGGCGAATTAACAAAAAAAGCACAAAAATATGTGCTTTTTCTTTATTTTTTGTTATAATAAAAAAAGAGGTATCCTTATGAAAAAAGTTTTTGGTAGTAGCCTAGCAATTAGAGTCTTTTTTATTCTAACAATTGTTTTTTTAATAATACTTATTTTTCTATTTTTTAGACATGGAATAAGAGTTAGATATTATGATCAAAATATATTTGTTATATGGCTTGCTTCTTTAATATCAACTTCAATATGCATCTATGGTTTCATTTTAAATTATTGGTTTTATTATGATTTTGTAGTTACAGAAATGTTTGAAAATATTTATGTCAAATTGCCTAAAAAAGGAGATTGTACAATTTTATTAACATATAAAGATAAAAATTTATATATCGGAGATAATTTAGAGCATGTCGTTCCAAAATATACGTATATTTCTCGTAAAAATGCCTGTAAAACACTTTTAAAAAGAATACTGCAAAAAGATGCTCAAAGAAAGTCAAAAACATTTAAAAACCTATTTTTTGTTCAAATATATAATAAGAATGATTTATTCTTGGATACTTTTATTATTAAGTATATAAAAGGCGATAAAGTAAAAGAGATGAATTTATATAAAAATAATAAAATGAAGGCTCTAAGATATTATTTTTATTTAGATGAATAATAATAGCATTAATTGTTATATTATGTTAAAATAAATCAAGGAGATGATTATATGGAAAGATTAGAAAATATGAAAATTGCTTTAAAAATGAGTCAAACTGAATATGAATTTCAAAAAAACACTTTAAAAAAATATGATTTATTTCAGCTTATTGTATTAGCTTTAAACATTTTAGTATTAATACCTTTAACAGCTATATTAGAAATGCAAAATGATCCAAATAATGTTTTATTTATTATTGATACAACACTAATCACATCAGGAATTGTGGCTTCTATTGTTACAATAGTATTTTGTTTACTTGGAATATTTTCAAAAAATCATAAAGAACTTGATTCAAATGTTTATTTGTCTTGTGGTGATGAAGAAGAAAAATATATATTATCTTTGTTATTCAATTTTGTTGAAATAAAAAAAGAAAATGACAAAGCAGTTAAAACAAAAGCAAAATATTTAAAAGCATCAATCATAAGTTTAGTATGTTTTGTTGGATTATTTTTATTATTTATTATAATGTGTTTAATTTAAGAATGATTTAATCATTCTTTTTTTAGGAGGATAAGTTATGCATACATGGGATATAGAGCAATATTTAAAATTTAAGAAAGAGCGAACAACACCTTCAGTTGATTTAATTGCTAGAATTGATATTGATAATCCCAAGAAAATTTTGGATATTGGATGTGGACCTGGAAATTCGACATATGAACTAAAAAAAAGATTTCCTAATGCTTATATACTAGGAATTGATTCTTCATTAGAAATGATTAATGACGCTAAGGAAACCTACGATAGTATAAATTTTTTACAAATGGATGCTAAAACAGAATTAGGAGATTTAATTTGCGATTTTGATATTGTTTTTTCAAATGCTTGTATCCAGTGGATAGATGATCATTATTCATTAATTCCTAACATGTTTAAATTATTAAAGGTTGGTGGAGTATTAGCTGTTCAACTTCCATATAATCATAAAGAGCCAGTAAAAACGAAACTAAATGAATTAGTGACTAGTTTGAAATGGAAAACTCAAATAAAAGATGAAAGACAGCTTTACCAATTAGAAGAAAATGAATATTTTAAAATATTAAGTAATTTAACTAAGGAATTTTCTTTATTTCAAATAATATATTATCATGATATGCCAAATCAAGAAGCAATAATTGAATGGTTTAAAGGAAGTGGCTTAAAGCCTTATTTGGATATGCTAAAAAAAGAAGACCAAGAAGAATTCTTAGACGATTATTTAAAAATAATTTCTCCTAGTTATCCATCTATTGATTCAAATCATACTATTTTAAAATTTCCACGATTATTTTTTACAGCTAAAAAAACTAAATAATTTTATCGATTATAAAATAAACATTTTTTACATAATGAATGGATTCTTTTCTTATTTTGGAATCCTTTTTTTATTATTTGAAATTCATTACTATTAATAATATCATATAAATTATCTTTAAATATATTACCTAAAGTAATAATACCTTCACCATCTAAGCAGCAAGGTATTATACTACCATCACTTAATATACCTATATGGGAAATGGTGCCCAAACATGATGCATTTAGTATTTCAAATTCGTTATTTAAATCAGGCCAAATAAATTCTTTATCAATAGATATTTGGCAATTTTTAGTTATATAATTTTTATCGATAAATTCAACATTTCTATTAATTTCATTTAATATAGATAAGTTATCATTTATATTGCCATGCCAAAATCTCAATTTTATATATTTTTTATTTTCTAAAGTTTCATTTATGGAAATAAAATCTTTTATGTCATTTATATAAATATTTTTATTATTTTGAAATGAATAACTTTGTAATGAAATATTGATGAATTTTAAATTAGTAGAATTTAATAAAATATCTTTATATTTATTTAAAAAAGTAGCATTAGTAGTAATATTAAAAGTAATATTATATTTATCACATAACAAAATTATATCTTTAAAATATGGATGTGTTAATGGTTCACCCTTAACATGTAAATAAATACTTTCAGTGTAATCTTTGATTTTAGTTATAATTATTTCAAATTCCTTAATAGTTAAATATTTTTTTTCTCTATTGCTTTTAGCACAAAAAGTACAACTTAGATTACAGATATTTGTTATTTCAATATATATTTGTTTAAATTTTTTCATTTTATCACCACTTTAGATATATTTATTACTATATCATAAATATATCTTATATTTACAATCTTTTACAAAACTTAATAGCTTAGAAAGCAAAATATTTATAAACTAAATATGAGTTAATTAATATGAAAGGTTCTATTTTTAATTGAAGAATAAATCTTAACATCTAATTTGCTATTAGTATAACATTATTTATGTTATAATTGAATTAATTTATGTGAGGTTATTTTATGAATGAATTAGAATTATTTTGGAATAGATTTAAATTGAAATTCGATTTAGAAGAAACTATTAATTATAAAACAAGTTTTCATTTTGAGTTAACAGAGAAATGGGCAAATGAGCTTTTAAGACTTGTATTAATTGGTCAAAAAAAAGCAACTGCTTCAAGTTTATATTCATTCGAAATTGAAAATGAACCATTACCCAGTGTAGGAGATTATCATATTGTTACTGATTTTAGTGGTAAACCTCGTTGTGTAATAATGACTACTGGGATATTAATAATTCCATTTAATAAAGTAACATATGATATATGTATGCGTGAAGGTGAGGATTTAAATTTAGAATCATGGCAAAAAGGTCATACTAAATTTTTTACATCTGAAGGAAGAGAAATGGGATACTCTTTTAAGGAAGATATGCCAATTTTATTTGAAGATTTTGAAATGGTTTATTCTGAAGAATAAAAGAAAGTGTAGTATATGGATTTAAAGTTTTTTTATAACGCATATAATTTAAAAGACGTTAATATTATAAATATAAATATTTTAAATAAACAATTAGTTTTAACAATTGAAAACCAAATCGAATTAGAGTTAATTGCGAATGGGTATCGTCCAAGCATGGAAATAAAGCACGTATTTGAATTTCATTTTAATTTAAAAGAAGAAGTGATGAAAAAAAATATTTCTGATTATACTGTTGAGAAATATGAATTTTATAATGAATATATACTTTTAGTAATAAATAACATTGAATTTAAATTATTAAGTGTTATAGTAGTAAAAAATTAAGCAAATTTTGCTTAATTTTTTTTATATATTTAAATCAATTAATTCTTTATTAAGTAATTTTTTACTAAAATTATCAATTAATATAGCTCCGATTGGAGCAGTTATTAAAATTGATAGCACTGATACAGTTAAAACAATACTACCACAAGCTAAACCACCTGCTAGGGCAATTCCACCAATAGATGCTTGAACTGTAGCTTTAGGTAGATATGAAATAACTGTAAATAGCTTTTCTTTTTTATTCAAATTAGTTTTAATTAAACTCACTAATACCCCAACTACTCTAAATAATAATCCAATAATCAAGGTAATTATTGCTAATAAAGCATTATTTATAGCATAACTTATGTCGATAGTTGCGCCAACTAAAACAAATAATATTATTTCAAAGAATAACCATAACTGGTTATATCCTTTGCTTAATTCAACTGCCTTTTCCTTATTCTTGAATAATATTATCATTCCCATAACCATTATTCCTAGTAAAGCAGATAATTGAATATAAGGCTTTACAATGAGTTCTAAACCAATTAATAGAAATGAAATACCTAAAGTTAGTAAAATATTAATTGTTGCATTAAACTTTAATTTTTTAAAAATAATGCTTAGCAATAATCCTAATATTAGCCCTAATATAATTCCTAGTATTATTGAGGTTGGAATTGAAACAAATGATAAGAAATCTATTTGATTAGTTTCTAATAATCCAAAAAATGCATTAAATAATATAATTACGTAAATGTCATCAACAGAAGATCCAGCTAATATTATCTTTGGAACATTTCCATATCCCTCATCTATTAATTTTATCATTCTAGGAGATACAACTGCAGGTGATACTGCAGCTAATACAGACCCCATTAACAAACCTTCAATAATCGTTAAATTGAGAAAATAATAACTAGCAATAGTTACCCCAATTATTTCAAATGTTGCAGGAACAAAGCACATAAGGATTGCTGGTCTTCCTATTTTTTTTAATGATTCTAAATCAAGATTTAAACCAGATCGAGTTAAAATTATAACTAAAGCAAGTGTTCTTAATTCTTTAGAAATATTTAACATTTCTGGTGCTAACAAATTTAGACAGTAAGGCCCTATAACAAGACCTACTATAATCATACCAACAAGACCTGGTATTTTTACTTTGTTTAATAAATATCCAATTATAAATCCAAAAATCAAAATTAACCCAAGTGAATAAATCATACTCTCATTCCAATCATAAAATATGAAACTATTATATCATTTTTTTAATAATATTATTTGTTTTTCTTTATAATATTTAATTATCATAATATATTTATGTCGAATGATTTATAAATTAATTTATAAAAAAAATGATATACTTAAATTAGGTATAAATACAATTAAAAACTAAATAAAAAATAACGGGAGGTATATTATGAAAATAAGAAAATTCGGCGCTTTATTAAGCATTCTTTTATTATTAGGACTTTTTGGTTGTTTTAAAACAGAGCATTATAGATTTCAAGAAGGAATATTTTCATATCATGGTGAGGCAGTGCTATTTAATGAAGAGATCTATATTGAAGAGTTAGATATTACATTTAATTTAATATCAGAAGAAGAATATTTAGAAAGAAATAATGTAAATGTTTTAAAAAATCGTAAAGATAAAAAATGTTATAATGTAGATTTTTATATAAAATTTAATGAAGAATTAGAAGGTAAAACGTATTCCTTTGAATCACTTCCGAAAACTAAAGATATATCAGATGCATATGACATAAAGCTAAGTATTGAAAATGATGAATTAGAAATTAAAGTAATTTTATATGTTGAATTAATATTTCGTTCAAAACTTAATGCAGATGCGAACACAAACATCTATGCTGGAAGAATAAAAATTACTATAGAAGGATATGAACATGATGGAGATATTAAAAAAAGTAAGGAATATTTATTTCCAGATGTAAAATTCAATGATTAATTCTAAATAGGATATGAGGTATATTATGAAAATAAGAAAATTTGGCGCTTTATTAAGCATTCTTTTATTACTAGGACTTTTTGGTTGTTTTAAAACAGAGCATTATAGATTTCAAGAAGGAATATTTTCATATCAGGGTGAGGCAGTGCTATTTAATGAAGAGTTATATATTGAAGAGTTAGATATTACATTTAATTTAATATCAGAAGAAGAATATTTAGAAAGAAATAATGTGAATGTTTTAAAAAATCGTAAGGATAAAAAATGTTATAATGTAGATTTTTATATAAAATTTAATGAAGAATTAGAAGGTAAAACTTATTCTTTTGAATCACTTCCGAAAACTAAAGATATATCAGATGCTTATGACATAAAACTAAATATTGAAAATGATAAATTAGAAATTAAAGTAATTTTATATGTTGAATTAATATTTCAATATGAAATTAGAATATCAACTGATGATTATGCAGGATCAATATGGATTATGGTTGAAGATCATCAAGAGGAAGGTGAAATAAAAAAAAGTAAGAAATATTCAATACCTGATGTAAAATTTAAGGATTAGTTTCAATTAGGATAGGAGATATAAAATGAAAATAAAATTAATTAAATTCGCATCGTTATTATTTATATTTATTTTAGCTTTAAATTCTAGTGATATATTTGGAAAAGAATACAAACCAAACTACGAAGTAAATGCTCCAAATATGAATGATATAGCACTAACAAGTTATTATATAGACAATAATATTTTTCCAGCTAATGCATCACCAGATGTATCAGATAGACTGGTGGATTTTGAGGTAGCAACTCATCTTGAAAAAAGATTTCCCTCTTATAAAAATTAGGAGGCGAATTCATATTCAAGATCTGTTGATTTTATTTATAATGGACTGCCATTGGATGTTAATGAATCTGATTCGTATATTCAAGATGCAAAATCATTGGCAAATATAAAATATAATAGCCTTGGATGTGGAAGGTTAGCAATGGTTTCACAATTTGACTTTTTAGCCAGATATGCTGGCTATTCTTCAATAGCAAAAAATCCGGATAATTATAACATGAAAGTAGAGCTTGCAAAAGAGATTTTTAAGAAAACACCAGCGATTGCTTCAGATTCATTTTTGGGACAACTTTTAGGAAAGGATCCTGGAGATGGAACATTTATATTTCCGCAAAATGTAATTAATGGATCACGAGCGGTTTTAGAAAATCATCATTTAGCAATAAAAAAAACAAAAATAGATGAAGAAGGAGATATTAAAACATATTATGATAGAGATTCCCAAATCTATGTATATGGTGATACCCTACCAAGTACAAAATCCTTTGAAACTAAAAAAAGTAATATTATAGATTCAATACTTAAAGGCATGCCAGTAATATGGTGGACAACTGATGGAGCAGGCGAATTTTCAAATCATTATATGAACATATATGGCTTTGAATATTGGATTGGGACAGATTCAAATGGTCAAGTTAAAGGTCATATGATGTTTAAATTGAGAGTAAACTGGGGATGGGACACAGTGTATATGGATAGCGACACTTTAGATGCAATAAATGGAGGATTCATTTTTTTTGAAGAAACGCATACAAAAGTATTGATTAATCCAGAAGACTATGATTATCAAGGGCAATATTATTTTGTTGATTATTCAAAAAAACATTTTGCATACTTAGGTGGTAAAAATTTTACGACTAATAGATTAAGGGCTGGATATGTAAATCATTATAATGAAACAAATACGATTGTTGATGCTCAATATTTAGTTTTATCAGCAAAACGTGAAAATGCCAATATAGCTTATTTGGAGTATTCGTTTACTGAAGCAATTGATTGGATTTATTTTGATGTTCGGTGGTGGAGTAATAATGAAGGAATTGATAAAGATAATGGTGTAGTTTTAATACAATATAAAAATGATTTTGGAAACTGGATTACCGCCATGGATTTATTTGAAGAATTTGAAGATCTTTCTTATAGTGAAGATGATTTGTCAAAAATATGTTGTAGATTCTATAATCCAATATATGAATTTAGAATATATGTAGAATCATATTTTCCCACTGGAAGTAGTAATAAAGGTAGACTAGTTATTGGTGAGTTGAACGTATTCTTTTCAGTATAAAATTTAAAATAGCAAAGATTATATCTAATCATTGCTATTTTTTTGTATTAATAAGTATTAACTTAAGTACAGTAATTTTATTAGGAGTAGCTTTAAAGATAACATATCATTTATCATCTTTTCTTTTGTTTTATATTTAATAAAGTATGATAGAATAGAAGATAGAAGAATTTCTCTTTATAATATCATTAAGGGTGAATATAGATGAATGTTTTAAATAAAATTATAAATTATTTTAAGAAACCTAAGTGGTATATCTTACTTATTACTTATGTTTTAACAATATTTTGTATAATGTTAACACTATTTTTGATTATTAATAATTATAATGAAGAAATATATAACTATATATTATATATTTTAGCGGCTATTTTGTTGAGCTATTCCATTTACACAATTATAATAAATATTAAGCATCTAAAAGTGACGATTATAAATATTTTTAAGAAAACAGAATTTGGAAATAATATTCTTGAAAATTATAATTTTAGAACAATTATATTTTCGATTTTATCGTTTATATTTGGTTGTTGTTATGCTATATATATAGCAGCTGTAGGTATCTTAGATTCATCTATTTGGTTTGGAGCATTAGCTGCTTATTACTTAATATTATCCTTAATTAAGGGTAGAAACCTTTTAATATTATATAAGAAAAAAGATACAGAAGAAAAAGATAAAATATTTAATAAAATAAAAATGTATAAAGAAAGCGGATATTTATTAATTTTTTTAACTTTTATATTTAGCTTTGCGGTAATACAAATGTTATTTAATAATAAATCATTTTTACATATGGGCTATTTTATATATATTGCCGCATTATATTCATTTTACAAAATAAGCTTAGCTATCTTTAATATTTTTAAAGCAAGAAAGAATAAAGACTATGCAATCCAAACCATAAGAAATATTAATTTTGCTGGGGCATTAATATCAATTGTTGCACTTCAAAGTGCTATGTTTACTTCATTTGGAAGTGGAATTAATGAAAATATATATAACGGAATAACTGGTGGAATTGTCTGTTTATTCATTATTATAATAGGTAGTATGATGCTAATTAAGGGAAATGTAGAGAAAAAAAATTATGAAAAGGAAATAGAAAAATGAGTGATTATAAGGCAAAATATAATTATACACAATCTCCTAAGGTACCACATATTGAAGATATTAGATATGATTATACATCAATAAATACTAAAAAGGAGAAAATGAATGAAATTATTAATTACTACGAAGCATTTATGTGGGAAAAGGATCTCGTTGAAGATGATCCTTGGTATGACGACTATATAAATATAAGACTTAAGCGTATTAAAACATTAAAAAATAAAGATACTTTAATTTTGTTACAAATGAATCTAGAAAATAAATTAGAAGAAGATAAAAACTTGGATGTATCTAAGCATACTAAAACTAAGACGTATTCTATTACCTTAGGAATTATTTTATTAGGAATATTAATTGGCTCTATAATAGAAATAATTTTTTTCTATTCATTACTTAATTTAATAATTGGGTTAATAATTATTTTATTGGTATTTTTTGCTTCTTTAATAACTATATTAAAATTAAGAAAATTATTTTTTCAAGAAAGAATTGATTATAATGAAAATAAAGCAAAAATTAAAAATGAATTAAACGAATTAATTGAAATTGTAAGTGAAACAATTAAAGCGTAAATATTTGAAGAGAAAATAAGCACCATAAAAGTTATTATATAATTTTTATGGTTCTTTTATTTTTTAATAAATATTATAAAAAGGTTTAATTATTACAATTACAAAAAAGAATAATCCTCTCGCCATTGAAGAATCAAAGTCTTTGATTCCATCTTTACTATATCCACTTTGTTTTAATTCATCAATATTATCTAAAACTCTAATAATAGAATAAAGAAATATTCCATTATAGACAATATTCTTTATTACTTCATTTTCCTCTTTTGCAGCTGCAAAAACTATTATTAATTTTGTAACAGAAGCTAAATCATAAAAAGTGGGAAGTAATTCAGTTTTATTTTCATTTTCTATATTCATAAAATCACTATTTTATTCTATGAATATAATATATATTTGATAATGTCAAATAACTAGTTTTTTCGTTTTATTTATATATATATTTTCTAAATTTATTAATTATGTTATTATAAAATTATGCAAAAATGATAAGAGGTAAATGTATGAAAAAAATTGTAGTAACAGGTGGTAATGGAAGAGTTGGATCTTTTGTAATAAAAGAACTTTTGAATCATGGTTATGAAGTAATAAATGCGGATATTAAAATGCCTGATGAAATACTTACAAAAACGATAGTTGTAGATTTAAATAGATTAAGTGATTGTTATTATGTTTTAAAAAACGCTGATGCAGTTATTCATATGGCAGCAATTCCTAATCCATTTAAGAATCCAGATGATGTAGTATTTCAAAATAATGTGATGAGCACTTATAATATTTTAGAGGCATGTTCAAATTTAGGAATTAAAAAAGTTGTAATAGGTTCAAGTGAGGCTTCGTATGGCATTTGCAATGCACCAATAAGTCCTTTATATGTTCCGCTTGATGAGAAACACATTCAAAGACCATATGATTGTTATGGGCTATCTAAAGTAGTAAATGAGCAAACAGCAAAAAGTTTTAATCTTAAAACTGGAATGCAAATAGTTGCAATGCGCCTTGGTAATGTAATAGATCCAATAATGTATAAAAACTTTTCAAGCTTTATTCATGATTCAAAAAGAAGAAGACATTTATTGTGGAGCTATATTGATGCAAGAGATGCTGCAGTTGCTTGTCGATTGGCTATAGAAAAAGATAATTTAGGTTATATTGAATTAAATATTGCTGCTGATGATACAAGTATGGATATAAAATCTATTGATTTAATGAAATTAGAATATCCAAATGTTATTGATATCCGCAGTGATTTATCAGAATATCAAACGATATTATCCAATAAATTAGCAAAAGAAGTGCTTAATTGGAAGCCAATTCATTCATGGCGTGATTATAAAAATGAAATACAAGTTGCTTTATAAAAAGGATATGAAATGCTTAAAACGCATTTTATATCTTTTTTTTGTCGAAATAATTTTTAAATTAATTTGTCAGATTTAATTGTATTTTAAAAAATTAAATGTTAAAATAACTCGAATAAACAATTCTTTATTCAAAAGCAAAAGTAAAAGCTTTATTTGGGATTAAAACTTTTTATTTACTTATGCTTTTTTTGTTTATTAAAAGGAGGATAATTATGAAAAAAAATATTAAAATAGCTTTAATTAGTTTTGCATTTATTTTTATAATTTCAGTGTTCTTACTTTTAACATCATGCAATCAAAATAATGATAAACCAAAACATAATCCTTTTATAGATGAAACTCCACATGCGACCAATATTTTGGTTAATGAAAATTTAAATACTAGTACTATAACTGGAAGTTTTTCACCTCAAGGGACACTAAGATTCGTAAATCCAAATATGAGTTTTGAATTATCAGGAGCATATTATGTAGACTGGGAATTTATACCTAATGATCAAATACTTTATAATAGTTTACATGGTACAGTTTTAATAAATGTATTTGATTATAGATTAACATTTGAAGGAAATGGTGGAATAAAAATTAATCGAAATTCTACAAATACTGGCTACAGCTGTACAGATATTAAAACTGAAGATATATATTATAATGAAAGTATCACCATTAGTGATATGCCATTATATGCTAAAAATAATTATCGCTTCAATGGATGGAGTGAAAGCAATAATTCTATAGATTATATAAGCTTTCCAAAAACATTTAGTGAAACAATAACATTATATAGTGATTATCAATATCATACAGCTGATAAATTAGAGTATATATCTACAAGCGTAAGCGCAAAATATGAAAATCCCGAACAAAAAAAATTATCTCTTTATATGGAAGAAGAATTTGAGAATGCAATATCTGGTGAAATAATAATTGCAGATATGATAAATGATAATATAATTTCATTAATGCGCGAATTTGGTGGTACAAAAGTAACTAATGTTATTTATAATAATTTTGTTGTAAATTCAGGACGATTCAATGGTTGTAAAAGTTTAACTTCTATAAAATTCCCAAAATATATTACTGAAATAGATGATTTTTCTTATAGTGGTTTAGAAAGTATATATATACCTAATAGTGTAAAATATGCAGGTGATTTTTCAAATTGTAATAATTTAGAAAAAGTTGAATTTGAAGCTGGAGCAACTATTTCATATAAAGATGCAAATTCAAGTGCGGGAAGATTTGATAATTGTATGAGTTTGAAAGAAGTAATATTAAATAGATTTGAAGTATGCAGTACTTTTGGAGGTTCAAATTTAGAAACTATTACTTTGCCTGAAACTATAAAAATAGTTCCCGAAAATGCATTTAGAAATTGTAAAAATCTAAATGAAGTTGAATTTTTTGGAGAATATTTAGAAGGAATAGGTCAATTTGCTTTTTCAGGCTGTGAATCTTTAAAAAATATATCCATTCCAAAAAATGCGAAAATTGATCCTTTAGCTTTCTATAGTACTAATATAACCAATATTGATATAACTGATGAACAAATTCAAGGTATTGCCGATAGATTGCATGAATTATATATTGGACCACTTTCTAATTTTGAGAATAAATTAATAGTTAATTGTGTAAGAGATGAACAATATAGTGAAATGAACTTTAAGGGTGAATATCTTGCTTCAACTGATACACTAAATTTATATTTTAATGAATTTTCTTTATTAGTTTTGGATGCATTAATGCATGAATTCTTTCATTACTATCAATATATTATTTGTTACGGCGTAAATGATAAGACCTACGAGAGTATTTTAGAAGTTAGTGGAATTAAAGTTGATGAATTATTGTATCATGGAAAATATGAATTTAATCCTGATAATAGTTCAATTTCCATATATAATAATCCAGCAATAGTATTTATTATAAAAAGAGATGTTCCCCCAAGTTTTGGCAATAGCTATTATCCATTATGGACTACTTATGATGACATGGTATATTATTTATATATGTCGCATTTGTTCGGTTATAATGACTATGGTGCTTGGGCTTTAGTTGATGAGATTATGATTAATAAATGGAAGGCAGATTATATACCCTTATTAGAAGATTCAAGCAATTGGAGTGATTATTGGAATCAACCTTTTGAAGTTCATGCTAGAAATTTTGCATCATATTTTTCAGGTGTAACATACGACTAAAGTAATAACGTTAATAAAACACACTATTTTTATAGTGTTTTTTATTATAAAATATAGTATAATGGGGTCGATGATTAGGAGAATAATAACATGGCTGAATTACCTGAAATATTTAAAATAGCAAATCAAATGAATAATTCATTAGCAAATAAAATAATTAAAGAATGTATTATTCTTCAAGAAAAATGTACTAATGTATCACTGACTGATTTAAATAGAAGAATAGTAAATAATGAAATTATAAGAATTTATAATAAAGGAAAATGGATTATTATAAAGATGAATAATGACGAGAATATAGCCATATCGTTAGGAATGGGTGCCGATATTCTTTATTATGATTCAAATGAACTAGCTAATGATAAATATCAAATTAAAATATTACTTAATGACAATACTGGTTTTACAATTCGCTTTTGGTGGTTTGGAAAATTTTTATTATTAAATGCAAATGAATTAACTTTAGAAAAGAATATAAATGCTATTGCAATTACACCTTTTGATAGCAATTTTACATGCAATTATTTTTTAAATTTATTAAAAGATAAGAAGACACAAATAAAAACATTTTTACTTAATCAAAAAAATATTAGTGGTATAGGCAATATGTATATGCACGATATTTTATTTATGGCAAGAATACATCCATTAAAAAAAATATGTGATTTAAATGAAATTGATATTAAGAATCTTTATGAATCTATTTTATTTATATTAAATAAATCGTTAAGCATGGGAGCATTTGCTTATGAAATGGACTTTTATGGAAAGAAAGGTAATTATAAGATTGAAGATTTTTTAATTGGTTATAAAGATGATTTAAATTGTCCTATTTGTAATTCAAAAATAGAAAATATAAAAACAGGATCAACGTCTTCATATATTTGTTTAAATTGCCAAAAATTATAAATAAAAGAAATGCAAAATGCATTTCTTTTATTTATAAACGCTATTTATCATTTATTATAATTTAATTCTTTGAATTTATTTAAATAATTTGATGTTCACATGCCATTTAATTTAGAATGCTAAATAGCTGCAATATTGGCAATTTAAAGCTCAATCTATTATTTTACCACTAAATATTTTAGATAATCTATAAACTATATTTCTTTCGTTTTATTAATTAAAAGTGAAATAGACATATTAACGGCGTCGATATTTTTTTTAAGCATCTTATATTGCCAACCATTGATTCTTAATTTTAAAATTGCTTTTTCGCTTTTACTTACTATAGATTTAAGAGGTAGAAGAGATTCTTTTAATTCATCGATAGTATAAATAAGTTTTAAAGATGGATCATTTGAAGTTTTTAATAAATCAAGCGCAACATTTAAAGCATTAATTCTATTTATAAGTAATGTATATGAAGATGTATTTATATTCAATTTATTTAATGCATGAAATGATCTTATAATCATTTCATTTATGGTATTTATATGCAAAGTTATCATAAACAATCACCTCATATATTAATTATCCTATAAAGCGATATTACAAGCAAGTAATATTAGATAAATATAAGTGAATTAATGAAAAAAAGATGATAAAATGGAAATGTATTTAAGCAATTTATAAGGAGTTTATTATATGAATATATATATTAGAGATTTTTTAAAATTTAATAAATCAATTTCGAATATGAGTGATTGTATTCAAAAAGCAATAGATTATTGCAATTTAAATGGTGGAGGAAAAGTTATATTTGATGGAAATTTCATTTATAAAACAGGTATGATTTATTTTAAAGATAATGTTGAGATATATATCGAAGCTGGTTCAATTTTAATGGCATCAGATAACTTAGATGACTTTGATTATACTAATAATTCCAAAATTAACATTTTAAGTGAACCTACATGGGATAATTGTGATTATAATGGAAAACCGACTAAGTTTTTCATATATGCTTATAATTGTAAGAATATTGCAATAAGTGGAGAGGGAATAATTGATGGCAATGAAGAAATATTTTATGGTAAGGTTTCAAAATATCATATTGATGGTTTCTTTTATCCTCGTGTCCCATTAATATACTTTGAGAATTCCTCAAATATAAAAATCACAAATGTAACATTAAAACGTAGTGCATTTTGGACAACTCATTTAGTAGGATGTAACGAAATTTATATTGACAATGTACGAATATTAAATAATCTTCGCTTGGCAAATTGCGATGGGATAGATCCAGACCACTGTAAGAATGTCTCTATTACAAATTGCTATATTGAAGCAGCAGATGATTGCATTGTTTTTAAAACTACTAAAGAGAATAAAAAATATGGGGCATGTGAAAATATTATTGTTAAAAATTGCACTTTGATTTCTACGAGTGCTGCAATAAAATTTGGAACTGAAAGTGTTAGTGATTTTAAAAATATTGAAATAACAGATTGTAAAATATTAAAAAGCAATCGAGGTATTGCATTTCAACTTAGAGATGAAGGAAATATAAGTGATATAAGATTTAAAAATATTTATATTGAAACTCGTCGTTTTTCACCAATAGAATGGTGGGGAAAAGCTGAACCAATTGTCATAACTGCAGTTAAAAGAAAAAATGATTCTAAACTAGGTGTAATTAGGAATATTTCTTTTGAAAATATAACATGTGATGTTGAAAATGGATTATTTATTTATGGTGATTCTTTAAATATAAAAGATTTATCTTTTAAAAATATGAATTTAATATTAAGCAGTAAAACAAATTGGGAAAAAAATATTTATGATCTAAGACCATCAGAAGGTTATGGTGTTTTGAAAATGCCTTTAAAAGTTATTTATATCAATAATGCATCAAATATTACCTTCACTAATTTCAATTATGAAATAAATAAAAATATTCAACATGAATTGGAAAAAGAAATAGAAGTGATTAATTCTGATAATATTATAATTTGCTAAAAAAAACGTCTTAAATTTCTTTTTTTACAAAATAAGACACATATTTTACTTTTTTTAAAACTAATTCTCTGCCAATATAATTGCTTTAATCTAATAGTTATGTTAAAATGATTATTGAGGATACGGGGCAAAATTAAATAAATTAATTTTCTTTTTTGTTCTCAAACAATGATATATGTATCTTTTATGATATTTTATAACGTTGTTTTTTCTTTTGTTGAATAAGGGGAGATAAATATGTTAAAGATTTCAAATTTAACAAAAAAATATAAAGATAGATTGATATTAGATAATATTACATATTCATTTAACGAAACAGGGATATATTTTATAACCGGAAAAAGTGGTAGTGGAAAATCCACATTTATCAATTTATTAGGTCGTCTTGAAAAGCCAACTAGTGGTGAGGTAATTTGTGATAAGACAATTACTTATGTCTTTCAAGAATATAATTTATTGTCTGATTTATCTGTAATAGATAATATTGCTTTAACTGGCGCCAAAGAAGAAGATATTAAAGAGATTTTGACTTTGTTAGATTTAAATATTATAGAAAAAACTTCGATAAAATATTTATCAGGTGGAGAAAAACAACGTTTAGCAATTGCCCGTGCATTGGCAATGGATACTGATATTATTTTATTAGATGAACCAACTGGCAACTTGGATAAAGAAAATGCCAAAATACTATTTGATTGTCTTAAAAATATTTCGAAAATGAAGCTTTTGATTGTAGTTTCCCATGATTTAGAATTAGCTAATTTATATGGAGATAATATTTTAAATATTAATAATGGTAGTATTGAGAAGATAAAAGAAATTAAAGAATATCAAAAATCTATTGTAGTATTAAAAGATAAAAAAAAGACCTTTGATTTAAAATATCAATTTAAATATTCGTTGAGTTTAATTAAAGCTCGTCCTATTAAATTTGGTCTAACCATTTTATTATCTTTTTTTAGTATTTTATTATTATTTATTTGTTTCAATTTAACTTTTTACAACAAAAATAATACATTAAAAAATGCAATTAATCAAACGAATAGAGAATACTATTCAGTATCAAAAGATTATTATAATGAAAATAATTACACAAATTATTCTTATCAAAAAGGTAAAACTTTTTATAATGATATTAATACATTAATAAATTCAGAAAATATTTTCTCTTATGTTAAAGTTAATATTCCAGATAATACTTATCACATAAATTTTCCTTTTAATCTTATTATTAAAAATGATAATACTAGTGGCTTAAAAATTACTGATTTTGTAGCTTATTATATTTTCGATAGAATTGATGTAGAAAATGAGGAACTATCTTTAAACATAAATAATAATAATTATAATTTCAAAATCACGGAAGTAATTGAAACCGATTATCAAAATGTTTATACAAAATATATGAGCGATGAAGAATATCGTAATAAAAATATAGATGATTTAAAATTTTATTATGGTGCACTTTATATAAGTCAAAATGATATTAATGAAAAAATGCAAGAAAATAATTTTGGTTTAAATTTAAGAGGTGCAAATTTTTTACTTTCTAAAGATAATACATTAACATACTGCTCTAATTATATGAAATTAACTTATGGAAAAGACAATAGTAGCACTTTAATTAAAAATGAGATTATGATATCACAAAAATTCTATAATTCATATTTTAATAATAATACTTTTCCATACAAATTTGATTATAAAAATATTAAAGAATCAGAAAATTATAATTCTTATTTAGATATTATAAATCTCTATGAAATATATGAATCAGTGAATATAGTAGGAATCGCACAAAATAATGATTATGATGTTTTAATTAGTGAAGAATTTTATAATTCATTATTAAATGAATATTCAAAAATAAATATAGACGGTTACTGTATAAAACTATTAAATGTAAAAAAAGATATTTCTAATTTAGATAAAAATAATATAATATTTTCTGATAATGATTTAATAGCATGTTATACAATGGATGATTTTTTAAATTCACTATTAAAAACTGCATTAATAATAGTAAGTGTAATTGTTTTATTATTAACTTTATTATCATTATATTTTTCTATTATTGGATTTATAGATAAAAAAAGCAAAGAAATTGGAGTTTTGAAATGTTTAAATATATCTAATTTCAAAATTTTAAATATTTTCATTATTTATGGTTTTTTAGTTACAATATCAACATTTATTTTAAGTATAATTGTTGGTAATATTATGCTATTTATTTTTAATAACTACTTATCAAATGAAGTTTTGTTCATTAATTATAAAATATTTATTCAATCATTTAATATTTATATAGCATTATTTGCATCAATTTTCATGGGACTATTAATAGCAATTTTAAATCCTTATTATCAAATAAGAAAAATAGATCCTGCTATTTTAGTAAAAATAAATTATTAGAAAAAGAGGATAGGGATATGAAGAAAAAATGTTTGTTTTTAATAATGGCTTTATGCATTACATTTACACTTCTTTTTAGTAGTGACAAAAAAGTATCGGCAGCATCTGATTCATTTTATACTAATGCAACTGCCTATGGATTTAATATCTCAACAGATTATGAACCTTATTATATGGATGGGTTTCGAAGTTATTCTTATTTATATATTGAAAAAGATAGTAAGGGGAATAACCCAAGAACTCAGCATAAAACTACGGTAGTTGAAGTATTATTAAGAAATAAAATAGACCCTTCAATTTGGTGTTATGCTTATCGAATTTGTGCATCACCACTCCAAAATAGATATAATGGTGTTTTTGGAATAGGTTCATATGGTGATAATTGGTACAATAGATTTATAAAAACTAGAGTAACATTTAGAGCCTCTAATTATGAAATTATAAATTATGAACCAAAAAATGCTCCATCTCAAACGACTGGATCAATTGGGGTAGGATTAGATGGTAGTGGTCCTTCAATAAGTGCCAGTGTAGATTTTAATCATAATGATTTAACAATTGAATCAAACACGAGTTCAGCGAGTTTAGTATATGAAACAATTTATAAATATAATTCACATGTTGGCAATACAAATTCCTACTTGGGAGGCGATGTTTATGCCTATGGATTATATGTATTTAGAAAAAATGGATCTGCATATATAGATGTATCTCATAACATTGGTTATTATGGACATGTATGGTATGGATATAATAGTTCAACTGAGGCATGTAATGTAAGTTTTAATCAATCATATGGTTATACTGTAAACGATTAAAAAATATCGAAAGGATGTATTTATGAAAAAAAAATTATTAATATTTCTTTTAGGAATAATATTTGTTTTAACTAGTTGTAATACAACAACCAACGATAAAGATATTGAATATATTAATGTTAATAATGGGGCGGTATTTTTCTTTAATGAAGAACCAACTTCGACATATGGTTTAAAAAGCGTCTCTAATTTTACGAAAGAAGATATTGATAAAGTATGTTTTGATTATAATTTAATTATAATTGATGTTTCAAAACATTTATCAGAGTTAAGTATTGAATTTTTAAATGAATTATATGCTTTATTAGAAAAAAATTATAATATTTCTATCATGTTTTATAAAGCAGAAAGCTATAGATTTTTAGAAGAATCAGGTTTTAATATAGATAAAGGGACATATGAAAATATATCATTAATTAAATCATTTTTTAATTTCTATATATTTAGTGGCATTAAAGATTCAAGTTATTCTTCTAATATTAAAGACATTAGTGTGTGTATAGATTATTTTAGTAGTCAAATTAAAGAATATAAGAGTTCTTTATAGTAATAAAAGTGCTAATCCAATAAGGTTTAGCACTTTTATTCATTTTACGTCCATTAATCTCATAATCTTTAAGTAATGATTTGCTTCTCTTAAAACATGATCCGCAAGAAGTGGTAGTATTATTGATTTTATCTCACAATTTAACAAGCCTTCAGTCCCTTTACTTTTAAATTCTTTAAATTTTAAAGTTAAATCATAGGGATTAAGTTCTTGACCATTTAAGATGTCAGTATAAGAAATTGCAAAGTTGTTTGCGATTTTTATTAATTCTTTTTCGCTTGGATCTAATAAACCCCTAATGAACATTGCATGTTCAGCCATAATATTATTCCAAAATTTTTCGGTTATTGATACATTACTTATTTCAATATAAATACCATTTAAAAAGCCTTTTGTTGTTTCTTTGTAATATTTTGCCTCATGTAAAATATGATCTAATAATAAGGGATAATTTAAAGTAAATATTTCGCAACGATTAACTGAAGATATTATTTTTTCTTTGAAGCTAATTATTTTTTCAATTAATAGCAACGCTTCATTATTAATATCATTTAAATATTTAACTACATTAGCCATACCTAAATTCTTTTCCATTAATTTCGTTTCTCTTAAAGTAATAGTAGTATCAATATTTATACCGCTATACTTGGCAGTTTTTTGTTCTGAAGTTAAAGTATCTTTAGTTAAGAAATCTTGGGCTAAAAATCCAATTTCACTAATATTATTTTGACAAATGTTTAATACTTTATTTAAAAAATGTTCAAAATCCTTCTTAATATTATCAGCTTCTAAGGCCAAATTTTTATTTTTTGAAGTAAATCCTGCTTCTAAAAAGATTGCATGTTCTTTCATTATTCTTGCAAAATAAAGATGTGTTTCAAGATTTAAGTTTATAATAGTTTCATTCATAGTTTATCACCATTTTAAGTTTATTATAATTTGAATCATTTTAGAATACAAATTTAAATACATTTTCCAATAAAATTATTTAATTATGGTAAAATTACGATATAATTATTTTATATTAAAAATATTTAAATTTTAATCTTGACTCTTCCTTTGGGGAATACTTTATATTGAAATTATAACAATAAGAAAGAGGTAATAAAATGAATAATTTAATAAAAATAAAAGATATATCAAATAAGTATGATATTACAGCTCGCACACTACGTTATTATGAAGATATGGGATTAATTCTAAGCATTCGAAATGATGATTATAAATATAGAATGTATGATGAAAATGCGGTTAAAAGATTAGAACAAATACTTATTTTACGTAAATTAAATATAAGTATAAAAGATATAAAACGTATTTTTAATACGACTGGAGCTGAAGTTGTATTAGATGTTTTAGGGCAAAAAGTTCAAAGCATAGATGATGAAGTTGCACTTTTACATGAGTTAAAAGAAATTATTTTAGATTTTATCAATGAAATCAAACAAATAAATTTTTTAGATAATTCTAACGTTAAGGAATTATACAACAAAGCAAAAGAAGTTGAAACACAATTAATAAATATCGATTATATAGGTAAGCCATCTAATATAAATAGGCTAAATGAAATAACCGAAAAATTAGACAAAAAAATCCCAGACGTAATGGTGGTTAGAATACCTTCATTTAAGGCTCTAACAAGTGGGGTACAAAATTTTGAAGATATGTTTAAAAAAGGTGGATATATGTATCAGTTGTGGCAATATTCACATTTATATAAGACTATAATTTTTGATTGCTTAGATTTTTTAATGCTTAAAGATGAAAAAGCAGAGTGGGTATGTGCACTTAAAGATGGGGTTAGTGAAAATGATGTAAAACCTTTTAAAATAATTGATTTTAAAGGAGGACTATACGCTATGGCAGTTAGCATTGATGAAGATAATGAAAGTATATTAAAAGTTCAAGAAAAGATATGTAAATGGATTGAGAGTACAAATTTTGAACTTGATAAAAGTCGCAATTTTATGTTTAATATGCCTTATTTGGAAGAAGGTAATGTTGATAAAGAAATAGAAAAAGGGCTTGGCTATAGGCAAATGCAAAGATATTTACCAATCAAATTGAAAGATAAGATATAAGATTTTTTTTAGATAAAAGAGGAAAAAATGAGAAAAACACTTAATGATTTAGCAAGTTATATAAAAGGTATTATTCCATCAAAACCGACGGATATTTTTGAAGTGAAAGAAAGATTTAAAGATGTTTCAAATGAATTGGAAATTAAGGAAGGAATTAATGCATATATTGATTTTTTAAAATCTATTTATGATATTTTAATAATTAAGGGCGAATTATATGATAATAATAAAAAAGTTGTACATGAATATGAAAATCGGATTACCTTATCAGTATATTATCCTTTTTTAGATAATATTAAATCAATTTTAATGAATATTGGATATTATGGGATAATCAATGATCAAATAATAATCTCTAAAAATAGATTTTTTAATGAAAAAATATCAATTTCAAAAAATTTAGAATGTTTAATATTTTTAGTTGATTGTGGATTAAAAATTGAAGGAATTGATTTAACTAATAAAATTCAAAATTTATCTAATTTAAATGAAATAAAGATATCCTATCCTAGTAACCCAAAAATGCTAATTGGTTTAAAATGTATGTCTATAGCTGAAAAGGAGTTTGGTACTCTTGACAATCAGGATATATTTTTGAGATGTGATTATAAGGTTTTAAAAAATTCTGAAACTGATATAATATGTGTATTAAATGATTTAATTAGACCATTATCACAGGATATGCAAAATTATATATTGCATTTACATCAAAATTTTATTGATAATGGATTAAATTATTCGATTGAAATTAAAGGATTTTGGATATTCATTAAATATTCTTATAAAAGAAAGGAACTATGGGGTTTTAATGCCTCATTAAATAATGGAATCCATATAAATGTCAAGGTAGAAAATATGGATAAACATATAAATATTGTTCAAAATTTTCCAGCATATTTACAAGAATTACTTAAAAAAGGATATGGTTGTGGAAGAAAAAGAAATGGTTTTTGCGATGGAGGATGTAGGGGACTTCAGATATTATTAGAAGATTCAATTTTAAATATTAAAAAAGATATTGAAATGTGGTTTAACCAAGAAATAAATTTTCTTAAGAACAAATAATATATTGATAATTAAATAATTAATAATAAATTCACTATAAATATATTTTTTATAAAAAAATTATGGTATTATATGAAATATGAAAATTATTGTTATTGTTTATCCCATTTCTTTTACAACACTATAATATTTTTGCTTCAAATAAAAAATAATAATAAATTAAAAGAGGTAAAAAAGATGAATGAAAAAATTATTAATGAATATTGGACAAACTTTTTAAAAAAAACAAATAGACCATTAGATACAAAATATTATTTTTGTGACTATATGGGGCCAACTAAAGAGATAGCAGATGAATTATTAAATCTTATTTTATTGGGTGTTAAAACTGCTACAACATCATGTTTGCTTGCGTATGATGCTGAAAATACGCCATTGCCAACGATTGGAACATTAAGTATAATAACAGATTTTGATGGAAATCCAAAATGTATTATTGAAAATACTAATATTACAATTATTCCATTTAAGGAGATGACTTATGAAATATGTAAAAGAGAAGGTGAAGATAGTGAACTTTCTACTTGGCAAAATACACATTTTCCTTTATTAACTTTAGAAGGTAAAGAATTAGGTTATACTTTCACAAAGGATACACCAATTGTTTTTGAAGATTTTAAAGTAATTTATAAATAATAAATAAAAAATTAATTTTCTATTATTGAAAGTTAATTGTTTTTTTATTTATTCTATAAATATTTCTTTACATTTAAAAAAATTTAATTAAGAGCGGAAAACAAAAGGTTATATTAGCAACTTATAAGTGCGAAAACTTCTAAAAAAGCAATTTATGGTTGGTTGAGATGTTGCAAGTTCAATAGTATAATATTGACTATAGAGGTGAAATAAATGAATTTTGGACAAAATTTGCAATACTTAAGAATGATGCATAAAAATATGACCCAAGAAGAGCTTGCAAAACTTTTAAATGTATCTAGACAAACGATATCTAAATGGGAATTAAATCAAGGAAATCCTGAACTTAATAAGATAAAAGAAATATGCAATTTGTTTAATTGTAATTCTGATGAATTACTATTTGGTAATATAAAAATTGTAAATGAAGCATATTCAGAAATTAAAATCGAAAAATTAGAAGAATTTGAATATATTAAGTACACTGTAATTTCTCCTGAACCTGAAGATGATGCAATAAGAAAAATGATGTTGATAGCAAAAAAACTAAATATTGTTAATCCTAAAATAATTGGATGGGATTTTCCATATTTATCACAAGAACAAATAAATGTATATCATATGCATGGCTATACAGCAGCTTTGGTATTACCAAGTGGGTTTGAAGTATGTAATAAGTCATTAATTGTTGAAAAAAGAAAATCACAAAATTATGTAACTATAATTGTTAAGAATCCAATGGATAATCCTTTTCATTTAATATCAAATGCTTTTAAATCTGCTTTTCAATATATTAATGTTAATAGATATACATATGATCATTTTGCTTTTGAAAATGAATATCAAGAAGAAGGTATTGATTATATGAAAATTTGTATTGCAATAGAATAAAGGAATAGATATGAATATTGGTGATAAATTAGTATTTGGTGATTATGAGTGGTTAATTCTTGATATAAAAGATGATAAAGCATTAATTATTACAACCACTAGAATTGAACAACGTGCTTATCATAATAAATATGAAGATATTACATGGGCAAAGTGTAGTTTAAGAAAATATCTTAATACAGAATTTTATGACAAATTTAAGGATTGTGACAAAATAAAAATAATTCCCGTTATAAATGAAAATCCAGATAACCCTTGGTTTAATACAAAAGGTGGAGAGGATACAGAAGATAAAATATTTATTTTAAATCTAGTTGAAGTTGCATGTAAATATTTTGGTGATAGTAGTGACAAATTATATAATAAAGGCAAAAATCAAAACTATTGGTTTCAAAGAAAAGATGTTAATAATAATAATAAAAGAATTTTGATGGTAGATGGCCATACAGCTTGGTGGTGGGTCAGAACACCAGGACGTGTAAGTTTAAAAGCAATCTATATACATGGGGATGGAAATATTGGTATCCAAGGTAATAATATCCTTAAGGGAAATATAGCTGATGGTTATAATAAAGGTGGTGTTCGTCCAGCATTATGGCTTAAAATAGATCAAAAAGGAGAATAATAATGAGTAAATATGAAGAAGGAATGAACTTACTAAACAAAAAATTTGGAAATGGTAAAGACAATGTAGTAGCATTAGCTACTATTTCGTTAGAATTGAGTGATGAGGGTAATCCAAAACCAAAAGTTAGAGATGTTGATGCATTTTATGAGGATGGCGTATTTTATATCACTACGCATGCTTTGTCAAATAAAATATTAGAAATTGAAAAAAATCCTGAAGTCTCAATATCAGTTAATTTTGAAGATTTTTTTAGTAGTGGAAAAGGGAAAAATTTAGGGTGGGTTTTAGAACCTTCTAATAGATATATCAGAGAAAAATTACGTAATGCTTTTAAAGATTGGTATGATTTAGCAAATAAAGAAAATGATCAAAATTGTTGCATTTTAGCAATATATTTAACTAAAGGGATTCTTAGAATTGATCATGGAGTAAATTTCTATCATTTTGATTTTGAAAATAAAATCGCAAATTAATTTTTTATTTTAAAAAAATAATACATTATTATGAGTTGTAAAAGACTCATTACTATCAAAATAACAAAAAAAGTGCTGCACCAATGCAGGACTTTTTTTGTTATATAATAATTAATGAGGAAGGGGTAGTTTTTTATGATAGTTACAAGCGAATTAATTTCAAAAATAAAAAAAAGTTATCTAAATTATAGTAATAATGTAGAATTAATTAAAGAAAATAGAGAAATTAAATCGAATCATGAAGCCAAAATGTTCGAAGTAATAACTCAAGTAATTAAATTTTATAAAAAAAATCCAGAAAAAAGTAAATTTTTAGAGAAATGTATATTAAACAATAAATCTTGGGAACAAGTTTATGAAGATTTTTATATTGAAAAACGTACTTATTTTGCATGGAAAGAAGAAATAGTTTATGATACAGTTATTTGCGCAGCAATAGATGGTTTAATCACTTTAGAAACAATTAACCAAATTGATCAAGAATGAAAAATGCAGCACCTCAAATCATTTATTGAAGAATATAATAATCTTATAAATAATTATTATGATTCTTAAGTATTAAAATATTAAAGCAATCTAATATTATTTAAATTCGTTTAATATGTACGAAAACATATTCCTTAATCGTGGACACTCCCGCGTAAAAAAGTGAATAAGGAGAAAAAATGGAAGAAGAAAAAATGGTGCCGAAGCACAGGTTTGATTATATAAATACAAGTTTAAAAGAATATAAAGAAAAAGTAAAAAAGTATGAAATTCTTATTACTGAATTTAATAATCAAAAGCAATATCTAAATGATGAATTAGAAAAAGTAAAAGAATTAAAAAAAGATTATTTAATATTAATCGAACTTTGTAAACATCGAGCAAAAAATATAGTTGCTGTTAAGGCATTACTTAAGCTTAGCGATATCACTATCGAAAATGGACAGATAATCGGTCTTTTTGAACAAATTAAAACAATCAAAAAAAATGAACCATATTTATTTGATGGTGAAATAACTTATATTTTAAAACCATATAGAAATTCTTCAAAATAATCAAAAAAGAGAGAATAAAGGAGAATAAAAATATGTATGAACCAGGACAAGAATTATCATCTTTAGCATTTGACCAAATAATTGGTGGTGCGTTAGATGCGGTAGTAAAAGCACAAAATAATTCATCAATGACAAGTGTTAATTTTATTAAAAGTGTAGGCTTTGTCAATGATGAAAACGGCAATCAAGTGAAGCCTATTTATGTTGAATTTAAGTATCCAAAAGAAGTAAGACCATATTTACCTGGCGTTAGTGCATCGTTATATATAAAAATAGATAACGGTGGTAAAGGCTATAAAAAAGAAGCTATAGAAGAAAATTATACAATTGATAAAATTGGTAAAGTAAAAGTATCATTTGAAGTGAATAGTGAAGGAGCAATTATTGCTGCAGACGTTCAGCCAGAAAATGAAATATTATTGAAAGAATTTGAGGATTACTCTCTTTCATTAATCGCAAAAGATAAAGCAGTACTTGGAGAAGGGGCTGTCTTAAAAGTGTGCTTACGCGGTGCAAAAGAAATGTCTCCTGCAGTTTACCAAGATATGATGTTGCAAGTTCCAATTTTGACAATGCTACCTATCCCATTCATTCGCATTGCTTCAACGGATATTGAATTAAACGTAAAAATTAATTCAATAAGTCAAACGTCTTCATCTACTGAATCTGATTCTAAATTTGGATCAAACAGCAGCGCAGGTTTTAAGAAGTGGGGAATTAACGCTAGTACTTCCATAAATGCATCAGTATCTAATCAAAAGAAAACATCTAGTAGTGAAGAAGTGAAAAAAGAATTTTCACTTAATATTAAAGTTCATGCAATACAAGATGAAATGCCAGCTGGCTTATCAAGAATTTTAGATATATTAGAAGAGTCTATTGTGCCTAAATTATCGCAAGCACCGGTTGCCGCTTAAAAAAATAAAATAGAATTTTAAAGGAGGTGTAGTTTATGGTATCGTTATCAGTTTTTGTTGGTCAACTTATCTCAGATATTGCGAATGCCCGTACATATGCAGATTATTCTGCAGCTTCGGTCAGTGAACAATACCATGCTGATCCTTTTGTAAAAACCTTACCTATTCCCCATTATATAATAGATGAGGCCGAGATTGAGGTTCCAGTTATGGTAGTAGGAATTACAAAAAGTTCAGAAGAATTTGTGAAACAAAAAGAGACTTTATTAAAATCAATAAGTGAAAAGTTGCCAATTCATTTGCTTCGAGGCTATAAATTTAACTTTGTTCGTGAAAGAGAAAAAGTGCAAGAGGAAAACGAAAGCAAGGAAAAAAGTGAAGAAATTATTCGTAATGAAGCAGGTAAAGAAACAAACAATCGTTTAAAAAAGAAATTTAATATTGAAAAATACGAGTTTTCTGAAATGATTTTAGATGCATTTACAGAATCTGCAAAGAATATTACGGAAAAAATGCTGAAAAATATAGAAACATATATGGAAAATTATAATTATGAAATATTAAAAATCCTAGATCTTACAGATGATTTTAAAAAACAACTATTGCGTGAAATGTGGAAGGATGTAAGAACATATTCAGAAGATGATAGACCATATTACTCTGAAGAAGCTATAAAAAAATCGACAGATTTTATTGGTAGTTTAATGTTTTTCGAGTTTAAAAAAATTATGTATTCTAATGCTGGTGTTAATATTGATATTCAAACGACGCAAATGAATGAATATGCAACGAAAGATTGCTTGATGCATATTAAAATGAAAATAAAAGAACAAGATTTGAATCTTGTAGTAGAAGAAGGGGCAAATGGCAAAGAAAAACGTTATTTGTCATTGACATAAGATAAGGTGATATAATGTTAAATTATGCACTTTATTCTCAATTACATTCATTATTATTAGAGATATCAAGTTTAACATCTAAACTAAAATTAACATCTGGATCGTTTTATATTAGTAGTTTAGATTATTTAGCAAAATTACAAGCATTCACTGATGAACATAGACTATACCTATCTTCAGATATTGCCCTTGCTACAGAAAAATTATTAGTATTTAAAGGTGAAAATTTAACTGTAGCTTCACTTAAGCATAGGAATTTGCGGAAAGAAAAAGATGCATATGCTGTAAGTTGCTTAGATTCAATTCAGAAAGAAATAAAGATTTTTCTTGAAAAAGATAGAAAAGCATATGAAGAAGGCTCAGATATTTGGCGACAAATTGTTTCAAGAATTTTAATTAAACAACCTGAGATAAAAAAAATTAATGCATTAGAACGTGCTGATACTTTAATAAGTATTGCCAAAATGGATCCAGAAATATCGCCATACTATGCGCACGTTTCGGGATTATTAGGTATATTTAATGCAAAGGTAATATTAGAAACTATATTACCGCAATTAGGGTTGTAAGAATAATAATAAGTCTTAAATTTTAAAAAAATAAAGGAGAATTTATGGATATAGTATTTCATTATTTTGCGGTTAAAACAATCGCATTAGAAGCAGGATTTGAAGAAGATGATGCACAACAAATTGCTAAATATTCACAATTTGTTGATGATAATAATTCTTTTAAATATAGAACTTTAAACAATATCCCACAAGATATTAAAGACGGTGATTTGGGATACGATTTATATAGAAGTAGTAGTCTACCATTTGGAGAGTTCGATCCTGCAACAACAGGCTTTTCTGATAATACAGATTTAGTACATCTAGAATTAGAAAAGAGCCAAAAATTTATTGTGTCACCATTTCATTTTGTTCCTTTTAACAAAAGCCATATGGATAAAAATGATTTTAAAACACATGAAGCAACATTGGAAGATGATTCTTTTATATCTAATCAACTTAACTTAGCAAAAACTGAATTTAATGCTGCAAAAGATTCAGTTACTAAAAAAAGAGCATTAATGAGAATTGGAATGTTATTACACGTATTTGCAGATACATATGCTCATGCATTATTTTCTGGTTATCAAGATGATTGTAATAATTTCGATATTGAATTAGTAACTAATAATGTAACAGATATGGATGTGTCAAAAAAATATAAAGATGCTGTATATAAGATAGCTAAACTAGCTAAAATTGGACATGGCGGAGTTGGACATTTACCAGATTTAACTTTTATAAGTTATAAAATGAAAAAGTATGGAATATTTTATGAAAGAAATAATAGTAGTTGTTTTATTAAAGCAGGGGTGGAAATTTTTAAATATTTAAAATCATTAAAAGGTATTGATATTGTTAATATTGATGAAATAAATAATATTACTGGAAAATTAAATCGAGGATTTATGTTTGAATATAATGATCCAGAAAATAAAGATGAATTTGATAAAATAAAAGCACATTGGAAAAATTTAACTAACTATAATTATTCTTATGATAAAAATGAATTTAATGAAATATTTTTTCCAGAATATAGTTATATAACTTCTTATCCCGCAAGTGAAGAATATTATGCTTTTAATCGATATGCAAATAAGTTTTTAATTGATCTTTATGGTAAACCACAACCCCGTAGAGATTAGGAAATGTATTTATTAAAGTAATTTATAAACAAAAAACATAGACTAGGTAATTTACTAGACTATGTTTTTTATCTTAAAAGTTTTAAGATATGTATTTATTTTATATAACCATAGGTAAAAATAGTATAATTAAAATTTTGATAAACATATGCTATATGGAGGAGGGAAAAAATGCCAACATATATATATGATGGAGGAATAACTAGTAGCCTTATTGGTTATAAATGGCCAAAAGGAACAAGAGTTACGACATCATCATTATTTTTAATGAAAGATGAAAATGACATTATACATAATTCATTTTGTATAGATATATATACGACAATAAATAGGACAGCCCAATATTCAGATTCAAATGAATGTCAAAAATTTTTATCAATAGATCAATTAAATAAAATTAGGTATGTTTTAAATAATTTCTATGATTTATACCCAATAAGTTATATTGCAGAAAAAACTGGAATATCAACTTTGACATTAGAAGAAACAATTGGAGCAATGCAGCTAAAAATTTGGACTTTAGCGGATTCGACTGTAGAATTATATGATGCCAATTTATTAAATGTTGTAGCGCTATATAATTATATGGAAAATAATATTGGAAATGGATGGACATTAAAGGATGTGGAGTCAGTTAAGGATACTATTACTATTGATATAAACAAGTCAAAAGCAGAATGTAATTTTGATGGTACTAATATAAAATACGGCCCGTTTAGTATTGAATCAGATTCCATACTAGCCAAAAACAGTATATATTCATTTACAATTAATAATAACTTAAGCATTGTAGATGAATCTAATAACTTACTTTCTGAAATACAAATTGGAGTACCGTTTTATATTTTTGGAAAAGAAAAAGATATAAAAAATCCTATTGATTTAAATATTTGCAGCGATATAACATACGGTTATGATATAAAAGAATTATGTACTTCAGATCAAGCATCACAGCAATTAATTACAACCTATGCTTTAAAAACTAAAGTGTGTACTGAAATTGAATTAAATCCAAAAATATTAAAAATAGTAAAAATTGATGGATGTGACAAATCAGTTTTAAAAGATGTTTCATTTGAAATTTTTGATGAAAATTATAATTATATTGATATTATAACAACAAATGAAGAAGGTATTGCTTATTCTAAGAGTTGCATTAATGAAAAATACAAATTAAAAGAAGTAAAGGGGCCTATTGGTTATATTATGAATAGTGATTATATTGATATTAGTAAAGGTATTAGTCAAGGAATATTTACCGTTTTAGAAATTAAAAACTATAAATATAAAAAATTAACTGTCCATAAGTATGATTTTGATAGCAAAGAACCACTTGCCAATGCCATATACGAACTTAGAACATCATTAGGACAATTAATTGATAATAAGGAAACAGATGAATCAGGTATGATAATATTTGATGAATTGGTTACTGGTACTTATTATCTAAAAGAGATTAAAGCTCCAGAAGGCTATTCAATAAAAAAAGAAACTGAGAGTATCACATTTGAAAATTGCGATATTGTCAAAGAATTATCGATTAGTAATTCTAAAGAAATATGTAAAAATAAACTAGTAATTATTAAACATGATTCTTGTAATTCAAATATTTTATTAAATGCTGAATTTAAAATTTTTGATAAAAATGATGAATATATTGTGACAGTTAATACTGTTAATGGTAAGGCTGAAGTAGAGTTAGAATCAGATTTTTATTATTTGCTAGAAACAAAAGCCCCAGAAAATTATGAAAAAATAACTGAAAAAATTATTATTGATTTTCAAGATTGTGAAACAAAAATTCTGAAAATACCTAATTGCAAGAAAAAACTTGATTCATGTTGTTATACTGATAAGAAAGAAAATAAATGTCATACTAAATGTGCTTCAATATATGAGTCTTTACCAAAGTTAATTGATTGTAGAAACAAGATTGATGCTTGTAATAAAAAAGAGAATAGATGTCAAAATAAAAAAGAATCAATAAATGACTCTTTACAAAAGTTAATTAATTGTAATAAAGAAAAATGTAGATTAAATTAAGTATATAATAATATAGTTTATTGAAAAAAGGGTTATTAACATCAGTTTTTTTACTGATATAAAATTAATCCTTTTTTATTCTATTATTATATACTTAATTAATTTATTATAGTTTTATTATTATTTTTATATTTTAAGCTTAACTATTATAAAAAAATTGTAAAAATATAGTTAAAATGCTAAAATATAGTTAACATAACAAACTAATAATGAGTTTGCTAAATTTGTAAAAAAAGGGGTAAAATAATGAATAAAATAAGAAAAATAGTTTTTAAAGACCATCCAATTTTAAATGATTTATGCTTGGATTTTTGCGATAAATCAGGTCATGCTGCAAGTACTATTATTATTGCAGGTGAAAACGGGTGTGGCAAGAGTACATTGTTAGATTGTATATATAAAATTGCATCTAATAAAATTGATTTTGCATGTGATGTTGAATTAGAAATAGACAATAAAGTGGTATCGTTTATATATTATAGAAAACCAGCTCATCCAGGTTATATTTGGATTAATGACAATTTAGGGCTTGACGAAATTCCTGGAAGTGACGTTTTTTTAAAAAAATATCATTTTAATGGAATTTTTTCAGATATAGACATTACTTTTAATTCAAAAAATGTATCCTCTGTAACGAGCCTAGACATAGATATTGTACAACAAAGTAGACGTTCAAATAATAATCTTTCAAGTGAAATAAAACAATTATTAATTGATGTTCAATCACTAGATGATGCTGCAATATCTTTAGAATATAGAAAAGCAAAAGAAGAAAAAAGGAATATAGATGATATAAATCTAAAATTACGTATGCCAAGGTTCACAACGGCTTTTAATAAAATGTTTAATAATAAGCTCAAATATGATCGTATAGAAAATACTGGACAAAATAAAAGTATTTTATTTAAAAAAGGTACTACCGATATTCCTATAGATAGTCTAAGTTCGGGCGAAAAACAAATTGTTTATAGAGGTTGTTTTTTGCTTAAAGATATTAATGCTCTTAATGGAACATTTGTTTTTATAGACGAACCAGAAATTAGTTTACATCCAACATGGCAAAAAGAAATTATGGATTACTATAAAGCTATTTTTAGTACTGAAAATGGGCAACAGACATCACAAATATTTACAGTAACACACTCACCATTTATTATTCATAATAATTCACGAAAAGATGATAAAGTAATTGTTTTAAAACGCGATTATAGCGATAAAATAACTATTTTAGATAAAGCTGAATATTATAATTATACGAGCGTTGAGGTCATAGAAGACGCATTTTCTATAAATGATTTTGCATCTTTAATCACTTCTTCTAATTCAACTGTATACTTAGAGGGACAAACAGATGAAAAATATTTTAATAAAGCACTGGAAGTATATGGATATACAAATATACCTTTTAAATTTAGATGCGTAGGATATACAGACGATAATGGCAACGAGATAAATACCGGAAAAGATAATTTAAATAAAGCCGCTCAATTTTTAATTTCACAAAAATATTCCTTTAAAAATATATGTTTATTTGATTGTGATACCAATAAAAGTACAATAATAAAAAATAATGTAGTATGTAAAAGCATTGCTCAATATAATAATTCTAAAAATCTAAAAAGTGGAATCGAAAATGCTCTTGTTTTAGATGAAATAGATTTAAATTCATATTACACTAAAAAACAAACGTTTGGAAATTATGGTGAAGAAAATACTATATCAACTTTTAACAAAGCATTATGTTGCGATAGTATTTGTAGTATGAAAAATCAAGCATTAGAAAAAGTTTTCATTAATATAAAAAATGAAATAGATCAGTTACTTAATTATTTTAATTAATAAAAAAATTGGTACACAGTACCAATAAAACTAATATCTTTTATTTTGCATATCTTGATAATGCTTAAGTAATTCAGCAAATCTTTGATAATGGACTACTTCACGTTCTCTTAAGAATGAAAGAGGACCCAATATATCTTTATCATCAGTTAAATCCATTAAACGTTCATAAACTATTTTAGCTTTTGCCTCAGCTGCTAAATCTTCATTTAAGTCTGTTATATAATCTCCTGTTACTGCATATTCTAAGGTAGAGAATGGATTACCAGAGGCATCAACAGGGAAGAAGTTAAATCCATGTTCAACATAATTTGCATCCATTCCTTCAGCTTTTAATTCTTCATAAGTAGCTCCACATGTTAATTGAAGCATCATAGCTGCAAGAATTTCTATATGCGACATTTCTTCTGTACCAATTTCTAAAAGAAGTGCTTTACCCTCGTTATCAGGCATTGTATAACTTTGATTAATATAACGAAGACATGCGCCAAGTTCTCCTGCAAATCCACCAATTTGTGTTATCATTATTTTCGCAAATTTTAAATTACGTTTTTTAATGTTTACAGGATAGGCTAATATTTTTTCATATTTCCACATAGCGTTTCACCTTCCCATGGCCAATTACCTTCTAAATAATTATAGGTTTCATTAACTGAGGAATGATCTAAGTCGCGATATTTCATTTCATAATATGAATAGATTTTTTCTCTTTCTAAGCTTATTTTCTTTAACATATTAATTGCTTCAATATTGTCCTTATGTGTGCATACAAACAAAGTCAACTCTGTTACTGCGAAAGAATATACTTGTATCATGTAGATTAATTGATTTTCTACGGTCATTGGAGTGTTAGTTTTTGTTGCTTCATATTTATATTTGTCATATAAATTATTCCAAATTGTACCACGCAAGAATCCAGATTCTAAATCGTATGTCATATCAAAAGGTTGCATATTAATATCTAATGTTTGAAAACTCATTTTATTTATCACCCAAATTATGATATGTTAAAAAAAAAAATTATTATAGGCAAAATGACGCAAAAAAAACTATCCGAAGATAGTTTAATTTCATATTATTCTTCAACAATTGCAGAAACAGGGCAAATAGCTTCACAAGCTCCACAATCAATACATGCGTCAGCATCGATAATTGTGTGATCAGCACCTTCTTTAATTGCTTCTACAGGACACTCAGCGATACAAGCTCCACAAGAAATGCAATCATCAGTAACTTTTCTAGGCATAATTATTCCTCCTCTTACCATATGAAATTATTTTATCATGAAGATAGAAGAAAGTAAATAGAAATAGAATTAATTGTTGTATTTTGGGATAAAATAAAGTAAAATAATAATGGTATAAAAGGAGTGATTAATATATGATGACTTTACCTATTTGGGGCTTTATTATTATTGTAATATTAGTATTACTAGTTGGATTAGTAGCAGGGTTCTTTATATCAAAATATTTTTTCCAAAGATATTTAAAGAAAAACCCACCAATCAATGAAAAAATGATTCGCGCTATGATGACACAAATGGGCCGTACACCTTCTGAAAAGCAAGTACGTGCCGTTATGAAATCGATGGAACAAGCTAAATAATAAGCAATCTAAAGACTATAAATAGTCTTTTTTTTGTAAAAAAAAAGAGAAGTTAAGATTTAACTTCTACAATTTCTTCATTTGATACTACCTCAGGATTTAATTCTAAAACAGTGTTTTGAGATAAATCTTCATTAAATCGTTTTGAAACAAATACATATATGAAATAGATGTATGGAATACCCATATTAGTTTCTATTAATGAATCAACAATTAATGGAGCAAATCCTGTATCACGAATACCAGAAATTAATAATGCTGCTTCCCAAGCAAATTGAACTAATATTCCTATTATTAATAACCAAACAATATTGATTTTCTTTTCTTTATACATATTATGAATACATAGTATTGCATAACCAACAAACATGAGAATTGCCATTATACCGTGATATGCAGAAGTTCCTCTATATATTCTTACAATTTCAAAATCATTTCCAAAAGTATTAGCAATTAATGGGGCTGCAACCCACCAGGCAAGTATCAGGATTGACCATTCTAATAAATGTTTATCTTTTTTAATCCATAGCCAAATCCAAGCAAAATTAGTTATTCCATAGCTCATTGAAAGCCACAATAAGAACCAAAATGGATCTGCACCTTCAACTACCCTTGTGCCTAATATTAAATAAAAATAACCATAATCAACCAAAAAATATATTACTCCACCCGCTAAGGCAAAAATAGTAGTTAAATAACGTTTTTTCTTAACAAGCAAACCTACAAAGAAAATCAAAAATATAATGTCAATAAATATATAAAGTTGATTTAATGTTCTAGCTGGAACAACCTCAGCAACCATCGATAATAAATTCATACCTAAACCATCCTTTTTATCAAATTATGTTTATTTTAACACAAAAAATCTAAAAATTCATTAAAAAAAGGTTAATTTTTTAATTAACCTCTTTTTATTATACTTGATTTGATTTTTCAAGTTTCTTTTTCTTTTTAAAATTGTTTTCCGTACCATTTAAAAGCCTTTTAAAATTCTTGAAGTGCTTAATAATTATAAATACGCCAACTAAAGAAAATAACAAGCATACTGCTAAACTAGGATTTCCTAAGAAAAATTCCAAGAAATTAGCCGGACTATCATATCCGAAAGCATATAGTAACCATCCAGTTAAAACGACTGTTAAAGTCGCTCCAGTTGAAGCTAGGCTTACATAACCAGTAGTATAAAGGATAATTAAGAAAATAATTAAACAATTTATTGCTGAAAATGGTGATAAAACTAAAACTACTCCAAGAGATGTTGCGACAGCTTTTCCCCCTTTAAATCCAATAAATATTGAAAAACAATGTCCCGTGATTGCAGCAAGTCCATAATATAGATATGGAATAGGTGAATCCCAAATACTAAATTTGGCTAAAATATTTCTAACAATCAAAATCATTAACATTCCTTTTAAAACATCAAAGAAAAATACTAAGAAACCAACTTTTTTACCTAAAACTCTAATTGCGTTTGTAGAACCGATATTTTTAGAGCCATGTTCACGAATATCTTTATGACAAATTAACTTTCCTAAAATCACTCCAAATGGAATAGCTCCAATTAAGTAAGAACATATTAATAAAATTATAGCAATTGAAATATCTGTTGCAAGTGCTGTTAAAATCATTTTTACCACTCCTTATAGCAAAATATATTATAATACAAATATTAAAATAAAACAAACAAATAATATCATTTTCAATATTTTACAAATAAATTAATAATTATGATATAATTTCTATAAAAAGGAATGATACAATGAATAAAAGAAGATTTGGAAAAACGAATAAGATAGTTAGTGAAATTGGACTAGGAACTTGGCAGCTTGGTAGTAAATGGGGAGAAGAATTTAATTATGAAGAAGCTTTTAATATTTTAGAAGAAAGCTATAAAAATGGCATTAATTTTATTGATACGGCAGACATTTATTTAGGTGGGAAAAGTGAAACTACAATAGGTGAATTTATTAAAGATCATCCAAATATTTACGTAACTACTAAAATAGGTCGTGCCTTAAATCCTCATATAGCGTCTATGTATACTAAAGAAGCAATAATTAAATTTGTAAACGATTGTAGAATTCGTCAACAAAGAGATACATTAGATTTAGTTTTATTACATTGTCCACCAACTGATGTATATATGAATCAAGAAGTATGGGATACGTTGAATGACTTAAAGCAAAATGGAATTATTAAAGACTATGGAGTTAGTATTGAAAAGATTGAAGAAGGTATCATTGCATTAAAGCATGACATTACAGCCATTGAAGTAGTTTTTAATATGTTTAGATTAAAACCAATTGAAAAATTATTTATTGAAGCAAAGAAAAAAGATGTCGCAATAATTGCACGTGTTCCTTTGGCTAGTGGATTATTAACTGGAAAATATGATGAAAAAACAACTTTTTCTTTAAAAGATCATAGAAATTATAATCGAAATGGCGAGCGTTTTGACAAGGGAGAAACATTTTCTGGTGTACCATATGAAGAAGGTTTAAAAGCAGTTAGTGAACTAAATAAACTTTTTAACACAGATAATTTATCATTAATAGCTTTAAGATGGATTTTAATGTTTGAAGAAGTAAGCGTAGTTATTCCTGGCGCAAGTAAAGCAAGCCACATAAAAGAAAATGTTAAAGCTAGTGATTTAAAGCCATTAACTTCTTTAGAAATGATAAGAGTAGAAGAAATATATAATGAATATATAAAAAAACATGTCCATGATTTGTGGTAGATATTTAAGGCAAGATTTAAAAAAATTGTAAATCTTGTTTTTTTTATTATAAATGTATTAAAATGAGGGATTATTTTTTATTTTTATATTATTGTTTAGAAGTCTATTTTATGTTAAAATAAAAGATATTATTAGTCGAAACGAGGAAGCATAATGGAAAATTTACATTACGATGATTCGTCCATAACAATATTAGAAGGACTTGAAGCCGTAAGAAAACGCCCTGGAATGTACATAGGGTCAACTGATGGTAGAGGTCTTCATCATTTAGTATGGGAAATCATCGATAATTCAATAGATGAAGCTTTGCAAGGATACGGAAAAGAAATTACAGTTCAGATCAATCAAGATAATTCATTAACAATATCAGACTCTGGACGCGGTGTTCCATGTGGAAAGCATCCTAGTGGAAAAAACACTTTAGAAATTATTTATACAGTCTTACATGCCGGTGGTAAATTCGGTGAAGGAAGTGGATATAAGGTTTCTGGAGGATTACATGGGGTTGGGGGAAGTGTTGTTAATGCTTTATCATCATTTATGGAAGTAACTTCAACAAGAGAAGGTAAAATTCATAGAATGCGCTTTGAAAAAGGTGGTAAAATAATTGGACCTTTAGAAATTTTAGGTGATTCCAAAAGAACAGGAACTTCTATAACTTTTAAACCAGATCCTTCTATCTTTTCAACAACATTATTTAACTACGATATTATAAAAGAACGCATAAGAGAATCGGCTTTTTTAATTAAAAAACTAAAAATGACTTTAATTGATAAAAGAACAAATAAATCAGAAAGCTTTTATTATGAAGAAGGAATAAGTGAATACGTTAATCTTTTAACACAAAATAAAAAGCCAACACATAAAGTTGCTTATTTTGAAGGGGCATTAGAAAAAATATCTTTAGAAGTTGCGATGCAATTTACAGATACATATGATGAAAATATTATTTCATTTGTTAATAATGTTCGTACTAAAGATGGTGGGACACACGAAACTGGCTTTAAGACCGCACTTACAAAGGCCTTTAATGACTATGCTCGAAAATTTAGTTTACTTAAAGAAAAAGATCCTAATTTAGACGGAACTGACCTTAGAACAGGGATGACTGCGGTAATTTCAATTCGAATTGAGGAGTCAATTTTAGAATTTGAAGGACAAACTAAAGGAAAACTCGGAACTCCTCAAGCAAAAACTATAGTTGACCAAATTGTTTATGATAAATTAAGTATTTATTTATTAGAAAATAAAGATTTAGCCCAAAGTATTGTTAAAAAAGCTCTTCAAGAACAATTAGCTCGCGAAGCTGCTCGTAAAGCTCGTAATCAGGCTAGAATGGATAAAAAGGACAAGCAAGAAATAAATTTAAGTGGTAAACTTGCTCCCGCTCAACAAAAAAATAAGGATATTAATGAACTTTATTTAGTAGAAGGAGATTCTGCCGGTGGATCTGCTAAGCAAGGCCGTGATCGTCGTTTCCAAGCTATTTTACCTTTACGTGGCAAAGTTTTAAATACTGAGAAAAAAAATCAAGATGTGGCTTTGAAAAATGAAGAACTTGCGACGATGATTCATATTATTGGTGCCGATTACGGTGATAATTTTGATATTAAAAAATGCAATTTTAATAAAGTAATCATTATGACCGATGCCGATGATGATGGAGCACATATTCAAGTTTTGCTTTTAACTTTCTTTTTTAGATTTATGCGTCCTTTAATTGAAGCAGGACGTGTTTATATTGCGATGCCGCCATTCTTTAAAGTAACTAAAGGAATTGGTAAAAAAGAAGAAATTATTTATGCTTATTCTGTTGAGGAAATGCAAGGAATTACTAAAAATTTAGGTCAAAGTACATATAATGTTCAACGATATAAAGGGTTAGGAGAAATGAATGCCGCTCAATTGTGGGAAACAACTATGAACCCTGAAACAAGAAGTTTAATTCGTGTGGAACTTGATGATTTAGCCGAAGCAGAAAATCAAATTGAAATATTAATGGGTGATGACGCTCAACGTCGCCGTAGTTGGTTAGAAAATCATGTATCATTTACATTAGAAGATGATTTATTAAAGGAAATGTAGGTGAATAATATGGACATTAAAAAGAAATTAGATATGTTTATAAATGAACAATTTGTAAACGAGAAATTAGAAGATGTAGTTGGAGATCGATTTGGACGATATTCAAAATATATTATTCAAGAGCGTGCAATTCCTGATGTTAGAGATGGCTTAAAACCAGTTCAAAGAAGAATATTATTCGCTATGAATGATTTGGGAATTAAAGCTGGAGCTCCTCATAAAAAGTCTGCTCGTATATGTGGTGAAGTAATGGGTAAATACCATCCCCATGGTGATACTTCGATTTATGAAGCAATGGTTCGTATGAGTCAGTCATGGAAAATGGGCGTTAATCTTATTGATATGCACGGAAATAATGGTTCAATTGATGGTGATTCTGCCGCTGCAATGCGTTACACCGAAGCTCGTTTGTCTAAGAATGCTGATTATTTACTTAAAGATATTGATAAAAATACAGTAACATTTATTCCAAACTTTGATGAAGAAGAACGTGAACCTTTAGTCTTACCTGCTAAATTTCCGAATCTACTTGTTAATGGAAGCGTCGGTATATCTTCTGGATATGCAACGTATATTCCAACCCATAATTTAAATGAAGTAGTAAATGCTACTATTGCCTTAATTGAAAACCCAAACTTAACAATTGACGAATTACTTGAAATAATGCCTGGCCCAGATTTTCCAACTGGGGCAATAGTTCAAGGTAAGGATGAAATAAGAGAAGCATTTTTAACTGGAGCTGGAGCAATTATAGTTCGCTCTAAATATGAAATTGAAGACATGAATAAGGAACAAAAACGTATTGTAGTTACTGAAATTCCTTATGATACCATTAAAAGTAAAACAGTCGAAAGAATTGAACAAATTAGAATAGATAATAAAGTACCAGATATCGCAGAAGTTCGTGATGAATCAGACCGCGAAGGTTTAAGAATCGCAATTGATCTTAAAAAAGGCGCTAATGTCGATGCTATTTTAAACTATTTATTTAAGAATACTGATTTACAAGTAAGAATTAATTATAATATGACTTCTATTTGTGACCTTCGCCCGGTTAAACAAGGTGTTATTCCAATTTTAAATGCCTATATTATGCATCAAAAAGAAGTTATAACTAATCGAACAAATTTTGAACTTCAAAAAGCTATTAAGCGTCTTCATATTGTAAGTGGATTAATTAAGATGATGGATGTTTTAGATGAGGTTATTAAAACAATTAGATCTTCTAAAAACAAAGCTAATTCTAAAGAAAATTTGATTCAAAAATTTGATTTTTCTGAACTTCAAGCTGAAGCTATTGTAACAATGCAATTATATCGTTTATCTTCAACCGATATTGAAGCTTTACGTCGTGAAAATGATGAATTAAATGAAGCAATTATTGTTTATAATAAAATATTGTCTTCAGAAAAAGAATTACTTAAAGTTATCATAAATGAATTAAAAGAAGTAAATAAAAATTTAGTTATTCCCCGCAAAACAGCAATTGAAGATGAAATCTCTGAATTAAAAATCGAAGAAACTGATTTAATTTCAAAAGAGCAAGTTATCGTTGTGGTTACAAAAGAAGGCTATTTGAAACGCGTATCTTTAAAATCATTTAATAAATCTATTAATAATAATCTAAAAGAAAATGATGCTATTATTTATTTAAAAGAAGTTTCAACGCTAGATACTTTATTAATGTTTACAACTCTTGGGAACTACATATATCTTCCAGTTTATAAAATAACTGAATGTAAGATGAAAGATATGGGTCAATTTGTTAATAATTTAGTTACTATTAATCCTAAAGAAAAAATCATAGATGTTTTTGATGTAAATGAATTTGATCCTCGTATTCAAGTTTTGTTAACAACTAAAAATGGAATTGCAAAACAAACATTACTGAGTGATTTTGAAATAAATCGTTATTCAAAGAGCGTTCGTGCAATGAAAATTAGTGATGATGATCAATTAGTAAGTGTTTCAATGACGAACAATCCACTTGAAGTAATTGTTGCAACAAAATCATGCGATGTATTGCGCTTTAGAGCAAGCGATATTTCATTATATGGAACTCAAGCTGGGGGAATTAAAGCTATTAATTTAAAAGCTAAAGATGAAGTAATAAGTGCCCATTATGCTAATCTAAATGATGATATTTTATTGCTTACTACAAGAGGATTCATAAAACGTATGAAAGTAATTGAAATTCCTTTAACAAAACGTAGCCGTAGTGGGTCGAATGTTATTAAATTAGTTAAAGCAAATCCACATAATCTTTCAGATATGAAAATAATGACACCTAATCAATATAAAGAAAATGTTTTAATTAATGTTATTTATTCTAATGGTAATGATGATGTCGAAAGTTTCAATCTTAAATATAATGTTTCTGATGCCGGTAAATCAATTATAAAAGATGAATTTGGAACTGTAATTAAATTCAGTATAAATAGTCCCGAAAATCCCGATACTTTTGTAAGTGGAGATTACTTAATAGAAGTAAAAAATGATTTATTTTCTGATGATTTTTCTGAAAAACCATTAAAAACTACAAAGAATATTGGTAAAAATATTTTAGATGATTTAGACGCTATATTACAAATGGAACAAAATAAGGATAATTCAACAAAATTTGATATATCAAATGATTATAATAATACTTATGAAGATGAGAAACTTATTGTGAAAGAAACAAAATCATCAATGATAGTAAGAAGAAAGGATAATTCTATTTCACCTTCTATAGATGATTCGGAAAATGAAAAAAAGGAAATATCATTTAAAAAAATATCTTTATTTGATGAGGAGTAAATATGAATAAATACAAAATATATACAATTTTTAAAGTATTAATTTTAATATCAGTTATATCATATGCCTTATTTATAATTATAGTAAATTCGATCGCTTTAGCTAATTACGATATAGCAAGTACTTCGACGCCTAGATATTATTATATAATTGGAATAATTTTATTTTCAGCCTTATTATTAATTTCTATTTATACAGGAGTAAAATTAATCCAAAATATTAAATATCGTCGATTTTTTACAAAAAAAAGATAAGTATAAATCCAGCAAATCGCTTTGATTGCTGGATTTTTTTTGTTAGTTGTTTCTTAGCATATTCTAAAAAGATTATTTTACATAATATACATCAAAAGGAGGTGAAAAAATGCAGGAAATTGAAAATATTGCAACATTAAAATATGAATACAAGAATGATGAAAAAGAAATTGATAGTAATAAAGTAGTAATAGAAGTTGGAAAACATAATTTAAGCATTGTGAAAACAGCAGATAAAATAGTAATCGAATTAGGAGATACATTTACGTACACTGTAACAATAACTAATACGGGAGATTTCGAAGCTACTAACATTGTATTTAAAGATATTTTAGATCCAGTTATAGAGTTAATTAAAGGGACCGTCTTTATTAATGGTGTTGCCAAACCAAATGAAGATCCAACAGATAAAATTATTATTTCTAAGTTGGATGTTGGACAATCAACTATTATAAGTTTTAAAGTAAAATGTATTAAAGCACCTACAAAAACAATCGTAAATCAAGCAATGATATCATCATATGATACTTTAGAAAGTTCAAATTTCAAAGCAAATCATTCAAATCAAATTAAAAGTAATGAAGTATTTGTTTTAGTTAAAAATAAAAAAGAAGAATCAAAAGAAATTATTAAAACAGATGAAAAAATAAATAGTAAGGACGAAATTAGTATTACACAAAGCAGTGAAAAGTTAGAATTAGAATTATATGAAGAAACGATTTTAGAATTCAAATTAACTAATCATTCAAAATATTTTATTGATGATTCTTTCTTTAAAATAATTTTAGATGAAGGATTAGAATATGATAAAACATATGGCGTTATTGTTAATGAAAGAAAAATTAACTTGGATCCTTTAGAGGGCTTTTGTGTAGAGTTTAAGCCTAAAGAAACTATAATAATTAAAATAAAAGTTAAAATGATTAAATGTTGCGAAGAAAAAATATGTAGTTATGGAACTTTATGCTATTGTTATGATTGCAAAGAAAATTATATAAAAAGTAACATAATATGCTTTAAATGTGATGATCCTAAAGAAGATGATGTTATTATAATAAAAAGTGGTGAATTAACTTATGTAAATAATTGGCCATATATTAAATATGAAATAAACATTTTCAATAATAATGATTATGATATTACTAATTGTTATTTAATCGATATTTTAGATAATAAATTAAGATTTATTACAGGAAGTTTATATATTGATGGTGTTAATTATCCTAATATAACTTCAACCGAAAATATCGATTTAGGTACAATAAAAGCAAATAGTATTAAAACTATTGTTTTTAGAACTATAGTAATATAAAAAAAACAAACATTTAAAAATGTTTGCCTAAAATCGTTATTATTTTATATAGAAAACTAAAGAATACTTACATTGATTGCTTTTTCTTTTTTAGTTTTAGAATCTTTTTCAATATCGAAAGAAACTTTTTGTCCTTCATTTAAAGATTTGTATCCTTGAGTATTAATTGCTGAAAAGTGAACAAATATATCATTTCCATTTTCGCCGCTAATAAATCCAAATCCTTTTTCAGAATTAAACCATTTTACTGTACCAGTAGTCATTATAGTACCTCCTATTATTATTTGAATAAAAAAACTTAGATTATAGCAAACACTTTAGCATTTGATGTAATCTAAGCAATAGTTTTTTTATACTCATTAAGTATATCACACTTTTCTGAAATGTCAATAGTAATATTAAAAAAAACGTATAAAATTATACGTTTTTTTCGTTATTATTATTTTTATTAATAATATATTTAATAAATTTATTAAATTCTATTATTAATGTTGGCAAAAAAGATAAACCTAAAATTATCAGCCATTCTTCAAATTTAAGTGAAGATAATTGAAATGTATATCTAATATTTGGAAATATTAATAAAACTAACATGAATAATGCCGATATGATTATTGAACCCAACAAATATTTATTCTCAAAGAATCCTTTAGAAAATATAGATTTCGTATTTGATCTTTGACTATATGAGTATATTAATTGCGAAAAAGCAATGGTGCAAAAAGCCATAGCCTGACCAGATGACACATCGTCTTTATAACCAATGAAAAAGGCAATTAAAGCAGCAGTTGAAATGAATATACCTTGTAAAATAACTCTTTTAATTAAATCATGTTCAAATAATGAATTAGATTTTAATGGTTTACGCTTCATTATATCTTTTTCTGGTGGATCAATACCTAGTGCTAAAGCCGGTAAAGTATCAGTAGCTAAATTAACCCATAAAATATGAATGGCTAAAAGTGGAGCAGGGAAATTGAATAAAGTCGCAATAAATATAGTGATTATTTCACTTATATTACCCGCTAATAAGAATTGAATGACCTTTTGAATATTGCGGTATACTCGTCTACCCTCTTTAATAGCTTCAACAATTGTTAAAAAATTATCATCAGTTACAATCATATCAGCTGCATCCTTAGCAACCTCTGTCCCAGCAATCCCCATCGCAATTCCGATATCTGCAGCTTTTAAAGCTGGGGCATCATTAACCCCATCCCCTGTCATTGCAACTATTTCTCCATTTTCTTTTAAAGCTTTAACAATTTTAAGCTTTTGTTCAGGAGTAACGCGCGCATAAACAGTAGTAGTCTTTGCAATTTCTTTTAATTCTAAATCACTTAATAAATCTAATTCATTACCAGTATAAATGGTATCATTTTCGCGCCATATATTTAATTCTTTTGCAATTGCAAAGGCTGTATTTTTATGATCGCCGGTTATCATAATTGTTTTAATTCCTGCTTTGTAACAAGTATTTACAGCTTCCTTAACTTCAATTCTAGGTGGATCAATCATACCAATTAATCCGATGAATACTAAATCAAATTCGATATTTTCTTCATCATCTAAAGGAACATTCGCGATTTCTTTTTTAGCAAACGCTAAAACTCTTAAAGCATCTGAGGCCATTTGTTCAGATACAAGTTTTATTTTTCTAATATCCTCTTGATTTATAGCTCTTATACCTGCAGATGTAATAATTTTATTACAAACTAACAGTAATTCATCAACAGCACCTTTCGTATAAACAACATTAATATCTTTTATTCGATTTATTGTTGACATACGCTTACGATTTGAATCAAATGGTTGTTCATATAATTTCGGATATAATTCATCTAAATCTTCATGATTAATTCCAAATTCTAATGCTAAATTTATTAGTGCACCTTCAGTAGGATCACCTAATGTTTTTCCTTTATTATCCGGATCAAATTCCGCATTATTACACAATGCACATGCATATGTTAAATCTTGATATTTATTTTTTTCAATTAATGCATTCTTAATGCTAATACTTTTTTCAAGGATTATATCCTCATAAACAGTAATTTTTGTTACAGTCATTTTGTTTTCTGTTAATGTTCCGGTTTTGTCAGTACAAATTACTGTTGCGCCCCCTAAAGTTTCAACAGCAGGCAATTTTCTTATTATTGCGCCACGACTTGCCATTCTTTTAACGCCTAATGCTAAAACAATCGTTGCCGTTGCCGGTAAGCCTTCTGGTATGATCGAAATTGCAAGTGATATTGCGGTCATTACAAGTGGCATTAAAGGCTGTTTGTAAATTAAACCAATAACGAATATAATAACACAAATTATTAAACCAACAATAGTTAATATTTTCCCAACAGAAGATAATTTTCTTTTAAGTGGTGTATCAAAATCATCTTGTTCATGGATTAAATGAGCAATTTGACCAACCTCAGTATTCATTCCAACACTAACAACAATACCATAACCTCTACCATATGTTACAAAAGTAGAAGAATAGGCCATGTTATCTCTTTCAGCAAGAACACAGCTTTCTTCGTGTATATTATTAGCTTCTTTATCCACAGGTAATGATTCCCCTGTTAAAGAAGATTCTTGAATTTTCAAACTATATGAATCAATTAATCTAATATCGGCTGGAACTTTTGAACCATCTTCTAAAAACACGATATCACCAATAACTAAATCACTAGCTAAGATATTACTCATTTCGCCTTCTCTTAAGACGATTGCATGACTTGCAGTCATTTCTTTTAAAGCTTCAATTGAAGCTTCCGCTTTTTTCTCTTGAATAATGCTAATTATCGTATTAACTAAAATAATAAAAACAATTACACTACCCTCTAAGAATTCTTTTAATATGAAAGACAATATTGCTGCCCCAAATAAAATCAGAATCATTGGATCTTTAATTTGCTCAAAAATCATCTTAAAGATAGTTTTCTTTTTCTTTTTTATTAATGCATTACTTCCATATTTCTTTAATCTTATTGCTGCCTCAACATCACTTAAACCCTCAAGAGAAGTATTTAACTCTTCATATATACTCTCTATTGATTTTGAATGCCAAGGCCTACTACTTTGTTCTTCCATTATAAATTTTTCCTCCTTTAGAAAACAAAATATCATTAGATTGTACATAAAACAGAAAAAACACATCATTATAATGTGCTATTGTATCATAATTATTATTTAATTTACTCTGTTCCGGGTCACTATTGTCCATTAATGTACTCTCCAATTACGTATTTATTTTATCATAATGCAAAAAGATGTCAATATTATTCCTAAAATTCTTTCTAAAACTTGTTAAATGGTAATTTATTCAGTATAATATAAATATATTTTAACGATAGTAGGTGATTATATGGCAAAGAAAAATGAGAATGATTTAAATAGTATTAAAGATGATGATATGTTTGCAAGCTATATAGGCACTAATGATGACATATTTATTGAAGATGTTACTAGTCTTTCTAATGAAATTTTAGAAAATGAAAATAATGAAGACTTTGATATTTTTTCAAATTCAGATACTTTTGAAAAAAAAGTGGAAACTAAAGAAATTATTGAAGAAGAAACTATAATTACAAAAGACAAAGAAAAAAATAAAAAGAAAAAATTTAAAAAAATAGAGTTTTTACGTGAAGATCAACAAAAAACTGAAGAAGAATTAGAACGTTTAGAAGAAGAAAAAGAAGAAGAGGAATTAAAAAATAAAAATCCGTATGATTTATTAATTGAGGGGTTAGAAAACATATTAGCACGCATTCAGGATAATGAAGTAGCTGAAATAATCTGTTTCTCTAAAAATATGCGTCCTTTATTTTCTTATAATAAAACAAAATTATTATTAACTCAATGTAAAGTTTTAAATAAAGGTGATATTGTTTTACATATTAAGCCATATGAAGATTATGCGATTAGACGATATATAAAGACTAAAAATGATAAAATTTATTTATTAGGCGATAGTGAAAAAAAATATACAATTGTTGAACGTAAACATATAATTGCAAAAATTTCATCAATGATAAATAATACAAAATATAAATCATTCAATAAAAAACATAAGTCATTTTATAAATGGAGAAAAACTCACAATTTATTATTAAGAACATTAAATCGAGAATTTCATACAATTACTGAAGATGAGTATTTAATTAATTATCATATTCAAGCAAATGAAGAAGCTTTAAAAGCAAAACCAAAAATATTAGAATCTTTTGTCCCAGATCAATTAAAAGATACTGTCGCAGTATTTGAACGTGAAATGGATGAACGAAAAAAAGCTCAAACTTCTAATATTGACGTTTCTGATTTAGATGATACTCCAAGCGTGGATTTCAATGATATAATGAATGAAAAAATTCATTCTAATCCTGAATTAAGCGATTTAAAAAAGAAGAGAGCTAACGATGTATATACACCACAAACTCCAAACATAAATGAAGAGATAGATGATTTTACCTTTGATAATGCTTCTAATAATGAAATAAATAATCAACAAATTGAAAATGTTGATGATATATTCCAAGAATCCACAGTTGATTTTTCTTCTGAGTAAACAAATCCATTTGGATTTGTTTTTTTTGTATAGAAAACCCCCAGATAGTCTGGGGGTTCAAAAAAGCTTATAGCTATGCAAAGAAAAAAACCTTTGTTAAAATATAAAAGTAGTCTGCCAACTGCAAATATAAAATAACAAAGGAGAATATTATCAAGTG
>JAVBPE010000021.1:0-52827 GCA_031549865.1 Anaeroplasmataceae bacterium | reverse complement strand
CACTTGATAATATTCTCCTTTGTTATTTTATATTTGCAGTTGGCAGACTACTTTTATATTTTAACAAAGGTTTTTTTCTTTGCATAGCTATAAGCTTTTTTGAACCCCCAGACTATCTGGGGGTTTTCTATACAAAAAAACTTAACCATTTTACGGTTAAGTTTATTATTATTATTATTATTATTATTTTTCTTCTTTATCTTTTGTTGTATCTTCTTTATTTTCATCTTTTTTTCTTTTAAAGAAAATAATCAACAAAAATGCTTTAATTGATGTAGATATTTTTTTCTCATAATATGGGAATGTAATATATCCAACACCATAAATTATAAGCAATATTAATAATATAATACCAATAACTAAGAATACTTTTCCTACTATATTAGATTCGTTATTATTATTGTTATTATCAGAAGGATTTGGTGTAATATCAGAATTTATTGTAATAGTAAAACTAACATTTGCCTCAGAATAACCAAAATTTAAATCTGCTTCTTTCGTAGCTTTTATAATAAAAGTACCTGCCGTGGTAATAGTTAATATGTTATTTGAAATTGTACCTATTCCTGTTCCACCAATAATGGTATATATAATTTCTTTTCCTTCGGCACCACCTGTTACTGATAGCGTAATAGTATTTGAAGTTGCATAATCATAAGATAATGTTGTTGGAGCAACTAAAGTCGGTTGTTCTATATAGCCATTTACTGTTATAGTAAATGTCAAATTTGCTTCATTATATCCAATAGTATCGTCGCCTTCTTTTGTTGCTTTAATTATAAAAGTACCTGGTTTTGTTACTACTAACTTACCATCAACAATTGAGCCTTTTCCACTTCCACCTGTAATCTCATAAGTAGTTTCTTTTGAAGTATCACCACCTAATACATTAAGTATTATTTCATTATTATTTGAATAATCATATGTTGTAGTTTCTGGTGTTATTAAATCGGGTTGATTTGCTAACCCATTTACTGTAATTGTAAAAGTCAAATTTGCTTCATTATATCCAGTAGTATCGTCGCCTTCTTTTGTTGCTTTAATTATAAAAGTACCTGGCTTTGTTACTACTAACTTACCATCAACAATTGAGCCTTTTCCACTTCCACCTGTAATCTCATAAGTAGCTTCTTTTGAGGTATCTCCACCTAACACGTTAAGTATTATTTCATCACTATTTGAATAATCATATGTTGTGGTTTCTGGTGTTATTAAATCGGGTTGATTTGCTAAACCATTTACTGTGATTGTAAAACTTATTTGAACTTTATTATAACCGTAATTATCATCTTTATTTTTCACTGCAGTTATATTGAATGTTCCTGGTCTTGTAACAACTAATATACCATTAGTTATGCTACCAATCCCTGTTCCACCTGTTATTTCATAGACTACTTCTTTATCTTCATCACCACCCGTTACTCCAAGTGTTATTTCATCACTATCTGAATAATCATATGTTGTAGTTGTTGGGGCTACTAAAGCTGGTTGATCAATGTAACCTGTAAATGTAATATAAAAATTAATAGATTGAGAATTATAAGTTAAATCTCCATTTTTTATTGCTTTAATTAAAAATGTTCCAGGTTTTGTAATTTCTAACAATCCATTAGTTATTGTTCCTTTTCCAGTTCCACCTATTATACTGTAAGTAATTGTGCCCGTTCCATTACCACCTGTTACAACTATAGTTGCTTCTTGTACAACATCATAACTGTAAGTAGTAGTTATTGGGGCTACTAAGTCAGAAGTTTGATCATTATGAGTTGCATCAACTTTAACTTGTGTAGATGCTTTACTAATATTTACTATATCAGTTTTTTCATTTGTCGCCAAAAATTTTAATTGAGGCAAGAAATTATAATTATGAGCATCATCACAATATTCTTCACTACCAATATACCATATACTACTAACTGTATTTATTACACTATTAATTGTTACATCTTTAAAATCCATGTTTGTTGTTGATATAGCATTTGCTCCATACATTTGATTTAGGTTTAATTTTCTAGTTTCAGATCCGTCACTACCAGCTGCAAAACCACCTGATGATACACTAGATGAACCAACAGAATATTTAGCAATTGAAAGCACATTCTCATTTTCATTAGACACTTCTGTATAATAACTATCAATGATATTTGCTGTATTATCCGATAAATATCCAACTTTAATTGCTATATCAGATTTTGATCCAACTAAACTATAATTATAACAGTTAGTTATTTTTGGATTTGAACTATCTGCAACTATACCGGCAACTTGACCGCTTTGAGCTATTACTGCACCCGTGTTAAACGAATTATAAACTTCTGTTGCTGCGGTTGCAATACCTGCAACTTTAGTGGTTCCATTAATTAAACCATTATTTTGACTTGATATTATTTTTCCTTTTATAGAACCAGCTATACCACCTGTATAATCAGTTCCATTAATTTCGCCATCATTAAGTGTACTAGTTATAGTAGCTGTATTACTACCACTATAATAATAACCTAAAATACCACCTGTATAACTTCCTGTATTAGTTACATCACCAAAATTATAAGATTCTTTTATTTCGAATGTATTAGTCTCTGCTTTACCAACAAGACCACCAACTTTATCTGTACCATTTACAGATCCATAATTGAATACAGATGTAATGTTAGAATCTTGACCAGAACTAGCAGTGCCAGCAATTCCACCAACATATGAAGTACCAATAATATTACCATTATTTGTAGATGTAGTTATCCCTTTTGCAGTTGTTCCAGCTATACCACCTACATTTGAAACTCCTGTAATATTACCATTATTAATACATCCAGTAATAATTGCAGTTGATGTATTATTTCCAACTATACCACCAGCAATCCCATCTCCTGTTATATTACCATTATTTGTACAATTCAATATTTTTGGTGCAAGCCAACCTGTAAATGTAACAGTATATCCGACTATTCCACCAACTTGAATTTTAGATTCAATTGTTCCATTATATGTGCAATTTGAAATTGTTGGAGTAGCAGATGCTGAAGTTGCAGAAATATATCCGACTATTCCACCAGTTGCTTTAGCATATGTTCCAGTTGATTCGTTATATATATTTACATTACTTGTACAGTTAGTTATTTTACCTAAACATTCACCAGCTATACCACCAACAGACATAGAATATCCATCAGCAGAAATATTTCTTCTATATATCGTACCACTAACCGTTAAATTCTTAACCTCAGCTGTAGATCCTAAATCTCCAAACAATCCACTTGTACTAGTATGATATTCACCACCGTTTGGATTTGTATGTAATAGCTGACTATTATTATCAATAAATAATCCCCTTATTTCATGTCCATTACCATCAAATATTCCAGAATATCTTCTAGTGACAACCCCAATGGGAATCCATCCATAGCCATTATTATAGCCTGCACCACCTTCAGATAAATATTCCGTTAAATCAAGATCAACCATTAGTTTGTAATTATCTTTATTTGTATACCCATAAGAAAAGTCTCCATTAACTGCTTCTCTAAAGGCAACTAAATCTTCAATTGAATTAATTTCATAATCTGCTGCTTTAACATTTAACGTAAAAATAGTTAAAAAAAACATTCCCATTAATGCAAAAACACTTATTTTACCTAATAAACTTCTTTTTTTTATCATATTTTATTCTCCTTTAAACGACATACATCGTCAAATATAATTGAATTATACCCCCCTAAGACAACCAAATGACATACAAAAATCTATTAAGGGCATCAACTAAGTTTACAAAATAATAAAAAAAGTAAATACATTTTTGAAACATTGACTTATATTTCAAATTTTTATTTAGTTTATATAAAAAAGAAAACTATGATTTTATCATAATTTTCTTTTTTAATTTGATTTAATATACTGAAATTATTTACTTCTATTATTTTAATTAACTAAGCATGTTATTGTTGGATTGTTTATATCATAGTGCATTATATACTTTTCTTGAATTTATATTTTTTAGTTTACCATTTTTATATTATGAATAATTATTTGTTTTTTATCTTGATTTAATGAAATTTTACCATTGATATAATACATTGTATTTTCCTTTATTTCTTCTTTGATTTTTTGAAGATCAGTTGGAAATATAACAAATTCAATATTTGAAAATTCATCAAACAAAATCCCTTTTAATAATTGCTCATTATTTTTAGTCTTAAATTGTTTCATTTTTTCAAACATACCGATTGTATTTATAAAAGTATTTTCTTTAATGTTAACAAATGGCTGCGCATTATATTTTTCATATAAATTTCTAATAAAATTAAATGGATTATATTTAATATTAATTCCTAAATATTTTCTTTCTTCTTCTTGAAGTTTTATATAATCAAATTCAGTTTTATCTACTATCAAATCATCCATATATTTATCTATTGTAAAAAGTGCATCTGCTTCATGTTCAATAGAATTTATCATGCTTTTTTTAGTCACTTTAAAACTATCAAAAGCACAACTATAAATTAATGCTTCTAACATTTTACTAGTTAATGATGAAACTCTTTTTCTTAAATCAGAAATAGAATTAAACTCACTTTCCTTACGGTTACTAATAATATCTCTAACTACAACCTCTCCAATTCCAAAGACTGTTTGAAGTGGCATTATTAACCCATTTTTTGTAGGAATAAATTTGTTTGTAGAGATATTAATGTTAGGATTAATTATTTTAATTTTATTCATTTTTGCGTAATTTATATATTCAGATAGAGTTGTTTTAGAACCTATAGCATTATTTAAAATATTAGCTATAAATATATCAAAATAATTGGCCTTTATATATGCCATTTGATACGAAAGCATTGCATATGCAACTGAATGAGAGCGATTAAAACCATAGTTTGCAAATTTTACAATATAATCATATATATCGTTTGCTGTCTTTTCATCATAACGATTTTTAATTGATGATCTTACAAAGTTATCACGTTCTTCTAAAAGTTTTTGTTCATCTTTTTTAGATACGGCTCTTCTTAATAAATCAGCTTGTCCTAATGAATATCCAGCAAACACTTGCGCTATTTTCATTATTTGTTCTTGGTAAACAATTATACCATATGTATTATTTAAAATAGGTATTAATGATTTATGGATATATTCAAATTTTTTGCCATTTTTTCTCGCAATAAATTCATCTATATTATCCATTGGCCCTGGACGATATAATGCTAATACAGCGACCAAATCTTCAAAACATGTTGGACCTAATTTTTTTAAAACTCTTTTTATACCATTTGATTCTAACTGAAATATTCCTAAAGTATCAGCATTTCTTAAAAGTTGAAATGTCTTTTGATCATTTAAAGGAATGTCATTTATTGTTTTATGATCTAAAACCGGAATATATTTTAGCATATCATCAACCATCGTTAAATTCCTAATTCCTAAAAAATCCATTTTTAGAAGGCCTATTTCTTCTAAGTCACTTGCCTCTAGTTGCGATTGAAATAAATCATTAATTCCATTTTGAAGAGGAATTATTTCTGTTAAAGATTGATCACTCAATATAATTCCAGCCGCATGTGTAGAAATATGGCGTGGTAAATTTTCCAATTTTTTTGCTATATACAATAAATTATATATTTCTTCGCGTTCTTTAAAATCTAAAAGTAATTTTTCATAATCTAAAGTATTTAAAACAATCTGGATTATCTCATCCAATCGTTTAGAATCTATTTTTAAAACTCTACCTAAATCCCTAATTGAAGATTTAACTAAAAATGTTCCATAAGCTGAAATATTGCAAACATGATCTTTACCGTATAATTCTTTAACGTGTTTTATTACATCGTCTCTTTTATCATCTGGAAAATCAGTATCAATATCTGGCATTGTAAGTCTTTCAGGGTTTAAAAATCTTTCAAAAAGTAAATCATGTGCTATCGGATCAATTGTTGTAATACCTAAAGTATATGCAACTAAAGATCCAGCAGCACTTCCTCTTCCTGGACCGACTAATATTTCATTTTGTTTTGCATATTTTATGAAATCCCAAACAATTAAAAAATAATCATCAAATCCCATTTTATTTATAACTAAAAGTTCATATTCTAATCTTTTCATATATAGGTTAGTATTAACCATTTTATTTAATAAACGTTTTTCTAGGCCTTTATAGCATAGTGCTTTTAAATATTCACTGCTGCTTACTCCTTTATTATTTGGATATCTTGGTAATGTTATTTTATCATTATATAAATCCAAATTGACATTTTCAACAAAAACAGTGGCATTTAAAAGTAATTCTGGAATGCTTTGAAATTCCATGTCTATATTTTTAGGAAAACTGTAGTCTTCAAATTTTGTAATTATTACCTCATGTCCCTCTATTTTTCTTAATGCTTCATAAACAATATAATCTTCTTTTTCTAAATATTTTGTTTGATGAATTGGTAATGATACAATATCTAATTCTTTTGCATAATTATAAATACTTAAATTTTTAGCTTCTTCTTTATAATTTTGAACGCCGATACCTAAATAAAAATTAACAAATCTATTTTTGTATTCAATTAATTTATTATTCATTTCGGTTTCATTTGAAGATGAATATAGTCTTTCAATAATTGAATCATTAAAAACAACAATAAACGCTAGACCTTCTTGATATAAAGATAAATCTTCTAAAGTTAATTCTTTTTTTGTTTTCTCAATTGTAGAAATTTTTAATAAATTTTTATAACCCGTATTATTTAAAGCATAAATTATAAATTTATCATTAAAATTATCCATACTAGTTATTAAGCATTCCAATCCAACAATTGGTTTAATCCCGTTTTTTTTGCAGGCTTTGTAAAACTTATAATGACCATATAAATTTGAGTCGGTGATAGTTAAAAAATTATAGTTGTATTTTTGAGCATATGAAATATAATCTTCTAAGTGAATAGTATTATTCAAAAGATTAAATTCAGTTTGTCCATAAAAAAAACCTCGCATTATATCACTTCCTTATAATTATTATAACATTATTTATGGGTGACTACAAATTTATTTTCTTTTGTCTTTTTATAATATAAAAGCCACCTATTATAACAATTACACCTAAAATTATTATGACAATTATTTTATAATCAAAAACATTTTCAGAAACTATATTCGTATTTGAGTTTCTAGTTACTTCAACATTAATAACAGCATTATTAAATAGTCCTGAAGAATTATATACACTAACCATTACATAATATTTCCCTGGTACTTGATTATTTACAGTATTTTTTATTACTTCTAATTTTGACAAAATATCTTTATCCGAATCATCTTCAATAATTATATAATCTAAATAATTAAATATTTCTCCTACTTCAATTTTTGCTTCAAAAATAGTAATTTTAGGTTGTTCAAAAGAGAGCATATTAACTTGTAAAACTTCTATACATTCTAAATCATTTTCATCCATTAAACTATAGTATACATAATAAATACCGACTTTATTATCGATTCCACTAATATCTATTTTAACATCATCTATATTAAGTATTGAGTAATTATCATATACTTCGATTATTTTTTCTTTAAAAAAATCTTTTGAATACATCTTTTTATAATCTAGATCTATAACAGTAGTCTCTAAAATAATTGTGGGTTTTGTCGTATCTTCAATTACAACACCAAAAGAAAGACTTTCACTATTACCATTTGAATCCACTACTTTTAAATTAATAGTTTGCTCACCAAGTAAATATTCATTGAAATTTGAAATAATTATATTAGATGTTAAATCTCCATCTATTTCATCATATGCTTGGAAATAATCACTAACAATAAATTCCATTCCATATTCAAGATGAATTTTATTAGTTGATCCTTTATATTTTATAATTGGAGCTTCGCTATCCACTATTTTAACTTTAAACATAATATTAGCCGTATTTTTTGATTCATCAGTTGCGTTTACATAGACATTATAAATGCCAACTGTTCCATATTTAACTTCTAAATCGTTAACATCAATATCAATATTGGAACTATAATTATCTGTTATTGTTAAAATTTTTGTGTAATCAAATGTTCTATTTTTTGTACTTATCATTAAATTATTATCATTTAAAATTATTAAAGGTTTTGTCTTATCAACTACATTAAAAGTTATAGTTTGTTTGTATCCATCACATGAATCAACCCCACTTTCATATGCAAAGCATTTATAAACTACTTGATATATTCCTAAATTAATTGTGTTAACATTTTTTAGAATATATATTGGATCGTTTCCATCTCTTAAATAAGATATATCTTGGTCAAGACTTTTTTGATTATTATAATAAAGGGTTGCATAAGGCATATACATATAATTACTTAAAGATTCACCAACTGGAATTTCAATATATGTATTATCCCACTTAAAATGATATGTAGTAGCTGTAACATTATATTGTATCAAAATTAAAAAAATAAATAAATTTAGTATTAAATATAGTTTTTTCATAAATCACCGATTTTATCTAAATTAAGGTTTATAAATTTTTTATAAAAATTTTCAATATTACTTTCAAAAATACATTTAAAATCAAAATCTATTATTATAGTTTTCATTCCATCTATTTGATAAAATGAATAAATAGTCAAGTCATTTATTTTTTCTAAGTCGGCATTTGCAGCAATTATTATTTTTTTATTTAAAATATAGTTTTTTAAAATACTTTTATCCATATAAACAATTGCGATCATATCTTATCTACTATTTCTTTCATTTCATCATATTTTAATGATATTTCAAAAAATCTTTTATATTTTGCTTGTTTTTTTAATAAAATTCTTATTTCATTTAAATAAAATCTAGCAAATATTACATTCAAATTTGCAATAGAATATGAATAGGCAATATCAATCAAATAATCTTCTATATTATCATCATTTAATTTTGCATCTAAATATTTAATAAAAATATATTCATCTTGAGGATATATAACGTTTGTTTCATATTCAAATAAGGCTGTTTTGAAAGATTTATTATCGTATAAATAACAATAAATTACTTTATAAGCATCATCTAATAAATTAAAATCAATATTACTCATTTTTTTCTTTGAGTAAAGTGCAATTAAGAATTTCAAGTTTTCAGCTTTTTTTACATCTATAATCGAATTTATTTTTACTTCATCAAAGAAATAATTTTTAATTAAATAAATATTGTATTTATAATTTAAATCATTTAATTTAATAATTTGTCCATTTGAAGAAAATAAACTTTGCAATTCTTTATATAACAGTAAAACTTTTGGGGAATTTAAGTGGCTATAAATATTGAATTTATTTTCTAATATAATTAAAGTTAAATACTCAAAGTTATGATTATACTTATCTACTAATTTCATTGCATTAACGGCTGCTTCATATTTTCCCACATCAGCTTGAAAAATACCGGCAAAGCATGTGAAAATTAATAAATCATTATCGGCCATCGTTGACACAATTTTAAATAATTCTTCATATAATTCATTTGCTTCTAAATATTTTTTTTGATATATCATTACAATAAATTTAACTATTTTCGCTCTATAATTTGTAAAATCTCTCATGTCAATTTCAATTAGATTTAATTTATTATTATCTTTTTCATAAAATGCTTTTGTAGCTAAAAGCATAATATCTTTTAAATTCAAAAGATTGTTCATGTCTTTTTTAGATATATTAACTCTTTCACAAATTTCTCCTAAATATTGTTTATTAGGAATTATAGTATTTTTTTCTATTTTACATAAATATGACAAGCTACATATATCATCCGCAATACTTGATTGAGTTTTAGCAAGCTTAATTCTTTGTCTTTTTATTTCTGCTCCTATAACATCATTAAATAAATCCTTTTTTTCCATTCTTTTATTAAATTCTTCTTCTAATCTCATAATTATCTCCTTTTTTTAGAATTTAATTACATTCTAAAATAAAAGCATAAAAAAAAACGCCATTAAAGCATTTTCTCAAAAAAAGATTTTTTCAAACCGTCTTATTATTATAAAGAATTAAAACAGAAAATGAATATATTTGTTCATGCTCTAAAGAAAAATGTGAGGCTTGATAATTTATAGATATTATTTCTATTTCCGAAGTAATAAATTTATTTATAGCATTTTCCAAATCTGTTTCATGTTCAAAATCAAAGCACTTTACTTTCACTCTATCACCAAAATTAGTATATAATAAAAAAACTCATAATCGTGTCGAATTATGAGTACAATATTTTTTTATTAAACATTCATTGCATTTGGGATTTTTAGCCGTACAATAATATCTTCCAAATAATAAAAATAAGTGATGAATTCTAATCCAATCTTCTTCTTTAATGACTTTTTTATATTCATTTTCTATTATACTTGGATTCATTTCATTTTTCACAAAATTAAGTCTATTTGCAAATCTAATTAAATGAGTATCAACTGCAAATGCAGGAATTTTAAAACCTTCAGCTAAAACTACATTAGCCGTTTTTCTACCTACTCCATTTAACTTCATTAAATCGCTATGTTTATTTGGAACAATTCCATTATAATTATCAATTAAACTTTTACTTAAGTTTATTAAATTTTTTGCTTTATTATTCGATAAGCCAATTGGATTTATTATTCTTTTTATATCTTCAAATGGCGCATTTGCCATTTTATATGGGGTATCATATTTCAAAAATAATTCTTTTGTTACTTTATTTACACTTGCATCTGTTGTTTGAGCACTAAGCATAACTGCACAGATAAGGAAGAATATATTTTCATTATATTCTAACTCACATTTTGGATTTGGTATTAATTTATTAAGTTCATCAATGATTTCATAGGCTATCTCTTTAGTCATATTTTTGTTTGAATATACTTGCAAGTTCGATATCAATATTTTTAAGACTAATCACTTTGGCTTTTTTATTTAATGAATTAATAGCTTTTAATACATCTTGATATGTGACACCTTCATCACTTAAAACGGAAACTTTTTCAAGTTCTAATGAAGTTAAAATGCGATTAAGCTTACTTTGAAGTAACTCAATAATTGCATATACTTCATGATTATTAACTTCGTTATCTGTTTTTATTAATTCTTTTATTTCAGTTGGTTTTTCAGTAAATAGTTCGCTTATTTTTTGAAAGAATGGAGTTACTTTTATACATTCTTCACCAATTCCCTCATTATACTTTATATAAATTTCATAAAAATCCAATTCCATAAGTTTTGCAAGTGATTTCTCAATGTCGTTTAATGATAATCCAGTTTGACTTTTAATTTCACTTATCTTAATTTTCTTTGTTTTTGGATAATTATCTAAGACCTTTGTAAATATTATTATATCATTTGACTTTATTCCTAATTTAACTTGATTATCTAGCAAAAATTTTTGATAATTAAAATATCCTAGTTCATATAATTTTTCTAACATTGCTTCACTTCCTTTTACTTATATATTTATTGAAAATTTCTAAAAAACCTTCTACAAATGCTTCTTTATTAAATACTTCATGAACGATAGTTAAACGCTCATATTCAGTTGAACATATTATTTCATGCTTAGCTGTTTTATCAATCATTCTTAAGCTTTGAATACTATCTTTACTTAAGGATAACTTATCAGCGATTAAAATACTAGTTCCTGAGGGTTTATCAAGTTTTGTCTTATTATGACTTTCAATTATCTCAATATTTTGATAATCCTTTTTTATATATGTTAATAATTTATCTAAGGACGTAATTCCTTTTGCAAAATTAAAACTTGAATAAAAATAGCATTTATTTCTTTTAGCAATTTCTCTTAGTTCGTTAATTTCTTCAATTAAAAAACCTGTTGTTCCAGAGATTATATCTATTTTATTTTCTAACGCTACTTTCAATTTTTCAAATGATGTTTTAGAAGAAAAATCAATTAATAATTCTACATCAGTTATTTTTTCTTTAAAATTATCTTCTATAGTTATTCCAACTACATCATATTTATTAACTAGAACTTGATAAATTCTACTTCCCATTCTTCCATTTATACCTAAAATAGCAATTTTCATTATATCACCATTTTAGTATATGCCCAAATATTTATTTTGCTTGCTTTGATAAGGCTTCCTTTGCAGCTTGTTGTTCTGATTCTTTTTTTGTACTTCCTTTTCCCACTCCCATAAGAATTTGATCTAAATAAACAGCAGATTTAAAGGTTTTGTTATGAGATGGACCTTCTTCTAAAATAATCTTATATGTAAGTGCCCTTTTATCCCCACCTTGAATTCTTTCTTGCAATATTGATTTATAATCTGTTAATGCATTAAGTGCCAAGGGAATATAAGGAACAACAATTCGCATAAATACGTCATATAAGTAATCGAATCCTTGATCTATAAATATTGCGCCTAAAATTGCTTCAAAAGCATCAGCAATAATTGCTGGACGATTGCGACCGTTTGTTAATTCCTCACCATTTCCTAATAATAAAAACTTATTAAGTTGTATTTTTGAAGCATATATATTTAAGGCTTCTTCACATACAGTTTTAGCTCTATTTTTTGTAAGAATTCCTTCATTACTACTATCTGTATTATATAAATATTTAGACATGCATAACTCTAAAGCAGCATCTCCTAAAAACTCTAATCTTTCGTTATTTAGATTATTTTGATGTTCATTTGAATATGAAGAATGAGTTAAAGCTAATCTAAAATTTTCTTCATTTTGAACAGAAATATTTAATTTTTCAATTAAGTCTTTAATCTCACTCATATTTTCACTCTTTATCTTCTGTGCTTGGAAGTAAGGCAGTAACTTTATTTATTAAATCATTACTAACCATATTTCTAACTTGTTTAATAGCATTCTTAAAAGCATAATCATTACTATTCCCGTGGGCTTTCACAACTGGTGTTCCAATACCTAAAATCATGGCTCCACCAACTTCTTTTGAATCCATTCTCTTCGCAAATCTTGCCAAATTCTTTCTCATAAATAAATAGCCAATTTTACCACCCAAAGAAGACTTAATTTCTTGTTTAAGCATTTTAGCCATTGTTTTTCCAGTGCCTTCCATCGTTTTCATAACCATATTTCCACTAAATCCATCGGTAATCATTACATCAACTGGTGAATCTACAATATCAAAAGTCTCAACATTTCCGTAAAAATTAATGTTTTTATTTTGACTTAATAAAATAAACGTTTCTTTATCTACTTCACGACCCTTACCAGGTTCTGAACCTATATTCAAAAGTCCTACTTTAGGATTTTTTATATTAAGGGCGCATTCAGCTGTAATAGAAGCAAATAATGCCAATTCATTAATATGTTCTGGTCTTAATTCAACATTAGCTCCCACATCTAATAATAAACGCGGATTACCATCAAAATTAGGCATTATAGGACATAAAGCTATTCTACTCATCTGTGGCAATTTCTTCACAATTAAATGCGCTCCTACGACAACACATTGAGTTGGGCCAGCAGTTACTACTGCATCAACTTCTTTATCTTTACCAGCTTTTAAAGCCATAACTAAAGATGAATCTTTTAAAGTTCTTATAGCTTTAACTGGATCTTTTTCACCCATGCTAACTTGAACTTTTGTGTCAACAATACTAATTCTTTCTTTATTTGTTAATAATGGATTTATTTTATCAATGTCACCATATAAAATTATTTCTATATCTTTAAACTCTTGTATTGCCAGCATTGAACCTTTAACAGTTGTATCAACACCGTTATCTCCACCAAGAGCATCTATCGCAATTTTAATCATTTCACTTACCATCCTTTGCTTGTTTTATTTTACCATTTATTATAATAAATGACTAGTTAATTTTATTGTTTTCAATATTATATTTTTTTATTATTTTGAGTTCATCTTCAATTAAATTCTCTTTGTTTTTGTATTTTTCAAACAATTCAACACAATCATTTTTTGCACATTCATATATTTTCATATCCCAACTTGAATTTAAATCAAAGCCTTCTTTATATCCACTTTGTTCTGTTCCAAAAAAATCTCCAGGTCCTCTTAGTTTTAAATCTTCATTTGAAAGAGTAAAACCATCATCACATTGTACTAATATTTTTAATCTTTCATTATCTTTTACATTAGACACTAAAAAACAATATCCTTCCATATTGCCTCTACCAACTCGCCCACGCAGTTGATGAATTTGACTTAGTCCAAAGGCTTCTGCATTAAAAATTATCATAACAGAAGCATCTTTCACATCCACTCCAACTTCAATAACCGTTGTGGATATTAAAATCACTTTTTCTTTATTAATAAATTCATTCATTATTGCGTTTTTTTCATTATTTTTTAATTTTCCATGTAATATTGCTATTTGATTATCTGAAAAATAATCAGAAAATAATTCTTTGCAACTATCTAAATCCAAATAATTCATCGTTTCATTTTCTTCTATAAGCGGACAAACCACGTATATTTGTTCGTTATTCGCAATTTTTTTGGAAATAAATTCCATCATTTCTTTTATTTCATCAAACGAAATTAAATTTGTTTTTGTTTTTTTTCTATTTTGAGGTAGTGTTTTAATTGATGATAGATCTAAATCGCCAAATTCAGTTAATCCTAAACTTCTTGGTATAGGTGTTGCACTTAAAAATAAAGAATCAACATTATTACACTTTTGAATTAATTTTTTTCTTTGATTTACTCCAAATCTTTGCTGTTCATCTATTATAACTAAACCTAAATTTCTAAATAAAAGTTTATCTTCTAAGAGTGAATGCGTTCCTATTATAAAATTTACTCTTCCATGTAAAATACGATCATATATTTCTTCTCTATCTTGTTTCTTTGTATTTGAGGTTAATAACTCTATAACAAAATTGTATTTAGAAAAATATTTTAAAGCATTTTTCATATGCTGAGATGCAAGTATTTCAGTAGGAGCCATTAATGCCACTTGAAATCCTGCATTTATTACTGCTAAAGCACTTATGAAAGATACTATTGTCTTTCCACAAGAGACATCTCCTTGAATTAAACGATTCATTATCTTCGTATTTTTTAAATCATTTATAACTTCATTAACAACAATCAATTGATCTGTTGTTAAATCAAATTCTAAATTTGAAATGAAGTCATTTATTTCATTTTCATTTATTATTTTTGGATTTTTAGAAATTAAATTTTTGGAATATTTAAATGCTTCTATTTGCATTAAATAATTAAAATATTCTTCATATTTCTTTCTTCGATAAACTTGATTTATATCAAAAACATTTTTAGGGTTATGAGAAATTCTAATAAAATCATTTATATTAAGCAGTTTATATTTCAAAATCAAAGAATTTGGCAACGTTTCTAATACATTAATTTCATTCATTAAAGCATTAGCAACTATTCTACTGAATGTCAAATCAGTTATATTTTTTAAGCCATAAATCACATCGGTTCTTAGTTCAAAATCATCAAAAAAGATATTTTGAACTAAAATTTCTTTATTTTGGGCCTTATATGTCCCAAATATTATAATATTCATCTCATCTTTTAATTTAAAGCGCAGAAATGATTGTCCAAAAACTAATGCCTTTATTTTTTTATTTTCATGCATTATATAAAAAATAATAACTTCTGTCTTCTTATTTATTTTTTTCAAAAATACTTTGGAACATACAGTTGCTTTAATGCAAATCTTGGAATCTTCTAATAAATTTATATCCCCAATTTGATAAGTAATATATTTTCTTGGAAGTCTAGAGATTAGATCATTGACCGTATGGATGTCATTTTCATTTAAGTGAAAAAGTGTTTTTTCACCAATTCCCTTAACCATTTTTAAGTCCATCAAATCACCTCTATCTTATAAAAAATGGTTGGAATGTTCCAACCATTAGATTATTCAATTGCAATAATATATGAATATATATCTTGTTTTCCGGCTACAATTTCAACATCAATGTCGTCGTTTAGATTAGTACAATATTCTTCTAATTCACTTACTTCATCTTCTGTTACATCATTACCATAGAATATAGTTACAATAACACTTTCATCATCTAAACTCTTTGTAATAAGTTCATGAGCAGCATCCATTCTATCTTTAGTAGATACTACAATATCACCATCTAAAATTCCCATATAGTCATCTGTTTCAATTTTAATACCATTTAATTCAGTGTCTCTTATTGAATAAGTGATTTCACCAGATTTCACATGAGATATAGCCGTCTTCATTTCTTCTACAACTTCATCAATATTAGCATTTTGATTAAATACTACTAATGATGAGTATGCAACCATTGCGGCATAACCTTGGGCTATTGTTTTTGCTCTTAAAACTTGAACATTAACATTGTCACATAATTTAGCTGCTTGTTGTGCAGACATAATTACGTTTGAATTATTTGGAATAATAACTACATTATCAGCATTAACTTCTTTAATTGCTTTTACAAATGCTTCTGTTGAAGGGTTCATTGTTTGACCACCTTCAATAATGTAATCAACACCTAAGTCTTTTAATGTTTGAGATATACCATCGCCAAAGCATACTGAAACTAAGCCAATCAATTTACGTTCTTTGGCAGGTTCTTTTGCTAATAATTGAGAATGTTGTAATCTCATGTTTTCAATTTTTAAATTCATAAATTCTCCAGATTTTTGAGCAATATTTAATACTCTACCTGGATTATTTGTATGAACGTGTACCTTACAGATATTTTCATCTCTAACTACAACTAAAGAATCCCCTAATAAACTTAAAGGAGTTTTTAAATCCGATTCCATAAATTCTTCTGGTTTATTTAAATCCAAAATAAATTCTGTGCAATATCCAAACTCAATATCGGCATCAAGAATTGTTGTTTGTGCTTTTGCTTCTGTTTTTTGAACATCATTAGATTCTAACATAACTCCAGCAACTGCTAAAACCATACCTTCAACGATTTTAACAAAACCAGCTCCACCAGAATCTACTACACCAGCATCTTTTAAAACTTTTAAAAGATTTGGAGTGTTCTTCAAAGAAATTTTAGCTTGAGCTAAATACATATCTAATAATTGTTCAATTGTTTCGATTGAATTTCTATTTGCATTTACATATTCTGCAGCTTCTCTAACAACAGTTAAAATTGTTCCTTCAACTGGTTCCATAACTGCCTTATACGCAACTTGATAACCTGATACTAAACAATCAATAAATTCTTCTACATTAATTTCATTATCTTTCAAATTTGTAAGACCAATGTATATACCTCTAAAGAATTGAGAAAGGATAACTCCTGAGTTTCCTCTCGCCCCCATTAAGGCACCTCTTGATAATACTTTACCTATTTCAACAATTGAACTTGATTCGCAATTATTCATTTCGCGAACACCGCTCATAACTGTCATTTGCATATTTATTCCAGTGTCTCCGTCTGGTACTGGGAACACGTTTAATTCATCTATTTCTTGATGATGATTCTTTAAATTAATGGCACCATTCATTACCATCTTTTTAAATAACATCCCATCAACTTTTGTAAAAGCCATGGTAGCCTCCTAATATTATATATATGATTATATTTCGTTTATTTTATATTTTTTCAAACTATAAATAGTGTATGTTTATTTTAATTTAATTAATTTCATTAGTTTTGTTATATTTTTTTATCTTTAATGTCAATATCACTCTATTCTTCTAAGACACAAATAATTATATCATAACTTTTCAAAATGTAAAACACAATTTACAATTTGAAGATGTTTTTTTTTATTTTCAGTTGTTTTCATGAAAAAACAATAGAAAAATGTGTTTGTTTTATACAAACTCCTTATATAATACTACATAATTAAAAACATTTCCACTATTTTTTCATTTCAATTATTTTTTTTGCAATAATATGAAAAAAAGTCTTGCTTTTTTCCTTAGTTTAATGTAAAATAATTAATGCTGAATGATTAGTTAATAACTGTAAGGAGGTAAAGACTATGGCTAAATGTTATATTACTGGAAAAACTACTGTTACAGGTAATCGTAGAAGTCACGCATTAAACGCTACACGTCGTACTTGGAAAGCAAATTTACAAACTGTACATATCAAAGATGAAAATGGCAATGTAAAGAAAGTTAAAGTTTCTGCACGTGCTTTAAAAAGTGGCAAAATCGCTAGAGCATAATAACCGCACTAAATAAATTGGCTTGCCAATTTTTTTGCGTTTTAAAGGAAGAAAAGTTTTTTTCTTCCTTTTTTTATTTACTCATTTTAATTAAATTGATATAATCAAAACATATAATGTTTAGTTTTCTAAATATGCACATAATAAAATATGTTTAAAACTGAATATTAAATCTAAAAAAGGAACGAGACTTTATGAAAAAATTTTTAAACAGGTTTTTTAAACTTGAAGAACGTGGCTCAAACGTAAAAAGAGAGATTATTGCTGGATTAATAACTTTCTTATCTATGGCCTACATTCTATTTGTAAACCCGACCATATTAGCTGAATCTGGTATGGATGCGGGTGGAGTATTTACAGCAACTGTTATTGCAGCAATTATTGCCACGCTATTAATGGGAATATACGCTAACTATCCAGTTGCATTAGCCCCTGGTATGGGTATGAATGCAATGTTTACTTATACTATTTGCTTAACATTTGGTTATTCATGGCAACAAGCATTATTCTTTGTATTTATTTCTGGCGTAATATTTCTATTAATTTCGCTTACTGGAGTTAGAAAAGCTATAATAAATGCCATTCCAAATAGTATAAAAAAAGCTACTGGTGCTGGTATCGGATTATTTATCGCATTTATTGGATTACAGAAATCTGGCATTATTATTTCAAGCGGAGCCACACTAGTACAATTTGGAGATTTAACAAATCCTATTACTCTCCTTGCAATTTTCGGAATTATTTTAACAGTTGTTCTTTATTTATTAAAGATCAAAGGTTCTATCATTATAGGTATAGCATCTACAGCTGTTTTAGGATGTATATTACAATTATGTGGAGTTGAAGTTGGGGTTCAATTTGGCGAAGGTATAAATGCATTTATTTCTACTCCTAAAGCTCCCGCATTCGGTAAGCTATTTACTGGATGGGATTCATTTAAATGGGATTTCAGTGCTATATTAGTAATATTTAGTTTGCTATTCTTAGATTTCTTTGACACAGCTGGTACACTTGTTTCAGTTGGCGGAAGCGCTGGTTTAATAGATGAAAATGGAGAATTAAAAGATTGTGATAAAGCTTTATTATGTGATGCTACAGCAACCGTTGTTGGTGCAATTGTAGGAACATCATCTACTACAAGTTATGTTGAATCTATGGCTGGTATTGAAGCAGGCGGTAGAACAGGCTTAACAGCTGTGGTCGTCGCAATTTGTTTTGCATTTTCTTTATTCTTTTCTCCTTTATTAAGTGTTGTTACATCTGCTTGTACTTGTTGTGCATTAGTTATGGTCGGTATTTTAATGCTTCAACAAGTTAAGGATATTGAGTGGGATGATTTAAGTGCCGCAGTTCCAGCTTTCTTTACAATCATTTTAATGCCTTTAGCTTATTCTATTGCTGTAGGTATTGCTGTAGGATTTATATTCTATACAATCTGTAAAATTGCAACTAAAAAAATTAAGGAAGTTACACCAATAATGTGGGTTTTAACTGTGTTATTCTTACTTTATTTCGTAGTTACTGCTATAATGACTTTAGTTAGTTGAAAATATAGATAATAAAAAGCACTCTTCATAAATAAGAGTGCTTTTTTATAGCAAAAGAGGCCTTAAAAGGCCTTTTAAGTATTTTTTCAAGTACAATAGTACTTTTTATTTATTTCTCCCAAAAACTCTTTTAAAACCATTTATAATGGATATAAAAAATTTAGGTACATGAATTACAAATAAACGCATATTATTCACTCCTTAGTAAATAATATGTTTTTTTATTTTAAATATTCTTTAATAATTCAAGTTTTTGTTTTGGATTATTTTTATCTAAAACATATGTTCCACTAATTACAAAATCTACATTAACCTGATTAACTAACTTAGCTGTTTCGTAGTTTATGCCACCATCCACAGAAACTAAATAATTTAAGTTATTTTTATTTCTATAATCAATTAAATATGCAATTTTATCTAATGAATTAGCCATAAATTTTTGTCCACCATATCCAGGTTCTACACTCATTATTAAAACTAAATCAATCAAATTAAGATATGGTAACAAGTCTTTAACAGGGGTATTAGGTTTAATAGAAATTCCGACTTTTTTATTATATTTTCTTATTTCATTTATAGTCTTTAAAATATCACTTTTTGCTTCTAAATGGAATGTTATTAAGTCGCTTCCGCAATCTACATAATCCTTAATATATTTTAGCGGTTCATCGATCATTAAATGAGTATCAAATAATATATTTGATAAAGGTCTAATCGATTTAATTAATGCAGGTCCAAAACTTATATTTGGAACAAAAACACCATCCATAACATCAAGGTGCAAATAATCTAGATCATCTATAATAGGCTCTAAATCTGCTTTTATATTTAAATAATCAATATTTAGTATTGATAAACTTACTTTCATAACTACCTCTTTCGATCACTTGAAATATCATTTAATATTTTCAAATAATTCTCATATCTCTCTTTTAAAATTTTACCATCATTTAAGGCTTTTGTAACATTACATCCAAGGATATTAGGTTTATGCAAACAATCATTAAATTTACAGTCATATGCTTTAAACTCAATATAATATTTAGATAAATCACAAGGTTTAATATCCATTATATCAAACTTAGAAAACCCAGGAGTATCTCCAATTAGCGCACTATTAAATTCATATAATTTAATCTCTCTTGTTGTGTGTTTTCCTCTGCCTAAAGCCATTGATATTTCTTGAGTTTTTAAATCGAAGCCTGGTATTAATGCATTAATTAACGTTGATTTTCCAGCACCAGTTTGGCCTGCTAAAACTGTAATTTTATTTTCCAAATATGGTAATATTAATTCTATATTCTCTTTTGTTTTACTATTAACACAAATTATCTCATATCCAATACTTCTATAATATTCGATTTTTTTATTTAATTCATCAAGTTCTATATTTGTTAATAAATCTATTTTTGAAACTATAATTAATGGTTTAATCATTTTTTGTTCTATACTTATTAAAAACATATCTAATAAAAGCGTTGAAAAATCCGGAGTCTTTGCCGCAAATACAAGCATAATTTGATCAACATTCGCAATGTCAGGTCTTATCATTTCATTTTTACGTGGAAGAATCTCCATTATATAACCTTGGTTTTGTTCTAAGTTAAAATGAACAAAATCACCAACTTTAGGAGACATTTTAATAGTGTTAGTTTCTAATTTTTTGCTATTTTTATTCATTGTGTAATTAAAGTCTGAATTTTTATCTACTTTTACACTTCGAAGCTTGCCTCTAGCTTTACACAAATATTTCGTTTTATCTAGCGTCAAAACCTCGTATACACCGCCAACTAATCCTATGACTCTTCCTAATATCATTAATTTCTCTCCTAATTTTTTGTGACGTAAAAAGTAACTACGACCTCGTTTATATCATAATATATATTTGACTTAATATCAATTATTTTATTTGCATAATCATTGCTATAAATATAAATCACATTATAATTTATATCATATTCTTCACATGTTTTTATCGCATCATTTAAATTTTTATTTACAAATTCAAACTCTCTTAAATCATAGCCTTTTGATACAGTAATTGTTATATTATTCTTATTTTTCTTTTTTACAATCTCGCCTGTTTTAATAGATTGATCTATAACCGCATTAAATGGTAAAAAAGAATATTCATATTTATAGTAGCAAGTTAAACCTATTTCTTTTAATATTTTTAAAGATTCGTTAACATCGTTTCCTATTAAATTTGGCATTTTAATAAGTGAAGTGTTAAGAGAAACTTTAAGATGCAAAATAGAATTATTTATCTCTTGACTAATAATTAAATCATCATCATAAATTTCATTATTAACTATTTCTTTATTAATAGATATATCATATTTTTCACAATAATCATTTATATAACTTGATACATCAGTATAATATAAATTCGTATAATCATTTAAGACATCTACTCGTTTTTTTGATATATATATAGTAATAATTTGTTCTTCTTTAACTAATGATTGTTCTTTTGGAAAAACATCAATAACTAAATTATCATTATCTTGTTCAATATAAATAATATCGTAATTAAGTTTATTTTCTTTTATTTTTTTTAAGGCCTCTTCTTTGCTACTCCCAACAATGTTAGGAACATTTATTACTTCCTTTTTGAATACATTAGGATAAAAGAAAATATAAAAAACCCAAACTGCAATTATTGCGATATTCAAAAATAACGTTATTTTAAAAATTTTCATAAAAATCACCAAGTATAGTTTTGGTGATTTTTAATTATTTATTCATTTGCTTGCTTCTTAATTGCCCACAAGCCGCATCAATATCATGTCCTTGTTCACGGCGTAACGTAACATTAAGCTTATTCTTTTTTAAAGCATCAAAGAATTTATTCATCGATTCTTTGCTACTACGTTTATAAGGCTGCTCATTTACTTCATTATAAGGTATTAGATTTATATAAACATTCATTCCCTTTAAAAGATTAGATAATTCTTTTGCACATATTAATGTATCATTTAAATCTTTAATTAAGATATATTCAATAGTTACTCTACTATTAGTTATATTTATATAATCATTTATAGCTAAGATTAGTTTTTCAAGTGGATATACTTTATTTATAGGCATTATTTGATTTCTAATTTCATTTGTTGGAGCATGTAAGCTTATAGCTAAATTAGCTTGAATATCTAGTTTAGCATATTCATAAATTTTAGGAACTATTCCACATGTTGAAACAGAAATATGCCTTGCACCAATCTCTAGTCCATGTGGTTCATTTATAATGTTTAAAAATTTTAATACATTTTCATAATTATCAAATGGTTCACCTATTCCCATTACTACAACATGTGAAACTCTAATATTTTGTAAGACTGAAACTGTCAAAACTTGTAAAACAATTTCATATGTTTCCAAATTTCTTAATTTCTTTTTTAAACCTGAAGCACAAAATGCACATCCCATATTACAGCCAACCTGTGTTGTTACACATACACTATAACCATATTCATGAGTCATTAAAACTGTTTCAATAAAATTACCATCTTCTAATTCAAATAAGAATTTAATCGTTTTATCAATGCTTTCTTGTTTTGTAACACATTTAAGTAAATTCAAAGAATAATCTTGTTTTAATTGTTCAATAAATGTTTTTTTTATATTAGTTGCCAAACTAAAATCATTAATCTTATAGCGATATAACCATTCAAATATTTGTTTTGCTCTAAATGGCTTTTCACCTTTTTGGGATAAATACTCTTCCATATCAGAAATTGTCATTCCATAAATGTTCATATAATATCCTCCTATTCACGTAGTTTAGCTTTAAAATTATAATCCAATCTATTTAAAATACTTTTAACAATTTTATCAACATCACTTGTTTCAAGTGTTTTTGTCTTATCTTCAAATATTAATTTGAAAGCGATAGATTTTTCATTTTGACCAACATTTTCACCTGTATATAAATCAAATATTTGTAAATCAAAAAGATTCTTTTTAGCTGTTTGTTTAATAACTTTTAAAATACTTGAAGCTTCAATTTCTTTTTTAACTACTATTGCTAGGTCACGTGTAATAGTAGGATATTTATTTATAGAACTAAATTGAATTACCTCTTCTTCATTTTTAATAATTTTATCTAAACTTATTTCCAAAACATATGTATCTTTAAGATCGTTATCTTTTCTATACTTTGGATGGATATTTCCAATAAAGCCTATTACTTCTTCTTTATAGATGATTTTTGCACTTCTACCTGGATGAAGATTTTTTATAGTTATGTCTTTTATATAATCAACTTCAATATTTAATTTTTCAAATAAAGTTTCAATTATTCCTTTTAGTAAAAAGAAATCAACATTGTCTTTTTTACCATTCCATAATAAAGAACTAAATTCACCGCACATACCAATTGCAAGCATTAATTCTTCATTAGTTGTGCTATATCTATTCCCTATTTCGAAGAAAGCTAAATTATCCATTTTACGCGCAATATTATATTTCATTGCTTCTAAAACTCCATTTAATAGACTATAGCGCATTAAAGCACGTTCTTCAGTAATTGGCATTAATAATTTAATTGGTTCAAAATTTTCATATGTAAAATCATTTAGTTCTTTTTCAGATATTAATGAATAAGTTACTACTTCATTTAAACCCATATTTGCTAATGCTTGTCTTACTGCTCTGATTTTTTGTTGCTTATATGTCAAATAGCCTCTATCTTCTGTATCAGCTAAAGTTGTTGGAACATTATCAAAGCCATACACTCTTACAACATCTTCAATAATATCTTGAACAGATGGTTCTAAATCCATTCTTCTTGATGGAAGTTCAATTGTATAAATTTCATTTTTAAGTTCATATTTATATGCTAATCTATTAAATATATCACTGACAATTTCTTTTGATAGATTTGTTCCCAATACTTTATTAATTTTATCAACTGTTATATTAACAGATTTTATTTCATAAGGAATGTTTATAACACTAACCATACCATTTAAAACATCGCCAGTTGCATATAATCCTAATAAATAACTAGCATAATCAAGCGCTCTTTTAATTCTTAATTGGTCAACTTTTCTTTCAAAACGCGTAGAAGATTCACTCTTAAGTTGAAGTCTTGTAGAAGTTTTTCTTATTGCTAGTGGATCAAATACTGCAGCCTCTAAAGTAACATTTATCGTATTTGATGTTACTTCTGATAATAAACCACCCATAACACCACCTAAACAATGAACATTAACTCCATCAGTTATAACTACATCACTTTCATTAAGTACTCTTTTTATACCATCTAAAGTAGTAAATTCTTCGTTTGCAAATGCATTTCTAACAATGATTTTATCTTTTAAAACATCTGAATCAAACGCATGAAGTGGTTGTCCCATTTCAAGCATTACATAGTTTGTTATATCAACAACATTATTAATTGGACGAACTCCACTAGCAATTAATCTTGCACGCATCCATAATGGTGAATCCATTATTTTAATATTTTCGATTTTGCGAACATTATATTGATAACAATTTTTTGTCTGTATTTCGACAAAAAGTGGATTTTCTTTACTTATCTGAGTAGGTATATATTTTTTAGGATTAATTTGTTGATTAATAACCGCCCCTAAATCATAAGCCACTCCTTCAATAGACATTAAATCACTTCTATTTGAAGTTAATTCCAAGTCAATGATAGTATCATCATATCCTAAGTATTTAAGTGGATCAGTTCCAACAACAGCATTATTTTCTAAAATATATATTCCATTTTTAAACTCTTCTTTAATATATTTTTCTTCTATTCCAAGTTCTTGAAGTGAACAAATCATTCCGTTTGATTCAACACCACGAACAGTCGATTTTTTTATTTTAAAATCGCCCGGTAATATTGCGCCTTCTAATGCTACAATAACCTTTTGATTAATATCTACATTCAAAGCTCCACAAACAATTTGTAAAACTGCACTCCCTACATCTACTTGGCAAATATGTAAGTGATCACTATTTGGATGGTTGATGCATTCTAAAACTTGTCCAATAGTTAAGTTAGTAGCATTTACCATTTTTGTATAAGTTTCAATTTCACAAACATGAAAACCTATAGCTTGCTTTAAATCATCATCACTATAATTATCTAACTCTAAATATTCTTTTAACCAATTCAAAGAAACTTTCATTTTATTTTACCTCCTTATATTGACTTAAGAAACGGTAATCATTAATATAGAAATTTCTAATATCATCAATTCCATATTTAAGCATTGTTATACGTTCTACGCCTATTCCAAAAGCGAATCCTTGTATTTCTTTTGGGTCATACCCTGACATACGTAAAACATTATCATTAACCATTCCTGCACCTAAAATTTCAATCCAGCCTGTATGCTTGCACATAGAGCAGCCTTTTCCTCCACATTTTGAACATGTCACATCAACTTCAACAGATGGTTCAGTAAATGGGAAAAAGGAAGGACGTAACCTAATTTCACGTTCTGCGCCAAAGAATTTCCTTGCCATTTCTAGTAAGGCACCTTTTAAATCCGCTAATGTAATATTTTTGCCTAAAACCAAACCTTCACATTGCATGAATTGATGTGAATGCGTTGCATCATCTTGATCACGGCGATAAACCTTACCAGGACAAATAATTTTAATTGGCTTATTATCACTTTCAAGCATTGTACGAACTTGAACTGGTGATGTTTGCGAACGTAATAATAATTCAGGATTAATATAAAACGTATCTTGCATATCTCTTGCAGGATGTCCTTTTGGTAAATTTAATTTTTCGAAACAATTTTCATCTGTTTCAATTTCAGGACCTAAGGCAACCATATAGCCCATACCAATATATAAATCTTCTAAATCCATAATTGTTTGATTTAAAGGATGAATACTTCCCGTATTGAACTTAACACCTGGTAGTGTAACATCAATACTTTCATTATTTAATTTTTCATTGATGATTCGTTCATTAATTTCTTTACTTTTTTGGCTAAATGCTTCTTCTAATTCATTTTTAGCTTCATTTGAAAGCATTCCTAATTCTTTTCTTTCATCAATTGTTAAATCAAGCATATTTTTCATTACATTGGCAATAATACCTTTTTTTCCTAAATAATTTGGTTTTTCATTATTTAATTCTTGTAGTGAATTAATATTATCAATTTTTGTTTTGGCTTCTAACACTGCTTGCTTTAAATCTTCTTTTATACTCATAGTTATTCTCCTTTATAAAATAAAAAAATCCTTAAGATATAATCTAAGGACGAATTTTCGCGGTACCACCTTAGTTCTAGATTAATATAATCTAGCACTCATATCTCGTAACGTGAGCAACGTGTGGAATTAGCACATCTCAGAAAATGAATTCGTAAATTTTAGTATAAAAATCTTTCACCATTTGATTTTCTCTCTAGATACATTATGTTTACTATGGTTTTCTTCTTCAATTTAATATATTAATATTTTAACATAAGTTTTCGTTTTGTAAATACTAACGAACACGTTTTAATGCTTTTTTTAATTCTCTATCTCTTCTTAATCTTTTTTTTCTAAATTTAGAAGAAAGAATTTGAGATACTACAAAAACTATTAATAAAATTATATAATACCATGGTGTTTTAACCACAAATTCTAGATTCATTTCTATTAACAAATTTTTAAGTGGCATAAAAATATGGTCATTTAATGGAGTAATTAACATATTAAAATTTTCATAATGAATATTAAAAGATTCCAAATTTTCTGCTAAAACTCTCATTAAATCATTAATTCCTAAAAGTAACCCTATTGTCGCAGCCATTGTTATTATTGCATGAATTATATTATATCTTTTTGCAACTAATATACTTAAAAGAAATGGTGCAAACATTAAAACTATACTTATTATATTTTGGCTTGTACTACTCATTAAAAAAACGTTCATCATATTCTAATTCTCCTATTTCAAATACATTATAGCTATAAATTAATAGGTAATTGTGAATAAATAATGAATTAAGAATATAATGATTTTAAATATTGTTCTTCTAATAAGTGATCTTCTTCCTCTTCACCAGGTAAAAGATCTAAATATTCTTCAGGTAAATCAAAAATTATTCTTGTCATAGCATCAAAAGTCCCAAAATCTACTCTTGCAATGGATTTATATGTGATTGTATCAGATATTTCAACACGATAGTGTAAATTACCATAAGTCTCTTGAAAAGGATTAGAAGCTAAAGCATGTCTAAATTTTTTAAGAGCTTGAGTAGTTGGTAAATCATTACAATATAAACATATCCAAATAGCCTTAAATTGCATTTCAGCACAATCTAAGGCAAAAGTAGACATTAATTTATTTACTTTTTTATTAGCTTTATTTCCAAACGGATGATACACTCCAAATGAAAAATCATATTTTATTTCTTTAATAGCTTTACGAACTCTATTATCAAGAATTAGAGTAATTCTACTATAATATCCTTCTTGATATAATCTATCATATTTAAAAGTCATTTCCTCATCATCAAAATAAGTTATTTGATTTTTATAATACTCATCTTCAGAAGCAATTGCTATTTTAGTAAACTTTTTAGTATCATTGCACAAAGTTGACTCTAAAAAATGAATTTCTCCAGCTTCATATAATTTTTTCCGATCATCCTCAAAAGTTTGAAGCACTTTTGGATCCAACCTAAAATTACTACTTTTAATTAAACTTTTTAAAGTAGTTTTTAAATCTTTTAAAAATTCTTCATAAAATATTACATGCATTTAACTCACCTTCACTTCGCTTTGTAGATAATGTAAGATTAACTCCGCAATATACTTATTATTTACAATATAATTAGAGTGATTTTTTCCTTTAATTATATCAATTTTGAAATTTGAATTTTTTCTCAATCTTCTAATAAAACTCTTTTTTACAATATCTCTACTTCCAAAAGTGCAATATACTGGCAAAAATAATTTTTTTAATAATTTCATATCAATATTAGGTTCATATATCATTAATCGAGTCAAACTTTTCACTCTTTTATCACGCACAAAAATTGACTTCAATTCTAATTTTACACGTTGAAAAAATTTTATATCCGTTGTTGATAAATTAATACCACTTAAAATCAACTTTGATATCGATACTTTTTTATCAAGTGCAACTATTAACGCCATAATAGCACCATCAGAATAACCATACAAAATAGGATCTTTTATTTGAAATGTTTTAATAAATGAATAAATATCATTAGCCATTATTAAATAATGAAAATCGCCAACTTGCACTTTGCTTTTTCCATGCCCTCTTGTGTCTATTAAATAAACCTTATAATATTTTTGTAATATTTCTTTTGCTTCATAAAATATTGTTAAATCTTCATTGTTTCCATGTAGCATTATTAATGGTTCACCTTCCCCATAAACCTCATAATGCAGTTTGAAACTATTTTCTCCACCCATAGTTAGCCCTCTTTTATTAATATATAGTTATTTTAACACATTTCGACTAATAACTTCAACATTAAAAAAAATTCTTTTAAAATAAAAAAACAAGTCATTACGACTTGCATAATTAGTATCCGAATGGAAAATTATTAAATCCATATGGATTTTGAAGATATGCGTTTGGAGTTGCTACTGTTTCATCATAATAAACATACTCTTGTGATTGACTATATGTTGGAATATCATAATGTCTACGTATTATATTATTCACGTAATGTGTATTATAATTCACATAATTTGGAATGTCTTCATAACAGCAACGGTTAACAACTTGATTACAACATTGTTGCGTTGCATAACCAGTATTGCAGCATCCTAAATTCATATTTTGATTTCCACAACAGCCGCTATTCATCATTGGAGCTTGGTATTGTTGATACATACCTTCTGCTGTTTGAGTTTGCGTTTGATTGAATGTTTGAGTATTTTGAGTTGTAGTATTAGTTGTTATATTTTCAAAAGGATTAAACATTGGTCCTTGATAATTCATTAAAAAATCCCTCCTCAACATTATTATATTGAAAAGGGATTATTTTGTTTGGGTTTTTGTATAGATAATTACTTTTTGCTATTTCCAACTAGCAATACTATTAATCTTAAAGCTTCAATGTAAATATAAAGAATACTCACCATCAAACCTAATGAAACTTGCCATTCATAGCTTTTGTCACAACCGCGTTCAACGACTGCCTGGGCTTCATTAAAATTAAGCATTAATGTGAAGACCCCATATACTAAAAATACAACTTCTATAATAATGAATAACCAAATATTTGTATTTACATATTCATTAAACATATATAAGAAACTTGTGAAGAATGTTAAAACTAATAAACTTATTGTAAATCCTAAAGTAAATTTTCTAAATTTAGTTCCTACTCTAATTGTTTTTGTAGCAAATAAAATTAGCATTACAAAGAATATAACTAGTGTAACTGCTACAGCCATCAATGCAACACCAGGAATAAATAAATCAATTAAAGAAGATAATGTTCCTAAAAATAATCCTTCACATACAGCGTATATGAAGCCACAAATCATTGATGCCCTAGCATTTATTCTACCAAGCATAACAGCGATAAAGCCTATTATTGTTGAAGCAAATAATAATACAATAAATCCACCAATATTTTGAATATCATATAAATAATAAACCGTAATTGCTCCAAACAATATTGTTAAAGCTAAGAAAATTATTGTTTTTAAAGTAATACCTTTGTATGATGCTGTATTTGTACTAGCATAATTTTGGTCTTCGTTTTTCATCATCGATGAAAACATTGGGTTTGTCATATAATCACCTCGTTTACATTTGATATTATAACACTATATCTAAGTTTGAACAATTAGTATAGTAAATTTTACATAATTTTACACATTTACATAAATGCAAATAATCCTAAAGTTTCAGTTTCATCTTCATCTAATAGATTGCCAAAGCTTTCCATTTCTTCAAATAATTCAAATAATGTTTGATTTAATTTAGTTCTACGCATTATATCTTTTTTAGACGTAAATAATTTCTCGTTTCTTTTTGATACAATATCAATTGCAGCATTCTCACCTAGGCCATCTACTGCAATAAATGGAATTCTTAAATTCCCATCTTCTATTGTAAAAGTTAAAGCATCAGATTTAAAAATATCTACTGGCAAAAACTTAATATTTCTTGATACCATTTCAATAGCAACATTTAAAGAAGTTATTAAATCTTCATCTTTAACAGTTGCTCCCATTTTATTTGATAATGTTATAATAGATTTTTTCATGTCAATTACATTCGATAAATAATCTTTTACTGAATGAGCTTTAGCTCGTTTAGAAAACCATGCACTATAGAATAAGGCTGGTGAATGAACTTTAAACCATGCAATTCTTATAGCCATTAAAACGTAAGCTGTTGCATGGGCCTTAGGGAACATATATTTGATTCTTTCACATGACCAAATATACCATTTAGGAACATTTTTTTCTTCCATATAGGCTTTATATTTTTCCCATTTAACTTTATCTTGACTTACTTTGCCTTTACGAACAAATTCCATAATTTCAAAAGCTTTAATTGGTTCTAATCCTTGATACATTAAATAAACCATAATATCATCTCGACAACCAATAACTTCTGAAAATCCTATTGTTCCAAATTCAGTTTTACCTAAAACTAAATCTTGGGCATTTGTTAACCATACATCCGTTCCATGAGATAAACCTGAAATTTTAACTAATTCAGCAAAAGTTTTTGGTAATGTATCAACAAGCATTTGACGAACAAAATTTGTTCCAAATTCAGGAACTGCATAGGATGCAACTTCACTATTTATATCTTCTTTTGTAACACCAATTGAATTAGTCGAATAAAACAATTCAAATACTTTTTTATCATCAAGAGGTATATCCTGAGGAGTTTTAAATGGAAACTCATCTTGATGCAAATTTACATAGTCCATAAAATATTTTATTAAAGTCGGATCATCGTGTCCTAGTATATCTAATTTTAATAAATTATCTTCAAATGAATGGTAATCAAAGTGGGTTGTACGCCATGAATTTTCAATATTATCAGCAGGATATTGAATTGGCGTAACATCATAAATATCATTAGCCTTAGGAACAACTATTATACCACCAGGATGTTGCCCTGTTGAACGTTTTGTACCGACTAATTTTTGAGCAATTCTTTCAATTTCACAAGCTCTTAAATTCAAGTTTTTCTTTTCGCAATATCCTTTTACATAACCATAAGCATTTTTATCTTGAATAGATGCTACAGTTCCACTCCTAAATGAATGTTCTTCGCCCATAATTGTACGAACATACTCATGGGCAATAGCTTGGTATTCTCCAGAAAAATTTAAATCAATATCAGGTACTTTATCCCCGTTAAATCCTAAGAATGTTTCAAAAGGAATATCATGCCCATCTTTTGATAAATTTGCTCCACAAATAGGACAAATATGATCAGGAAGATCATAGCCTGATTCAACAGAATCTAATATAGGCTGAAATTCTTTTTCTAATTCGGTAATTTTATATAATTCTTTTTCTTCCTCATTCATTTTAAAAACTTGAAATTTACATTCTTTACAAATGTAATGTGGAGATAATGGATTTATTTCGGTTATATTCATCATTGTAGCAACCAAACTTGATCCAACACTTCCTCTACTTCCTACTAAGTAGCCATCACTAAGCGATTTTGATACTAATAAATATGACATATAATATACTGATGAAAATCCATTACTGATTATTGAATTCAATTCTCGATCAATTCTCTTTTTAACGAATAAATGAGGAGTTTCTCCATATTTAACTTTCGTATTTTCACTAACTATTTTTTTCATTTCTTCAACAATCGACGCTACACCTAATGAATCTTTAAATTCATCATCTGCTGGTGTAAACATTTGTTTAGGATAGCATTCTATTTCTTCGATCATATCAGCTATTAAATTAGTATTTGTAACAACTATTTCATAAGCTAATTCTTTATCTAAGAAAGCAAATTCATTAAGCATTTCATTCGTTGTTCTAAAGTGCATCTCCGGAGTTACTGATGCACGTTCTAAATCATGTACACCTCCTCCAATTTGTGGAGAGGCAATTAAAATATCCCGATATTTTTTTAAATTAGGGCGAGTATAATGACAATCTGATGTAGCAACAACTATTTTATTAATACTTTTTGCAGTGTCAATAATAAAACAAATTGTATCTTTTATTCTTTCTAAACCATTATCGTTATCATAAATATATTGATTGTATGCAGCAAGAGGTTGTACTTCAATATAATCATATATTTCCATCATACTTGCTAATTTAGTTCTATTACCATATAAAGCAGTTTGGAATATCTCTGAATTATAACATCCACTTCCAACCAAAGTACCCTCCTTATTTTCAAGTAAAATACTTTTTAATAATCTTCCTTCTCCATAGCAATGATTAGTTAAAGAATCAGAAACCATTTTAAATAAATTTTTATAGCCAGTTTGAGTCTTAGCAATAACATTTAAATGCTTTGGAAAAACTAGTTTATAAAATTCTTCCTTATTTATTAAATTATTGATATCTTCGTAATTGTATATTTGTCTTTTATAAATATCTTGAAGCATTAATATAAAGCATTTTGAAGTAACTAATGTATCGTCAATCGCTCTATGGTGTTGCTCTTGTTTAACTTTAAAGAATTTGGCAATATATTTCAACCCAAATCGTTTTAGTTCTTTATTATATAAGGCACGAGCCAAAGATAGTGTATCTATAACCGGAAAGTCTATTTTTTCTATTTGATTTTGACGCATTACTGAATAGATAAAATTAACGTCAAACTCTGCATTGTGGGCAACCAAAATAGATCCCTTACAAAAATCAATAAAATCATAAATGACTTCATTTATTTTAGGTGCATTTATAACATCTTCATCCTTTATCGATGTTAATTCTGTTGTAAATTTTGATAATTTTATCTCCGGATTAACAAATGTTTCATACGAAGCAACTTGTTGTCCATATTGAACTTTTATTGCAGCAATTTCAATAATTTTATCAAAATTTTCTGACAATCCGGTTGTTTCAATATCAAATATAACATATGACGCATTCTTTAAATCGATATTTTGTTTATTAAAAGTAATAAAATATTTTTCATCATCTATATAATTAAATTCAGAACCAAAAATATTTTTAAATCCTTCAGTTTTCTTAATATGGCTAATATCTGGTATAGCATGTACTCCACCATGATCTGTGATAGCAATAGCCTTATGACCCCATTTTTTGGCTAAATCAATATAATCTTTAGCTTCACTAATTCCATCAAGGGTACTCATTTTTGTATGACAATGTAATTCAACACGTTTAACCTGGGCATTATCTTCAATAACTTCTTCTTTTTTTACACCAACAAATTCTATACTTTTAGCATTTAAAACTACATCTTTTGCAAATGTATCAAATTCAGCAACACCAAAAGCATTAATAATATCTCCTGTTTTGCATTCTTGAAATATTTTTATTTCTTCTTCTGATCTTAACCATTTCTTAACTAAAATCGAGTCAGTTTCATCTGTTATTTTTATAGATGCTAAAGTAGATGTTTTCATCTTTCTTAAATCAATTGAAAAAACTTCACCTTCGATTCTAAAATTACATTCACCAACATTATAACTATATTCAGATAATCCGCCCGGTGTATTAGGAATTTCAGATATTTTAGCTACTTGATAACTAGCATTTCTGCCATATTTTTTCTTTTCATTAGTCAAAACTTGATTTTTCATTGCAAGTTGAACAGCTTCTTGCTGTTTTCTTTCTATTTCTTCCATTTGATTTAAAGTTTGAATTTTAATTTCTTGTTCAATTGATTTTGTTTCATCTTTTACAAAATTAAAGTTAACTAATAAACCATAATTTTCAAATTCTTTTTTAAACGCATTAGCTTGATCATCTAATCCTAAAGCATCTTGTTCAATAACTAAATTAAAAGTATCCTCAAAAAAATCTATTTCTATATTTTGAAAAGCAACATAGCTAGACGATGATTCAATAAGTATATTTAAAATTTCTTGATAGTAAGTAATATAGTCTTCTTTTAATAAAGAATTATTTTTATATGATATATTTACTTTTGCAATTATATCAATTTTCTTAAAATAGTTTTTTACAAATTTTGAAACTTCCTTATATTCATTATAAGTTAAAGCTGTATCAAACACAAAAGAAAGAATATACATTCTTTCTTTCAAATTTATTTTTAATTCTTCAATTAGAAGATCATTATTATTCAAATCAATAATATTTTCATTTTTAAAGATATTATAAAACTTCCCCATAAGACCTCTACTTCCTAGGTATCTCAATTACTCTTAAACGGCTTATTGCATAAGTGGCATACATATAAGGCAAGAAAAAACCAAGAAAACCTAAAAATTCTAAATTATATAAATTTTGTAATAACGTAAACACAAAGTAAACTGTCATTGAATATAAAATGATTTTAATTTTATATTTAATATTAATATGATTAAAATTGCTTCCAGATAATAATAAAACAAAAATCACAAGGATACACGCATATAATAAATTTGAACCTAATGCCATTAAACATAATCCAAGAATTTGTGTTTTATAATAACTATTATAAGAATTTTCAATAAAGCCAACGAAAGCATTTTTAGCTATCAAATCATTATTTAATACATCAGCTATTTTAAAACTAGATAAACCTTCTTTATAGTTTGTACTATAAATTGTAATTTTACCTTGAAGGACAGAAAAGCTTGTGTTATTAAATGAAAATGTAGTTGTTGTAAGAGTTGTAGTTTCTGGAATTACTCCATTAAATGAAAAATATTGACCTTCATATTCAAAATAAAATCCTTCACCAACAAACGCTGTCCCATTAAATTCTAAATTTGATTCAGTAATATTTTGTTTTAAACATTTAATAATTTCATTTTGAGTTGATTTTGTAAAATTGCCACTATTAGCATAAGTAAGCATCTGAGGAAGGGTTGATAAAACTAAAAGAAAAATAAAATAAGCTATTATTTTAGCAAAATGATCTTTTATATAAATTCCAATATAACTTGGATGAAATAAACATGTTGAGAGTCTATTAAGCATTAAGGCACCAACCTTTCTAAATTCTTTTTTTTATTATAACACACTTTAAGGGCATTTACCAACCAAAACTATTTTTTAATTTATCTGTTTATGATAAAATATTAATGGTGATTTTATGATATATTCGAATAATAAACATTATTATAGTCTAAGTGAATATTATAAAAATAAATATAATAAAAAAATAGCGAAAGTTGCTTTAAATGCAAATTTTACTTGTCCAAATAAGGATGGAAGTAAAGGATTTGGCGGATGTAGCTATTGTTCTTCTTTAGGAAGCGGCGATATGGCCGGCGATATTAACAAAAGTTTAAAAGAGCAATTCTTTGATATAGCTAAAATAATGGATAATAAATGGCCTAACTGCTACTACATTCCTTATTTACAAGCTAATTCAAATACATATAAACCCTTAAAAGATCTTAAAAATATTTATGAGGATATTTTAAATTTTTCAAACAAAATTGTTTCCCTTGCAATTGCAACACGAAGTGATTGCCTTGATTTTGAAAAAATAGAATACTTAGGTGAACTTAATAAAAAAATTCCTATTCAAATTGAATTAGGTTTACAAACAATAAGTGAGACTACTGCAAAAAAAATTAATCGTTGCTCAACAATAGAAGATTTTATTTTAAAAGTTAAGCTTTTAAGAGCGAAAAATATTGAAGTTGTAGTTCATATTATAAACGGTCTTCCTTATGAAACTAAGGAAATGATGATTGATAATATTAAATTTTTAAATAATCTAGATATTCAAGGAATAAAAATTCATAGTTTATTAATCTTAAAAAATACTAAATTATATTTAGATTATTTAAATGAAAATTTCAAAATATTAAGTTTAGAAGAATATGTTGATATCATTTGTGATCAAATTGGATTTTTAAATGAAAATATAGTGATTCATAGATTAGCTGCAGATGCTTCTTTTGATACTTTAGTAACTCCATTGTGGACAAGAAAAAAATTCGTTGTCATGAATGAAATAGATAAAGAGTTACGAAAAAGAAATATTTTTCAAGGTGATTATCTTAAGTAATCACTTTTTTTCTTACTTTATAAATTATATAGCCTATTATTTCACCAAATAAATTAGTGATTATATCATCAATATCTACTATTCTATAAACCGGAATTATGAATTGCAATACTTCAAATAAAAAATTGATAATAATAAATATGAGTATGATTTTAAATGCATTATATTTATTAAAAATTGTTCCTAGAAAATATCCTAAAGGGATGAAACAAATTACATTAAAAATAATTTGATAATAAGCAACCGAGTATGTTCTATAATTTAAAAAATAAAAAGGGACTAAATTAATTTTTCCATTAAACAACCACTTGGAATCAAAAATTTCTTTTTTGAAATTAAATGAAATTATATTATTATTTAAACTAGAATAAAAAAATAATAATAATATTAATAAAATAGCATAATATGTAATTGAGAATTTAAAAAAATAATTTTTATATTCTTTTTTTAAATATAATTTATAAATAAAAAAAGTTAAAATATAGAAAAAAACTATAGTTGTTATAAAAAGATATATATTTATTGATAGTATATTTTCTTTAATTTTTAAATTACTTGAAAAAAATATTAAAGTAAACATTTCGATAATAAAAATTAATATCGATATAATTATAATTTTTGACTTCATAATAACCTCGCATAAGCTATTATATGCTAAAAAAAGAATTTTATTTTGGAAATTCTTCATCTAAAATAAAATTCTTATTTTTTAATATTTCTTGATTAATTCTTTCTGCAGTAAAAGGAGCAACCAAACTTAAATATATTAAGAATTGGGATGCTTGTTTTATCGTAATATTATTGTTGAAAATCTTTTCTTTAAAAAAATCTAAAATCTTATTTATATATTCATCTAAATTACTATTTTTAATTAATATACTAATTTCTTTAGATAATTCATGCAAATAATAGTCTACATTAAAATTTTTTGATACAAAATCTTCTTCAAAATACTTTTTCACACTATTTAAAAATGTGTTATATGTTCCAATTTCTTCTTCATCAAAACAAATTTTAGTATTACTATTTGTTTTTAATAAATACATTCTTACTGCGTCCGCACTATATTTTTCAACTACATCTTCTATATTAATATAATTATTAAACTTTTTTGTAATTTTTTGGCCTTTTTTGTCCAAAACTTCATTTGTTATGATTACTTTTTTTGCGCTATTTATTTGTAAAATAGGAAATTCTTTCTTTAATAACTCAATAAAAATTTGAGGCATTAAAATTTCATTAAATATGTCAAATTCATCTATAAATATATATTCTGGCGTTTTGTAATCATTTAACTCCTTAATAGCATCTAAACTAAATAAATCTAATATTCCAACTTTATCATCATATAAGCACATCGATAATGAACATAATCCACTACAAAAAAGATTATTTAGTGAACCATTAACTAGCTGCCCGTTATCTTCTATCGATTCTTGATTATAGATAATTGGCCTAAATTTATTAGAAAATGTAATGGGAATATTATTATTTAAAAGATATAGTCTTTCTTTAGAACTATCTAAAAGTAAAGGAATCAAAGCTCCAAAATGATTTTGAGAAGAAATAATAATCTCTGTTTTTCGATAGCATTTTTTTAAAGTTATTAAATCTTCATTTAAAAAAGCTTCTATTATATTTTCACGAGCTTCTTCTAACGAACATCCATCTAAAAAATCACTATTTATTAATTTATTATTTTTTATAATATTATTAATAGATAAGCCAAAATAATTGGCAAATGAATAGTCATTTTCATTGATTATAGGAATACCTAAATGAATACTTTCTTCAAAATCGTTAGATATAAATATTGGAATTTCTAATCCGGTAAGAATATTTGTCGCAAAATTACCGCTAAAAGCTCCCTTATTTACTAACTCACCACACAAGTAATATTCGACTATTTCTAATTCTTCATCGCTAATAAATTTTGAAATATCAAATTTATTAGGATTCAAAGCGATAAACGATATTGCGCCTAAATATTCAACAGTTTCCATTTCAATAGATAAATCTAAATTAGCTGTAGTAGATAATTTGAATTGTACTATATCATAAGGTAAAAGGGCATCAATTAATTGTTTTTTAACATTATTGTCCATTTCAATTTTAGAAATAGAATTAGCCACTTCATTTGCAATTGCATTAATATCTAATACTAAAAGATTCATTTTTTTTAATACTACTTCTTCATTTGTTTGCTTAGAAAAATATTTTTCATTTGCTATATATATTTCAAAATCATTTAATATCTTATCTTTTTCCGGAATATAATAAACATCGCATTCTTTATAATAAACTCTTTTATTTTCATATAAATGTAAAAATGTTTTTTGAATATATAATAAATAATTATGATTTATCATGTTAATTTCTTTTTCATCATCATACCCAATACCTAAAAGCGACAATTGGTTTTGATAACGTTTAATTAGTGTATCATCTAAATTATTTGCTTGATTTCTAGTTTCTATAAAAGATGATGAGGCCAAGTTTTGATAACCAAGTCCAAATAAGACATTATATCCATTCATTCTATAATATCTTGAATAAAAATCAGCATAAAAATATTTTCTGATATTCGCATCTAAAAAACCCAATTTATTTGCGATTGGAAAAGAAGAATAAATATATTTTTTTGATTTTAATTTGTCCTTTTCTAATTTAAACAACTTGGCTTTTCTCCAAGCATTTAAATAAAATTTATCATCCATAAATTCACCTTTGTCAAAAAAAGCTATAGCAATCGCTATAGCTCATTTTTTACTTTTTAGCTGTTTCAATAAAATCTACAAGATCTTTTACAGTTTTAATATTTTGAGCTTCTTCATCTGGAATTGAAACTCCAAATTCATCTTCTAATGCCATTATTACCTCAACAGCATCTAGGCTATCAGCACCTAAATCATCAGCAAGACTAGCTTCTAAAGTGATTTTATTTTCATCAACTTTTAATTCATTTTTTATTATTTCTTTAACTTTTTCGAATATCATATTATATTCCCTCCTTAAATCATGATGATATTATAACAAATAGAGTGTAGTTTATCAAGTCAACTTTACATTTTTTACTATTTATAAATATATTGATTTAAGAGACTTTCTAATAATTCTTGGCGCCCTGAGTAATTTTCTATTTCATTATTCTTAAAAGCGTATTCTTCTAATTCTTCAAAACTAGTATTTTGTTTAATAATAGCTTGTCCTAAATTTGTATTATAAGAACTATATCTTTTTTTTATATAAATTTCAAAAACATTATCTTCAATTAATTTTGCGGCTACTTTTAAACCTTTTGCAAATGTATCCATTCCTGAAATATAAGCTAAAATTAAGTCATCATTAAGAAAGGAAGCTCTTCTAACTTTAGCATCAAAATTTAGTCCTCCTGAGCTAAATCCACCCATTTTTAAAACCTCATACATTGCTAAAGTAGCATCATAAACGTTTGTTGGAAACTTATCAGTATCCCAACCTAACAGCATATCTCCTTCGTTAGCATCAATTGAACCTAAGACATTATTAATTCTTGCAAATCTTAGTTCATGTTGAAACGTGTGAGATGCAAGCGTAGCATGATTAGCCTCAATATTCATTTTAAAATAATCCATTAAATCATATTTTCTCAAAAATCCTAAAACCGTTTGAGTATCAAAATCATATTGATGTTTTGTTGGTTCTTTTGGTTTAGGTTCGATTAAAAATTGACCTTTAAAATCAATTTTTTTAGCATAATCTACAGCTAGTTTTAACATATAAGCATAGTTATCTAGTTCAAGTTTCAAATCAGTATTTAGAAGGGTTTCATATCCTTCTCTTCCTCCCCAAAACACATAATTTTCTCCATTAAGTTTTTTCGTAAGTTCCATTGCTTTTTTAATTTGTGCTGCTGTATAGGCAAAAACCTCACTGTTACATGATGTTGCTGCTCCATGGACATATCTTTTGTTTCCAAAACAATTTGCAGTGCCCCACAAGCATTTAATATTAGTTTCTTTCATTTTAACTAACATATAATCCGTAACTTTATCTAATAATGCATTAGTTTCTTCTAAAGTTTCTAATTCATCAGCTATATCACGATCATGAAAACAAAAATATTTAATTCCTAGTTTTTGCATTAATTCAAATCCGGCATCTACTTTGTTAACAGCCTTTTGGTATGGATCTAGATGATTCCAATTACGAGAAATTGTTCCTTCGCCAAATTGATCTAATCCGTTTGCACATAAAGTATGCCAATAACTCATTGCAAAGCGAAGATGTTCTTCCATTTTTTTACCCATTATAATTTCGTCTTTATTATAATGTTTAAAACTATAAATATTTTTTGACTCACAGCCTTCATATTTAATTATCCCTGTATTAAAATATTCCATTTTATTCCTCTTTTCTAAATTTATGAATTTTATAAAACATATCTTTATTACAATTATATAATTCTTTGTATATTTCAAAACCTTCTATATATTTATTATGCCATTCGTCATTTGGTTCTATTTTTTCTATTACTTTTATTATTTCAAAACATGCTGTTAATATATCCGGATATTCTTTATTTGAGACCATTGCTAAAATAGCCACTCCTAAACAGGCACTTTCAGCTTTATCTAAGCGCATAACATCAAGATTTAGCATTGAAGCAATAATTTTACACCAAATAGAATTTTTCGCTCCACCACCACTGATATGTATTTTCTTAGCTTTACTATTAAGTATAAAATAGCAATCAAGCATACTATAACTAACACCTTCTAAAATAGCTCTTGCAACAGCTCTTTTTCTAGTTTGAGGAGTAATACCTATAAATGCCCCTGAAGCGTATGGATCTAAATGTGGCGTTCTTTCTCCCATTAAATATGGTAGGAAAAAGACCCCTCCACTTCCTGGCTTTACTTTGTTAACATCTCTCAAAATATGTTTATATGGGTCCCAATAATTTAAATTAGCTATTTTAGTATCTTCCTTACAAAGCGTATTTTTAAACCATTTTAATGATGTTCCAGCACCATTTGTAACACCCATTTGATGATATGTATTTGGAATAGCATGACAAAATGTTTGAATACAACCTGTTTTATCATATGCATACTTATCAAGTGGGGAAAATATTACTCCTGACGATCCTAATACAATTCCTAAATCGTTTGCTGAAGTTATGTTAGTTCCAAGTGCACATGCCGCTTGATCTCCTGCTCCACCTATTATATAACAATTATATAATCCTGTCTCCTCTTCTATTTCTTTTTTTAAATAACCTGTATTTTCATAAGATTCAACAATTTTAGGAAACCATTCTTCTTTAAAATCAAAAGCATTTAATATTTCTGTACTATACCTTCTATTTTTTAAATCTATAAATTGCGTCCCAGACATATCCGAATATTCACTCATAAACGAGCCATTAAGCATGTATCTAATATAATCTTTTGGTAAGAGAACTTTATTAATACGTGAATATATTTGAGGCTCATTATTTTTTACCCATAACAATTTAGCTAAAGTAAATGCAGGCATTGGAATATTTCCAGTAATTTCTTGCATCTTTAAAGAACCAATTTTTTCTTCTATTAAAGCAACTTCTTTTGTTGTCCTATTATCGCACCAAATGATTGAAGGGCGTAATACATTATCAAATTCATCTAATAAAACTAGTCCATGCATTTGGCCCGATAAACCGATTGCTTTAACATTCTTATATTCATCATTTTTAAACGTTTTTAAGCACTTTAAAGCTGCATTTAACCAATCTTTGGGATTTTGTTCAGCATAGCCTGTATGAGGAGTTAAAATGTCATATTCTTGCTGGGTTTCAGATATAACTTTACCTTCTTTATTAAAGATACAGGCTTTTGTTGCAGAAGTTCCAATATCCATTCCTATATATAAATTCAAAACGCATCACTCCTTATTAATTTGATTATAAACTTTTAGAAAATAAAAAAAAAGACTAAAATTAAAATTTAGTCTTTTTAAAAGTATTATTTCTCATTATCTAATAAGTTTTTAATTAAATCAATTGCTTTATCATAATCATAATTTTCTACTTCTTTAACGATATTTAATACAGCATCATTTATTTTATTCCATGTTTTTGACTTAATTAACTCAATATCTAAATCAATATCTTTTGCATAAGCTTTCTTTAAATCATCAAGTAATTTATTTAAATGAGAAACTATTTCATCCTCACTACCTGTATCTTTAATAATATCTTCTATTTTAAAAATTTCAATAATTGCAGAACAAAGTTTTCTGATGTTTTCCATTATGAATTCATATTCATTTAAATTATAATTATTTTCACGAACCTTTTTTTCGTAATTAACTAATTTTTCATGAATATCTATAATAGATAAATTCCCTGTTACTCCTTTTAAAGAATGAACATATGTTAAAAGTTCTTTTTGCTTTGAAGAATCAAAAATATAATCACCATTTTTTATTTCATCATTCATTCTTTGAGCAAATTTAAGTAATGATTTTTTATATAAATCTGCTTTATTTCCAAATCTATTAACGCCTGATACAATTTCAATACCAAGTTCTTTTAAAGATAATAAATCTTGATCTATGATATTTTCTTCTTCATTCAGTGCATTTTTATTTAATTCAAATGGTAAAAACTTCATTAAAATTTCATAAAGTTTATCAATGTTTATTGGCTTAGAAATGAATCCATTCATTCCTTCATTCATACATAAATCCATTTCTGATTTCATGGTGTTGGCAGTCATTGCAACAATTGGAATATTATTATTTATGATATTTTCTTTTCTAATTTTTTTAGTTGCTTCATGACCGTCCATTACAGGCATTAAAATATCCATAAATACTAAATCATATTTTTTATTATTTAGCATTTCTAAGCCAATTAATCCATTCTCCGCTATCATAACATTAATCTTAAAATATTTTAAAATATCCGTTATTACTTCTTGATTTATTACATTATCTTCAAAAACTAAGACATTTGCATTTGGGAAATGATATTTTTTCTTATTTTCAGGAATTATAACTTTATTAATAGATAAAGCACGATTAATAGAATTCAAGAATTGAGTTGGTACAAATGGTTTATCAATAACATCTTTAAATAAAGTTAAATCAATATTAGATATTAATTTAACATATTGAGAGACCATTAATAATTTAGTGTTTTCACTAATATATTTATTAAGTTCAATTGCTAAGTCAACACCGTTTCCTTCATCAAGCATATAGTCAATTAAAATCAAATCGTAAATTTTATTATTTGAAAATTCTTCTTTTACTCGATTTATAACTTGAGAGGCACGATTTAAAATAGTCGTATTGGCACCTGAATTAGATAATAATACATCCATAATTGATGTTGCGATTTCATCATCATCTATTATTAAGATGTTCTTATTTTTTAATGTTTTTACTTCATCAAAATTAATAATTTTTTCTAACGTTATTTCTTTAAATGGAATTATAATACTTGTTTTTGTTCCCCTACCTACTTCACTTTCAACTTCAATAGTCCCATTCATCAGTTGAACTAAGCTTTTGGTGATAGACATCCCTAATCCCGTGCCGTTTGCTTTGGATACTTTACTGCCAAATTGTTCAAACGGTAAATATAATCTATCTAGTTCTTCTTTTGACATGCCTTTTCCAGTGTCTGAGATTTCAAATAGAATTTTACGCTCTTCAATACCATTTGCTTCTATAGTTGATACCTTTAATACAACATGCCCCTTATCAGTAAATTTAGCGGAATTATCTAAAATATTTTTTATAATTTGCCATAATCTTGTTTCATCACCAATTAAGCGACGTGGTAAATTCGTATCTAAATTTAAAAGCATTTCAACTCTTTTAGTTGCTAATTTTTGAGATGCTGTTAAAAGTGCATTAGAAAGAATATCTTCTAAATTAAATTCTACTTCAACTAATTCTAGTCTATCCGCTTCAATTTTGGAGAAGTCTAAAATATCATTAATAATGTTTAGCAATAATTTAGCTGAAATATTAACTTTTTTAAATGATTCTTGAATTTCCGCTGGATTTTCTTTCATTAATTGAACATCAGTTATGCCTATTATGGCATTCATTGGTGTACGTATTTCATGACTCATATTCATGATAAATTTACTTTTTAATTGATTTGCTTCTTTTTCTTTTAAAGCAGCATTAATAAGCATATTTTGTTGAACCTTTTGAGCTTCAATATCTTCTAATATTACTAGTACTGATTCTTTCTCGTCATAATAAACCTTAGTCCCATAACAACGCATTGTTACAGTTCTATCTTTTATAAAATGTTCAATTTCTTTAATTACAGCTTCTTCTGAACAGCATATATCATAGATGTATTGATCTACCATATCTTTAGTTAACTCACCATTTGATTGATATTGTGGAAAGATAGGATTTTCATGAAGATACATTGATTCATTTCTAAATTTGTTATCAAAAACTTGATTTAAATAAACATTTTTCTTTGTAATTGGATCAAGTACACAAATTGGCCAAGGTAATAAATTTATAATTTGTTTTAAGTCATTTTGTGCTTGAATTAAAGCCTTTCTTTGTTTATTTATTTCCTCAAAATTTATACCCCATAAAACATAATTAACTTCATTATCGAATTCAAATTTTTTTACACTAACTAAATAACATTCTACTTTGCCGCTTGTAGTAGTATAATCAACTAATATGTCGGAAATATAGCCAGTGGTTTTTAAAATTTCTAATTGGCTTAAACGCATAAAATAATCGGAATCAAAATTGCTATAAAGTTTTCCAACTTCAAAACCTAATTTTTCTACAGAATGATCATTTAATTGAATAATTACCCCAGTATTATCTGTGATTACAAATGAAATTGGAGCGTCTTTTAATATACTATTAAATTTTTGTTTAACCACATTTATTTCTCGTTCTTTTAAAATAAGTTCTTCTGCATCAACTAATGATTTTTGAACTTCAATCAATTTTCTATTTTTTAGACGTGTTACAATGAAAAAATAAATAAATACTGCTATTCCAAGTGATAATACAATAATTATTAAAATTACCATTTTATATGCTATGGGGTTAGCTTCTCTCATAGATAATTTTTGATTTATAATTGTAGAATTTGAAGGTAAACTACTTTTTTTAATATTGTATTTATTTAATAAATTTTCATTGAAAATCCAAGTATTAAATTCCTCAGAATCTATTACTTTTACTTTTTCATGTATAATATCATGGTCTAGTATAGCTTGGGCAATATACTTTGCTATTTTTTCTTGATCAATATATTTACCACCTATCTCACTAGTTTCTAGTCCTGCTAAGTTCCAGCTTAAAGCGGGGTTATTGTAGTTTTTAGTAATAAATGTTCTTAGTTGCTCACCTAGTAAAAATCTATTACTAGACGTTCCAGTATATATTCCTGATAATATAACTGTGTTAGAACTTAAATGGTTTAATTCATCAATTAATTCATCAACTGTACCATTCTTGTTATAAGTTATAGTATATTGATCTTTATATTTAATAATTTTTTGATCAATTTCATCTGCCCATATTTTTCCATCTAATGAATAATCATTTATAATAAAAAACTCTGTAGTTTGGGGAAACAATTTTATCGCTTGATCAACAACTTCTTCAACCGCAATATTTTGTCTTAAATATAAAAATTCATTAAACCCAGATACTTCTATATCCCCAGGACCAGTATGAATAATCGGAACACTCTCAAAAATTATATGATAATATTGTTTAATAAAATTTAAAGCATATGAATTTGACGATACTACTACATCCGGTAGTCTATATGCAAAGTCAGAACGGAGAGTATCAATATTCATTTTATTTCTAACATCTAAATCTGTACTCAAATTTGAATTCAAATACATGGTATATATTCTTATATTTTCATTACTTGATAAATTAGTTCTTAATGATTCTTGAAAAATTTTGACAGTTTCTAATGTAGGATCATATGACATAATATTTAAAATTACAAATTGATCATCTTTTTCAAAAAAACTTCCATCCATGATTTTTTCTAAATTACCTGAAGCTCGTATTTTTCTATACTCTTCTTCAAGCAACGGTATTAAATGATTATTTTTTATATTAACATATGAATAAACATCTTTAGTTTCAATTGTTCCTCTTTTTTCGATTACATCCTCAAAATAAAAATTAGCATTCGAAACAATTGGAATAATTGCTATATCAATTTCTTCATTTTTTAAGGCTTCCATTAATTTTGGTTTTGAAGAATACGTTTTGTAATCGGCATTTCCTACATTTAATTCTACGTATGGTCTTTGGATTTCTCCGCCACAACGATAATTTAAAAAATCAGACCAATTTAAAGAACTTGGAACATTAGTATTTTCCTTTAATGTAAAGTATGTAAATGTAACTTGTTGTAAGCTCTCATTAACTATCTTTAAATTTGTATATTGACCATCAAAATCTAAATTTTGAATAGCTAATATGTCATATGTTCCAGCATTTGCACCCATAATAGCTGTAGTCATTTTTGCACTTGTAACAGATACAGAATATCCTAAATTATTTAATGCATATCTAAGTATTCTATCGCACGACATGCTGTCTTCTTCACTTACAACAACATTTATATTTCTATTTGAATTATCATCAGAAAATGCTTTAATTTCTTGCTTATTAAATGTTAAAAAACATATTGAAATAATAAAAATATTTATTATTAAAATATAAATTTTTTTCAATTAAATCACCTACTCATTTACTATTTTTTCAAATATATTTAAAGAAGCTTCAAACGCCTCCAATACAAGTGGATCAAAATGACTTGGCATTGTTCTGCCATCACCAATTAAAATTATATCTTTTGCATCATTATGAGAAAAAGCTTTTTTATATGGTCGATTACTTGTTAGGGCATCATAAATGTCTGCTAAGGCGACTATTCTAGCAGAAAGCGGAATGCTGTCACCTACTAGATTATGAGGATATCCTGTTCCATCATACTTTTCATGGTGACTTTCTGCAATTTCTATTGCAACATCTAAAGATGAATAATCATCATCAAATAAACTTTCTGTTTGTTTTAATACTTCGCTACCTAAAGTTGTATGAGATTTCATTATTTCATATTCTTCATAAGTTAATTTTCCAGGTTTTAATAGTATAAGATCAGATATCCCAACCTTACCAATATCATGTAATACAGAATAAAGAATAATATCTTCGCGATATTTTTTATTTATCATATCAGGTTTTAATTCAATTATTTTATCTACTAAAACTTCAGTATATTTCTTTATTCTTTGAATATGACCACCAGTTTCATGATCTCTTGTTTCTGCTAATAAAGACATTCCTGTAATAATTTTTTCACGCGATTTTTGAAGTTCAATTGTTCTTTTTTGAACTAAATTTTCTAAATTATCACGATATAATTTATTTTGAATATTATTCTCAATTTTAATTTTTAAAATACTTGGAACATATGGTTTTTTGATATAATCAGAGGCACCCAATTCTAAACCATATTCTTCATCAACAATTTCTTTTTCACCTGTAATAAAGATAACGGGAATATTTTCACAACCATTTATCTTTTTTATCATTCTTAAAACGTCAAACCCATTAATGTCAGGCAATCCTATATCAAGTAATATAATATCGGGTATTATATTATTCAATAAACTTATACCCTTTTGACCATTTATAGCGATATATATTTCATATTCATCTTCTAGCATTGATCGCAATCCATCAATATTTTCTCTATTATCTTCAATAATTAAAACTGAATTTTTCATACTCCACATCCTTTGCAATTATTAATAAGTCAATATACTTCATTATACAACATTTAAATACTTTTTGTATACCTTTACATTCATTATATTTTTTTATCATATTTATAAAAATAGAGTGTTTGAAAATTCAAACACTCTATTCATTATATTCTATTATAACCAATTTTATATTAACTTAGCATAGAATTTGCTAACTTTTTTAAGTTCATTTAATTCTACTACACTGATATCATTTGTAATTACAAATTCATCTAAATCTTTATGAATCAGTTTTTTATCTATTTTTTCATTTAAATAAAGTAAGTATTTAGCATAAGCATTTTTGTTTCCAACAATTTCTAATGATTTAAAACTATTACTCTCAACTTCATAATTTTTTAATAACAAATATAAATCATTAACAATAGCATTTACAGTTACAGGTCCTGCACCTTTACCAACCATTGTTTGAACACCACAATTATCGCCATAATATCTAACAACATTATATTCATAGTCAACATTTGCTAATATGTCTGTTTCTTTAACCATTACAGGTTCAACTGTAATTGATACTTCGTTATTTGTAAGGCTTGATGATGCAATAAACTTAATTTTATATCCAAGTAAATTTGCAACATCTACGATTTCTTTAGATATATTTTTTATACCATAAGAATATACTTGTTTTAAATCGACTTCTCCTTGGTACGCAATTTGTGATAAAATAGTTATCTTTCTTACCATGTCAAGTCCTTCAAGATCACTTGTAGGATCAGCCTCAGCAAATCCCTTTTCTTGAGCAATTTTTAAAGCAGCTTCAAAAGATATTTTTTCATTATGCATTGAAGTTAAAATAAAATTGGTTGTCCCATTTAAAATACCTTCAATACGATTTATATTATTTGTTGTAGAAGCATTAAGTAAAGCTTGTATAATAGGGATTCCACCGCCAACAGATGCTTCAAATAATAATTTTACGTTATTTTCTTTAGCTATATTTAAAAGTTCTGTAAAGTGTTCAGCCATTACTTCTTTGTTAGCAGTTATAACATGTTTTTTATTTTGTAAAGATTTTTTTATACAATTATAGCTGATTGGAGCGCCCATTACTTCAATTACTACATCTATTTCATTGTCATTTATTATAGTATCAAAACTTGTAGTTAATAAATCTCTAAATGCTCTATCTTCAACTTTAACTTCTTCTTTGTTTTTAACAAGAATATGTTTAAATTCAATATCATTATTAAAAAATGATCCTCTTTTGTTATGGATAACATCATAAACTACAGATCCAATGTTACCAAATCCTAATAGTGCTAATTTCATTATTCCACCGCTACAAGTAATACATCCATTACTTCACCTATTTCTTTAAGCGCTCCAACTAAACCTTGAATAGACATTTCCATATCAATTGCATCTATAGTTAATGTAACAAAGGCAATATTATGAATTGGCATTTCTTGATTAATTGCTAAAATGTTACCTTTTGAATTGGCAACAAAATTTAAAATATGTGATAAAACACCTGGTTCATCAATTAATTTTAAACTTAAAATTATTCTTCTTCCTTCTTGAATTGATGGACGATGAACAAAATCTTTATATTTGTAAAAAGTACTTCTACTTAAGCCTACTTCTTTACATGCTTCACTTATGTTTTTATTCCCATTTACTATTTCTTTTATTTTCATAACTTTTTCGAAATAATCAGGTAATATTTTTTTATGGATTATTAAATAATCTTCATTCATACTCATATTATATCTCCCTTACTATGACTTCACTACCGACATTTAAAACACGAACTTCATAACCAAATTGTTTTAATTGTGGAACTATATTTAAATCTTTACAAATAATCATTAAAGTAGATCCTGATCCACTTATTGAAAATGCATTATTATAATATTCAGCTAATTCTTTTATTTCATTGGCCTTAGGGATTAATCCCATACGGTACGGCTCATGAATCTTATCAATAAATAATTCTTTAATTAAATCTAAATCTCCTATTTTAAATGCATAAGGAATATTTACTATTCTACTTAAATTATTTACAACATCAGAAGTTTCATAACTTTTAGGTAATACTCTTCTTGCCTCACTAGTTTGCAGTGGAAATGGTGGAGAAACTAAAATGAATTTCAAATCATCACTTACTGGATAAACAATTGAATTATAATTATCATTTATTTTATAACTTGCAACAAGTCCCCCATAAATTGCTGGCGCAACATTATCTGGATGTCCTTCAATTTCACTGCAAATGGTTAATAACTCATTCTTATTATATAAATTACCTAAATAATAATTTGCCGCAAAAACGCCAGCCACTATTAATGATGAACTGCTTCCTAGTCCTCGTTCAACAGGAATATTAGTTTCCATTTTAATTAAAACAGGTATTATTTCTTTTTTCGACTTTTTAAAAACATATTCATAAGATTTTTGGACTAAATTATCTTTATTTTTATATTTTTCTTCAAATCCATGATATTCAAATTCAGTTTTTTTCTCAAACCAAAAATTATTAGTTAAGTCCAAAGCCATCCCCAAAACATCAAATCCAACACAAACATTTGCACTAGTTGCACAAACTTTAATTTCTAGCATTTGATCACCGCACGTAATTTTTCTTTAACTTTTTCTTTTTCCCATATTTCTTGTATTGGACTTCCGTAATTTAAAACGCTTGGAATAACCACATTACAATTTTTAGATATAATATCAATCATTTCAAAGGCATTTTCACTTTTTGGTAAATCTAAAGAATCTATGATACTTTCTGGAAATTTAAATGGTGATGCTGTTGAGATTACTACAGTCTTAGATTGATCACCAGTTTCTTTTAAATAATCTAAATATACCTTATAAGCTACTGCAGTATGTGGATCCATTAAATATCCTTCATTATTAAATAATGATTTAATTGCTTCTTTTGTGTCAATTTCAGAACAATAAGAGGCATAAAATTCATTAAAAGGATTTTTAAAATCATATTTTCCAGTCATTTTTAAAGAGCTCATTAGATCTCTCACTTTTGAAGAATCACAATTAAGACCGTAATATAATAATCTCTCAAGATTTGATGAAATTAAGATATCCATTGAAGGCGTGTTCGTTTTATAAAAATCTCTATTTTTATCATAAACACCGTTATTAAAGAAATCTGTTAAAACTTTATTTTTATTAGATGCACAGATAAGTTTATTTATAGGTAATCCCATTAGTTTTGCATAAAATCCTGCAAAAATATCTCCAAAATTTCCTGTTGGAACATCGAAATTTATTAATTCGTCAGTCTTAATTGCTTTTCTATTTAATAGATTAATATATGAATAGAAATAATAAACAACTTGTGGGATAAGACGTGCAATATTTATTGAATTAGCACTTGAAATACTTAAATCAGTATTTTCATTGAAGAATTCTTTAACAATATTTTGACAATCATCAAAATTTCCTTCTACTGCTATTACCTTAGCGTTATCTGATCTAAATGAACACATTTGAGCTTCTTGAATTGGACTTACGCCATTATTTGGATATAATACTATAATATTTATATTATCAATATCTTTAAAACCATTTAAAGCTGCTCCACCAGTGTCTCCTGATGTTGCAGTTAAAATTGTTGTTTTTTCATTTTGGTTAAGTCTTTTCTTTGATAAAGACATAAGACGCGGCAATACAACTAATGCTAAATCCTTAAACGCTAATGTTGGTCCATGAAATAATTCTAAAAAGAAAGCTTTTTTAGTTTCTTTTAAAGTTACTACTTCATTTATATCAAAAGTTGCATACGCTTCTTTAATTTCTTTAAATATTACATCATATCCGAATTCTGGAAAAAAGGCATTTAAAACCTTTGTAGCAATTGTAATATAATCGTCATTTAACATTTCTTTATAATCTAGACTTGGAATTTCATCTATAACATATAATCCCCCATCATCAGCTAATCCTTTAACTATTGCTTCAAATGAGTTAACCATTTTCTTTCCTCTTGTACTAACAAACATACTACCACTCCTTTTAAAAATTAATATTACTATTATACAATGTTTTCACTTTGAATACAAGTGTATAAAAAATAAAAACAAAAAAATGTTTTATAAATAAAAAAAGTTCCTTCAGGAACAATTAATGGCGCCCACACTAGGACTTGAACCTAGGACCCCTTGATTAACAGTCAAGTGCTCTAACCAACTGAGCTATGTAGGCAAATGTTTGTATAAAATAAAAAAGAGACAGCCTGGCAACTACCTACTCTTGCACATAGTA
>JAVBPE010000014.1:0-89344 GCA_031549865.1 Anaeroplasmataceae bacterium | reverse complement strand
TTACAAGCAGAGGGTCGGCGGTTCGAGCCCGTCAACCTCCACCATATATTATTAACAAATAAATGCCGAAATAGCTCAATTGGTAGAGCAACTGACTTGTAATCAGTAGGTTGAGGGTTCGATTCCTTTTTTCGGCACCATAGTATGTCCCGTTAGCTCAGCCGGTAGAGCACTTGACTTTTAATCAAGGGGTCAGAGATTCGAATTCTCTACGGGACACCATGTATATGCCTTGGTGGTGGAATAGGTAGACACGTGGGACTTAAAATCCCATGGCTGATGAAGCCGTGCCGGTTCGACTCCGGCCCGAGGTACCACATGTGGGGCTATAGCTCAGCTGGGAGAGCGCCTGTTTTGCACGCAGGAGGTCAGCGGTTCGATCCCGCTTAGCTCCACCAAAAAATTTTAATAATTGATAAACATATAAGGCAGTAACCTATAAACATGGCGGTGTGGCTCAGTTGGCTAGAGCGAGCGGTTCATACCCGCTAGGTCGGGGGTTCGAATCCCTCCGCCGCTACCATCTAACTGGACCCATAGCTCAGTTGGTTAGAGCTACCGGCTCATAACCGGTCGGTCGTAGGTTCGAGTCCTACTGGGTCCACCATATATTTTTATCACACTAAATGACACGGAGAAATACCCAAGCCCGGTTGAAGGGATCGGTCTTGAAAACCGACAGGGGATGAAAGTCCCGCGGGGGTTCGAATCCCTCTTTCTCCGCCATTTATATCGCGGGATGGAGCAGTCTGGTAGCTCGTCGGGCTCATAACCCGAAGGTCGTAGGTTCAAATCCTTCTCCCGCAACCAAATTGGTCTGGTGGTGTAGTGGTTAACATGCTAGTCTGTCACACTGGAGATCGCGGGTTCAAGTCCCGTCCAGACCGCCAGTTTTTATTTTTAAAATGGCTCGGTAGCTCAGTCGGTAGAGCAAAGGACTGAAAATCCTTGTGTCGAGGGTTCGATTCCCTCCTGAGCCACCATTTTAAAAACTTTCAAACCTTTTTTATATAAAAAAACTATCATAAAATGATGGTTTTTTTTTACCTAAAAGGAAAAAGTACACTAATGATATTTGAAAGATGTTCAAATTTAAAATATAAGTATGGAATCGAAATTTTTTGGCAAGAGGATACTATGTGTAGACAGTAGGACTAAATACAGAGGTAGTAAAGGAATACATCAAAAATCAAAAAAAAAGAATATAATAATAGTGTGAAACACGGTTGTCTGGCTTTTTACATGACTCTTGATGGTCAATGTAGTAATAGCTCTTATATGGTAAAGTGAAAGCTACGTGTTTTACACGCGGGAATTTATTTAAATGTTAAAGTTAATAATATATTATTAAAAATATTTTTTTCCAAAATTAATTTATTATATCCAGTTTAAAAATCACTATTTGATGATGTGAAATTTGACTTATTTATTAATTTTTGCTAAAATATATGTCATATAATAATATGGGGAATTTTGACTAAATATCTCATTATATTTGATTAAATTTTGAAAACATATTGATTTTTTTAAAAAAAATTGATATAAAATAACTATTTTACTAAAATTATTAAAGTAGGGAGAAAAAACATGCAAAATGAGCGTACAGATTTTTTTAAGTATTATGATATCATAAAAAAGTATTATGAATTTTCATTTTCAGGAACCACAAATCCAGCAATTACAAAGAAATGGGAAAAAATTCTTCCAGCTGAGTTAATGAAAAATATCTTTTCAGATATTAATATATATAAAAAACATATTAAGTATAATGGTAAAACTATTTGGTTAAATAAGAAATTGCTATATTCAATTACTGAAGAAAATAAAGAAAAAAAATTTAATTTTGATGGTACTATTTATTCAAACCATCCAATTGATAATATACCACTAGAACCAAGCATAATAATTAGATCTGCTCGAACCAATTTATATTTACCAAAAATATTTATTTCGAAATTAATAATATATTATTTATTATTTACTATTTGTATTGGATTTTTCATGATGGCTTTATTCAATGATTGGGGAGATTTTAGAGGTTTTGTTTATTTTGTATGTGGAGTTGGAGGTTTAATTTCTTTAATTATTTCTTTTTTTCTTACTATTGGATTTATTGTTCAATGTATTAAAGTTCCTCTATATAAAGATGTTAACAATAGAATTCTTAAGCAACTATACAGTGAATATATATTAATGAAAGAAAAAGATGATTCTATAATTAGGTATAAAGAAAAAGAGAAAACTTATAATGATTTGAAATATGAAGTGGAATATAATAATATAGTTCCAAAAAATTACAAAAATTCTTATGATATAGAAAGATTAGCCAACATATTTAAAAGTGGAAGGGCAGCAACCGTAAAGGAAGCAATAAATATTGATTGTCAAGATAGACAACGCAATGCTAAATATAATCGAGTTGCATCACTAGTTGCAACCTCTATGCTAATTAGTAATTCACTCGAAGAAGAAAAATTAAAAATTTTACATGAACAAGAAGAAATTTTGCGAGAAATAAAAAATAAATTAAAAGATTAGTAAGGAATAAAAATGCAAAAAAAGGTATAATAAATTATATATACTTAAGGAGTACATATGAAATTAAGAAGTAATTATCATACCCATTTAAAATTATGTAACCATGCAACAGGAATGAGCGAAGATTATATAAAAGTTGCAATTGAAGAAGGAATGGAAGAAATTGGTATAACTGACCATGGACCAGTTTTGAAAGAATTTATGTCAATTGAAGATCATGAAAGAAATTGGACATATGATACAATGAGTTATGAAACATTTTATAATGTTTATTTAAATGATATTAAAAATGCTAAGGCAAAATATAGCAATCAAATTAAGATATATAGTGGTTTAGAAATAGAATATTTAGAAGGAAAAGATGAATATTATAAAGAATTATTAGAAAATCTAGATTATTTGAATTTAGGAATTCATTTTTATGAAATTGAAGGGAAAATAATTAATAGCTATGCAGATATAGATTATAAAAATGTCCGTAATTATGCTATTGCGGCGGTAAAAGCAATGGATACAAATTTATTTAAAATTTTAGTTCATCCTGATTTATTTATGTTTAATTATCGTGATATAAATGGCGATAGAATTTTTGATCAATACTGTGAAGATGCCTCTAGATTAATTATTGAATCGGCAATCAAAAATAATGTATATTTAGAGATAAATGTAAATGGCATAAATAACACAAGAAAATACGATAAAACCGGAACAAGTGAGTATTTTTTATATCCTCATGAAGAATTTTGGAAAATTGTAAAAGAATATAAAAATGCAAAAATTGTTATTGGAATTGATGCACATTCCCCTGAACAACTAAAATCTAAAGATATTGAAATCATATTTGAATTCGCTAAAAAAATAGATTTAAAAATCGAGAATTTTATAAAGTTATAATCAAATCAAAATCAAATAATCATTGATTTTGGTTTTTTTTAACATCTAAAATATTATATAAATATTATATAATTTAAATGGGAAATAAAAAAGTTTTATTAAATTATAATATATCCTGATGTAAGCGTTTTTCACATCTTGATTTTACATTTAGTAGTATAGCGTTTTCATCTGAAAAATGCTAAAATTAGATTAACGTAGGAAGGAGATTTTAATGTGGGTGTAAAACTTGAAATCACAGAAGACAAATTAAAAAAATTAATGGCAGTAATAGAGGAAAATAAAAATACTTTAGGTCCACTAATGCCGACTTTACATGCAGCACAAGAAATTTTTGGCTGTGTACCATTAGAAATTCAAAAAATAATTGCTAAGGAATTGGATATTAGTATTTCAACTATAAACGGTGTAGTAACTTTTTATTCGCGTTTCTCTACTGAACCAAAGGGAAAACATATCGTAGGTGTGTGCTTAGGAACAGCATGTTATGTTCGCGGTTCACAAGAAATACTAGATGCTGTTAGTAAAGAATTAAAAATTGGTGTTGGTGAAACATCAGAAGATGGTAACTTTAGTTTAGAAGCAACACGATGCATTGGTGCATGTGGTCTTGCGCCAGTATTTACGATTGGTGAAGAAGTATTTGGTAATGCTGATAAAAATAAAGCAATACAAGCTTTAAAACAAATTATAGAATAAGGTGTAATTATGACATTGGAAAAATTAGAGCAAATAAAAGCTGATACACTGCCTAAACTGGATTTAAGATTATTAAAAAATGGTTACAAGGTATTTGTTGGGGCAGGCGATTGTGGAATTAAGGCTGGAAGCAGAGAAATTTTAAGTGTTATACTTGATGAAGTTTCTTCTCTTGGTTTAAATACTGTTTGTGTTACACAAATGGGCTGTACTGGTGATTGTAAAAATGAACCGGTTGTACAAGTAATTGATTTAGATGGAAATTCATTTTTATATGGAAATGTAACAAAAGAAATTGCTAAAGATATTATTGTTAAACATGTTTGCGCAAACAAGGTAATAACTGAAAACCTTGTTAAAAATTTAGGTTAGGTGATCGATATGAAACAAAGAGTTACTGTATTATTATGTGGCGGTACTGGTTGTCTTTCAGGGGGATCAACTGCCTTAAAAAATGAATTTGATGCTGTATTAAAGGAATTAAATATTCGTGACGAAATTTCAATAGTTCAGTCTGGTTGTTTTGGCTTATGTGAAAAAGGACCAGTAGTTATAATTTATCCTGATGAAACTTTCTATGCAAATGTTAAAATAAGAGATATTAGAAGAATATGTGTTGAACATATCTATAAAGGTAGTGCTGTTAAAGAATTAGTATTCCATGATGAGGCTACTAAAGATAAAGTAAATGTTCATTTACATGAATTAGGATTTTATGCTAAACAAGAACGTCGTGCGCTTCGTAACTGTGGATTAATTAATCCATATGATATTGAAGAGTATATTGCAACTGATGGATATAAAGCATTAGGCTTAGCATTAACTACTAAAACTCCAAAAGAAGTAATTCAAACGATTAAAGATTCAGGTCTAAGAGGCCGTGGTGGTGCAGGATTTCCTACTGGATTAAAATGGGATTTTTGTGCGCAAAATTCTGCTGATCAAAAATATATATTATGTAATGCTGATGAAGGAGATCCAGGTGCATTCATGGATAGAGCTGTACTTGAAGGTGATCCTCATAGTATCTTAGAAGCTATGGCTATCGGAGGCTATGCAATTGGAGCTACTCAAGGGTATATTTATATCCGTGCTGAATATCCTGTTGCTGTAGAACGTTTAGAATATGCAATCAAAAAAGCTCGTGAATATGGCTTACTTGGAAAAAACATTTTTAATAGCGGATTTGATTTTGATATTGATATAAGACTTGGTGCTGGTGCATTCGTATGTGGAGAAGAAACAGCACTTATTGCGTCTATTGAAGGCGGAAGAGGAATGCCGCGTAATAAACCTCCATTCCCAGCATTAAAAGGGTTATGGCAAAAACCGTCTGTAATTAATAACGTTGAAACTTTAGCAAATATTGCTCAAATTATTTTAAAAGGGCCAGAGTGGTTTAGATCTGTTGGTACAGAAAAATCACCTGGTACAAAAATATTTGCATTAGGCGGTAAAATTAAAAATACTGGTTTAGTTGAAGTACCAATGGGAATTACTTTAAGAGAAGTAATTTATGAAATTGGCGGCGGAATTAGAAACGATCGTAAATTCAAGGCTGTTCAAACTGGAGGTCCATCTGGTGGATGTATAACAGAAGCTGGACTTGATACACCAATTGATTTTGATAATTTAACAAGACTTGGTTCAATGATGGGCTCTGGTGGAATGATTGTAATGGATGAAGATAACTGTATGGTTGACGTTGCAAGATTCTATCTTGATTTTACTGTTGATGAATCATGTGGTAAATGTACTCCATGTCGTGAAGGAACATTTAGAATGCTTGAAATTCTAAATAAAATAACTGATGGAACCGGAACAAAAGAAGATGTTGATCGTTTAGTTGAACTTGGAACAATGATAAGTGATTCTTCGCTTTGTGCGTTAGGACAAACTGCGCCAAATCCCGTATTATCAACAATAGCTCATTTTAAAGAAGAATATTTAGCCCATGTTGTTGAAAAAACTTGTCCTGCAGGGGTATGTAAGAACTTAGTTCACTATTATATCTCTGAAAAATGTATTGGTTGTGGTATGTGCGCAAAAGCATGTCCAGTATCTGCTATTAGTGGTGAAAAGAAAGAAAGACATGAAATTGATCAAAGTATTTGTATTAAATGTGGAGCTTGTAAGAAAGCATGTCCAGCTAAAATTCAAGCTGTCATATTGAAGTAGGAGGATATCATGGAAGAAAAAATGGTTACGCTAACAATAGATGGTAAACAAATTACCGTGCCTGCTTCTTATACAGTAATGAAAGCAGCTTATAAACTTGGTATTAATATTCCACGTTTATGTTTTTTAGAAGGTCTACATGAAGCATCATCATGCCGCGTATGCGTTGTAGAAATTGAAGGACAAAGAACACTTAAAAATGCTTGTACTATGCCAATAAATGAAGGTATGGTTGTTAAGACAAATACGCCAAGAGTAATTAAATCAGTTAAAGAAAACTTAAAATTAGTAGCCGCAAATCATGTGTTTGAGTGCTGGAGATGTCCGCGTGAACACAATTGTGAATTATTAAATTTATTACGTCGTTACGATATTAAGAATGAAATAGGCGAAGATTCTAAATTTAGTGTTAAAGAAAGACATATAAATAATTTGAATCCAGCAATTGAACTTGATAGTGGGAAATGTACTTTATGTGGAAGATGTATTTCTGCTTGTGAAAAACTATCTGGATTATCAATTTTAGCATTAAATAATCGTGGATCAAAAACAGTTGTAGGGCCTGCATTCTTACATGAAATAGGCGATGCTGGTTGTATATATTGCGGAAAATGTATTCAAGCATGTCCAACTGCAGCAATAAGAGAAAGATCAGATATAGATAAAGTCATTGAAGTATTAAACGATTCAAAAAAATATGTAGTTGCTCAAGCGGCCCCTGCTGTAAGAGCGGCCCTTGGTGAAGAATTTGGGTACCCAGCTGGAAGTGATGTAGAAGGTAAAATGTATCAAGCCTTTAAAGCATTAGGTTTTGATGAAATTGCTGATGTTAACTGGGCAGCGGATTTAACTATTATGGAAGAAGGAACTGAATTCATAAATAGAGTTAAAAATGGTGGAAAATTACCAATGTTTACTTCATGCTCACCTGGGTGGATTAGATATATTGAAACATATGAACCAAAATACTTAGATAACTTATCTACATGTAAATCTCCTCATCAAATGGGGGGGGCTTTAATTAAGCATTACTGGAGTAAGAAATTAAATGTTAAACCAGAAGATATCATTGTTGTTTCAATTATGCCTTGTATAGCCAAAAAATATGAAAGCTCACGTCCTGAAATGGAAGTTGATGGATTAAGAGATGTCGATTATGTTTTAACAACAAGAGAATTAGCTCGTTTAATTAAACGTCAAGAAATTGATTTCAATACTTTAGAAGATTTAAAACCTGAGGGTCAACTTGCTCAATATACTGGTGCTGGTACGATATTTGGTGTGACTGGTGGCGTTATGGAAGCAGCACTAAGAACCGTTGTAGAAGTTTTAGAAGGTAAATCATTAGAAAAAGTTGATTTTGAATCGGTACGTGGATTGAAAGAAATAAAAGAAGCTACACTAAATATTAGTGGCATGGATGTTAATATTGCGGTAGTACATGGTGGTGCTGCAATAAAAGAATTCTTTAAGATTTTAAAAGAAGGTAAAAAGACATATCACTTTGTAGAATTCATGGGATGTATTGGTGGATGTATTAATGGTGGAGGTCAACCAGTAACTAATGCTCGAACATTAGAATTAGTTGATATTAAAGCTAAACGTGCATCAGTATTATATAATCAAGATAAAAATGCACCAATAAGAAAAAGTCATGAAAATAAATCAATGATGGAGTGTTATGAAGAATTCTTGGGATCTCCAAATTCAGATACAGCTCATAAATATTTACACACACATTATCACAAAAAAGATACGTATACTAAATAATTAAATGAAAAGATGTTTTAGACATAAGGAAAAATTGTGTTTATAACATCTTTTTTATATAACAAATTGACATATCATACTAAAATCGTATAATTAGGTTGGGTGATAAAATGAAAATATCAACAAAAGGTCGTTATGGCTTAAGAATAATGCTAGAATTAGCTAAGAATTATCCAAATTCATATTTATCTAGTAAAGAGATTTCTATTAACCAAGGAATTCCTGTTAAGTATTTAGAATCAATAATAAGTCTTTTAAGTAAAGCGAAATTTATTAAAACCCAAAGAGGATCAATGGGTGGACATATGCTTTTAAAAGAGCCTAAGGAATATAATGTCGGAGAGATATTAAGAACATTAGAAGGTTCATTATCACTAGTTGAATGTGCAGATTGTCCAGAGGTTTGTGATAAAAGTCATGAATGCTCTACGATTAAAATATGGAAAGAAATAAATAATGCAATAAACAATGTAGTTGATAATATAACATTAGATGATGTTTTAAAAGACAAAATAACTTTAAGTTCGGAGAAGAAAAATGGATTGTATTTTTTGTAAAATTATAAACAAAGAAATTCCTTCTAAAATAATATATGAGAATGAATTTGTTTTTGCATTTTTAGATATCGCTAAAGATACATATGGGCACACATTGGTTATTCCTAAGAAACATGTAAAAAATATTTTAGATTGTGATGATGAAACATTATATGAAGTAATGAAAGCAGTAAAGAAAATTAGCAATCATTACATTGATAATTGTGGATTTCAAGGAATTAATATTCTAAATAGTAATGAATTAGAAGCTCAACAAAGTGTATTTCATCTTCACATTCATATTATTCCTCGGAAAAAAGAGGATAATATAGATGCATGGCCATTTAATCAAAGTACTGACATGGATTTAGATGAAGTATTAAATAAATTAAAATTTTGTTAAAACTAAATATAAAAATTCAAGAAAAGGTATAAAATATGAAAGTTAGAAAAATATTATTGTTTATGTGCAGTTTTATTGCAATCTCATTTTTGTTATTTGGGTGTGATGAAAAATTAATAAAAACTGATGATGAAATGAGTCAAAGTAGCGTTTCAGTTCAAAGTAGTATGCCTACTGAGAGTGAAAAACAAATAGTTGACTATGAATATTCTCTCAATCGTCTTATAGAAATATTGGATAATACCAAAAATAAAGATATTCTTAATATATCTGCAAATATAATTGATTATTATAATAATAAAGTAGATACTAATAAAAGTAGAAAAAATAATTATAGCCTAGATTTTTTAAACCAATATGGCATTATTTCCTCTAAAAATTGGTATAGAAGTAATGAAAATTTAAATAATTATATTTTTGAAAATGTTTTAGTAGAACCAAGTTCATATAACACGGACTATTCATTTATTGAATGGGATAAATATGCAATAAGTAGTCGTGAATGGTATGATTTTACAAATGTAACGGCCTATAGAATAGATAATAAAATTTTTCTTGAAAGTACGGACTCATTTTTTTATATTGATCCCTTTGTCTTTGATATAGGTGCAAATTTTGAATTTTTTAATGTAACATTAGCAATTGAAGTTGATTTGGAAACTAAACAATGGATCAAACAAACTATTACTACCGATTACATCGCCACATATCCGGGTTATACGAGGGCTGGTATTTATGTTATAGAACTAGAACTCGAAGACACTCAAAGTGAGGTAATAATTCCTTATGAAACTATGGATTTTGTACGTTATGAAACACAAAAAAATGATTCGAAAAAAAAAGCTTTTATAAATGAAAATACACCTAATTATCCCAGCGCAAAAAATGATTATTTAATAGAAGATGATATTATTTCATTGGCAAATAAAAGTATTGATACCTATGCATTTTTTGATTCCGTTAATCGAAAATTTGTGAATTATTCTTATCAGATACAGCATATCGCTGTCTTTGATTCTGTTACTTTTGAGATATTATATATTTTTGATGAAGAAGCAGATTGTTATTGTATTGACAATGGTTTTTTATATTATTTCATTAATGATGGAATAGATGTTTATGATTTAAGTGATTATTCCATTGTAAAAAGATATGATGGGTATAAGTCTAATAATATGAATTATAGAATATGGGTACATAATGGCTTTTTGCTAACTAATGAGAACGGATATTGTATTTTTAATCTTGAAACTGGAGAAAAAATGAGAACTTTTTTAGGATATAGTTCAGTTGGCATAGATAAAAACAATAACACTGCAGTTTTCTATCACGCTAACACGACAAACGTTATTGTGATTGATACAACAAATTTAAATGTTATTTCGACTTTTCACACTAATATATCATCTGGTAGTATATATTTAATTGGGAAATATCTTCAATTTAAAAATGGTTATGATGAGTTAAAATCAAGTTTTGTATATAATAGATTTTTTGACATTGAAAAAAAAGAAGAAGTATTTAATTATGATATTTTAAAAAGCGGGCTTAGAGATTTTATTCCTAAGCGAATTCATTATTATGATGAAAAATATATTGTTGTAACAGGTAGTAGCTATGCAATTAATCAACTTGCTGTGTATAATAGATTTACTGAAGAATATATTTATGTTTGTGATAATATCATTGGTGATTTTATCACGCTTATTGATGATGTATTATATTTTTCTGTGATTAATGGATATATTTTGGCTTATCAGTTTGATTTATCTAAAATAGACTATGAAATAGAAAATAATATTTCAACTGGAGTTTCAGAAAATGCTGAAGCAATTATCTTTTCAAGTTCGAATTATTTTATTGATTCTTGCTGCGATACTAATTATATCTATACATTGACAACTGAAAAAAGCATAAATATATATGATTTATCTAATTTAAAATTGTTAAAGACGTTATCATTTGATACTCAGCCTGTTTCTTTTGATTCGAAAAATGGGAAACTAGTAGTTTGCTTTGGAATAAACGACGAAATTTATTTATATGATTGTAATGATTGGACTTTTAAAATATACAATGCATCTTCTAGAGTTTATGATGTTAAAATTTTTGAAAATGAAATTATTTTTGTTGGATATATCCATAATTTACGAAGTTATTTTATTTATTTATTAAATATAAATAGTTCTAAAGAAACTGATTTGCACATATTTTGTTCTAACAAGCCGTGTATTGAGCTTGATAGCATTGAAAAAAAATTATATGTTTCAAATACATTTGAAGAAGATCTCATCTCAATTGATTTAAATACGCTTTCTATAGATGAAGTTAGGACATATACATTTGAAAATCCCAATTATTTAATTACCTCGGATAATCTACATATATATTATAACGGTAATATGCTTGATAAAGAGACGCTGGTAAGAAAAAAAACTGATTTTTATTCAACCCTTTATGCAACGGAAGATGAAAATTATTATAATGGCGTATTTTATTATGATGGGCCATTTGTGATTTATTCTATTATAAGGGATGATGTGCATTATAGCGTTGTATATAATAAATTAATAGAAGCCAGAATAGAAGTTATTGGATATTACTCAAAAGCAGTTGTGAATCACGATTCAATTATTTTATTATCTTCATATTCACATTCAATAGCTATTATTCCTTATTAATAAAATAAATTTAATTGTTTATACATTTAAAACCTTGAGAAAATATTCAAGGTTTTTTCTATTAAAATCATTGAAATAATTATTGACTTATTAAAAAAACAATGATATTATCATATAAATCATATATGAATAGTATGATATGAGGGGGGGAAATAATATGAGCATAAAAAATAATATAAGAGAATTAATCGGTAATACTCCAATGCTTAAATTAAATAATTTAAAAAAAGAGTTAAATTTAAAGTCGGATATAATAGTTAAAATAGAGAGCTTTAATCCAATGAGTTCAGTTAAAGATAGAATCGGGTTATCGTTAATTAGTGATGCTTTAAAAAAAGGATTAATAAATGAAGATACAACGCTAGTAGAGGCAACAAGCGGAAATACAGGAATCGCATTAGCGTATATAAGTGCATCTTTAGGATTAAAACTTATTATAGTAATGCCTGAAACAATGACTATTGAACGAAGAAAATTGATTAGTGCGTTTGGTGCTAAAATTGTTTTAACTGAAGGTTCAAAAGGAATGAAGGGGGCTATCAGTAAAGTAGAAGAACTAGTAAATAATAATTCAAATTATTATAGTTTAAAGCAATTTGAAAATGAAGCAAATCCTTTGGTTCATGAACGTACTACTGCAGTAGAAATTATAAATGATACAAATCTTGATTTTGATTATTTTATTGCAGGGATTGGCACAGGAGGGACAATAAGCGGTGTTGCTAAAGTGTTAAAAGATAAGAAAAAAGAAATAAAAATAATCGGTGTAGAACCAACCGATTCTCCAGTTATCTCTAAAGGCTATGCAGGGCCACATAAAATACAAGGAATTGGGGCAGGTTTTATTCCTAAAACATTAAATGTGGATTTAATTGACGAAATAATAACAATCGAAAATGAAGAAGCATTTAGTGGTGCAAGATTGCTTGCTAAAACCGAAGGAGTATTGGTGGGTATATCATCAGGGGCTGCTTTAAGTGCTGCGATAAAACTCGCAAAAGAAGTTGAAAATAAAAAGATAGTGGTAATATTACCAGATACTGGTGAAAGATATTTATCTACTACATTATATGAAATATAGGAGAAATTTTATGAAATTTGAAACATTACAAATCCATGCAGGCCAAGTTGTTGATGATGTAACACACTCAAGAGCAGTACCAATATATCAAACAACATCATATAATTTTACAGATGCAAAAGATGGTGCAGATTTATTTGCTTTAAATAAATTTGGAAATATATATACTAGAATTACAAATCCAACAACTGATGTTTTTGAAAAAAGAATGGCAGCATTAGAAGGAGGCGTTGGGGCTTTAGCTGTTGCTTCTGGAAGTGCTGCAATAACCTATGCAATTTTAAATATTTTAAAAGCAGGAGATAATATAGTAGCATCAAATTCATTATACGGTGGGACTTATAATTTATTTGCCCATACATTGCCTAACTATGGTATTACTACTAAATTTATTGATTTTGATGATTTAACAGCTATTAAAAATGCAATTGATGAAAACACTAAAGCATTATATTTAGAAACTATTGGAAATCCAAAAGGCAATGTTAGTGATTTAAATGAAGTAGCAAAAATAGCACATTCTAACAATATTCCTGTTATTATTGATAATACATTTGCCTCTCCATATTTGTTTAGACCTATTGAACATGGAGCAGATATAGTTATTCATTCCGCAACTAAATTTATTGGCGGACATGGAACAACTATCGGAGGAGTTATTATTGATAGTGGAAAATTTGATTGGGAAAAAAGCAATAAATTTCCTCATTTAGTACTTCCTGATCAAAGCTATCATGGATTAGAATATACAAAAACTTTTGGGAATCTTGCCTATATTTTTAAAGCACGTGTTACACTACTTCGTGATACTGGGGCATGCATTTCTCCATTTAATTCATTTTTATTATTACAAGGTTTAGAAACATTATCATTAAGAGTCGAACGCCATAACGAAAATACATTAAAAGTGTTAGAATATTTATCAAAACAAAATAAAGTGAAAATAGTTAATCACTCTAGTTTAAAAGATAATAAATATCATGTACTAGCTAATAAATATTTTGGTAAATATCATGGTTCTATTTTCACTTTTGAAATTAATGGAACAAAGGAAGATGCTATAAATTTTGTTAATAATTTAAAATTATTTTCTAATCTTGCAAATGTTGCGGATGCCAAATCATTAGTAGTCCATCCAGCAAGTACAACACATTCTCAATTAAGTAAAGAAGAATTATTAAATACAGGGATTAGTGACGTTACTATCCGTTTATCAATTGGGTTAGAAAATTATAATGACATTATTGAAGATTTAGATAATGCATTTAAAAATATATGATTTAAGTTTTTAGCAGACATCTATAAATTAACAGATGTCTGTTTTCTTATTAAAATTAGCTTTAACAAAATAAAGTAAATGATAAGTATAAATGAATTCTTATTATTGCTTTTAAGTATTATAAATGTTAAAATTGTTTATATGTTTTTTAGGAGGCAGTCATGAAAATAAGTGATATTTTACAAAAAAAGAAAACTTTATCGTTTGAGATTTATCCGCCAAAAAAGGACTCAAAAGATATTGATCAAATATTTAAAACAATAGATCGATTGGCTCTTTTAAAACCAGATTTTATGAGTGTTACTTATGGAGCACTTGGTAATAATACAAAAAACACCGTTGAAATTGCAAGCTATATTAAGAATAAAGCTAATATTGAAGCATTAGCACATTTAACTGGTGGACCATCTAGTTTTTTAGATATTGATAATATTTTAAATTTATTAAATGAAAATAAGCTAGACAACATTTTGGCTTTAAGAGGCGATAAACCCTTAGATTCAAATATCGAGTATTTAAAGTATTTTAATCATGCTTCAGATCTTTTAACTTACATTAAAAATAAAGATTATGATTTTTGTTTAGCGGGGGCTTGTTATCCAGAAGGCCATAATGAATGCAATAGTTTATATGAAGATTTACTAAATCTAAAAATTAAACAAGATATGGGGGCTTCATTTTTTATAACTCAAATTTTCTTTGATAATGATTATTTTTACCGATTACTTAGAGAGGCAAGGAAAATGGGAATAACTATTCCAATTATTCCTGGAATCATGCCTTTAGTAAACTCTAAACAAATTTTAAATACTATTAAAATGACTGGGTGTTCAATTCCATTATCACTTAGAACAATGATTGAACGTTTCCAAAATGATAAAGAAGCAATGCGTCAAATTGGAATTAACTATTCTATTACACAAATAATTGATTTATTAGCAAATGATGTTGATGGAATTCATTTATATGTTATGAATAATGCAGTTGTTGCAGAAGAGATTATAAATGGAATAAGTCATGTTTTAGCAAAGGTAATGCAATGAAAAATCTGATTTTAAAATATTTAGGATATAAAAATTTTAAATATGATGAGGTAATTGATAAATTAATTGATGATATTATTAAAGAGGTTATCCAGTTAGCGAATTTTAAATATACTTATTTAGAATTTAAAGAAGTGATGCCTTTTTTAAATGAAAATCAGGTATATCTAGATTATCTAAAGGGTTCAAACTCTTATCTTTTATGTGCTACAACGCTTGGGTCTGAGATTGATAAAAAAATTAAATACTATATGTTTAATGATCCAACTAAAGCTGTTATTATGGATGCAGTAGCTAGTGCAAGGCTAGAATATATGGCTGATGATTTTGAAAAGAATTTAAAATACAAAAATCTTAGTTATAGATTTTGCCCAGGCTATAGTGACACTAATTTAGATGATAATAAAAAAATTGCTAAAATATTGGATGCAAACAAAAAGATTGGAATTGAAATATTAGATACTAATTTAATAATTCCACAAAAATCTATGGTTGGAATTATTGCGGTTGGGACAAATAAAGAAAAAAATTGTAAAAATTGTATTATGAACAAGGATTGTAAATTCCTAAAAGGAGGAAGCCCATGCTACAAAAACTAGGTAAAAAAATAATGATATTTGATGGGGCCTTTGGGACTGAACTCCAAAAATATAATTTGGAATTAGGAAAGAATCCAGAAGAAATAAATATAGAAAACCCCCAAATAATTAAAAATATTCATAAATCATATATTGATGCTGGTGCTGATTTTTTATCAACTAATTCTTTTGGAATTAATCCTTATAAATTTAAAGATTCAAAATACTGCTTAAATGAATTAGTAATGGCAGCTATTAATAATGCAAAAGAATATGCAAAAAAAGAATTAATATTTTTTGATATGGGACCTTTAGGTAAATTAATGGCGCCAGTAGGCACTTTAACGTTTGAGGATGCTTATAATGCGTTTAAAGAGGTAATAGATATTGCCTCTCCTTATGTTGATGGTTTTATATTGGAAACGTTTAGTGATATTTATGAGCTTAAAGCTGCAGTTCTTGCTGTAAAAGAAAATACAGCTAAACCAGTTTTTGCCCTTATGACTTTTGATGAAACAAAAAGAACGTTATCTGGAACAACACCTAGAATAATGGTTGAAGTGTTAGAAGGATTAAATGTTGATGCTTTAGGTGTAAATTGTTCTCTTGGCCCAAAAGATTTAGAGCCTATTATAAAAGAGATTTTAGATTATACGCATACTCCAGTTATGATTCAACCAAACCGCGGACTTCCAACAATTATTGATGGAAAGACTATGTATTTGCTTCCAATTGAAGAATATGATTTTTATATTAAGAAATTCATTAATATGGGTGTAAGCATAGTTGGTGGATGTTGCGGGACAAACCCAGAATTTATAAAAAGAATTTCTAAATATAAAGATAGTAGAGTAAAAGAATTAAATAATCCTTATTATACTGTTGCTACAAGTTCCTCAAATTTAGTTGATATAAAAGATGTTGTTGTATGTGGAGAACGCCTAAATCCAACAGGTAAAAAGAAAATTAAAGAAGCATTAATAAATGAAGATTACGATTATTTAATTTTAGAAGCTATAAAACAAGAAAAAACATCAGATATTTTAGATGTTAATGTTGGTGTTCCAAAAATTGATGAAGTTAAAGTAATGAAGAATGTTATTACTAAACTTCAAGAAGTTATTAAAGCTCCCCTTGTTATTGATAGTTCTAATATTTTTGCAATTGAAAATGCTGCAAGAATATATAATGGGATTCCTATTATAAATTCTGTTAATGGTGATTATGAAGTTATGGATAAAATATTTCCAGTTGCGAAGAAATATGGATGTTTAGTAATTGGACTGACACTTGATAATAGCGGGGTCCCTAAAACAGCTATTGAACGTTTTTTAATTGCTAAAAGAATTGTTGAACATGCAAAGAAATATGGCATAAATAAAAATAAAATAATAATTGATACCTTGACTTTGACTGCCTCAGCAGAACAAGAGTTAGTTAAGGAAACTATTAAAGCTTTAAATTTAGTAACAAGCGAACTTAATGTTAAAACAACTTTAGGTGTATCAAATGTATCATTTGGATTACCAAATAGATTGCTATTAAATAAAACATTTTTAACTCTTGCAATGCATAATGGTTTAAATATGCCAATAATTAATCCATGCGAAGAAGAAATGATTGAAGTCATCTTAGCTTATAAGGCTTTAAATAATATTGATGTTAATTTTGTTGATTATATTTCTAAGGTAAATTCAAATGTTGATACTAAAAATAATATGAGTAATTCTTTAGATTTACCACAATTAATAAAAATGGGGCTAAAGCAAGAAGTTTCAATTAAAACAAAAGAATTATTAGAAAATTTAGATGCTATAAATGTAATTAATGATGTCTTAATTCCTACTTTAAATGAAATAGGAGAAAACTACGATAAAGGCAAGATATTCTTACCACAATTAATGATGGGAGCTGAAGCTGTTAAGGAGGCCTTCAAAGTTATAAGTGATAAATTTCCTAAATCTGATAATTATAAAGGTACAATAATCATGGCAACTGTAAAAGGTGATATTCATGATATTGGGAAAAATATTATTAAAGTCATATTGGAAAGTTATAGTTATAAAGTTATTGATTTAGGTAAAGATGTTTCTAAAGAGACTATTTTGGAGGCTTATTTGAAATATAAACCAAATGCAATAGGTCTTAGTGCATTAATGACTACAACTGTTTTATCAATGGAAGAAACGATTAAGTTTTTGAAACAAAACAAATGTATATCTCCGATATTTGTTGGGGGAGCAGTTTTAACTAAGGACATTAGCAAAGAAATAAATGCAGATTATTACTCTAAAGATGCATTGGAATTTGTAAATATTTTAAATAGTATTATAGAGGTTAATGATGGAAAAAATTGATAGCTTTAAAGTTAATCATCTAACATTGCTTCCAGGTTTATATGTTTCTAGAATAGATACTTTAGAAGGCTTCACATTTACTACTTTTGACTTGAGGGTTACTAGACCAAATTTTGAACCAGTAATGGATACATCTGTAATGCATACGATTGAGCATTTGGGTGCGACTTACTTTAGAACATACCATTCTGATATAACTATGTATTTTGGGCCAATGGGATGTAGAACAGGTTTTTATTTAATAGTTAAAGGTAGGATGTTAGTAACTGATATTATTGATAAAATAATAGAATGCTTTAAATTTATTAATGATTATATGGGAGTTATTCCGGGTGCTAGTAGTGTTGAATGTGGAAATTATTTAGATTTAAACTTAGATATGGCAAAATTTTATGCTAAAAAATATATAAAAGTTTTAAAAAAAGATTGATTTTGAACAGTCTTTTTTTATTTTATGGATACATTTAATTCATAAAACTTTAAAATAAGACATTTTATCTTTAACAATTTACATTTTTGGGTTATAATATTTAAAGAGGGAAAATTATGACAAATTTAAGCGAGAGTGTATTAAAGAATCATATGATAAGAAAAAAATATAATCAGAAGACGGCTTTTATAAACGAACTATGTAATGGATTAAAGGCAAATGGTTTTGATCCTGTTATTCAACATGAAAAGACAGGTTTCAAATCTAGAAACATTATTATTGGTAACCCTTATTCTGCAAAATTTGTTATTTCTGCTCATTATGATACTCCTGCAACTTTAGGTTTTTTTCCAAATTTAGCAACTCCACTTAACTTATTCTTTTTTCTACTATATCAACTTATTTTAGCTTTAGGAATTCTATTAATTCCGGCTATATTAGGGTTATTGGTTTTATTAATTCCAATGGAGATTCCAGGACTTGAATATTCAATTGCCTTAATGGTTTTTGGTATTTCTTCGGCTATTTCTTGTCTACTTATTATGGTTGGTTTTGCGAATAAAAATAATTATAATGATAATACTTCAGGTGTTATTACCTTAATAGAAACGTTGCTTTCTTTAAATGCAGAAGAAAAAGATAAAATTTGTGTTGTATTTTTTGATCATGAAGAGTTAGGTCTTTTAGGTTCAAGGGCATTTTTAAAAAGATACAAAGATGTTTTTAAAAGAAAGATGCTTTTTAATTTTGACTGTGTTGCTGATGGAGAAACATTTGTATTTGTATATAATAAATACACAAAACAAGAGATTTCATATATTGAAAAAGCTTTTAGTGTTAATAATAGAAAGGTAATTCTGCGTTCTAAAAGTAGAGCTTTATATCCTTCTGATCAAGTTGGCTTTATAAAGGGAATGGGGATATGTAGTTGTCATCGAAATTTTTTAGTAGGCTATTATTTTGCAAGAATTCATACAAATTTTGATACAAAATTTGATATAAATAATATAATAGACTTAAAAGATGGGATTATTAATTATTTGAAAAGGAGTGTGGAAAATGAGAGAGTATTTAGTTGATGTCATTTCTGAAGGAATTGCTATAGGTAATGCTTTAGTTATTCATAATAAAGAAGACGATAATGAAAATGAAAATATAAATATTCCAAAAGAAATTAATGCTTTTAATAAAGCCATAAAACGCTCTATTGAACAATTAACACACTTAAATAAAACTGATTTACATATTGATGAAAACTTTATTGAAGTGCATAAAATGCTATTAGAAGATAAAAAATTAAGTGATGAAGTAATTAACAAAATAAAAGAATTCTATACGGCTAGAAAAGCTTTTTCGCTAATTATGGATGTTTATATTAATGAAATAAAAGATGCAAGAAGCGCATATTTAAAAGATCGTTATTTTGATTTTATGGATATTAAAATGCGTGTTTTAAAAAATATGTCAAATCAAATAAACGATTATAAAAATCGTAAAAATATAATTTTAGTTGTCGATGAATTATTACCTTCATTACTTGTAGATGTTAAAGACAATCTAGAAGGTGTAATAACAAAAAAAGGTGGTTATACATCACATGGGGCAATTCTATGCAAATCATGGGAAATTCCTTATGTTGTATTACCTAATGTTGATTTTAAAAATGGTGAATCAATAGTGATTGATACTCGAAAAAAGATGGCAATTGTTGATCCAACTGATACTACAATTTTAGAATATGAATATATAAGAATGAATAGAGAACTTGAAACTCCACATATTCATATTGAACATAATGGTTTGAAAATGATGGCCAATGTTAGTTCAAACAAAGAAATTAAAAAAGTGATTTCCCACAAATTTGATGCGATAGGCTTATACCGAACTGAATTTATTTTTATGAATTATGATCGACCATTATCGGAAGAAGAACAATATGAGATATATCATGAAGCAGTTAGTTTAATGCAAGATAGATTTATTTGTTTTAGAACTTTTGATATTGGTGATGATAAACAATTTGATTATATTCAATTAAATAAAAAAGGATTTACTAACTATACACAAAATCCTAGTTTATTTGAAAGTCAAGTTAGAGCTTTAATTAGAGCGAATGATTATGGTAATATGCGTATAATGTTTCCGATGATTGAAACTATTGAAGAATTCAAATTTCTAAAAAATTGGGTTTTAAGATTAAAAAAAGAACTTAATAACACTAAGGATTTGAAAATTGGAATGATGCTAGAAACAAAAGAAGCATTAGAGCACTTAGAAGAATTTGATGAAGCAGATTTCTATTCTGTTGGAACTAACGATTTAACTTGTCAATTATATCATGTTTTAAGAGATGAGATTCAAAATTACCAATTTTATATTGAAGATTTATATGCTAAATTAAAGGATGTAATAAAACTTTGTGAAAAGAAAGATAAGTGTTTATCAATTTGCGGAGAGCTTGCTTCCATTGCTCCAGTTACAAAGGAATTATTGACGATTGGCGTTAAAAACTTTAGTGTTAGTGTTTCATCAATTAAAAATTTGGAATTTGCTATTAAAGAATATTATAAAAACGAAAAATAAGTAGTAGTAGAGACATTGGAAATGTTTCTACTTTTTAATTTGTATAATGAATTTATTTTTGGTATAATGTATAATATGTGTTATTTTATGTTAGTTAGGAGCTAGGTATGTTAAACAAGATAATAAATAATAAATTGTTTCCAACTCTATATTGCATTGTGGTGTGTTTAATAAGCTTCATTGGATTTTATAGTAATACTAACATTGGGTTATTGCTTTTATTAATAATTGGCACTTTATCAATAATATTTTTAAAAGATTTGAAATATGTTATTCCCTGTTTTTTATATTTTATTTTTGGGAATCGAAATGGAACTGCTTTAAATCAAATTGATATTCCTCTTGTAATAATGGGGGGGGCATTTTTAGTAATAATGGTTGGCTTTATAATAAAACAAAAAATTAATTTGAAAAAATCTAAATCATGGTTAGGTTTCTTTTTGATGGGGATATTTACGTTAATTCCTATATGCTGGGCTAAATTGATTGATAGTGATTCTTCAATGCTATATTTTATGTATTTTGCGGATATAGGATATTTCTTATTGTATTTAATATTTTCAAATGGAATAAAAAAACCTGATTTAAATTTTTTGGCTTTGATAATGACCTTTCTTGGTATTTTGTTAGCTGCAGAGTGCATTATGGTTTCGTATAGTTTAAAAGATGTTTTTGGTAATGTGTTTGTGACATGGTATTATTTAGGCTGGGGATTATGTAATGAAGCGGGCATTATGATGTTAGTTTGCCTACCTTTTGTTTTTTATTTATTTTCTTTAAGTGATAAAATATATAAATATATATTGTACTTAATTACAATTTTATTCATAGTAGTAGGTATTTTATTAACTGGAAGTAGAGGGGCAACATTATTTGGCGCATTAGAAATTGCAGCTTTATTTATTGCAACAATGTTTATTTCTAAAAATAGAAAGAAAACATTAATTTTTACTGCATGTTTATTTGCAATAGCAATTATTTTTGCAATAATAAAATTTGATTATGTAAAAGAAAAAATTCAAGAGGCTGTAGATGGCATATTTGCTTCTAGTTTTTCAGATAATGGAAGGTTTAGTTTATATAAAGATGCTTGTAGGGTTTGGAATGAAAATTTCAAAACAAGGCTTTTTGGAAGTGGTTTTGTTAGTGAAATAAAACCAGGCAATACTGCCCTTGGCATGCAAGAAAATGTGGTTATAGTTTATCATTCAACATTTTTTCAAACTTTAGCAATGTCTGGTATATTTGGTATTATTACATTATTTATACATCTTTATCAAAAATATAAAAGATTATTTAAACTTTCTTCAACTTTCTTAATACTTATTATAATAGGTTATTTTGTGGTTGATCTTTATGGATTAATAGATAATACTTATCATATGTATTATTATATGATAACTTTAACTATAATTATGGGAATGATTGATGCACATTTATATACGGAAGAAGAAAAAGATATTAACATAACTGTATAAAAAAAGCGCTTCGGCATAAAATATTAACAGGTGATTACTATGTTAAAATTAATTGCGAAGTGCTTTGTTGTTTGTTTAATATACATAAATTTAGTTATAATATACGGGATATTTATAGGTATAAAAATAATGCCATTTAAATTAGAAGGCTTATTAATTTTAATTCCGATTTCTTTAATTATTTCTTTTGTTCCCTTATGCCTATTGAGTAATGATGATAAAGATGACGAAAATTATTCAGTTAATAAAAATCAAAATAAAGAAAGTTGCCTATAACTTTTAAATGGCTCTAATTTTTTTAAATTTTTAAATATCTTAGAAATATCATATTCAATGTTGTTTTTTAAACAAAAATTTTTAAAATATTCATATAATGCAATGTGATTTAATGAATTAATTTCATATGAATTTTGATAAGTTTTAATATAATAATTTTTAAGACCAGGAAAGTGGATATCTAACATTTGATAAAAATATTCTCTATTTCCTTCACGCAATGTTAAACCGATTCCAAAACAAATAATTGATGAAACTTTAGCTTCTAGACAATAATCTAGAAGTTTTTTTAAATTTTCTAATGTATCATTTAATAATGGAATAAAAGGACATAACCAGACAATTGTTTCAATTCCTTCGACTGCAAAAGTTTTTAAAACCTCAACTCTTCTTGAAGTAACACAAACATTAGGTTCAAGTATTCTACAAAGATTATCATCCGCGGTAGTGAGAGTCATCTGGATAACGCTTCTGGTTTGATTGTTAATTTTTTTAATTAATTCTAAGTCTCTTAATATTAAATCAGATTTTGTTTGTAAAGTAACACCATGACCGTATTTATAAATTATTTGAAGAGCTTTTCTTGTATGTTCCAATTTTTTTTCTAAATGCAAATAAGGATCGGTCATTGCTCCTGTTGAAACCATTATCTTTTTTCGTTTTTTTGAAAGCTCTAATTCTAACAGTTCTATGGCATTTTCTTTTACTTCGATATCAGTGAATTCATGGTTCATTTGATAGCATTTACTTCTTGAATCGCAATATATGCAGCCATGGGTGCAGCCGCGATATATATTCATATTATTATGGGCGCTTAGGATGCCTTTAACCTTTACATAATGCATATCATCACCATCTCTCAATATTAATATATCATATATATTACTTAAAAATAAATAAAAAAATGTAAAAAAAGTATTGCATTTAATAGCTTTTTGTTATAAAATATTCAAGACTCATGCAAAAAGAGTTGGCTGTGAAGTGGAAGGTTGTCGACACACCGTGAGGAGTTGTCACGGGAATCGGGTTTTTCCATGGAGCAAGTCTATACAGCGATTATAGGCGAAAGGAGTTCATTAAAAATGGCAAAAGAAAAAATTAAAATTCGTTTAAAATCTTACGATCACAGATTGTTAGATCAATCAGCAAAGAAAATTGTTGACAGCGTAAAGAGAACAGGTTCACAAGTAAACGGTCCTATTCCATTACCAACTGAAAAAGAAATCTTCACAATCTTACGTTCACCACACGTTAATAAAGACAGTCGTGAACAATTCGAAAGAAGAACACATAAGAGATTAATCGAAATTGTGGAACCAACTCCACAAACAATTGACGCTTTAATGCATATCGACTTACCTTCTGGTGTAGATATCGTATTAAAGAAGTAAAAAATTAGAAAGAGGTACTACTCATGGCTAAGGGAATCTTAGGTAGAAAATTGGGCATGACTCAAATTTTCGATGCAGCTGGCAATTTAGTTCCAGTAACAATTATTGACTGTACACCTAACGTAGTTTTACAAGTTAAGACTATTGAAAATGACGGTTACAGTGCAGTTCAAGTTGGTTACGAAGATAAAAGAGAATCTTTAAGTAACAAACCTGAACAAGGACATGCTAATAAGGCAAACACTGCTCCTAAGCGCTTCATAAGAGAATTTCGTTTCTCAGAAGCAAATGGAGGAAATGAATTATTGTCTTACAATGTAGGTCAAGAGATTAAATGTGATATTTTTCAAGCTGGTGATTTAATTGATGCAACAGCAACTTCTAAAGGAAAAGGATTTGCAGGGGTTATCAAACGTTATAATCATCACACTGGCCCAATGGCTCACGGATCTGGTTACCACAGAGGAATCGGTTCTATGGGAGCTATCAAAGGAAATATGAAGGGTAAGAAAATGCCTGGACATATGGGTAACGTAACAATAACATTACAAAACTTAGTTATCGCAGCTGTCGATACTGAAAGAGATTTAATCTTAATTAAAGGTAACGTACCAGGACCTAAAAAAGGTTTAGTAGTTATCAAAACAGCAGTTAAAAACGTAAAATAAGAAATCATTGAGAAAGGAGATTTATTATGCCAACATTAGCATTATTAAATCAATCTGGAGAAAAAATTAAAGATCTAGAATTAAATGATGAAATCTTCGGAATCGAACCTAATCAACAAGTTCTATATGATGTTGTAAATCAACAAAGAGCAGCTATGCGCCAAGGAACTCATTGTACTAAAACTCGTACTGAAGTTCGTGGTGGAGGTCGTAAACCATGGAAACAAAAAGGAACTGGACGTGCTCGTCAAGGTTCTATCCGTGCACCTCAATGGCGTGGTGGAGGTATCGCATTCGGTCCAAAACCAAGAGACTATTCATTCAAGTTGAACAAAAAGGTTCGTCAATTAGGTATGAAATCAACATTATCTTATAAAGTATTAAACAATAAGATGATTGCGATTGATTCATTACAATTTGATGTTATTAAAACTAAGAATTTCATCCAATTTTTAAACAATATTAAAGTAGAAGGTAAAGCTGCAGTTGTTGTTTCTAAAGCAGAATTAACAAATGAAGTTGTGTTAAGTTCAAGTAATTTACCACAAGTTATGGTTTTCCCTTGTGATAACGTAAGCGTATATGAATTATTAAGTTATGATAAATTAGTTGTAACTCAAGGTGCATTAGCTTACTATGAGGAGGCTTTGAAGTAATATGAATATTTATGACGTTATAAAAGGTCCTATCATCACAGAAAAGACTATGAATTTAAAAGAAGAATTCAACAAATATACTTTTAAAGTTGCTAAAGAAGCTAATAAGATTCAAATCAAAAATGCTGTTGAAACAATTTTTAAAGTAAAAGTTGTACAAGTTCACACAATCAATGTATTACCTAAGCGTAAAAAAGTTGGCCAACATGAAGGCTATGCTTCAGCTTATAAGAAAGCTATTTGCAAATTAGCTGACGGTAATAAAATCGATGCATTCGATATTTAATAAGGAGGATAATTAAAATGGCAGTTAGAATATACAAGCCTACTACTAATGGTAGAAGAAACATGTCAGTTTCAACATTCGAAGAAATTACATGTCAAACTCCTGAAAAGTCATTATTAGCTCCTCTTAATAAGAATGCTGGTCGTAACAATTCAGGTAAAATCACAGTTCGTCATAGAGGCGGCGGTGCTAAAAGACAATATCGTTTAATTGACTTTAAGAGAAATAAAGACGATATTCCTGCAAAAGTATCAACTATTGAATATGATCCAAACAGAAGTGCTAATATCGCTTTAGTGGTATATGCTGACGGTGAAAAGAGATATATCTTAGCACCTAAAGGATTAGAAGTTGGTCAAACAATCACATCTGGTAAAGATGCTGATATTAAAGTTGGTAATGCATTACCTATCGGAGTAATTCCAGTAGGAAGCGTAATCCATAACATTGAATTACACCCTGGAAAAGGCGGACAATTAGCACGTTCTGCTGGTGTTTCTGCACAAATCCTAGGACGCGAAACAGGACACGTTTTAGTTAGATTAGGTAGTGGTGAAGTTCGTAAAGTATTAGAAACTTGCAGAGCTACAATCGGATCTGTTGGTAATGAATCACATGAATTAGTTGTTATCGGTAAAGCTGGTAGAGCTCGTCACATGGGATTACGTCCAGAAGTTCGTGGATCAGTAATGAACCCTAATGATCACCCACACGGTGGTGGTGAAGGTAAATGTCCAATCGGTCGTAAGAGTCCATTGACTCCATGGGGCAAACCTGCACTTGGTTTAAAAACTCGTAAACATAAAAAAGCTTCTAACAAACTAATCGTTCGTAGAAGAAACGCTAAATAATCTCTAAATCGAAAGGAGGATCAACTAATGGCTCGTTCAATTAAAAAAGGACCTTTCTGTGACGGTCACTTAATGAAAAAAGTGGAAGCACATATTGCCAATGGTGATAAAAAAGTAATTCAAACTTGGTCACGTCGTTCAACTATATTCCCTAATTTCATAGGGTTAACAATTGCAGTATATAATGGCCGTGAACACGTTCCAGTATATGTAACAGAAGATATGGTAGGTCATAAACTAGGAGAATTTGCTCCAACAAGAACTTATCGTGGACATCAAGGCAATGATAAAAAGGCTGGCAAATAAAAAAATTTGATGGAGGAATATCAAAATGGAAGCAAAAGCAATAGCAAATACTGTCCGCGTTACTCCTCGTAAAGCTCGTCTTGTTGTAGATTTAATTCGTAATAAGGATGTTGTAGAAGCCTACGCAATCTTAAAATTAACTAACAAGAAAGCTTGTGAACCAGTAACGAAAGTATTAAAGTCTGCATGCGCAAATGCAGAACATAATTTAAAAATGGATGCTAAAAATCTATATGTGCAAACAGCATATGTAAATGATGGTGTAAGAATGAAAAGAATGTTACCACGTGCTAAAGGACGCGGAGACGTTATTATCAAAAGAACTTGCAGCATTACTATTATAGTAGCTGAAAAAGAAAGCAAATAAGGAGGAAAAACACATGGGTCAAAAAGTTAGTCCTACGGGATTACGTGTTGGTATTAACCGTGATTGGGATGCAGCTTGGTATGCAGAAAAGAACGATGTTGCGGATTTATTATTAGAAGATTTAAAAATTCGTAAATATCTTGAAGAAACTTACAAAAAAGCCGCTATTTCTCGTATAATTATTGAACGCCTAAAAGGTGCCAATAAAGATCGCGTTAAAATCGCACTACATACAGCTAAACCAGGTGTAGTTATCGGTCGTGATGCGGAAACTAAAAACGCAGTTGTTAAAGAATTAACATACATGACAAAAAAAGAAATCATATTAAATATAGTTGAAGTTAAGAAACCTGAACTTGATGCTATATTAGTTGCTAAATCAATTGCAGAACAACTTGAAGCGCGTGCATCTTTCCGCCGTGTTCAAAAAGTTGCAATTCAAAGAGCATTAAAAGCCGGAGCTAAAGGAGCAAAAACTTTAATTTCTGGACGTTTAGGCGGAGCTGAAATCGCTCGTGGAGAAGGTTATAATGAAGGTCAAGTACCTTTACATACACTTCGCGCTGATGTTGATTATGCTGTAGCTGAAGCAAATACAACTTATGGTAAATTAGGTGTTAAAGTTTGGATTTATAAGGGTGAAGTTTTTAATCTTCAACCTCGTAATAACGACGTTAAGCCTCAAAGAGATGCAAGACCTGCGAACAAAGACGCAAGACCTGCAAATAAAGATGGTAAACCATTTAATAAACCACAAAATAGACCTGCAAATAAACCTGCAGCAAAAAAAGAAAGTTCTAAGGGAGGTAACCAATAATGTTATTACCTAAAAGAACCAAATTCCGTCGTCCACACCGTGTATATTACGATGGACCTGCAAAAGGTGGAGACAGCATAGCTTTCGGTGAATTCGGATTACAAGCTTTAGAAGGTTGTTGGTTAACAAACCGTCAAATCGAATCTGCTCGTATCGCGATCACTCGTTACATGAGCCGTCAAGGACAAGTATGGATTAAAGTATTCCCACATTTAGCAAAAACTAAAAAACCTCTAGAAGTACGTATGGGATCTGGTAAAGGATCACCTGAAACTTGGGTTGCTGTAGTTAAAACTGGAGTGGTTATGTTTGAAGTTGGTGGAGTAAGTGAAGATATAGCACGCGAAGCGTTACGTTTAGCTTCTCATAAGTTACCAATCAAAACAAAAATCGTAAAAAAAGTAGGTGACGAGCAATGATAAAAGCAAAAGAAATTCGTAAAATGAGCGAAAAAGATATCAATGCTAAAATCGCTAGTTTAAAAGAAGAATTATTCAATTTAAAATTCAAACAAGCTTTAAATAACTCATTAGAAAACCCTGCTCGTATAAGTGAAATTAAAAAAACTATCGCTAGAATGAAAACTGTTTTAACAGAAATGAATAGCGAAAGAGCAGAATAAGGAGGATATCATGGAACACAATCGTAAAGTTTTTACAGGAACTGTAGTTTCTGACAAAATGGATAAGACTATCGTAGTTACAGTTGATACATTTGGTGTACATAGATTATATAAAAAGCGTGTTAAGAAAACAACAAAATTCCACGTACATGATGAAAAAAATCAAGCAAAAGTTGGAGATGTTGTTAAATTCATGGAGACAAGACCTATTTCTAAAACAGTATGTTATACGCTATTAGAAGTAGTTGAAACAAAACAAACTCTTTAATACAAAACCTGAAAGGAGGTACTCTCATGGTTCAACAAGAAAGTAGACTTGCAGTTGCAGATAATTCTGGAGCTCGCGAAGTATTAATAATAAAAGTTTTGGGTGGAGCCCTACACAGATATGCTAACGTTGGAGACATCGTGGTATGTACAGTTAAAGATGCTACACCTAATGGTCAAGTAAAAAAAGGTGACGTGGTTAAAGCTGTAGTTGTTCGTACTAAAAAAGGATTAAGAAGACCTGATGGATCTTATATCAAATTTGACGAAAACGCAGTAGTAATAATAAAAGAAGATTTAACACCACGTGGAACTCGTATTTTCGGACCTGTGGCTAGAGAATTACGCGATAAGAATTTCATGAAAATCGTTTCTTTAGCACCCGAAGTACTATAAGGAGGTGCACATAGATGCAAATTAAAGCTGGAGATACAGTAGTAGTTATTACTGGAAAAGATAAATATACTAAAGATAAAAAAGGCAATAAAATTGCAAAAACTGCAAAAGTTATCGCTGTTTATCCAAAAGAAAACAAAGTTTTAGTTGAAGGTGTTAACATTGTTAAAAAACATCAAAAGCCAACTCAACAAAACACAAATGGTTCTATTGTTGAAAAAGAAGCTCCAATTGATGCTAGTAACGTTATGTTATTAGATCCAAAAACTAATAAACCTTGCCGTACATTCATTAAAATCGATGAAAAAGGCAATAAAATCAGAGTATCTAAAAAGTCTGGTTACGAATTTAAATAATCTACTTGAGAGGAGGTAAACAGATAATATGAATCGTTTACAAGAAAAATATCAAAATTCTGTTCGTGCAGAATTGGCGAAGAAATTCAATTATGCCTCAACAATGCAAATACCAAAGATTGAAAAAATAATAATCAACATGGGTGTTGGTGATGCAGCCGCAAACTCTAAAGTATTAGATGATGCAGTTGAAGAATTAACTTTAATCGCTGGTCAAAAACCAGTTATAACTAAAGCAAAGAAATCAATTGCCAACTTCAAATTACGTGAAGGTATGCCAATTGGTTGTAAAGTAACTCTAAGAGGAGAACGTATGTACGAATTCTTAGATAAGTTAGTTTCTATTGCCTTACCTCGTGTACGTGATTTCCATGGTGTTAATGCAAATGCATTTGATGGTAGAGGAAATTACACATTAGGTGTAAAGGAACAATTAATTTTCCCTGAAATCAGTTTTGAAAAGGTGAAAAAAGTTCGCGGTATGGATATAGTAATTGTTACTACAGCAAATACTGACGAAGAAGGACGTACTTTATTACAATTAATAGGTATGCCACTTAAAAAGTAAGAAAGGAAATAAAATTTTATGGCAAAAAAATCAATGATAGCGAAAAACCATAGAAAGCCTAAATATAGCGCTCGTGAATATACACGTTGTGAACGTTGTGGACGTCCACATGCTGTAATCGGAAAATTCAAATTATGCCGTGTTTGTTTCCGCGAATTAGCGTATAAAGGCCAAATTCCTGGTGTTAAAAAAGCTAGTTGGTAATATAAAAGAAAATAATTTTTCCAATTTGGAAGGAGGAAGAAACAATGACAGATCCAATTGCGGATATGCTTACTCGCATTAGAAATGCGAATGCTATGCGTCATGAAACAGTAGAAATGCCAGCTTCTAAAATTAAAACTGCTATGTTAGAAGTTTTAAAGAGCGAAGGATTCATTATTGATTTCAAGACAGTAACAAAAGATAAAAAGAGTGTTACAACAGTAACTTTAAAATATACTGAAAATAACGAAAAAGTTATTAATGGACTAAAGAGAATTAGCAAGCCAGGTCTTAAAGTATATGCTCCAGCTGATGAACTTCCTAAAGTATTAAATGGTTTAGGTGTAGCAATCATTTCAACTTCAAAAGGTGTAATGACAGATAAAGATGCTCGTAAGTTAAATATCGGCGGAGAAGTAATGGCTTATATTTGGTAGAAAAAAACAGGAGGTGTTTTAAATGTCACGTATTGGTAATAAAGTTATCAATTTACCTGCTGGTGTTACAGTAAATGTTAGTGAAGGAAACTTCGTAACAGTTAAAGGACCTAAAGGTGAATTAAGCTTTCAATTCAATAATGAACTTACAATTAGTGTTGAACCAACACAAGTAGTAGTTAAACGTCCTAATGATGAAAAAACAATTAAGATGATGCATGGAACAACTAGAGCTGTTCTATCAAATATGATTGTTGGTGTATCAGAAGGATTCAAAAAACAATTAGACATCATTGGTGTAGGATACCGTGCTGCTTTACAAGGAAGAAAACTTGTAGTATCAGCTGGTTACTCAAACAATGTGGAATTAGACATACCAGAAGGATTAACGGTTGAATTACCAAAAAATACAATTGTAATTATTTCTGGATATGATAAGAGTGCAGTTGGCCAATTTGCGGCAAACATTCGTGCTATTCGTAAACCTGAACCATATCTTGGAAAAGGTATTCGTTATAGCGATGAAGTTGTTCGTCGTAAAGAAGGTAAAACTGCTAAGAAATAATAGAAAGGAGTACTTGTAAAATGATTAATAAAGTTTCTAAAAATGCTACACGTCAAAAAAGACATTTACGCATTCGTCAAAACATTTCAGGAACATCTGAAAAACCACGTTTAAATGTTTTCCGTTCAAATTCTCAAATTTATGTTCAATTAATCAACGATGTTGAAGGAATAACATTATGCAGTGCTTCTTCACTAGAAAAAGAACTAAACCTATCAAACGGTTCAAATGTTAATGCAGCTACTGCTGTTGGAACATTAATTGCAAAACGTGCAATCGCTTTAAACGTTAAAAATGTTGTATTTGATCGCGGAGGTTATTTATACCATGGACGCGTTAAAGCATTAGCTGATGCTGCTAGAGCAGCTGGCTTAGAATTCTAAAGGAGGACTTTACATGCGTCAAGATAAAGAAATTGAACAATCTGAGTTTGAAGAACGTGTAGTTACAATTAACCGCGTAACTAAGGTTGTTAAAGGTGGAAGACGTTTCCGTTTCGCTGCTTTAGTAGTAGTTGGAGACAAAAAAGGAAATGTTGGATTCGGAAGCGGAAAAGCTGCTGAAGTACCTGATGCTATCAAAAAAGCAATCGAAAATGCAAAAAAGAATATGATTTTCGTACCAACTGTAAGAACAACAATTCCTCATATCGTAACTGGTGTATATGGTGCTGGTCGTGTAGTTTTAAGACCTGCTTCTGAAGGTACAGGAGTTATCGCTGGAGGACCAGTTCGTGCTGTAGTTGAATTAGCTGGTATCGGTGATATATTATCAAAATCATTAGGTTCTGCAACTCCAATTAACGTTGTTAGAGCTACTGTTGAAGGCTTAAAGAGCTTACAAACAGTTGAAAAAGTAGCGGCTCGCCGTGGAAAAACTGTAGAAGAAATTTTAGGGTAAGGTGAAGAATATGTATCAAATAACATTAACAAAAAGCTTAATTGGTCGTAAACCTAACCAAGCTAAAACTGCAAAAGCTTTAGGCCTAACTAAAATTGGCCAAGTTGTAGTGAAAGAAGAAAATGAAGCAATAAAAGGTATGATCATTACTATAGCACATATGGTAAAGGTTCAAATAGTTGAAAAAGAATAAGGAGGTGCCTTACTATGTTAAATGAGTTAAAACCAGTTGAAGGTGCAAGACACGCTAAGAAACGCGTTGGACGCGGACAAGGTAGTGGTTTAGGCAAAACTGCTGGGCGCGGAACAAAAGGTCAAAATTCACGTTCAGGCGGAGGAGTTCGTCCAGGATTTGAAGGAGGACAATTACCTTTATTCCAACGTTTGCCAAAGAGAGGATTTAATAACGTTAATCGTAAAGAATATGCAGTTGTTAATTTAGAACAATTAAACATATTTGAAGACGGAGCAGTAGTTACTCCAGAAGAATTAATCGCAAGTGGATTAGTTAAAAAAGTTAATGACGGTATTAAAATTCTAGCTGATGGTAATTTAGAAAAGAAATTAACAGTTAAAGCTCACAAGTTCTCTGCTAAAGCGCAAGAAGCAATTGTTGCTCTTGGTGGATCTGTTGAGGTGATTTAAATGCTAAACAAACTTAAAAAGATTTTTAGTAGTAAAGAAATAGTATTAAAGATTATTTTTACGTTCTTAATTTTGTTAGTATTTAAAATTGGAACTTATATTCCAATACCAATGATTGATACTGTTGCAATTAAAGAACAAATCGCTAGTAACGATTTTCTATCAATTTTAAATGCATTCAGTGGAGGCGGATTATCTAACTTTTCAATATTAGCTTTAGGTATTTCCCCATATATTACGGCTTCTATCATTGTACAAATGTTACAAATGTTAGTGCCAAAGTTAAAAGAATTATCAGAACAAGGTGAAGCTGGTAAAGAAAAAATCAATAGATATACAAGATATGTTACTGTTGTTTTAGCTTTAGTTCAAGCTTTAGCTTTATTATTTGGACTTGGTTCTAGACCTGAAAATGTCTTAATCGCAAGTGCATTAAAAGATAAAGATTTATACTGGTTGTTCTATGTTTATATGGCTATTGTTGTTACTGCAGGTTCTGCATTTACAATGTGGCTAGCTGATTTAATTACTCGTCATGGAGCTGGTAACGGATCATCAATGATTATCTGTGCTGGTATCATTTCAAGTATTCCAAGCATGTTTTCAACATTATATAATAAATACATTGCTAACGGATTAGCGTCTGCTGGTAATATTACATTATTTATATTAGTTATTGTTTTATATATTCTTATGATTTTAGGTGTTGTCTTCTTTGAAGGTGCAAAACGTAAAATTCCAGTGCAATATGCAAATCGTCAAGCTAATTCAAATTCTGATATTCCAGTAAAATTAAATAGTGCTGGTGTAATCCCAGTAATCTTCGCATCAACAATTTTAAGTATTCCACTTACAATTATCGGGATGTTAGGATTAACAACAACTACAAGCCAAACAGCTTACTGGTTTAATCAAATATTCTCTAGTAGAGAACCTATTGGTATCGCTATTTATGTATTATTAATTTTCTTCTTCAGTTTCTTCTATTCATTCTTAGTAGTTGATCCTGATAAGATTAGTGATAATTTAGATAAACAAAACGCGTTTATTCCTGGATATCGTCCTGGTGAAGAAACAAAAGCACAATTGTCTCGTATGTTATTTAGAATTACATTAATTGGAGCTACATATTTAGTTATATTAGCACTTGTACCAGTTATCGTATCTAAATGTTTTGGTTTTACAAGCAGTGAAGCTTCAGTTATTACAATTGGAGGAACTTCATTGATTATCTTAGTTGGAGTAGCGATCGAAACTGCTAAGCAATTAGAAACTGATTCAGAAACTAAAGAATATAAGGGATTCTTGGATTAATTGGAAGGATAAATTTCATGAGATTATTAATTATGGGCAGACCTGGAGCAGGAAAAGGTACTCAAGCTGTAAATATTAAGGATTATTATAATATTCCTCATATTTCAACTGGAGATATGTTCCGCCAAGCAATGAAGAATGGAACAGAACTTGGACTTTTAGCCAAAAGCTATATGGAAAAGGGAGCCTTAGTTCCAGATGAAGTAACAAATGGTATTGTGAAAGAACGTCTACTTGAAGATGATTGTAAAAATGGATTTTTACTAGATGGATATCCAAGAACAATTCAACAATCAGCTGAATTAGATAAAATACTAGATGAAAACAATATGAAATTAGATGCAGTACTTGATGTAAATGTAGCTAAAGAAATATTAGTAAGACGTATGGTTGGCCGCCGTGTTTGTAAAACTTGCGGTGCAACATATCATGTTGAATTTAATAAACCTAAGAATGAAGGAATTTGTGATAATTGTGGCTCACAATTAATTCAAAGAGCTGATGATACAGCAGCAACTGCTGAAAATCGTTTAGCTGTATATGATGCAAATACTCAACCATTATTAGCTTATTATGAAAAACAAAACTTACTTAAAACAGTTAACGGTGATCAAACATTTGAAAAAGTGTTTAATGACATAAAAATTGCTTTAGGTGAATAATATATGATTACAATCAAATCTGAGCGTGAAATTACATTAATGAAAGAAGCAGGAAGAATTGTTGCGTTATGTCATGAAGCTATGAAAAAAGAAGTTAAACCAGGTGTTAGCACTTGGGAGCTTGATCAAATTTGCGAAAATATAATTCGTGAAAATGGAGCGACACCTTCTTTTAAAGGCTATGGTGGCTTTCCGTCTGCAACTTGCGCTTCTGTTAATGATGTAGTAATTCACGGTTTTCCAAGCAAAACAAAGATTCTTAAAGAAGGAGATATATTCTCAATCGATATAGGAGCTTGTTATAAAGGCTATCACGGAGATTCTGCATGGAGTTATGCTGTAGGCGTAGTTAATGAAGAAGATCAACATCTTTTAGATGTAACTCGTGAAGCATTATATATTGGACTTAGTAAAGTAAAAGCTGGTGTTCATTTAAGCGATATTTCAGCTGCAATAGGAGATTATGTTAACTCATTTTCTTATGGTGTAGTTGAAGAATTTACGGGTCATGGCTTAGGTAGAGCTCTTCATGAGGATCCACCTGTTCCAAATTATGGAATCCCTGGACATGGACCAATTTTAAAAGCTGGAATGACGGTAGCGATTGAACCAATGGTGAATGCCGGTACTAAGAAGATCAAAGTGTTAAAAGACGGTTGGACAACAGTCACACAAGATCATAAAAAAAGTGCGCACTTCGAACATTCCATTGTCGTTCGCGAAAACGGCTATGAAATTTTGACAACACTTTGATAGGAGGCTCATTATGGCAAAAAAAGAAGACGTTATTGAAATGGAAGGTAAGGTACTTGAAGTACTACCTAACACACAGTTCATTGTAAAATTAAATAATGAACATCAAGTTTTAGCCCACGTTTCTGGTAAAATCCGTATGAATAACATACGCATCTTACCAGGTGATAAGGTTACAGTTGAAATATCAACATACGATTTAACACGTGGACGTATCACTTATAGACATAAGTAGAAAAATTGGAGGTAAGCAAGATGAAAGTAAGACCATCAGTAAAACCAATTTGCGATAAATGCAAAGTAATCAAACGCAAAGGCCGTGTTATGGTAATTTGCGAAAACCCAAAACATAAACAAAGACAAGGATAACAGGAGGTACGAATATGGCTCGTATTGCAGGAGTAGATATCCCAAGAGAAAAGCGTGTTGTAATATCATTACAATATGTATTCGGAATTGGAGAATTTACAGCTAAACAAATATTAAAAGCTGCTGATGTAAGTGAAGATGTTCGTGTTAAAGATTTAACTGAAGATCAACTTAGCCGCATCCGTAGTCAAGTTGCAAAATACAAAGTAGAAGGTGACCTTCGTCGTGAAGTAGCCTTAAATATTAAGCGTTTAATGGAAATTGGATGTTATAGAGGCATTCGTCATCGTAAGGGATTACCAGTTCGTGGACAAAACACAAGAAATAATTCACGTACTCGTAAAGGTCCAAGACATACAATCGCTAATAAGAAAAAATAAGGAGGTAAAACATTATGGCACGTAAAGTAACTAAACGTCGTGTGAAAAGAAATATACCAGCTGGTGTTGCTCACATTCATTCGACTTTCAATAACACAATCGTTACAATCACTGATCCAACAGGAAACGTAATTTCTTGGTGCAGTGCAGGAGCTTTAGGCTTTAAGGGTAGTCGTAAGTCAACTCCTTTTGCTGCACAAATGGCTTCAGAAGCTGCTGCTAAGGCTGCAGTTGATGCAGGAGTTGCAAAGGTTGAAGTATCAGTTAAAGGTCCAGGACAAGGTAGAGAAGCTGCAATTCGTTCCCTACAAGTTGCAGGTCTTGAAATAACAGCTATCAAGGATGTTACACCAGTTCCACATAACGGTTGTCGTCCACCAAAACGCCCACGCGGATAGTAGTTTTTAATTATTTAATTAGTACTATAATTTGAAGGAGGACCATTATGAAGGATTTAAAATTCGAAAAACCTAGAACACAAGTAGAAGAATTATCACAAAATGGAAATTATGGAAAGTTCGTAATTACACCGCTTGAAAGAGGATTTGGTATAACTATTGGTAATGCATTAAGAAGAACTTTGTTATCTTCATTACCAGGAGCTGCATTTGTTAATGTTAAAATTGATGGAGCAGAACATGAATTCCAAAACGTAGATGGCGTTGTTGAAGACGTAATTACTATTATTCTGAACTTAAAAAGAGTGGTTCTTTCTGTAGATTCAGAAGACCCTAACTTTGAAACAACAGTAGAAATACACAAAGGTGAAGGAGAAGTTACAGCTGCTGACATCATTCATAGTAATGAAGTTATTGTTGTAAATCCTAATCAACATATTGCTACAGTATCTGCAGGAGGAAAATTAAGTATGTACTTAACAATCCGCTCAGGTGTTGGATATGTTGGCGCTGATAAAAATAAAGCATATAACAAGAGTGTAGGAGTTATTGCAATAGATTCAATCTACACACCTATTACTAATGTAGCGTTTAACGTTGAAAAGACTCGTGTTGAAAATGTTGCGTCATTCGATAAATTATCAATTGAAGTTACGACAAACGGAGCTTTAAGCGCTAAAGAAGCATTAGCAATAGCATCTAAAATGATGATCGAACACTTAAATGTAGTTGTTGAATTAAGTGAAAAAGCTTCAAACAGCGATTACATGATTGAACTTGAAGATGATTCTCATAACCGTAAGTTAGAAATGACAATTGATGATCTTGATTTATCAGTTCGTTCATATAACTGCTTAAAGAGAGCTGCACTTAACACTGTAGCTGAACTTACAGCAAAGAGTGAAGAAGATATGATGAAAGTTCGTAACTTAGGTCGTAAATCATTAAAAGAAATCAAAGAAAAATTAGAAGCTATGAATCTTGGCTTCAAGAAAGATTAATCTAGAAGGAGGACGTAAATCATGGCATATAGTAGACTTCGTCGTAATGCATCTCAAAGAAAAGCATTACTTCGTGATTTAGTTACAGATTTAATTTTAAATGGTCGCATTGAAACAACTGAAACTAAAGCAAAAGAATTAAAAAGACTTGCTGATAAAATGGTGACTCTAGGTAAGACTAATACTCTTCATTCTAGACGTCAAGCTGCTTCATTTGTTCGTTTTGAAAAAGATGAAGAAGGTAATTTTGCAATTCAAAAATTATTCTCTGAAATTGCTCCAAAATTTGTAAACCGTAATGGTGGATACACTCGTGTAATTAAAACAGGTTACCGTCGTGGAGATTCTGCCCCTATGGCAATTATCGAATTTGTAGAATAATATTCATTAAACATCTGTGTTTTGCAGATGTTTTTTTATGCTATAAATAAAAGATACTTTCCAAACAAAATAGTTGACTTGTCAACTAATATAGTATAGAATGTAATTAGTGAGGTACTTTATGAGAGAACTAAGAAAACTAAGCAAAATAATTAGAAATTTAAATCTTTATAAAAATAAAAAAGGGATTAGAGAACTTACTGAAAACGAATTTGAAGCAGCAAGATATTTAACAAAAAAACCTGGAATTAGTCAAAACGATTTATCAGATTATTTAAATGTTGATAAGGGACTGGTTACAAGGATAGTGATAAAGTTAGAGAAACTAGAGTATATAACTGTTAACGTTAATCCAGATGATCAAAGAAAAAAACAATTATATGCAACTAACAAAGCGTTTCTTTTAAAAGAGGCTGATAGTAGTGAAGATATAGAATTTTTTGATGCAATAACGAAAGATATTTCGAAAGAAGAATTAGAAGAGTTTAATATAACTTTAAATAAATTGTATTTAGAATCTAAAAATTTAAGAAAAAATAAGTTTGAGGGAATATAATGAAAAAGAAAGTAAGATATGATAAAGTTTCTACTTATTTAAAACTAAATATAAAGACAGTTATATTATTATCCATTACAGGGCTATTATTTGATGGACTAATGTGTTTAGTACCTATTTTACAAGGGAATGTAATTGATGAGTTTGAAAGCCAAGTCTCTTTAAAAAGAATTATTATTTATACATTATTATTTTTAGGCTTTGTATTATTTGTCCAAGTGAATCGTTTTTTTAAAAGATTTTTTGTTAGAGTATTTGCCAACCGAATGGTTTTACAAATGCGTACTGTAAGTTTTGACAATTTATTGCTTGAAGATATACAAGAATTTAGCAATACTACCAAAGGCGATATCATGAATAAGAATTTAAGTGATATTAAAGATAGTGCGGATGGAATAAGAAAAGTTGTTACAGAAATTTTTGATAGTATTGTTTTAATGCTGGGTTATTTAATAACAATGGCGATACTAGATTACAAAATAACTTTAATAGTATTAATATTTATTATAATATCCATAGTATTAGCTCAATTTATGAAAAAAATAGTTTATAAAACAACAAGTGAATATAAAAAAGTCTTTTCGAAATCTAAAGATGTAACCTTAAATTCTATAAATAATGAAGTATATTATCGCGGCTTAGGTGTAAACGATAATTATTACAATAAATATGTAGAAACAATGGATGAACTTGAAAAGAAAAGTATTTTAGCAATGACTTTTAAAGGTAGTTTAGAGCCACTATATGGTGCAGTAGCTTTGATTGGTTTATTTTTTGTAATATATATGTGCGGGCAAAATGTTATTAATGGTGCAACTAAAATAGGTGGAGAAGTATGGAGCATTGGAACATTCAGTGCATTTTTATCTACATATATGCTTGTAAGTAATAAAGCAAGCAAGGTTGGAAAAGTTTTTAATGCTTATCAAAACGCAAAAGTATCATGGGATAGATGCAAAGTTTATTTAGAAGACAAAGGGGAAATAACTTATTTTGATAATTTAAATGGTTCAGATTTAAAAGTATCTAATTTAGAATTTGGCTTTGATGAAAAATTTGTTCTAAAAAACATAAATTTTTGTGCCAACAAAGGAGAAATAATCGGTATATGCGGTAGTGTCCATAGTGGGAAATCAACCTTAGGTGCAGCATTATCAGGAATATATAACTATAAAGGAAGTATAAAATTATGCGACTTAGAAATAAAAGAACATAAGAATACAGTAATTCCAAAGTTTATTCATTATGCTCCTGCAATAACTGAAATTTTTAATGAATCTTTAAAATATAACATTTCATTTAATAATGAAAGTGATGTAAGTGCTGTAATTAACGATTCTTTGTTAGTAAATGATATAGATACATTTAGTAACAGAGAAAATGAATACTTATCACATAGTATGGTTAATTTAAGTGGGGGGCAACAAAAAAGACTGCAAATCGCAAGAAGCTTATATAATCATCCAAAACTAATAATATTAGATGATCCATTTAACGCAATAGATATTAAAATGAGTGTTAAAATCGTAGATAATCTTATAAATAATTATAAAGATAGTATTATTATAATAATTAATAATCAAAAAGAAGTTTTAGAAAAATTAGACCGAATTATTTTTTTAAAAAACAAAGAATATTTATATGGAACTTATGATGAATTATTAAATGACAAATCATTTAGTAATTTAATAGGAGGTAAGAAATAATGAGTGTATTAAAATGTATAGTTAATTATTTTAAAAAGCATTTCATATTATTTGTTATTACAGTTCTCATATTAATTGCAGTTACATTACTATCACTTGTACCTCCTCAAGTATTAAGAATTATTGTTGACGAGATAGTAGTTAATAAAGACATGGAAAAGCTATTAAAGTTTGCAATATATTATATGTTATTATTCGTTTGTATAGGATTTGTAAATTTCTTAAAAGAGTTTATTTTGGTTAAAATAGGGCAAGGAATAACTAAAAAAATTAAATTGCAAATGCTAAGTAAAGTAAATAAAATAACATATACTGAATTTTCAAAATACGAAAGTGGAACTTTAGAAGCATATTTTAGCAATGATGTTGATGCAATAAACACTCTTATAACATCTGGAATTGTAAGTATGGCAATTGATTTATTAAAAATAGTAGGTATTGTTATATCCGTATTTTATTTTAGTTATTTATTCGGAATTATTACATTAATCATCTTACCTTTTATTGTTTTATTTACGATGTTTGTTAGAAAACGTATGTTTAAAGCTCAAATCAAAAATAGAGCCTTAGAAGGTAGTGTTAATAATTTAGTCTTAGAAAGTCTTGATAATATCGTAACGATAAAATCATTTCGTATATATGATAAAATGAAGAGTAAATATTCTAAAGTGTTAGATGGTCATTATGAAACAAATCAAAATGCCAACTTTTATGATTCATTATTTTCTCCAGTAATGCAAATAGTAAAAACAACATTAATCTGTTCAATTATAATTTTATCTTCATATAACATGTCATTATTTGGAATGACTGTTGGAATGCTCGTTGCTTCAATTGATTTACTTACCAATTTATTTGCGCCTATTGAAAGCTTAGGGATGGAACTTCAAACTATTCAAAAAAGTATGGCTGGAATTAAAAGAATAAATGATTTCTTTAAAATTGAAGAAGATCAAGATAAAAAAGAATTAATAGATTTTGATTATAGTAGCATTACTTTAAAATTTGAAAATGTATATTATTCTTATGACAACGAAAAAGATGTTATAAAAGACTTCAATTTAGAATTAAATAAAGAAGATAAAATAACATTAAAAGGACGTAGTGGAAGTGGAAAGTCAACATTATTTAAACTTGCTTATGGATTAATTAAGCCAACAAAAGGTAGAGTTACAATAAATGGATATGATACTTATTATCTACCAAATGAAATAAAAAGAAAAATATTTGGAGTTGTTTACCAAGATTATTTCTTTAGTAGTGGCACAATCAAAGATGAAGTATGTTTATTAAATAATAATATAAGTGATGATGAAGTATATAATGTATTAAATTTAGTTGGTTTAAATAGAATAAAAAATATTAATGAAAAATTAATAATTACTGACTATTCAACAGGTGAACTTTCATTATTTAATATAGCAAGAGCAATTATACTTGATAGCAAAGTACTATTTTTAGATGAAATGAATGCAAAAATAGATCAATTATCCGCTTCCAAGATTTTAGAAGTAATAAATAATATTGCCAAAGATAAAATAATCTTATCAATAAATCATTATGGTAATTTATTAGATAATAGTAAAATTTTAAATTTAGAAGAATTATTTTAAATAAAGTTGTTAAATTCTATAAAATGAAATATAATAATTATAAGCATATCATTTTATAGGAGGATACTATGAAAAAATTAAAAAAATTTTTATTTGTTATACCCTTTTTGTTTATATTAATATTTATAGCGAGTTGTAGCGACAATAGCCCAAGTACTCAAAATGGTGCTACTGGAGAAATGGAAACTATTACAGACTTATATGATTCTACTAGTAATAGAAAAATATATTATACTGTTAATTGTTCAATTAATACAGATAATATGACTGTTTCAATTTCTAAAGTTAAAACTGCGACTAATTTAAATGGCGGATATTTTGAAAACTCCGAAATTAACGGTACTAATTCTAATAGAGTATCTTTTACAATTAGAGTTAAGACAGAGAATTTAAATGCATTTTTAGAAGAACTATCAGACTTTGGTGAGGTTACAAGTCAAACAATGAAATCGACTGATATCACCTCTCAATACAATAATGTTGAAGCTACAATAATGGCTTATGAAACTGAAGTTTCAATACTTCAAACTTGCATCGCTGCTGAGGTAGATCCAGCTAAAGTCATTGAATATTCAAAAAGAATTGCAGAGTTAAATATAATACTTAATCAATATTATAGACAATTAAATAATTATGATTCTTTAATAGAATATAGTACAATTTATTTATATTTATATAATACACAAACGACTTCAACAGGTTTTGGTGAAAAAGTTAAAGATGCTTTTAATGGATCAATAGCTGGAATTACTGGTTTCTTCCAATTCATTTTATTAGCAATAATTTATACATGGCCATTTTTATTAATTATTGGTGGAGTTGTCACAGGATTATTAATTTATTCAAAAAAGAAGAAACAAAAAAGACATGAAGAAATAGAAAAAATAAAAAGAAATAAAGAAAAAGAACAAATATAGATGCATCAAGCATCTATATTTTTTTTGTCACAAAAATGCTAATTATGGAAAAAGTGTGAATATTTTACACAACTTATACTATGTAATGTATAATATGACGTGTAAAGAGGTATGAGGTGATTATATGGATATACAACTAAAAAAAGGAATTGTTGAAGTATGTGTATTAACATGTTTAAAAGAAGAAGCATCTTATGGATATAAAATAATAAGTGATTTATCTAACATTATAACGATTAGTGAATCAACCCTATATCCAATATTAAAAAGATTAGAAGCTGGTGGTTTCCTAACAACCTATTCTAAAGACTTTAATGGAAGATTAAGAAAATATTATAAGATAACGTCTAAAGGTTTAGAAAAAATATTAGAATTTTTAGAAGACTGGAAAGAATTAAAAGCTGTACATGATTTTATAACTAAGGAGAGTAGATATAATGAAAAAGAACGAATTTTTGATTAAGCTTTCAGCTAAATTAGATAAACTTTCTAATGAAGATAGAAAAGATATTATTAAATATTATAGTGAATTAATTGAAGACAAAAAAGAAATGGGCTATAGAGAAGAAAAGGTTATTGAAGAGTTAGGCGATGTTAATTTAATAGCTAAAAGATTATTAATCGATTATAACTTAAAATCAGATGAATATACATATGTTGATTATTCTAATTCAAATTCTAAAAAAGAAAGAAATGAATCTCGAAAAGAAAGAGAAACTATAAGAAAAGAAAAAGAATATGATAAATATGAAAGAAAGCAAAATAAAAGCAGTGCAAAGGCCATATTATTAATTGTTACGTTTCCAATATGGTTTACATTAATAATTTTCTTTGCAACATTAGTATTAGCATTTGCGATATGTTTAGTTAGTATAGTTATAAGTTTCGTTGCAGTAGGTTTTAGTGGAATAGCAGTAGCCATAGTAGGTATAATACGTATTGGTCTTGATGGCCCAGCGGCGCTTTTGGGAATTGCTGCAGGATTATTATTACTAGGATTATCATTAATACTAACTCCAATTATTGCCAAGTTCTTTAAATTCTTAATTAAAATCTCTGCAAAGTGTCTAGGATATATTGGACATGCATTTAAGGAGGCTTTCTAATGAAATCAAAAGCGATATATGTAATCGGTAGTTTATGCTTAGTTGCTGCATTTGTAATTGGAATAATATCATTTTCAATGGTAAATTTTGATTTTAAAGCTTATGGTTATGAAATAATAGAAGAAACAAAAACATTTGAAGCAATTAATATAAATGAGCTTAAAGTTGATATGGTTTACGGTGATATAATAGTTAATATTGTTGAACAAGAAGAAATAAGCATTACACATAAATCAATTGAAGAAAATGTTTATATTATAACAATTGAAGATAATAAAATAATTGTTACTCAAAATATTTCTGAAGAAAATGGATTTGTTTATCATATCGATTTTAAAAGAACAATGACTTATATTAATAATGATATTGTTATTAACTTACCAAATAAAGAATATGAAAAAATGGAAATAAAGAATATTGCAGGAACTTTTAAATTAAATAATGTTATGGTTAATGAACTAGATCTTTCTATAGTAACAGGAAATATTGAAGTTGCAAATGCAGAAATAAAAAAGGCAGATTTAAATGTTACAACCGGAAACCTTATTGTTTCAAATTCGAATATTGAAGAATTAACTTCAAAAACGATTACTGGAAATATTAATTTGACAAATGTAATTTCAAATATAATAAATGCAAAAAGTACAACCGGAAATCTTCATTTTACATCTTTAGAATCAAGCGATATAACTTTTAATGCCGTAACAGGAAATATTAAAGGGAGCATTAAAGGCATTAAAGAAGAATATAATATTTCTATAAATAAGACAACAGGTAATTCGAATATTGGAAATCAAAAAGGAACTACAGCAAGTTCTATAAGTGCTAGTATAGTAACAGGTAATATAAAAATTGAATTTATAATAGAATAAAAATATATAAAGTGATTCTAAATTGGATCACTTTTATATTGATTATATAAAGTTGACGATTTATAAAGAACGTGATATCATTTAATCATAATTAACTTTATAAGTTAATAAAAGGGGGATATATGAAAAAAATAACAATATTTCTAATGAGCGTTTTAGCTTTATTTATCAGTTCATGTTCTATGAATAAAACTTACAAGATTAAGGATTTTAAAGAATATGATGCGGTAAGAGAAAATCCTTTATATATAGAAATTTACAATGATAATAACGGCGAAGAACTATTTGTAACAATTAGTGAGGAAGCAGATTGCAACGAAATAATAAATATATTATTAGAAAGAACCTATAAAGTAACAAAAGAAACTGAGATTCCACCAGGATTTATGTACCCGGTTTTTATAATTTATTATGAAGATAATGAGTCATATAGAATTATGGAATATCAACTTTTAGTAAATGGCAAAACGTATTCACACTTAGAAGATAATTTAAAAGAAAAATTAAACAAATTATATCAAGATAATAAAAATTAGTGTTTATAGAGAAATTCCTATGATAAGGGATTTCTTTATTTTCACTTAAATTTATATAGTAAACTGATAATATAATTAAAATTATGCTATAATAGTATAATGTAGTTAGGAGTTGAGATGATGATTAGTATAAAGAATTTATCGTTTAGTTATACAAAAGATGATTTAGCACTTGATGATATATCATTTGATATTAATGATCATGAGTGGATATCGATAATAGGTCACAATGGTAGTGGTAAGTCAACTATTTCTAAACTTTTAGTTGGACTATTAGAAGCCCAAAAAGGTGATATTTTTTATGATGATACAAAACTAACAGTGGATACTGTCGATGATGTAAGAAAAGAAGTTGGAATAGTATTTCAAAATCCTGATAATCAATTTGTTGGGGTTAATGTTAAATACGATATTGCTTTTGGACTAGAAAACCATAACGTAAAAAGAGAAAAGATGTTGGAACTTATTGATACATATACAAAGAAAGTCGGTATGTATGAATGTTTAGAGCGTGAACCACAAACGTTATCGGGTGGTCAAAAACAACGAGTTGCAATTGCTGGAATAATGGCGTTAGATTGCCGTTATATAATATTAGATGAAGCAACTTCAATGTTAGATCCAGAAGGGTCAAAAGATATCATCAATTTAATTAAAGAATTAAAAAATGTTTATAATAAAACAATAATTACAATTACGCATGATTTAAAACTTGCAAATCTATCCGATAGAATCATTGTCTTAAAAGAAGGAAAAATAATAAAAGAAGGTACTCCAAACGAAATATTTATGGAACAAGACTTATTGTTAAGTTCAAATTTGGACATGCCTTTTCCACTTAAAGTCTTTACGATGGCATCAAAAGATGATGAGCTAAAAAATAATAAGGAATTAATTAATACATTATGGGAATATCATTTAAAGAATTAAATCACTCATATTTGGGTGCAGTAAAAAATGATCATATTGATGCAATTACAAATATAAATTTAGATATTGATGCCAAGGATGAATTTATAATGGTAGTTGGAAAAACTGGTAGTGGAAAATCAACGTTAGTACAACATACTAATGGGTTATTGTTACCAACAAGTGGAACAATAAATATTTTTGAAAGCATAATTACATCGAAAAAAAGAAAAAATCCTAAACTTAAACCAGTGAGAAGAAGGGTTGGATTTGTATTTCAGTTTCCAGAATATCAATTATTTGAAGAAACTGTTTTAAAAGATATAATGTTTGCCCCAAAAATATTTGGATATAAAGAAGAAGAAGCATTAGCTCGTGCAAAAGAAGTGGCAAAAATCTTACATATTGATGAGTCATGGTTTTTGAAATCACCATTTAATTTAAGTGGTGGAGAAATGAGAAAGGTTGCAATTGCAGGCATTTTAGCTTATGAGCCAGATATATTAGTACTTGATGAGCCAACTAGGGGACTTGATCCTAAGGGGGCCTTAGAAATTATGGAAATGTTTGGTCAAATACATAAAGAATTTCATAAAACGATTATTATGATAACTCATGATATGAATATAGTATACAAATATGCAACGCGTATAGTCGCGATGGATAAAGGTAACATCATTTATGATGGGAATAAATTTGATTTATTTGAAACTCATAAATATAAAGAATGTCATTTGTTAAAGCCAGATATATTAAATATAATTGATTACTTGAATGAAAAGAATAATTTGAAGTTAAGTTATGATATTAAAGACGAACAAGAGTTACTTATCTCTTTAAAAGGAGGTAAGATTAATGAATAATATTACAATTGGTCAATATGTTAAAGGAAATAGCTGGATATATAAAGTTGATCCTCGTATGAAGATTATCTTAACAATATTATTAGTTGTTTTAATATTCTTAATTCCTAATATAACAGGGATGCTTATCGCCTTAGGTGTTTTTGTCGTTATATTTTTGACGACAAGAATCCCATTTTTAAAAATGATTAAAGGATTGAAACCGGTTCTATTCTTATTAATTTTTACATTTGTTCTTCAACTTATATTTACTACTTCTGAAGAAGCACCATTAATTATTTTTGATTTTCAATTTGGTTTATATCAAATGCTAATATGTATTGGCATAATAGTATTTTATTATATAACTAAAAAATTAATTCCTTTTAAATTGTTATATATGATTTTAATGTTACTGAGTTTGTTTTTAGTTCAATATTTGTGTCATTTTAATACATTAACATTTATAGATTATTCATTAAATGTTTATGAAGTAGGATTGATAAAAGGTGTATTTATTTTTGTTAGAATTATACTAATGATTGGAATAACCTCTCTTCTTACTTTTACAACAATGTCGACAGAGATAAATAATGGCTTAAGTGCGGTATTATCACCTCTTAAGGTTATTAAGGTTCCAGTTGGAGTTATTTCGATGACGCTTTCTTTAACTCTAAGATTCATACCGACATTATTAGAAGAAACAAATAAAATAATGAAAGCACAAGCATCGCGCGGAGTAGACTTTTCAGAAGGAAGTCTAAAAGATAAAGTCAAACAAATTATCTCGTTATTAGTTCCAATGTTTGTAGTTTCATTTAAACGTGCTGAGGATTTAGCATATGCAATGGAAGCACGTGGATATATTATTGATGCGCCTCGAACTAGAATTGATTTACTTAAATTAAAATCTATCGATTTTATTTGTTTAATTAGTGTTATTATTTTATTTGCAATTATTATTTGGTCTAATTTTGGTTTTGTAGGTTTATTATGAGAGTGAAATGCATTGTTTCATATGATGGGACAGATTATAATGGATTTCAGATTCAAAATGAAGAAAAAACTATTGAACTTGAGATTTCTAAAGCCTTAAATAAGATAACTAGTGAAAAAAATAAAATCTATCCATCTGGAAGAACAGATAGATACGTTCATGCAGTTGGCCAAGTTTTTCATTTTGATACAGAAAAAAATATTACTGCTTATGGTTTTAAACGTGCATTGAATTCATATTTACCAAATGATATAAGAATAATTGATGTCGAAATTGTTGATATAAACTTTCATTCTCGTTTTTCGGCTTTAAGGAAAGAGTATCGTTATTATATATCAACTTCACCTAATGTATTTAGAAGAAATTATATGCATTTTGTACCTAATTTGAATTTAGAATTATTATCAAGTGCTTCTAAGTTATTAATAGGTACGCATAATTTTGAAGGCTTTTGTAGTGCTAAGGTTGATAAGAGGAAAGATTTTGTAAAAACTATATATGAAATAAATATAAATAAATTTGACGATTATATTGAAATTATATTTATCGGCAGCTCATTTTTAAAATATCAAATTAGAAGAATGATGGGACTACTTATAGAAATATCTTTACAAAAAGAATTAGAAACTAAAATATTAGATGTTTTAGAAAGCCATGACCCCAAAATATCTCATAAGATTGCCCCAGGGTGTGGATTATATTTATATAAAGTATATTATGAATAGAATGTATTTAAAAGAATATAGCCAAGTGAACAGTCCAAAGTAGTAAAATAATTGAAAGTAATATAAAGGCATGATTTCCAAATTGATTTTGGGTCATGCCTTTTACTTTGCCCTGAAACCTTTAATTGTTATAAAATTATTATTTTCATTAACCTTTCGCTATTTCTAGTCTGATTTACCTCCAAAGTTAATGAATCGACTAAATAATTTTTAATAAATTTATTTGCTTATCCTGGATAAATCATTTCAAATAAAATCGAAACCAACTACGATTTCGAACTTGAAAAGATAGAAAAGCGATTAAATATATTATCTAAACTTACTAAAAAGATTTATGAGGATTACGCCAACGAAATCATTGATGATGATTCATACCAATCGCTTCTTAAAGATTATCAAGTAGAACAAAAAGAATTGAAATCTAGATATAGCTTGTATATCAATGAGCGAGATAATAAAAAAGATTATGTAGCTGAAATTAGCATGTTAAAAGAAATAATAAATGACTATCTAGATTTTGAAGAATTAACTCCTGAGATGGTTTATAAGTTGATTGATAGAATAGAGATCTATAACGAAGGTGAGTATGGAAAGCCTAAACAAAAGACTATAGATTTATTGAATTAAAATTCTGAACTAATAATACCTAAAATGAAGATTACTTTTTGAAAAACGACCTTTTATGATAAAATATTCATAAGAGGTGTTTGAAATGCCAAAAGAAAATAATCATTATGTCCCACGACTATTGCTAAGAAAATTTAATGAAAAAATATCAACTTATAATTTAAAGACTAAAGAACTAAAAATCGGTCAAAAACTAGAAGATATTTTTGTAATTAAAAAACTTTACACGCTAGAAATTGAAGATTTATTTAATGAAAAAATAGAAAACGAATTTGCACTTTTACTAAATAAAAAAATATTAAATGTAGATAATGAATGTATTTTTACAAGATTAGAAGTGCGTCTTATAAAAAAATTTTTATTACTTGCGATGCTTAGAGCTACTGATGGCGAAAAGTTTATGCAACATAATTTAGAAAAGACAAGAACGACTGTTAAGGATATGTTTAAGTTTGAAGAAAAGAATACCGAATCCTTAACGCCGTTTGATTACTGGATGAGGACCTTAAAATGTATTTTAGAATCTAAGTGTCTTGAGGAAATATCTAATCATCCATTAGCAACAGCAAAAGCAGTATATTGGGCTTATACATTTAATGTCGGATATATTTCTATTTGGGATAGTACTACTAGTAAAGAAGAATTTGTTGTTATGGATCAAGGAATGACTTCTGAACATGAATTTACAAGGTTTGTAGAGCCATTTAATAATGATGTGATTAAAAAAGGTTATTTGATTAAAGAAATGGAAAAAAATAAAAATTCAAAGGAAGCAATTAATAATCTTTATGCATACTTACAATTGTTAAATTCCAATATGTGTATGAGCGAAAACATGTATTTATTTACAATTTCCAAAAATAGAATGATTGCACTTATAAATCCTTTCTATAGGCTTTATGATAAAAATGATTATGAAAATACTTCTGTTTTGGCAAAACCAAATATATGGGTGTCAGGATTGCAAAATAAAGAATTGTTTTTAAAGAATAGAAACAAATATATAAATGGCGAAGAAGCAAAATATGGGAAATTTGATGATAAGGATATCTTTATATATCCAATTCGTCAAATGGAGCTAGAAGATGTGCTATACATAAATTGTCTTATCCTTGATAGAATACACGAATTTGTTGGTTTTTCTGAAACTAGCGGAATTAGGAGAAGCATTATAACGTATTCTGCTATTAACAAAAAATTGAACAATTACTCTGGTCTTATAAACGAATTAGAGAATTTGGGATATGAAATGAAAATAACTGATAAATATATTAAAATTACAAAGATTTTTAATGAAGTATATAGAACTACAAACGAAGAAATGGAATGCATTAATAGTTATTTGAGAATGAAGGAACAAGAAAAAAAATTTAAAGATACAGTTAAAATTTGACCATATAGAATAATAAATCTTTATGTTATAATTTTAACAAGAAAGAAAGTTGATTTTATGAATATAATTACACCAAATAGAGAGGGTAACTTAAGAGATGAATTTAAATTAGTCCTTAAACGTCCAGCATTATTTACTGGTAAAGATCGCTTTGATTATTTGGATATTTTTCTTCGTGCTTATTATGATTGCTCAAAATGGAATAGTGATTATGATATTCAAAAATGGCTTTTAATAAATGAATCGATTATATTGCCACACGCAATAACATTAACTGGTTGGCAGTTAGTACCGATTTATTATGGTAATAAAAATGCTGCTATTGATAGTTTTGGAAGACTAGTCGATGAAATTGCTTTTTCAACGAATGAGTTTAATGAAGAGTTGCCGGCTTTAGTTGTTTATGATATTTATAAGTATTGTAAGTACCCAACTTTAAGAACTAATAGATTCTTTATTGATGAAAAGTCTGATTTAAATTCTAGAATTCCTGAAATAAAAAATATTTTTAGTGAGATGAAAAAATCATATGAAAATATAATACCAATAGCAAAAAGAATGATAAACGATACCTATGAGGATTTATATATCTATATTCGTTATCAAGCATATTTTTTTCAAATAAGATTTGTTTATTTGAAAGAAGGAAAGTGGATTGATCTTGATGATTTAAAAAATCTAGATGATTATTATTTCAATTTAGTTGTTTTACATGCTTATGCTGAACTACTGCAAAAAGAAAATCATAAAAGCCACATAATAAGTATTCACACAAATAATGACGAAACTAAAATAGCTGTAAAGAAAACAAAAGATGTTTGGTATGATATTTATAATAATGATCTAGATATTTCGTTTGCCGATAAAAAAACATTGTATTCTCAATATAATAATTGGAAAAACGAAATAGTAGAAGGTAAAAAGGAGTGTAAATATGGATTATAAAATGGATATGAGGAATGCCGCTTACACTTATGAATATTTAAAGTATCGTAAAGAAAAAGAAGTTGAATTATTTAATGTACATTCAATCCATGATGATACCATAAAAAAAGATTTAGGTGATGGATATTACTATTTTGAAGAAGAATTTAATAATATAAAAGGAAATGCACATATTTCAGCATCTAAGGTTAAAGTTTTTTTCGACAATAAACAAATATATGAATTTAAATGTTTATATGAGAACTTATTATTCTGTCAACTTATTAAACATAGTAATGGGAAAAAGTATTTAATGTTTAACCGTGAACTCTATGGTTATAGCGTATTAGAACTTGATACGATGAAAGAATTCCATTATTATCCTAAAGAGAATATGAAAGAAGGCAGAGAAACTTTTATATGGACTGACGTCTTCTATAATCCTAATAATAATTTTATGGCAGGATTTGGTTGTTATTGGGGCAGTCCTTATTTTTATATATTAATTGATTTTTCTGACCCATTTAAAGTAGTGCCATATTTAGAAACTTGTTCAATTTCAAATGAAAATGACCCAGAAGATCCAAATGGCGAATGCTGGGTTGGTAATGATTTTGTTTTTTTAGAACAAAAAACTAAAAACATCATTACAATAAAAGAGCAACAATACTTATCGGAATACAACAAATTATTTATAGATTATGATATTAATTTTTATATGGAATAATTTAATAAATTATTAGTACGATTGAGCAACTTGGAAATATAGATGGTACTTGTATGCAGATATCGCATTTTGAATATGACGAATGCCAAATTTCATTTAGATTAGATTTGAGAAACCTGGATAGTAAAATTGTTTCAGAGATTTTAACATTTATTGATGTACATAATGCTGGTATAGTTTATAATAATAAATGTTATCAAGTAAATGAATTCATTTTGAATGATTTAATAAAGAATTCAAATGCAAGAAAATATTGTGATAATCCTTATGAATTTCTAAAAAATATTAAGGAAGAGTCAATTAATTAAAAAAATATATAAGAGGATAAACAATTAATAAGTTTATCCTTTTTTTGTCTTTTTCACTGTAACGGGGCATTTATACTAATACCCCCGTTATCACAGACTAATCAGCAAAAACCTCTCAAATCATAACTAAAAATAGGGTACCAAAGTTGTCAGGCTTTTCACGTAACCCTTCAGGGTCAGTGAAGTAATATCCTCATAGGGTAAAGGCAAAACTGCGTGTTTTTACGCGTGTTATTTCTAAAGTAAAAAAACATTATATCATAAAAATAATTGTTTCAAAAGGGGTAAAAATTATCCCTTTTTGATTTTTTAAAAAAAATGTAATATAGAAATTATAAGGCGCCATAAACAAGGAATTGAGGGAGATAAGCAAGATAAAAAAATAGGTATTAATATATTTCTAAAAATTTTAAAAAGGAGAAAAGAAAATGAAAATAAATTTTAGAAAAAGAAACAATCCAAATTTAATGAAAATTACGCATGTAGCCGCAAATGGTGATTTCATCAGCCAAGAAAATGTATTAATAGAAGAAGCATTAAATAATGTAACTGAAAATGGTGATTTAATAACCACAAGTATCCTTGAGACTATCAATTGGAGAGATGAAGAATTATTATTTTCTAATGCAGAAAATATTGATACTGTAGAATATGACAGTACACGCAATAAGATAGTTGGAGACAAAAATGGCGATATTTGGGTATTTCCAGCTGGAAAGAAAAAAACAAAGTATAAACTTACAGATTTACCTGATATAGATACTGCTAATCTAAACTATGTTGCAGCCTCAGGCATAACTTATGCCAATAGCAAGCATTTAGAATATTATAATAAAGATAAAGAAATGAAAATGTATGCTGTAAGGGCAAAAATTGGTGCAAGACCAACACTTTCTGATACGGATGCTTTAAATACCACAGATAGAACAACATATATGGATATTAGAAATGATGGAATAGATTTATATCATAAGGGAAAAGAAAGCGTAAGATTTAGAGATAACCAAATTTCATTTAAGTATATTCCAGAAGGAACTAGTACTTCAATATATTCATATATCGACGTAAATGGAGGAAAATTTAATTGTAATACCAATTTATCAACGGCTTCATATGGAAGTAATAATTTCAGAATGCAGTGTTATGAAGATAAAGTCCAATTTACTTATATTCCTGAGAATAAAACTGTTTTCAAAATAGACAAATTAGGTAATATATTTAAAAATGGATCTAGTTATAAATTAGTTGAATTAAATGATTTGAACAATTATGTAAGAAAAGACGATCAAACAAATCTAACTATAACAAATATTACACCATATCTAGCAAGTGCCATAAGTCATAAAGATGTAGGTACTTTATTATATGATGGGGAATATAAAAGATTGAATCAATTATTCACCATAAATTGCAATACGAATTTATATAATGCTGGATATAAATCTATCAAAATTTATATCGAAACTGTTGTAGAGGAAGAAAATGATGACCAATCAAGAAGTTATTTCTTTAATAATCATGGATGTGGTGAAATAAGTATTAAACCAAATAGTGGAAGTGATTTATATTACAATAGTTTCAGTTTTATGATTAGCTGCAATAGTTATGGATGCAATTTTGTAGAAGGAAATATAGTTGGAAGTAATGTTTCAATAAGAGCTTATAGTAAAGGGTGGAGTGGAAGCACACTGGCAATAGGAGAATTTTTCAATATAAAAATAATAGGATATAAATAATATGGAAGAACTAAAAATAATAATCTCCCTAATAAGTGCAATATGTGGACTCCTAATAACCTTATTAACATATCTATATCGTTTTTCTAAAAATAAAAAAGTTAAAGAAAAAGCGTTAGAAATGATATTAATCACAAACAAACTAATACCTTACATCAAAGAAGCGGAATTATTTATTAACTATACAGGCATAGAAAAAAAAGAATATGTTTTGACAAAAATAAGACAATATGCAATAGGTGAAAAGATTAGTTTAGACGAAATTGAAATAACTAAGCAATTAGAAGAAATGATTAGTTTAACTAAAGATGTAAATCGAAAAAAAATAAATAAACCATGGTTAGAAACATAAAATGGTTGCCAAAAAAATTAAAAAAATAATAAGTATAAGTCTTAATATAATAAACACATATTTAAAAAGAAAAGGAGTGAAAAATGGTGGTAAATAGAATCAGAAATGCAAAAGAAGGTTTTGTAGAATATAACGTTGGTAATGGGATATTAAAAGTAAGTATCTCAAATGGTAGAGTGATCTATATAGAAAAAGATTTAGAAATTGGTTCAAATAATTACAATTTAGGAGTGTGTCATGTTTATAATAGTAGTATAGATAATGATTATTATGGAGAGGGATTTAAACTAGATATCGATCAGCGAATAAAGGAAATAAGTGGAAAAAAATACTACATAGATGCCGTAGGAGATTTATGTCCTTTAGAATCAATGATTAATTTAGAACTTTATGATACTACAGGATATGGACTGGTTTTGAAAAAAACAAATAATAATTTAAATTATTTAGAAGATGATAATGAAAAAAGATTATATTTTGCCTCTAATGGCAGGCTATTTTCTAGTAGCACTAAAGTTAGTGATTCAAAAAGAATCGATAAAATGTATGAATTAAATGATAAATATATATCTGTTTATGATACAAGAAAAACCGATCGCAAAATAATGTTTGAATACTTAAACAATTTACTTAGCAGTATGGTCGTAGTTGATCCAACAGAAATATGTCGCAAGAATTTTTATTATAATAATAAAAAATTAACAAATATTGTTTTATATCAAAATTCTAAAATTATAGGTGGAACTATTTTTAAATATGATAATTTGGATAGATTAATTTCTATTACAAGTTTAGATGATAGTAAAACTATTGAGTTGACATATGAAGATAATAGAATAGTAAAGGTTATAGAAACATATTCCAAAATAAGCAAAGTGATTGGATATATGTTAGATGGAATGCCTTTTTTAAATAAAGAAATAGAAGAAAATATAAGTCAAAAATTAACAAGTAAAAAATGTGAACGAAGAAGTATAACATATACAGATATAGTTTATGGCAATTATTATACAGAAACTATAAATGAAAAGGGCATAAAATTGCGATATTATTTAAATTCTAATAAAGAGGTTAAATCCGTCTTTGAAGTGGTAAATGGAAACTTATTTACACTACAAAAAGATTCTAAAGACAGTATTGAAGATATAACAGATTCTCATATTGTAACAGAAAGTGAAAAAATAAATGGTCATTCATCATTTAAATTAATTAATATAAATAATGGTTATCAGATTTTAAATGTAAAAGAACAAAAGATAGATTGTCAGTATGGAGTAATAAGTTTTTGGTTTAAATATAACGGTATTTTAGATGATGATGAGCAACTTAAATTAGATATACAATTTTATTCAACCAATAGTCAATCAAATTATGTTGAAGCACACAAATATCTTGATATAAATGCAAATAATACATATGTGTATATTGAAATGCCTCTTTATTTTCCAATACTTTATCTAAATAGTCACTTCAATAAAATTGGCTTTAAAACATCTGGTACGGGAGTTTTTTATATTACAAATATTCGATTTAATGTGTGTACAAATTCATTTCTTACATTTAATAATGATGATTCAAATGGTATGCAGTCAAGTTTATTAGATGCTTTAAAAATAGAATTAGTTGATTATAGTAATCCCATTATTCTTAATAGTGTCAATTACTTAACAGAAAGTGATATCTTTGCGAATGCTAAAAATATGTATAATGGAAGGAATTATCTTATCTATAATGATGGTAAAAAAAGATTAAGTGATGTTAGCGATATTAAATTAGAAATTAAGAATATAACTAATCTTATTGATTTAAAATATGAAAAAATTTGTTATAAGCAATTAAGCTTAAATAGAAAAACATTAATAAAAAGACATTTTATACCCCAAAATGATAGTAATACTATTTTAAATGTAACCACAGAATATGAAGCAGATTATGATAATTATAAAAATGGGAAATTTGTTTATAAACAAAAAAGTTTAAAATATTCATTAGTAAATAAATATAATAGAACGATGCGAGAAGACACTGATTTTGGTTCAACGCATTATTCTTATAATCCAGAATATGGCTATATGACTTCTAAATCATATTTAGGAAGAGGAAATAATATACCATATGTAGCTTTTGATTATATTTATGATGGTGTAGGTGAAAACATCTATAAAGAGATTAAATATTCATATGAAGTTGAAACTGAAGAAGGATTAGATGAAGAACGATATGTAAAAGCAAATGAAGAAGAAATAATATATGATTATGGTTATGATTCGGAAAAAAATTATTTTGTTACATGTGTAAATCAAGGTAGAAAAACTACTCATACATATGATTATAGTAATAGACTAAAAAAAGTAAACAATAAAAATTCTACTTATCAAGACACTAATTTACTATATGAAAACAAGATTGAATATGATTTACTTCAAAATAAGACAACTCTAACATATGCTAATAATTGTTATTTTGAAATTTCAAATGATTTAGATTTAGAAACACAAACTTATAAACTTTCTACTTCAAATTTAAAAACAAAAAATTTATTAAAAAATACAAAACATGAAGTGATGGCTAGTAATGACATCTACTCTGATACTTTAAAAAATAGAGGATCAATTACCAAAATCTATAATAAATATGGACAATTGATAGAAGAAAAAAATAGTGGTGTAACAAGACTAACATTTGAATATGATTATCCAAACGAAAGTAAATCATTGAGTAAGATTATTGCAATAAATGATCATAGTGAAAAAATGAAATATGAATATTTATTTGAAGATGAGGAACAAATAGGATATAAAAAAATTAATAATAATTCTGAATCAAGTAGTTACAATACAATAATTTCAAGTTCAAAAGTTAGTAAGTCAAGTCTTAATAATTATATTATTAATAATAATGAAAATATTTCATTTAAAGTAACAAATTATATATATAATACGAAAAGCCAAGACTTGCTTGAAGTATATAACGATAAAAAACAAATCATAGAAACTTCATATGGAAGTAATAATTTGGAAGTAAAAAATTATTTAAACTATACAAAATATAAGAAAAAATATTATTATCGATTAGATGGTAGATTAAGTAGTATAGTAAGTAGTATAGTAAGTGAAAAAGCTACTAATAATGAAAGCACAAAAGAGTATTCTTATGAAAAAGATAATATAATTAAAGAAAGTTTAAGTTTAAGTGACAATTTAAATGATACTATAGTGATTAATTATAATTATTCTTTAGGTAATATTAAAGATATTATTATGAATCGTGGGCATATTGATGGAATAAATTATCAAGAAACAAAAAAAATTACATATATATATGATAATCAAAATCAAGTAGTAGGCGAAGAAAATGAAAAACTGGGTATGAGATATGGATATGCCTATAATAGTAATGGAAATTTAGTCAGAATTACTTCAAATCTTTTAACATCAAGAGTAAGCGATGAAGTGGTATTAGATTATGATAGTTTAAACCGTTATAGAGGAATGCCTGTTGATGATTATTATCTTAAGGAGTTTACTTATGATGGAGATAATTTAAATCCAAGTAAAATTGATAATAAAGAAGTAAGATATGATAATAAAAACAGGGTAACAAAAATTGGTGAAATTAGTTTCGCATACGATTCTTTAGGCAAAAGAACTGTAAAAACAGTTCCAACTTCAATTTCATCATATAATAATATTGAATATACTTACATAGGCGATAATCTAGTTAGAGAGCATAGATCAGGGATGACGCTTGAATATTTTTATGATTTAACTGGAATAAGTAATTTTACAGTGACGACTTCTGGTAAAACTGATCATTATTATTATGTGAAAGATATTTTAGGAAATGTTATTTATATAACAAAAGACAATGTCATTCAAGCAGAATATAGATATGATGCTTGGGGGAATCATAAAGTATATGATGGTGCTGGTGTACTTGATGAAAATGCTGCAACTATAGGTAACATAAATCCAATAAGATATAGAAGTTATTTTTATGATACAGAAACTAAATTATATTATTTAAATTCAAGATATTATGATAGTGAGATTTGTAGATTTATTACTGCAGATAGCCTTGATTACTTGGATCCTAGTTCTATTAATGGACTTAATTTATATTGTTATTGTAAGAATAATCCTGTGATGATGGTAGACCCTGATGGACATTTTCCAATAATGTTACTAATTATAGCCGGTATTTTAGCAAGTGGAGCAGTTAATGGTCTGGCTGCAGCTTCTAGTAAAATAGAGTCTGAAAGTTTTTGGGGAGCATTTACCGGTGGTTTTATAGATGGTGTAATAGGCACGACTGGTGTTGCAATTGGATTAGCAACGGGTGGTATAGGTGGATTAATTATTACTGCCGGAATAGGCTTTGTAGGTGGTGCAATTGGAAATACTATTGGGCAAATAATTTCATATGGAAATGTTGAATTAAAACCTGTGTTGATGCAAGGGGGCATAAGTGCATTAACAAATTCTGCAGTATATATTGGTATGGCCGTAGCTGGTATAACAACAGGAGAAAAATGGATTGAAAAATTTATTGATAGTATTAAAATATCTTCTGTAGGTATAGGAACATCTGGTTATTTTGCATATTATTCTTTCCAAAGTGCAAATTCATTAAGAGAAAATAAATAGGATTTAACAAAGAGAAAAATATGTTTTTATATTAAGAATGTTTTTTAATTATGGTAATAATAAAATTTGCTCTATAATAGTATCTGAATTTTCACCATAAATAAGTAAATTTACATTAGGTATACATGTTTTACTGTTTCGAAAATAATGTTAGTTTTTACGAGATTATTGTTGTCTGGACTATCAATAAAAAATAGATAAATAAGAGAATTTAAGAATTTAGTACTTTGAATTTAGAAGGTGTCATATATCCTAACGATGAATGACACCTTTTTATATTGTAATTAATTTCAATATAATTAATTTCGTCTTTTATTAAAACCAATATTATAGTATAATAATACTAAGAATTAATATGTTCAATAGAGGTATATTTTATGAGTGGAAAATTTATTACATTTGAAGGTGGAGAAGGAAGTGGAAAAACTTCTATAATTCAAGTTCTATCAGAATATTTACAAGCAAATGGTTATGATGTCATTACTTCTAGAGAACCAGGTGGTTCTAAAATTGCAGAACAAATTAGAGAAGTTATTTTAAATGTTGATAATATCGCAATGACAGAAGAAACTGAAACATTATTATATGCTGCAAGTCGTATTCAACACTTAAAAGAAAAAGTTTTGCCAGCATTAGAAGCAAATAAAGTAATCTTATGTGATCGCTATGTTGATTCATCACTAGCATATCAAGGTTATGCTAGAAATATTGGGATGGAAGAAGTTTTAAATGCTAATGCTTTTGCTTTAAAATATATGCCTGATTTAACGATTTTTATCGATGTTAAACCTGAAATAGCGATGGCTCGTTTGAATAATAGAGAAAAAATAGATCGTCTTGATTTAGAAAGCATGGATTTTCATAATAGAGTATATGAGGGGTATATGAAGGTATGTGAGATGTATCCAAATAGGGTCGTTAAAATCAATGGTAATCAAGGATTAGATAAAGTAATGATGGATGTGCATGATGTAGTATTAAAATTTTTAGAATAAAAAGGAGAGAATATGGACATTAAAAGTTTTTTAAATTCACAGCATGATGCTGTTGGATTACTTAAAAGTTCATATGAAAAAAATCGCTTATCGCATGCATATTTATTTCATGGTGCAAAAGGCGTTGGTAAAAAGGAAATAGCTTTTTACTTTTCAACCTTCTTTTATTGTAAAGAACATGGTTGCTTAAATTGTAATGATTGTAAAAGTATTTTAAATAACAATCACTTAAATGTTTATTACATTGAAAAAGCCGAAAACAAAACGGTTATTACTGTTGAACAAATAGAGAATTTACATGAAGAATTTTCAAAAACATCTTTAGTTGATGGTCCAAGAATCTATATAATTGATGGGATAGATATTGCGAATACACAAGCTCAAAATAAACTATTAAAGTTTATTGAAGAACCAGATAATAAGGAAGCAACATATGGTATATTCTTGGCCGAGAACATAAATCAAGTATTGCCTACAATAAAAAGTAGATGTCAAATAATTAATTTTAAAGATATTGATTTATCAATTATTCAAAAAGAATTATTAAATTTTAATTTCACGATAGAAGATAGTTATATATATTCTTTATTATCATCAAATATTAATGATATAATTAAATTTTATGAAGATGAAGATATGAAAAAAGTTATTAATCTATTTTTAGAATTTATAAGATTAAAAAATGATGTTGAAGCGGCAATGTTTTTAATTAATCACCAAAATTTTTTAAATAATAATTTATATTTAACAAATTTTATGAAATTAATTACAATTGCTTATAGAGATATTTTATTATATAAATCTGGAAGTGAAAATGTAATTATAATTCCTTTAAAAAAGGATTATGAAAAAATAATACAAAAAAAGAGTAGTGAAGAAATACAAAAAAATTTAGATTTAATGTTAAAATTATCTTTAAGATTACAACGAAATATTGTGTCTAAAAATATTTTGAATCAATTAATTTTAAATATATATAAATGAGGTAATTATGAAAACTATAAAAATAAAATTCAAACCACTTGGTAAAAGATATTTCTTTGGATGTGCTAATTTCGATTTAAAAGATGGCGATAAAGTAGTTGTAAATACAATAAGAGGTTTAGAACTTGGTTTTGTTGTAGGTAATCCAGTTGAAATGGATATTAAAGAGCTTAGTACGGAATTAAAGGATATTGTAAGAATTGCAACACCTGAAGATGTTAAAAATTTTGAAAATAATAAAGCTGGTGAAAATGATATAATTCAAAGCTGCAAAATATATGTGAAAAAACATAAACTTGAAATGAAGGTTTTAGGTGCAGAATATACATTAGATAAGTCAAAGTTGATTATTTATTTCGAATCTGAAGGTCGCATTGATTTTAGAGATCTAGTTAAAGATTTAGCTGAAGAATATCGTACGCGTATTGAGCTTAGACAGGTTGGTTCACGTGATGGAGCAAAAGCTTTTGGTGGAATTGGACCTTGTGGATTAATTGTTTGTTGCCAAACATTTATCACAGAGTTTGAAAATGTTAGTGTTAAAATGGCTAAAAATCAAAATTTAAGTTTAAACCCAGTTAAAATAAGTGGTAACTGTGGTAAATTACTATGCTGTATTAATTATGAAGATGAAACTTATAAAGAACTTAGAAAACAAGCCCCAGATATTGGTGATATTGTGGAAACTGAAGAAGGGGCAGCTAAAGTTTTAAACTGTGATGTTTTAAATAAAACATGCAAAGTTAAATATTTGAATCATGATAAATTTGGTTATTTAAACTTTGATCAAATAACTTTTATTAAATCAAAGGATAAGAAAAAGGACGAAGGAGACAAGACAAATGCCTCTAGTCTTGAATGATTTATTAGGTAAACCGGGGTTACAAATATATCAAGATCCAGAATTGTTTAATTTTTCAATTGATTCTATTTTACTTGCTAATTTCGCTACAGTTTTAAATAATACAAAATCTATTGTTGATTTATGTAGTGGAAACGGACCGATTCCATTATATTTGACAACAAGAACTAGTTTACCGATAATTGGTGTAGAGATACAAGAAAAATCATATGATTTAGCTTTAAAAAGTATTCAGATAAATAATTTAGAATCACAAATTACAATGATTAATGATAATTTAATTGATATCCATAAGCGCATCGGACAAAATTGTTTTAATTTAGTTACCTGTAATCCACCTTTTTTTAAAAATGAAGCTGGAAATAAAAATGGCAATATGGAATTAACAATAGCTAGACATGAAGTGTTTGCAACTTTAGATGATATTATAAAAGAAGCAAGTATTTTACTAAATACTGGTGGAATATTTAGTATGGTGCATCGCCCAGATCGTTTGGTTGAAATATTAGAAACATTAAAAAAATATCGATTAGAACCTAAACGTTTAAGATTTATTTATCCTAAGAAGGATAAACAGTGTAATCATATTTTAATAGAAGCAAAAAAAGATGGCAAAAGTGGTGGATTAAAAATACTAGAGCCTTTAATTGTTTATGATGAAGATAATAAATGGAGTAATGAAATAAGAAAAATATATAATAGTGAGGTATAGGATATGTTCTTAAGTTTATTGAGTAAAAAGGAAAAATTAAAATTTTTAGATTTAGCTGTTTATATGGTGGACATTGATGGCAAACCTACTGTAGTTGAAAAAAGAATTTTAGGAAAAATGTTTGCAGAAGTTGAAGATGTTAGAGAAGAATATACATTTTCTAAAACAGAATCAATTGAAGACACTATTAATTATTTTAAGAAATCTAACCAAGTTGTAAAGAATATTGTTTTCTTTAATTTAGTTACTATTTCAATGGAAGATGATTTATATAATACTAGTGAGCATTTATTTTTTGAAAGAATTCAAAAAGAATTTTCAATTAGTGCTGAAAAAAGACGAGATTTAATGGCAATTGTTTATGAAGAACGTGATTTAAGAGAAAGAGCTTCTCGCGTCATCAAAAACTAATGCGTACATATTCGTTTCATAATCAAGAAGCAGTTCTTTACTTAGTTGCCACTCCTATTGGAAATTTAGAAGATATGACCTTTAGAGCAGTAAGAATACTAAAAGAAGTTTCTAAAATTTATGCAGAAGATACAAGGAATTCAAGAGTTTTACTTGATCATTATGGTATAACAACTCCACTTGAAAGCTACCATGAATTTAATCAAGATGTTAAAACTGATGAATTATTAAACATGTTAAAAGAAAATAAATCAATAGCTATTATATCAGATGCAGGATTGCCTGTTATATCTGACCCAGGATTCAAAATTGTTAAAAAGGCTGTAGACGAAGGTTTTGCAGTTACTACAATTCCTGGTGCATCGGCAGGTATTTCTGCACTGGTAAGTAGTGGTATTGTGGGTATGCCATATACCTTTTTTGGTTTTTTAGATAGTAAAAGCGAAAAAAGAAGAAAAGAATTAACGAATCTTAAATATCAAAAAGAAACATTAATCTTTTATGAGGCCCCTCATAGAATATTCCAAACTTTAGAAGATATGCTTCAGATACTTGGCGATCGTTATATTTGTTTATCTAGAGAATTAACAAAGAAGTTTGAAGAACATATTAGAGGTAAGATTAGTGAAATATTAAAGATTGATAATTTAAAAGGTGAAATGGTTTTAATTGTAAGTGGTGCAAAAGATGTTGAAGAAATTTTAGTTAATAAATTTGATAAAATTGAAGAATTTATTAATCTTGGATATAAACCAAAAGAAGCAATAAATGAAGTTGCTCGCATTATGAATATTGATAAAAAAGAATTATATTATGAATTTGCACAGTTTAAAAGTAATAAATAATGAGGCAGAAGATGAAAAAAAATAGAGAAAAAATATCATTAAGCATTTTATTTGTGTTTTATATTGCATTTTTTATGTGGTTATTTATAGCAAGAAATCCATATAATACTGAAACGTTAACTGGGACATTAGAAGAAGTGGATTATGAGAATTCAAAATATACACTTTTAAGACTAAAAATTGATAATTCTTATTATGAAGTTGAACGATATAATGAATCATCTATTTTTATTAATGATTTCTTAGATGAAGTTATAGTTGGAACTGCTATTACTATAGAATACAATACTTTTTCAAAATATATTGTTAATATAACTTCTAATGACAAACTTTATTTAGATATAACAAAAGTAGAAAATGATTATAATATTCTTTTAAGTATTTTTATATGTTTAGGGGTTGCTTTAGGCATCGGGGGATATTTTATTTTAAAAAAAACGAAATCTTTTACTACCAACTATCTTTCAATTAAAGATATTGATCTTGATATTGATTATTCAAAAACTTTAAATGATTCTAAGTTATTTGATATGCATGTACCATCGCATCTTAAAGATTATGTAGAATTAATTAACTTTGAAAGCAATTATTTAACAATGCGACTTAAAAATCATAACCGGGATTTATATGATATATCTTTTTATGGTAACTTAAATAAAAAGAATGAAATTACTGATTTAGATGATAATTTATTAATTAACGTTATAAATAAAACTACTAAAGAAAAAGTGCTATTATTTGATAGTAGAATGCATGGATATTTTGGTTTATTTGGAACTGAAGAATTAAAAAATAAAGATTTTTCAAATATAAATACATTAAATATTGATGCTCAAAGAATCTATATTACAATAGAAGTAATTTCTAATGAAGATGCTTTGGAGATGTTTGAATATGATAAAGATGAAATGGTAATTGATGAAGAAGAACCAGATTTCAAAATGTCAAAGACGGAAATTTTAAAAGAGGCATTTTCTTACATATATATTGTTTATGAAAATGAAGATGGAAAAATAATCCCAATCACTGAATATTACTCTTTATAGGTCAACTTGTTTTAACTTAAATTGATATCATTAATTAACGATGATACATATGGATGGCTAAAATTATAAATAAAATTATATAATGATTAAAGTTTGTAATACTATAAAAGTATTGCAAACTTTTTAATAGAACAATTAAATTCATTTTTGTCTAAAATGATAGAAACATAATATTTGTAAAAAGACATAAATATAGTATAATATTTATATGGTTTTAAAAGTGAGGTTTTAATATGGAAAAGAAAAAATTTTATTTAACTACTGCAATTGCATATACTTCAAGTGTTCCTCATATTGGAAATGTATATGAGGCTATTTTAGCTGATAGCATTGTAAGATATAAAAGAAAAAAAGGGTTCGATGTGTACTTTCAAACAGGTACCGACGAACACGGTCAAAAGATTGAACAAAAGGCTGTTAAGTTAGGACTTACTCCAAAAGAGCATGTTGATAATATTGCCGGTGAAATAAAAAGAATTTATGAAAGAATGAATATATCATATGATCATTTCTTTAGAGCGACTGATGAATATCATATGGAAGAAGTTCAAAATATATTTAAAAAATTATACGATCAAGGCGATATTTATTTAAGCGAATATGAAGGTAATTATTGTGTAGATTGTGAATCATATTATACAGAAAAAGATTTAGTTGATGGCAAATGTCCTGATTGTGGCGCAGCTGTGCACTTAACTAAAGAAGAAACATATTTTTTAAAGTTAGCCAAATATCAGGATCGATTAATAAAATATATTAATGATAATCCAAATTTTATTCAACCTGAATCTCGTAAAAATGAAATGTTAAATAATTTCTTAAAGGAACCTCTTCCAGATTTATGTGTATCACGTACGTCTTATAAGTGGGGAATTCCGGTTTCATTTAATGACAAACATGTTATATATGTCTGGATTGATGCATTATGTAATTATCTAACAGGTATCGGATATCATGTAAATAAAGAAAATGGAGAATTAATGAAATATTGGCCAGCTGATATTCATTTAATAGGAAAAGATATTTTAAGATTCCATACAATCTATTGGCCAATTATGCTAATGGCTTTAGGTATAGAATTACCTAAACAAGTATTTGGTCACCCTTGGATTTTATTTAATAATACTAAGATGAGTAAATCAAAAGGAAATTTAATTTATACGGATGAACTTGTAGATACGTTTGGTGTTGATAAGGTAAGATATTACTGTCTACATGATATTCCATTTGCCCAAGATGGAAACTGTACATATGAACTTGTTGCAGAAAGAACTAATACTGACTTAGCAAATGTATATGGTAATTTAGCAAATCGTTCGTTTGCAATGACTAAAAAATACTTTAATGGCACGGTTTCTTATAAAGGTATCTTGTTAGATGTTGATAAAGAATTACAAGATTTAACTAGCTCAACTATTAATTCATATTATAAATACATGGATGAATTAAAAGTATCTGATGCAGTAGAAGAAGTAATAACATTACTACGACGCGCTAATAAATATGTTGATGAAACTGAACCTTGGGTTTTGGCTAAGGATGAGGCAAAAAAAGAAGTGCTAGAAAATGTTTTATATCATTTACTTGAAGTAGTTCGTACGGCATCAATACTATTAGAAAACATTATGCCTACATCAATTAATGAATTCTATAAGATGTTAGGTAATGTTGATACTACTTATGAATCTTTAAATGATTTTAGTCAAACTAAAACATATATGGTTTTAGAAAGTAAAGTATTATTTAACCGTCTGGATATTAATGAAATAATAAAATCTTTAGATATAAAAGAAGAAAAAGCGGAAGTAATTGAAGAAGTAATACCTTCAAAAGATATTATTGGAATTGAAGATTTTGATAAAGTTGAACTTGTAGTAGGAAAAATATTAGAAGCATCAAATCATCCTAAAGCTGATAAACTTTTAGTATTTAAAGTGGATATTAAATCTGAAGTAAGACAAATTGTTTCGGGAATTGCGAAGTTTTATAATCCAGATGATTTAATTGGTAAAAAAGTAGTAGTCGTTAAAAATTTAAAAAAGATTAATTTACGTGGTGTTGAATCAAATGGTATGCTTTTATGTGCTTCAAATAAAGATGATACAAAATTAGAATTAATAAATATAGAAGGACTAAATCCTGGAGATATCGTTTGCTAATGAAAAAAGAACGAATTTATGATGATGTATTTAGAGTGTTTATTGTAGTAATTACTGCGGTTGTATATGCTTTAGGAGTAATCTGGTTTTTAGAACCTGCGTCATTATATTCTGCGGGACTAACAGGGATTTCTCAGATTATTGTAAATATATTTGCAAATTGTGGAATAACTAATAACTTCATATCGGTTGGTACATTTGTCTTTGTACTAAATGTTCCCGTAATAATAGTTGGTTATAAATATGTATCAAAAAGATTTTCAATTTATTCAATAATATCAGTAGTAGTTCAAACTATTGTATTATCAAAATTCTTTGAAAATAAATTAATGGTTGATTTTGGAATTAATATGATTGGAAATCCAAACTATAGTCCCTTGGCATGTTCTTTAGTAGGGGGATTGATAACTGGTTTTGCTTGTGGAGTCGCTCTTCGTTACGGGACTTCAACAGGTGGACTAGATATTTTAGCTCAAGCATTTGCCTTTAAAGATAGTAGAATATCAATTGGTACTTCAACGATGGTTGTTAATATTTTAATTGCTGTTATTGGTGGAGGATTTATATCTGGAGATCTATCAATAGTTTTATTCACATTTATTAGAATAATAATATCAAGCATTGTAACGGATAAAGTTCATACAGCTTATAATTATTTAGAAATAAATGCAATTACAACTATGCAAACAGAAATGGTAAGTGCTATATTTAATGGAATAAATAGAGGCTGCACAATTATTCCTGTTGAAGGTGCATATACTCATGAACGTAAATGGGATTTACTTGTAGTAGTTTCATCTTATGAATTATATAAAACAATTAAGATATGTAAGTCAATTGATCCCAATGCCTTTATAACAGTATCCCCAATTAAGACCTTATTTGGTAATTTTGCTAAAAAATCTATAATATAATTTAATAAAAAATTATTTTTTTAGGGCAGAAACGGTAAAAAAGTTTTCTGCTTTTTATTTAACTAAATTATTAGGTATACGTTAGTAAGTGTTTAACTTTATAATAGATAATTAAATATATATCACTGTATTGTATGATATAATATTGGCAATGGCGGTGATGAAAAATGTGTCAATTATGTGATCAAATTCATTCTCTTGTTAAAAAATTTAATTCTAATGTAGGGTTAGCGCGCAACTATAAATTACATGGAGAAGCAATTGCAGATTTATCTAAATTATACGATGAAGGAGTGATTGAATTATATGCTGGTGATTTTCATTTTAAGGATACTATAGAGGTTTTGCATAATGAGACTAGTTATACAGTTCAACAATACTTTTTTTGTAAAAAGTGCAAGCAATTTTTTGCTATTGGAGCATGTATTAGAGGAACACCATACTTTAAGGTTATAAATGATATTAAAAAGAAAAAGTATAATGCCACTTTCAACCGTGGAATCAGTGGCAAAATCGGAATTTATTATAAAAATCCAAAGTTCCTTAGAAGCGGTTACGCATATATATTCGATGGGACTAAAGAAGAATTAATTGAACTAATTGAAAATATGGAATATGAGTTTTCCAAAAAAGAAAAAGCTGGATATCATTTATTTAGTCACAATGAATCAAACATTTTACTTGGTATTGGCAGAACGGGACATAGTGGTGGTTACTTTTTCAATGCTTCTTTAGAGAAGATATATAGTCAAATTATAATAAATGGTGACATTAAAGTAGAAAAACCATATATGTCTAAAATGACAAAGAGTGAAAAATTATTTTTTACTATTTTAGATATAGTACTATTTTTACCTAGAATTATATTTATAACATTATTTAAAGTTATTGGTTTAGAAGAAACAAAAATAAAAAGGAAAAAGAAACTTAATAAATTTTTTATTGAATATATTGGTTGTGAAAAGAATTATTAGACAATAGCCCTTTCCATGTAAATTATGTAATAAAATTGACTTTTGCAGTTAATTCTTTTAAAACTCATTAAAAATAATAATTTTTTTATGTTGACATTATAGACCGATAGGCATATAATAACAATAACTAAATACAAAAACCGTTGATATGGAGATAAAACATATTTAGCGCTTATAGAGAGTCTATGATGGTGGAAATTAGACAGTATGCGAATTGGTAAATGGACCATAGAGGGCACATTCAAATGGAGAAATCCAAAGTATTATGTGACGTATGCATACGTTAGTTGCTAGAGATGTGTTTGCATCTTGAATAAAGAGTATAAAACTTTTTTGTTTTATAAATCATGGTGGTACCGCGGAAATATTTTTCGTCCTTGAACTTTTTCAAGGGCGTTTTTTTTATTCAAAAAAGGAGAATATTTTATGAAACCAAGTTTACAAGAATTACAAGAATTACAAGATTATACTATTTTGACAGTATATGATGAAATGTATTCAGACATGAAAACACCAATTAGTGTTTTAAAGAATTTGAAAGCGATAAGTAAAAAACATTATTTGCTTGAAAGTGTTACAAGTGATATGTGGAGTAGATATTCTTTTTTAGGTTTTGATCCAATAATGGAAATAAGTGCAAAAGATAATCTAGTAACAATCTCAAAAAATGATGATGTGAAAAGTTTTATTAGTTCTAACCCACTAGATGAAATAAGGAAAATATTAGCTAATTATAAAACATGTCATTATGAAGAATTACCTAATTTTGCTGGTGGATTTGTTGGATATTTTGCTTATGATACAATTAAATATGCTGAAAAGAGTTTAAATATCAATAGTATTGATGAAGTAGATGTTAAAGATTTTCATTTAATGCTATTTGATAAGGTTATTGCTTTTGATACTTTAAAACAAAAGATAATTTTAATGGTAAATATTGAAACCATTAATTTAGAAGCTAATTACAATAAGGCACTTAAAGAAATTGAAAATCTTAAGACAATAATTAAAGCTGATTATCATAACGAAATAAAACAAAATAAAATTATTGAACCATTGACTTCAAATATGACATATGAAGAATATAGTAACAAAATAATGAAAATAAAAGATTATATAAAAAATGGCGATATCTTTCAATGTGTATTTTCACAAAGATTTAAAGCTAAAATAGATGGAGATTTATTTAATACTTATAGAGTTTTAAGAACATTGAATCCAAGTCCATATATGGTTTACTTAGATACAAATGAAGTTCAAATAGCTGGGGCTAGCCCAGAAACTTTAGTGAAAAAAGAAGGTAATTTAATTCAAACATTTCCAATTGCTGGTACGAGACCGCGTGGTAAAAGTATAAGAGAAGATAAAGCTTTGGAAGCTGAATTATTAGTAGATGAAAAGGAACTTGCAGAACATAATATGCTAGTAGATTTAGGAAGAAATGATGTTGGAAGAGTATCTAAGTTTGGAAGTGTTGAGGTTATAGATTACAAAAAAGTAATGAAATTTTCTCATGTAATGCATATCACCTCAACTGTAAATGGTATTATAAAAAATGAATGTGATGCAATAGATGCACTTTCATCAATATTACCTGCCGGTACTTTGTCAGGTGCTCCAAAAATTAGAGCTTGTCAAATTATTGATGAACTTGAAGGTGTTAAAAGAGGGATTTATGGCGGAGCGATGGGATATATTGACTTTAGAGGAAATATGGATATGTGTATAGTTATAAGAACCGCTATTAAAAAAGGTGATTATGTTTATGTTCAATCTGGTGGGGGAATTGTTTTAGATAGTGATCCAAAACTTGAATATGAAGAAACAAAAAATAAAGCTTTCGCAATGATGAAAGCGATTAGAGAATCAGAGGGTGAGTTAAAATGATTTTATTAATAGATAATTATGATTCATTTTCATATAATTTATATCAATTAATTGGAAAATTTAATCAAGATATAAAAGTTATTAGAAATGATGAATTAAATGTTGTTGATATCTTAAAATTAAATCCAACTCATATAGTAATTTCACCCGGGCCTGGGTTTCCTAAAAATGCGGGAATTATTGAAGATTTAATAAATAGTAATAAAAATATCCCATTGCTTGGAGTATGTTTAGGACATCAGGCTATATGTGAAGTATTTGGGGCAGATATTGTGCATGCAACAAATATAATGCATGGGAAAAGAGATTTAATAAATATATCAAATACTAATGATTTATTTAAGAATATGAATGAAAATATAAATGCTGCAAGATACCATAGCTTGGTCGCAAAAAATATTCCATCTACCTTAGAGGTTATAGCTTGTGATAAATATGGTGAGGTAATGGGAGTAAAGCATAAAGAATTTCCAATATACGGAATTCAATTTCATCCAGAATCAATAATGACTGATTATGGTGATGTAATAATAAGTAATTTTTTAAAAATAAAAGGAGAAAGATTATGATTAAAGAAATTTTAAATAAAGTTTGTGAAAAACAAGATTTAACATACGATGAAGCCTTATATGTCATGGATAAAATCATGAAAGGTGAGCTTGAAGAATGTCAAGTTGCATCTTATTTAACAGCTTTAAAACTTAAGGGAGAAAGTGTTACTGAGATTACTGCATCAGCTCAAGGTATGCGTGATAATGCCTTAACTATAGAAGATGAAATTGATTCAATAGATATTGTTGGCACAGGCGGAGATAAATCAAATACATTTAATATATCTTCGGTATCAGCCTTTGTTATTTCCGCAAATGGAATAAAGGTTGCAAAGCATGGAAATAGAAGTGTTTCATCTAAATGTGGAAGTGCCGATATTTTTGAAGCCTTAGGTATTAATATAAATATTAGCAAAGAAAAAGCAAAAAAGATTTTAGATGAAATAAATATGTGTTTCTTATTCGCTCAAAAATATCATGAATCAATGAAAAACGTTGGTAAGGTTAGACGTGATTTAGGAGTTCGTACAATATTTAATATCTTGGGTCCACTATCAAATCCTGTAATGCCAAAATATATGTTACTTGGAGTTTATGATGAAGCATTAGTAAGTGTAATCGCTAATGTGTTAAAAAATTTAAATGTTAAAAGAGCTATGGTAGTTTATGGCCTTGATGGACTTGATGAAGTAACTTTATCTGCTAACACTAAAATATGTGAGCTTAGAGATGGCAATGTTATTGAATATATTTTTGATCCAACGGAGTATGGATTTAATAAATGTATTAAATCTGATTTAGTTGGTGGAAATATTGAAGAAAACAAACAAATAGCTTTAGATATATTAAACGGCGTAGATGGGCCAAAAAAGGATGTTGTGGTCTTAAATGCAGGGTTAGCTTTATATATAGTAATTGATAACTTGTCATTAAAAGATGCCTTTATATTAGCAAGAAAAACGATTGATGAAGGGAAAGCTTTAGAACAATTAAATAAGTATATAAAGCTTAGTAACGAAGAATGATTTTAGAAGAAATTATTTTAAAAACTAAAGAAAGATATGAAGGCATTACTGATTTAGATATAAATAAAATTAAGTTAGAAATTGCACCTCAAAAAGATAAAAAAGATGCTTTCTATAAAGCCTTAAATAATAATGATTTCAATTTTATATGTGAAGTTAAAAAAGCATCTCCTTCTAAAGGATTAATAAAAGAAAATTTCAATTATTTAGAAATCGCTAAAATATATGAAGCAAATGGAGCCTCAGTAATATCTTGTTTAACTGAACCAGATTTCTTTTTAGGAAATAAAGATTATTTAACAAATATTAAAAGTGTTGTTAAAATACCTGTACTTCGTAAAGATTTTATTATAAATGAATATCAAATATATGAATCTAAAAAAATAGGTGCTGATGCAATATTATTAATTTGTTCAATCTTAACTAAAAAGGAACTTGAAGATTTTTTAAATTTAGCACACAGTCTAGATTTAGGTGTATTAGTAGAGGCTCATGATTTAACTGAGATTAATATGGCTTTAGAAAGTGGCGCTAAAGTAATAGGTGTAAATAACCGAAACTTAAAAGATTTTAGTGTTGATATGAATAATTCTATTAATTTAAGAAAATATGTGCCCAATAGTATTATCTTTATTTCTGAAAGTGGGATTAGAACAAATGAAGATATAAAACTATTAAAAGATAATAATGTTAATGGAGTATTAATTGGAGAGACTTTAATGAAAAGTAATGATATAGGCTTATCATTAAGGGAATTGATGCGATGAAAATTAAAATATGCGGGATAAGAAGATTAATTGATATTGAGTATGTTAATGAGCTTAAGCCGGATTATATTGGTTTTGTATTTGCAGAAAGTAAAAGAAGAATTACTTTAAATGAGGCTAAAATATTAAAAGAAAATTTAAATAAAGATATTTTAGCTGTTGGTGTATTTAGAAATCAAACTATAGATGAAATTATGAATGTAATAGACGCTAAAGTAATAGATATAATTCAACTTCACGGTGATGAAACTAAAGATTATATAATGGATTTACAATCTAAAACTAATTTAAAAATTATAAAAGCATATCAAGAATTTGAGAGTATTGATTATGTTTTAATTGATAGTATAAATCCAGGAAGTGGAATAAAAGAAAATTGGGAGATTAAAGATTATAAGAAAAAGGTATTTTTAGCTGGTGGAGTAAATATTTCTAATATTGAAGAGGCTATAAATTTAAATCCGTATGCTATAGATATTTCAAGTGGAGTAGAGAGTGGTGGATTTAAGGATTATAAAAAAATGGAAGAGATTATAAGGAGAGTAAGAAAGTGAAAGGTCGATACGGTAAGTATGGGGGTCAATATATCCCTGAAACATTAATGAATGCAGTAATAGAAGTTGAAGATGCATATGATAAATATAAAAATGATCCCCACTTTAATGAGGAATTAAATTATTTATTAAAAGAATATGCAGGAAGACCGTCTTTATTATATTATGCTAAAAAAATGAGCGAAGATTTAGGTGGTGCAAAAATATATTTAAAAAGAGAAGATTTAAATCATACAGGATCACATAAAATAAATAATGTACTTGGGCAAGTTTTACTTGCAAAAAAGATGGGTAAAACGAGAGTTATTGCGGAAACTGGTGCTGGTCAACATGGAGTTGCAACGGCAACAGCTGCGGCACTTTTAGGACTAGAATGTGAAATATTTATGGGGAAAGAAGATACAGAAAGACAAAAACTTAATGTTTTTAGAATGGAATTATTAGGCGCGAAAGTTCATGCGGTTACAAGTGGAACAATGACACTAAAAGATGCCGTTAATGAAACGATGAAGGAATGGGCTACTAGAATGGATGATACACTTTATGTACTTGGTTCTGTAATGGGACCTCATCCATTTCCATTAATTGTTCGAGATTTTCAAAAAATAATTGGAAAAGAAATAAAAGAGCAATTATTAGAAAAAGAAGGTAAATTACCAGATATGGTTATTGCCTGTGTTGGTGGTGGAAGTAATGCCATGGGAGCATTTTATGAATTTATTGAAGATAAAAATGTTAAACTCGTTGGCTGTGAAGCTGCTGGACTTGGTGTTGATACTGCCTTAAACGCTGCAACTATTGCGAACGGTAGTGAGGGAATATTTCACGGGATGAAATCATTGTTTTGTCAAGATGAGGCAGGTCAAATTGCCCCAGTATATTCAATATCTGCAGGACTTGATTATCCTGGTATTGGTCCGGAACATGCCAATTTACATGATATTAAAAGAGCATTATATGTACCAATAACTGATGATGAAGCAGTTGAAGCATTTAAATACTTATCAAAGACAGAAGGAATTATTCCTGCTATTGAATCTGCTCACGCTGTTGCATACGCAATAAAGGTTGCTAAAACAATGAGGCAAGATGAAATAATTGTAATCAATGTAAGTGGTAGAGGCGATAAGGACGTAGCAATGATTGCTTCATATTTAGGAGTTGATATTAATGAATAAAAAATTTATTGCCTATTTAATGGCAGGAGATCCAACCTTAGATCTAACAAAAGAATATATATTAGAAATGATCAAATCAGGAGTTTCATTAATTGAAATAGGTATTCCATTTTCTGATCCTATTGCAGAAGGTAAAACTATTGAAGCAGCTGCAATAAGAGCACTTAAAAGCAATACTACAATCACAAAAATTTTTGAAATGGTTAAAGATTTAAGAATATCAGCCCCTGATTTTCCGCTTTGCTTTATGACTTATATTAATCCAGTTCATCATTATGGATATGAAAATTTCTTTAAAAAATGCGAAGAGCTAAACATATACGGAATGATCATTCCAGATCTTCCATATGAAGAAAAAAATGAAGTAAAAGAAGTAATGAATAAATATAATATTAAATTAATATCATTAATAGCTCCAACATCTAAAAATAGAATTAAAGAAATAGCAAGCGATGCCGAAGGCTTTATTTATTTAGTTTCATCATTAGGAGTTACAGGAGTTAGAAGTGAAATTACTACAGATATAGATAATTTAGTTTCTGAAATAAAAAAATATACAAATATTCCAGTATATGTAGGCTTTGGGATTAAAACAAAAGAACAAGCTAAAAAAATGACCAATACTGCGGATGGAATAATAGTAGGTTCAGCAATTGTTAATTTAATCGACGAGTATAAAAATAATGCTCATAAATATATTTATAGTTATACAAAAGAAATGGTAGATTCAATAAAATAAATTAATAAATCAAAAAAACTATAGTTATCTATAGTTTTTTTAATATTTATAATGCCAAGATGTATTTAATATTTTATTCAATATCGTCACGATAACTTAAATAAGCAATTTGATGGAATTTTTTCATATTTTCTGCTAATTTTATAGGAGATATTATTTTTGCTAAACCACCAAATCTTGAAAAATAGTTTAAAATTTGAGTTTGTGTGCAATTAAAATAATATAAATCATTTTCAATTTTATAAGGAGCCGGACGGTGAATATAATTACTTTTAAAACGTGATTTACCATATTCACTAAGGCTTACTATAATGTCCTCATTTTCATCTATACCAAAATTATATTGAGGCCCACAGCTAATCATTCTTTCAAATAGATTAATCTGACTCTCGGTTATTTGGCAATTCTTATCCAAAATAGTAACATCTTTTATTCTAGTTAAACGATAGGTATAGGTGCTATTTTTATAAATTGCCAAAACATAATTGAATAATTCTTCTTTTGAACTCACTATTTTATATGGTGAAGCTTCATGATTGATTTTACTTGATGTAGTTGTAAAAAAAATCTTGTGATTTTCTTTGATAGCTTTCAAAATAGTATCATATTGTTCTTTAAAAACTATTTTTTCACGCTGATTTTGAGGCATGTTAGAATATGATGTAAACAATAGACGATAATAATTAGAAATAGATGAATTATCAAGAAGATATTCTTCTATATATGTAATTATTTTAATTGAAATTTTAGTTGGTTTAATTGAAATACTTTTATCAAAATTATCGAGTTCATCATAATTTTTTTTATTATAATAATTAAATATTTGATATGATAAATCATTAAGCGTGTCTTGATTAATATTAATAGCTTTATTAATATTATGTTTAATAAAGGCAATTTGTTGCTGTTGATTGCTAGAAAAAGTACTATAATAATTCATAATAACAGTCGTATAAAACAAATTTTGATTCAAAGAACCATCTGGTTTATAGAATTCAAATAGTTCCATATCTTTTTTTAATATCGCATAGACTGAGTTTGAAATGTTAACTTTGATTTTCTCCATAAATATCACCGTTTATATTTTACCACAAAAAGTGGTCAGAAAAAAGCCATTATTCTATTTAACTATACTATAGTAAAATATGGTGGTCAAAAATAAATATTATTTTGAGAATTTAATTATTGATTATTCTTTCATATAATAAAAGTAGATAGCAAGGAGATGTTACTATGTTAAAAATTAATGGTAAATATAATGAGGCGATTATATATGCATCACATATTGAAGAATCAACTAAAGAACAAATCAAAAAATTATTAGATCAAGAATTTGTAAAAGGGTTGAATGTTCGCATCATGCCAGATTGTCATACTGGCGCGGGATGTGTGATTGGTACAACTATGAATATAATTGATAAGATTGTTCCGAATTTAGTTGGTGTCGATATTGGATGCGGTATGCTTTGTGTAAGATTAGGAAAAATAAATATTAATTTAAAGGAAATAGATGAATTTATTAGAAAACATATTCCTAGTGGGCAACACTCTTATGAGGTAAATCAAAAAGTAGAAGCAAACATATTAGATTTGAAATGTTTAAAAGAAATAAGAAACTTTGAGTATCATTATAAAACAATGGGGACATTAGGTGGTGGGAATCATTTTATTGAAATTGATAAAGATGAAGATAAAAACTTATATTTAATAATTCATTCAGGATCTCGTAATATTGGTAAACAAATAGCAGACATATATCAAAAAAAAGCCATTCTTTATCACAATTCTAATAATCGATTATCTAAAAGAGTAAAAGAAGTTATCTCGGAATGTAAATCAAAAAAATTAGAATGTGAGATTGAAAATAGGATCTTAAATTTGAAAAAAAATACGATATTGCTGCCAGAGGAATTATGCTATTTAGAAAATGAATTATTTGATAATTACATTCATGATATGAATATTGCTCAAAAATACGCTTCTGAAAACCGTATTAAAATAGCAATGAAAATTTTAAACTTTTTAAAAGTAGAAAATTACTCATATTTTGAAACAGTTCATAATTACTTAAATATGAATGATATGATCTTAAGAAAAGGTGCAATTGCCGCATATAAGGGGGAAGAAGTTTTGATTCCTATCAATATGCGTGATGGCTGTATTATTGCTAAAGGAAAGTCTTGTGAAGCATATAATTATTCAGCCCCACACGGAGCAGGTCGCCTATTATCAAGAACAGAAGCAAAAAGAGAAGTTAAATTAGAAGATTTTATAACTGCTATGGAAGGGATCTATACGACATCAATAAATGCTTCCACTATAGATGAATCGCCATTTGCCTATAAATCGATAAATGATATTATAAACAATATTGAAGAAACTGTAGAAATAATAAAAATTATAAAACCGATTTATAATTATAAGGATATTGAATAAAGAAATGAAGTGAGAAAATGATAGATGTTATTTTAAAACATTTAAAAGAAATTGAAGAAAAAGAAAATGTTAAAATTATTTTGGCTGTAGAATCAGGTAGTAGAGCTTGGAATTTTGCGTCAGTGGATAGTGATTATGACGTTAGATTTATTTATATTAGAAACAAGAACGATTATCTCTTAGTTAATGAAAAACGAGATGTTATTGAATATTTATTAAATGATACATTAGATATTAATGGATGGGATTTAAAGAAAGCTTTAAAGCTTGCTTATAACTCAAATCCTGTTTTATTAGAGTGGTTCAATTCACCAATTATATATTATAAAAATGAATTTAGTGATGAATTAAAAGTTCTTTGTGAGAGTTATATGAAAGTAAAAAGTGAAGTGTATCATTATTATAATATGGCATTAATAACATATAATAAATATTTAAACAACAAAGATTATGTAATACCAAAAAAATATTTTTATGTTTTACGTCCGATATTGGCGGCCTTATGGGTTATTGAAGAAAATACGGCACCGCCAGTATTATTTGACATATTAGTTAAAGAAAAATTAGATAAACCATTATTTAATATAGTAGATAGACTATTATTAATAAAAAAAAGTGGTATTGAAAGCGATAAAATAAATAAAATAGATTGTTTAGATAAATATATAAATACAAAACTATTTGAATTAAAAAAATATGCTGATTCAATTGATTTAAAAAGAAAAAATATAGATGAGATAAATGATTTATTTTTAAAAGGGGTTAATTATTTTGATAAAAGATAAATTACCACAAAATATTGTTGAAATAATAAAAGAAATAAATTCAAATGGGTATAAAGGATATTTAGTTGGGGGAGCAATAAGAGATATTTTGCTAAATAAGAATCCTAGCGATTATGATATCGCAACTAATGCAAATATAGAAGAATTATTAATTATCTTTAGGGATTATAAAATAATAGCTACAGGATTAAAGCATGGAACAATTACTATTCATCTAAATAAACAAGATATTGAGATTACTACTTTTCGTTCTAAAAATAATGAACTAAAAGATGATTTAAGATTACGAGATTTTTCAATTAACTCACTTGCGTATGAATTAGATGGTTCTATTATTGATTATACAAATGGCATCAAAGATTTAAAAAACAAGTTATTAAAAGTCAATGATTCAAAAAGATTTAAAGAGGATCCGATTCGTATTTTAAGAGCTCTTAGAATGGCTTGCCAATATGATTTTCATATTGAAGATGAAACTAAAAAGGCGATTTTTAGATATAAGGATTTATTAATCAATGAATCTGCTGAAAGAATAAATAATGAATTTTCAAAATTAATTATTTGTAATAATGCATATCTATATATTGAAGAATATGTTGAGATATTTTCTTTATTTATTAAAGAATTAAAACCAATGATTGGATTTAATCAATACAATAAATATCATAAGTATGATGTTTTTATGCACTCCCTTTATACTTTAAAGGAAATAAAAAATAAAAAAGTGAGTTTATGTTTAGCTGCTTTGCTTCATGATGTGGCTAAACCTAATAAATTCACTTTAGATGAAAATGGTAATGGACACTTTTATGGGCACCCTGAGTTAGGCTGTCAAATGGCTACAGATATATTGAAAAAATTAAAATATAGCAATAAAATTATTAATGAGGTTGCAATGTTAATTCATTATCATGATTTTAAAATAACAAATAAAAAAATTATTATTAAACTTTTAAACTTGTTTGGTAATAAGTCAATTTTTGATTTATATGATTTAAAAAGAAGCGATATTAATGCCCATAGTGATTTTTATCAACAACATTCTTTAAAAAAATTAAATGAAATATATGATATTACTAAGAAGATTATTGATGAACAAAAATGTATTAAATTAAGCGATTTAGCAATCAATGGTAATGACTTAATAGCGATTGGATATAAACAAGGTACTCCAATTGGCGAATGTCTTAATAAACTCTTGGAATTAGTTATTGATGATGAGAAAAATAATACTTTCGAATTCTTAATAGAATATGCTAAAAACATAATTAAATAAACTATAATTTTCTTTATTGATATTTTTTAACGATTATCATATAATATAATTGCAAAGGGCATAAATTGCAAACAAAAAGAGATTAGGTCCAACTAATCTCTTTTCTCATTTTATATGGAAACAAAGGGCATTAATCAAGGTATTACTTCTTGTTAGAAGTAATGTTACTCTTAATGATCATATATATTAATAATAATACAATGATAAGAGTAATTAGGTATTCCACCTAAACCTCCTTATTCCCTTAAAGTTTCCCTCAAGCGAACATTCATCCTTAGTCTCCTTTTATAAAATTTATTCACTTATTTTAAGTGACTATTAGATAATATCATTTAACTTTTAAATTGTAAATAGCCCTTAACTACGCTATTTTTTGCATTTTATAAAACAACTCAAAAAGAGTTTTATCTATTATATATACTTTTTTATTTTTATAAAATTCATTTAATATTTATTGGAATGCATACCTCAGTTATAAAAGAATTAGATATATTATGTGCATAGGAGCTAGATAAATAAAATTCCATTGCATCCCCTATAATTTCAATATCATTATTTTTTGCATAACTATATAAAACTTCATAAGTTTCATAAATTGTTTCATATGAGCCATAATGAATAACTGAAATAACTTTTTGTTTTAAGACCTTTATAATTTCATTGTTTATCTTTTTAGGTTTTTCAATTATACTTCTAAAACTCATATTAATATCTTGAAATTTAATTTCTTCATCATGGAATACCGCATATGCACGGATTCCTTTTTTTAAATTTAAACCTTTAGAAATAATTAAGTTATTAAATTGGCTGAAAACTTTAATTGCATCATCAATATTACTAACTATGCAAGTGTAGTTAAAAGCATAATGTTCATCAATTTCTTTTATCTTTACTTGATTTATATTTTTATTTAAATAAACATCATAAATATCTAACATTAAATCCAAAGTCTTTTTTTGTTCCAATAAATTATTGTACTTATCCATTAACGTAAATTTGTTTTTAAGAAAATCATGAATTTCTTTATGCGTATAATTTAAACTTTTCAATGATAGAATATACGATAATTCATACATTTGATCTGATGTGTAATAGCGATAGCCAGTATTTTTATCAATATATGCAGGAAAAAAAATATTATCTTGTTCATAAACTTTTAATGCTTTTACGGTTAGTCCAAAAATTGAGGCAAATTCTTTGATTTTAAATAGTTTTTTTTCAGTATCATCCGTATTATTCATAATAGCTCCTTATATTAAACAAAAGTATTGACTTGAACCTTAAGGTACAAGTATATAATTATTGTAACAAAACACTTTTAATTATTCAATAAGGAGGCTTTATAAATGAAAATTTTTAATTCATTTTTTAAAAAAATAAGCTATTTGATGAATATTATACTAATTTGTATAGTTTTCTTGAATTTATCAAATAAAACATATGCATCACCTAATAATGAACAAACATATGCATTAATAAATAGAAATTCTTTTACAAGTGATGTGGGATCATACAGTAAAGATAAACTTCTTTTTTATTCAACTACTGTTTCTAGTTATGGATATCCAAAAATTGTTAATAATGCAATTCAAATGAATCATTATAGTTCATATGATGGTTATTCAAATGGGGTTTTTTTAAGCAAAAAAGTTACATCAAGTGGATTTAGTACAGCATTTAAATTTAATGTTGGTAATATGCGAAATGTTTATGCTGATGGCTGGTGCTTTGTTGTTTCGGCTGAAACAAATAAACTAGGACTTTCAGGACACACAATTGGATATGCAGGCATTCCTAACAGTGTAGCTATTGAATATGATTATTTTGATAATAGTAATAGAGGTATGCCTCCACATATTGCCTTAGGAGTAAATGGAGTAGTTCATGATGACTATGATGATGCTGGATATACTAATAGTCCATATGAAAGAAAGACTAATACGAGTATTTGCCAGTGGATTGATTATGATAGTGAAACAAATAAACTTGAAGTATATGTTTCAGATAATGAAATAAGACCAAGCTTGCCAATAGTAACATATGATATTGATATATCAAGCATAGTAGGGGATACTATGTATTTTGGATTCACATCTGCAACTGGATATGGAAGATTGGATATGAGTTTGGCAAAGTGGGTATTAGTAAATAAATATTTAGAGGGTGGTGCAGAATTTTCTAATAATTATATTGAAGATATAACAGCCCCACAGGCACCTCAAATTTTAATAGAAAATGATATTTGTAGTATTAGTGGTGGACAAGATGAAAGTGGTGGAAGCGGAATACATGCTCTTCAATATAATAATGGAGATGGATGGCTAGATTATGAAGAACCATTTGAAATTGATGCTGATGGTTGTGCAATTGGAGCTAGAAGTGTTGATAATGCAGGAAATATAAGTGAAATAACAGTAAAGGGAATTGAAGACGATACAGGATGTTTTTATGAAGGAAAAGGGACAAAAAATAATCCCTATATTGTAAGAACAAGAACACAGTTAGCTCATGTTAGAAATCATTCTGATGCATATTTTTATTTTGATGACACGTTAGATCGCTCAGGCTATACATTTTATTATGCTACTTATCAAATAGAAAAAGACGAGACCGTAGTTTTAAAGACATGGAAATTGCAAGGAGTAAAGTCTGTAATTTTTGGATCATTATTTACTAAAGATTCAACTGCTAATACAGCTTGGTCAATAGATTCTACATTAGCTTTGAGGAAAATAGATTATTTTTTAAATGCTACTTATGAAGTAGATCAAAACTTAGAACTTTATCCATATTTTAAGGATATAGATTACGAAACAGTTTATTCTATAACCTATGATACGGCAGGATATGGACCAATTAGTTCAGGTAGTAAAATCCATGATGTAAATTATATCTTATCAAATACAGTGTTAGAGCGAGAAGGTTATACACATATAGGGTGGTCAACATCAGAAGGCGGAAGCAAAGCATATGATATAGGTGGAAGATATCAAGCAAATGAGAATGTAATATTATATCCATGTTGGCAAATTAATACCTATACAATAACTTATAATACATCGAGTTATGGAACAATCTTAAATGGTACTAAAACATATGGTATAAACTATACTTTGTCAAATACAATTCTAATAAGAACCGGCTATACACATGTAGGCTGGTCAACAACAAATGGCGGAAGTAAAGTATATGACATAGGCGCAACATATCAAACAAATGCCAATTTAAATCTTTATCCATGTTGGCAAATTAACACCTATACAATAACTTATAATACTTCAAGCTATGGGATAATACCAAATGGCACAAAAACTTATGGTATAAATTATACTTTATCAAACACAGTATTTGAAAGAACCGGCTACACACATATTGGATGGTCAACATCAGAAGGTGGAAGTAAAGCATATGACATAGGCGCAACCTATGCAATAAATTCTAATATTACTTTGTATCCATATTGGGAAATTAACACTTATACAATAACGTATAACACATCAACTTATGGAACAATTTCCAATGGAACTAAAACATATAATATAGATTATAATTTGTCAAATACAGTATTAGAACGTACAGGATATACTCATGTAGGCTGGTCAACATCAGAAGGTGGAAGCAAGGTATATGACATAGGTGAAAGATATCAAACAAATGCAAACTTAACTCTATATCCATGTTGGGAAATTAACACTTATACAATAACATATAACACATCAAGTTATGGAACAATCTCAAATGGTACAAAAACATATGGTATAGATTATAGTCTATCAGATACAGTGTTAGAGCGAGAAGGTTATACACATATAGGTTGGTCAACATCACTAAATGGTAGTTTAATATATGAATTTGCAGAAGACTATACTATAGATGCAAGCCTAATTCTATATCCATGTTGGCAAATAAATACTTATACAATAACATATAACACATCAAACTATGGAACAATCTCAAATGGTACAAAAACATATGGTATAGACTATATCCTATCAGATACAGTATTAGAGCGAACAGGATACACTCATGTAGGCTGGTCAACATCAGAAGGTGGAAGTAAGGCATATGACATAGGTGCAACCTATGAAATAAATTCTAATATTACCTTGTATCCATGTTGGCAAATTAACACTTATACAATAACTTACAATATATCAAGTTATGGAACAATCTCAAATGGAACTAAAACGTATGAAATAGATTATATTCTATCAGATACAGTATTAGAACGAAATGGCTATACACATATAGGGTGGTCAACATCAGAAGGCGGAAGCAAGGCATATGACATAGGTGCAACCTATGAAATAAATTCTAATATTACCTTGTATCCCTATTGGCAAATAAACACCTATACAATAACATATAATACGTCAAGTTATGGAACAATTTCAAATGGCACAAAAACGTTTGACATAGACTATACCCTATCAGATATAGTATTGGAACGTACAGGGTACACACATGTTGGATGGTCAATAACCTCAAATGGAGAAAAGGCATACGATTTAGGTGGAGCATATATTGATAACTCTAATGTTACTTTATATCCCTATTGGCAAATTAATATTTATACAATAACTTATAACACATCAACCTATGGATCAATCTCGAATGGTACAAAAACATATGGTATAGACTATATCCTATCAGATGCAGTATTAGAACGAAATGGCTATACACATATAGGTTGGTCAACATCATTAAATGGTAGTTTAATATATGAATTTGCAGAGGAATATATTATAGATACAAATATAATATTATATCCATGCTGGCAAATTAATATATTAATAATAAATTACAATGGAAATGGTTATGAAATTGGAATACCACAACCTGCTATCCATACAATTTTAAATAATTCAAATCTTTCATCATATTCACGTCTTGGCTATAATTTTATCGGCTGGAATACATTAGCTGATGGTAGTGGAACTTCATATAATTCATCAAATACGCCAAACTTTAGTTTTGATGAAAATAAAACTATAACATTATATGCAATGTGGGAGTTAAAAACCATTACAATACATTTTAATTCTAATGGCGGCAGCGATGTTATCTCAATTAGTCAATATTATAATACTATAATTTTTTCACCAGCAAATCCATCTAAAAACGGTTATATATTTGCGGGTTGGTATAGCGATATTGATCTACAAAGTGAATTTATATTTATTACAATGCCACAAAATGATGTTACTTTATACGCCAAATGGTTAGAAGAATCTATCGAAAAATTTGTAGTGACTTTTAAGGAAAATGGCGGTAATAAAGTAAATAGTTTGACAAATATATTAAAAGATAGTTATATAATGGCACCAACTACACCACAAAAAGAAGGATATATATTTGTGGGTTGGTATAAAGATTCAGTTTTAACTAATAGGTGGAATTTTGAAAATGATAGAGTTATATCAAATATAACCTTATATGCAAAATGGATAGAACAAAACTATACCTTAGAAGGTATTGTAGTAGATAATAATATGGAAGCTGTAGCTTATGCCGAAGTTTACATAAAAACCGGGAATATAATTTATAAACAAACAATTACAGAAACAAATGGAAAATTTAGTATTGTTGGAATTCCAGTTGGCGTATACAACTTAGTTGTTACAACTACGGATGGTTTTTATAAAACAGAATTACTTATTATTACTGATTCTTCAATTACAAATTTAATTGTTAAATTATCTGGCTATAGAACTAATAGTAAACTAGAAGTAGGTAACGGAAGTCCCGATGTAGTAGTTGATGGACTTGATGAAATTTTTAATGATATTAATGATAGAAATATTACTTCACAAGATATAGAAATGGCGCAAAATGGTGGTATTGTTGAAATAAAGCTGATTGTAACTGCGACATCTGCATCTTTTGGAAATGATTTAATTATTAAGGCAGCAAATAATAATCAAGAATTAAATTCATTTTTAGATTTATCAATGTATAAAATTGTTTTAAATGTTGATGGAGTAGGAAATACAAGCGTAATAAATGAATTAAATAATAATATTACAGTCATAATTCCTTTAAATGATAGCATGATTGGAAAAAATAATTACACAATTTATAGACTACACAAAGGCGTTGTAGAAGTAATTACTACTACTCTAAATGAAAAAGGAGAATATTTAGAAGTAACTCCAGATGGTAATTATATTTATTTACATGTTAAGAATTTCTCTACCTATGCTATAGGTTTTGATAAAGTCGAAGGTAATATAAATTTATGGTGGTTGATAATTTTATTAGGGCTAGTTATAGTGAGTCAAAGCTGTGCTATTTATAAGATAAAAAAAGATCAAAATAGTAAAAATATCGAATTATAAGGAGATAATTAATATGAAAATATGGCAAAATAATTTTTTCAATTTATTATTTTTGAAAGTATCACCTTTTCAAATAACTATAATATTTTTTGAAGTAATAATTATCTTAATACTGACTATTTTTATCTCTTTTATAATTTTAAAGACGAAAAAAAATGCTTCTACTTTGAAAAAAGATTTATTAAATGATGAAATAAGTATTCAATATATTGACAATGAAATCGAAAATATAAATCAAAATAATGAGATTATTAATGATGAAACTGAAGATGTTTTTATTAAAAATCTTGCAAAAATAAGATATAAAAAAAGTTTTACTGCAAAATTAATTTTAGCCGATAATGAAGTGAAAAATAATTATAATATAATAAAAAATTACATTTTAATGCACTTGGGAATAAAATGTAAAATGAGTTTTAATTTTGAAACATTTTCTTTAAACAAAAAACAATTAATAAAATTAAGAATAAATGGTAAAACTTTAGTAATGTATATAGCTTTAGATCCAAATATTTTTATAGATACTAAGTATCATGGGGTAGATGCTTCTGATAAAATGAAATATATAAATGTACCATTTTTATATAAACTTAATGGAAATAGAAAGATTAAATATGCTAAAGAATTGATTGATATGCTTCATTTAGAAAAATCTGCTAAATTTGATAGTGATTATAAAATAGATTTTGAAACGGATACAATTGATAATTTAATCAATAAAAAATTAATTAAAGTGAAAAAATTTAATTAAAATTTGATATTAAGCATAATTGTAGTAATTAACTCATCAATATGATAAACTATATAGGTTAATAAAATATTGGAGAGTATAAATGAAACAAAATAATTTTTTCAAAAAAATATGCTTATTTATATATGATGTCTTAAAAAAGACTATAAAGAAATCAATTAAAACAATTTGGTTTATGATGAAAATTATCATACCCATTAATTTTCTTTTGACGCTTTTTATATATTTAGACATTTTAAAATATATTGTAATGCCTTTTGTACCATTAATGAACTTATTTGGGTTACCAGGCGAAGCAGCACTTGCAATAGTTAGTGCAAACCTGCTTACTCCATTTGGAGCACTAACTATTGCCCAATCAATTCCAAATTTTACAGTTAAGCAAATAACTGTGTTAGGAATTATGGCTCTTATTTCACATGCTTTAATTGCTGAATGTGCAGTATTGAAAGGTATAGGGGTGCCATTTAAAAAGTCTGTTACTATTAGAATTGTTGCAATGATTTTATTTGGCATAGCATTTAATCTTATAATTGGAAATCATATGAATGAAGTAATTACAAGTGATACCATAGATTCAAATAGTATTGCGGTATTATCATTTGATTCTTTTAGTGTATTTTATACATGGTTTAAAGAAATGTTTATGGCATTTTTATTAAAAGTATGGAATTCATTTAAAAGTATAGCCCCAATGATTTTATATATTACTTTAGCAATTGAATTTTTTAAAGCCTCAAAATTATTAGATAAAATAAATAATATTTTATATATATTTACAAAACCATTAGGAATAAGTAAAAGTAGTACAATACCTTTATTTATTGGGATGCTTTTTGGTATTACATATGGCGCATCCGTTATATTTCAAAGTTATGAAAATAATGAAATGAGTAAAAGAGATGTTTTAATAGTAAGTTTATTTATTTGTTTAAGCCATTCGGTTATAGAAGATACAATTTACTTTGTAAGCGCAGGTGCTAACATTTGGTTTTTATTAGTTATAAGAATAGCTGTAACATATTTAGTTACTTTCCTATATTATCAAATAATAATTAAGCGTAAAGAGAGAAAAATACTAAACATAAATTCGTCATTAGAAATAGAAAAAGTTGATTTGATTGATTAAAAGAGAAAATAATTATGATATTTTCTCTTTTTTTTTATCTCCTAAGAAATTGTAACTCTCTAGCTTAGCTTAGCAAAACAGGAAAATCCTTAAATTAAAAGGTAGTAAATCATAATCTTTTTTAATGCAAAACCATCCAAAAATAACCCAAAAAGCCGGTAAAAAGCCGG
>JAVBPE010000035.1:0-7303 GCA_031549865.1 Anaeroplasmataceae bacterium | reverse complement strand
TAATCCATCTTGACAGAATTGTATATGATGATAGTTGATATTTATTGGCGATCGTTTCTACTGATCCTTTTCCATTTAAGTAATCATTTACAGCTTTTTGTTTCGTTTCTTTGGTATATTTTTTTGGTTTAGTAGTAAAGTTCTTTTCTCCTTGAGATTTGTATTTATTTATCCATTTATATATCTCTGATCGATGAACTCCTAATTCCTCTGATATTTCTATCGCGGTCTTTTTGTCTTTTAAATATTCTTTAACGTATTTAATTCTTTCTTCATCAGTTATTTTCATTCTTTTATCCTCCTTATTGTTTGTCTACTCATATATTATTGTAATATATATCTGTTTACTTTTTTGGGAGTAGTTTAATGTGTCGTGGTGGTCACTTTTATCAAATTGTTTGTATTAAAAAAAGAAGATTATATATGTTTTATAATTCTCCTGTTTGCCACATACAAAAAAAAGTATTTTAGTAAATTTTTATAATTTTATTAAAATCCTTTTCCTGACATATTAATCTAAAACAAAAAAAAGATTGCAGAATATATTTTCCACAATCTCTTTGACTAAATTTAGTTCTACTTGATAATTTTTTTTAATAATCCAAGGAATTTATCTTCCTGTGACTTGTTCCAACTATCTTCTAAAAATTTATAATAGTCTTTTTTACTTTCTTCGCTATATGGTTTACATACTAAAATAGCATTTGTAGTATTTGATATAATTTTTCCTTTGTAATATTCCAAATATTCTTTGCGTAATTCTTCATTTTCTAATACTCTTAGTCCATCACACATTTGATGAAAAATCAAATAAAGATCACTCTGTAAATCATTTGAAATACCATTAAACAAGTTTTCAAAAGCATATAATTTTTTTTCTTTTTCATCTCCAAGTTTTTTCAAATAATCAAATGCAGAAACTTCAGATACAGGTTTTAATTCATTGATTTTCCTCACAATCATATCTGTATAAATATAAATATCCTTTGGATTTACATAAATAATTGCTTCATCACCTGCTGAATAGAAAAAATTGTCCCAATATTTTATAAACATACCCCAAGTTGTTTTAATAGCCATATTCATGCTCCAATAAATCAATATCGGTGTTTCGTTCGAGTACATTGATTTCAAAGTTTTTCTAAGCATGTCAGCATTAATGTCACTTTCATCAAATATTTCGGTCATTATTGGTTCGCCATATGTACGTTCAAATCGTAAGGCATACTTTGCTGTTTCGGAAAAATAAGTATTCCACAGCATTAAAGCCTCCATTTCATCCAATTGCACAATGTTTTGTTTATCATCATTGCTAATAGGTGTAATATCTCTCAATTGGTCATTATACGTGTTCGTTAATATCTCATCTATTAATTTCCATTTTTTCACCATGAAATTGCTCCTTTTTTTTATCCACCCGGCCAATAAATATGTCCGTTTGTACGCCCGCTCCAAAACTTAAGATGTGGCATACCGACACTATTGTCTATTGGATGGATTTCAAATCCAATAGTATATCCAGTTGTACCATGTACATATATGACATCATCAAGTGCTTGTAACGGCAATCCAGCCTCTTTTGCTAAAGCTTGTGCCGTAGCTTGGTCTTTTACCATAAAATTAAGTTTTCCTTTAGCGTTTGCTGAATTCCGAATGTCTTTTACAGCTTGATTCCATTCCTTAGTATTGGGATTTACCTCAACAGGGCAAGTATTATGAACTAGAATCCCTTCTTTACCTACATAATAAGTATGAAAGTCTTCAACTTCATTGCTCTTATTAACCTGTTTTAAAATTAAGGACAGAATCTCTTTATATACTTCTATTTTAAAATCATTATAATATTAATTAATAATTTTTATTAATTTATGTAAGTCTATTTTCCTTTGGTTCACAATTTTCTTTAAATTATCTAAAAATATATTTGAGTTAAAATTATTTTCTTCTTTAATTATAATTAATTTATTCTTCGCTCTAGTCACTGCAACATAGTGATTATTAATACTAGCTAAGTCATTAAGTCTATAATCAGATGTAAAAATAATTACCTGCTCAAATTCTAATCCTTTGGATGAGTGGAAAGTTATAGAAATATTATTCAAATCTTTTGAATTAAAAGCTATTTTGTACTTTTCATTTGACAATGTATCGTGTAACTTTTGAATGTATTCATCGTGAACAATTACACTTAAATAGTCTGCAAGTTTTCTCACATTATTAATAAAAATACTTTGATTAGATATTGATGTCATAACCAATTCTACACTATTAATTAATTTATTTTTTTCTTTACTACTGAAATTACTTTCAGAAGGAATTTCAGAAATGAAATCATAAATTGAATATTTATTCGTAAAATAAAAACCAGCTAATGCAAAATATAACCATACTGCATCAGTGGAAATATCATCAATGGGGGTTGATGGAATATATTCAAAGTTATACCCTTTTGCATTAAATTCATCTGAAAGTAATTTAGCATTATCATTGCTATATCTTAAAATTGCGGTCGTTTTGTTCAAATCAATATTTTCAATAATTAAATCTATCCAATTATCTTTTTTCTTAATCCAAAGAATATCTTTATTATCATCAAGTTCTTTATATAAATGCGCCGTTTCATTAAAGAGAATATTTGAATAATTTTGTATTTGCTGACATGATCTATAGTTTTTAAATAATGTTTTCTCTTGAAAATTAACTTTTTTGCATATACTATTAAAAGCTTCTGGATATGCACCTCGCCACATATAAATTGATTGTTTATCATCTCCAATAACAAATAATTCTATATTAAGTTCATCGCATATATACATAAAGAATTCATGCATATTCAAATCACAATCTTGATATTCATCAACATAAATTTTAAAATATTTAGATTTAATATATAATTTACATGCTTGGGAATTTTCTAAAATTAATTTCCCAAGTTCAAAAACAAAATTTTTTTTATTATTTGTATAAGAACAAATAAGATTTTCGTTAATTATTTTGTTCTTTCCATCCTCAAATGTATTAATTTTTTTACTATAATCTGTGCTAAATTTTGCTGATGTTGTTTCTTTAAACACATCTTTAAAAAATGGATTGATTATTTCTTCTATTACAAAACTATTATTTGTCCCTATAAAATGATTAACTATATCTACTTTTAGTCTTTGCTTAATCTCATTAGCGGCTTTAATTGTAAATGTTATTGCTGCAATAACTTTATGATTTTTGTTTTCAGATATTTCGTTATAAATCTTTTCCACCATAGTGGCTGTTTTTCCGGCACCTGCGCTAGCCTTAACAATTAAATTACCTTTATAGGTAATTATTTCTTTTTGGTTTTCTGAAAAAATCATATAATTATTTCCTTTAAGCATGCAAAATTTGGATGTTCAATAATCATTTGACAATCCTCTTTTGTCAAGAATTTAATTAATTCATTCATGTTGTTTTTCTTTGCCTCTTGTAGGTACTTCACTGGGTCTTCTTTATTTAAATACTCTTTGAGTTTATCATGAAAAAATTCATCTAAATCATTTTCTAAATCAACTTGCGATAAATATATGCCAAATTTTTTTCTGTTTTTATTTATTATTTCAGCATTCTCTTTAAATAATTTTCTTTTACCATTAACACTATTTTCCTCTTTTCCTGTAGTTGGTAAATCTGTATCACCTGACATATCATTACAACGACTGAATCCTAAATATGAGAATTCCCCATTTTTCTTGGCACGAAAATCATTATCCGTTTTAATGCTACATCTTATTTGGAGATTTTCTAAAACTGTATAATATTTTTTAAAAGCAATTCCTTCAACTGATAAAATATAAATTCCCTTTGATTCAAAGAGTGGGTATAATACCGATAATATTTTTTCAAAAAGTAAAAGCTCTGATGTCCCCTCTACCAATAAAACTCTTTCAGCAAAAATAGCTTCTGCTAGTGATTTGTTTAAAATTTTTTTGTAATCTATAAATTCATCAGGTACATTATATAAAACACTTGAACTATTAATTCTTTCCTGAAAAAATATTCTGATTAAATTTACATTATCCATTTCATATAAAATATTAGATGAATGAGTTGTCATGAACAAATATTTATAAATATCATCACTAAATAATCTGTTTGATAGTGCAATTTGCATGGATTTATGCAAATGATTTTCTGGTTCTTCAATCATAAATAAATTTATTTTTGAGTGACTTTGCTCAACAGAAAGTAAATCATATATTGAATAGCTTAACAACTTTTTTCTACCATCCCCCGATGTGGGATAAATTGTACTGTCTCCATTCACTTTAATATACGGAACAATATTACTAAATAATCCTTTAATAGCAATTTCAGATTTAATAGTTATATCAATATTTTCATCTCGAAATGTTTTGTATGCAGAAGAAATTTTAGTTTCAAAATCTTTTATTCCTGATAATGATGATATTTGATCATTCATTTTTGAAATTGAATCATTAATTTCATTTTTTATTTTATCATCATTGGGGGATGTATTAATTACCAACTTGTTAATGTTTTTCTTAAATAAGGAATACATGTCGGTATACGAGTCAATATATATAATATTAAAAATCCTGTCAATTTCATAGTAATATCCTCTTTGTGAAATTTCAGATAAATCATTTATATCTCCGCCCCAATAAAGTATCGGAACTGCATTTAGTTCTTTTAGATTATATTCGGCAAGCAATTTTATATAAATGATTGTTTCTTCTGAAGAAATTGCTCCTTTAATTTTAGCACGAATTTTTTGTGCATCTTCATCATAATCTGAAATATCAATTTCAACAATGATTTGAATTTTTTCATTAATATTTTTGCAGTGGAAATCTGATTCTTGCATGTTATTCTTTCTAACCTCTGGGTCAAACACAAATCTTAAAGCATATAAAAAATTAGTTTTACCAACATCGTTTAATCCAAAAAAGATATTTTTATTGTCAAGATTGATTTCAATTGATTTAAAATTACGAAAATTATTTATTTTTATTGATTTGAACTTCATAAAATCCCCCATTCCTTTTGTTCTATAAAAAAATTGTATTCTTTAATGCAAATTTAGTTATTAAAAATTTGTATATATTGTAAGTATTATATCACATTTTACAACAAATAAAAAGAAAAACCATCCATTTGGATAGTTTGATTTTTCATAAGTCAATTTGTGCAAATCTAAAATGTATATTGATTCCTTGTGACTTAACTCCATCAATCTTTTTAGCCGGTTCAATAATTATTTTGGTCACAAGTGCATTAATCATTTCAACAGTTAATTCTTTAAAATCTATAAATTCATTTAATTTCTGTTTTAATAACTGAATATTTTTCTTTTCAGTTTCTTGATCATTAATAGATTTATTTATTTCGATTAATCTTGAATTAATTGACTTTTGTTCATTTTGATATTGCTTAACTAATTCTTTACATGTCATATCATCAATTAGACCTTCCGCGTTATCATTATAAATCTTTGAAGCCAGTTTAATTAGGGTCCCTAATCGCTTTTCTATTTTGATTTTTTCATCTTTATGTTTGACAGCTTGATTACTTATTTTTGACTTTTGATAAAGTTTTTGAAATAATACTTCATCATTTACAATATTAATATACTTCCTTATTCTTTCAGTCACAACATTTTTAAGATTATCATAATTGATAAACACATATTGAGGACATTCTTCAGGATTTTCAAAGTGATGAATACATTTATATAACGCTTCAGTTGCTACTTTACCACTTCCTCTTATTCTGGTGGTATTGGCAAAACATAAACGATGTCCGCAAACTTTACAGAAGATTATACTTTTAAAAATATTTTCATGTTGGTTTTTTCTTACTCTTCTTTTCGCAGAAAGCAATTCTTGAACTCTTTCAAAATCTTCTCTTGATATAATAGCCTCATGAGTATTTTTAACGATAATTCTGTTTTCAATAGGAACTTTTACTATTTTCTTTGATTTATAATTCTCAACTTCATATTTGCGATTTTCCAGATCACCAAGATAGACAATATTTTTTAGAATATTATTGACAGAATATGAACACCATCTAGTTTTATTATTATACTTTTCAAATCTAGCATCACCATTTTTTAACTTATGTGTTGAGGGATTTATTACCTCTTCTTTAGTCAGAATCTTCTTGATTGTGGCTATTCCTTTGCCTTCTAAAGCAAGTTGATATATTCTTTTAACAACTATACCCGCTTCTTCATCAATGATTAATTGCTTTTTATTATCAGGATTTGGCTTATATCCATATGGAGCTTGTCCTGATATAAACATACCTTGTAAGGCTCTTTGCCTTTTAGCCATTTTGATTTTCTTTGATAAATCACGGCTATACATATCATTTAAGATGTTTCTAAATGGAGCAATATCATTATCACCTTTATCAGTATCGATATTATCACTAACGGCGATATAGCGTATTTTTCTTGATGGAAAAAATACTTCGGTATAATAACCAGTCTGAAGATAATCTCTTCCTAAACGTGATAAATCTTTGGTTATAACAATGTTTACTTTCTTACCTTCAATATCTTTAAGTAATCTTTGAAAAGATGGCCTATCGAAATTTAAACCGCTATATCCATCATCTGCATAAATATCATAGATAATAAATCCCTGTTCAGAACAATATTTTTCAAGCATCATCTTTTGTGTTTGAATACTTGATGAGTCACCTTGTGAGCCATCATCAGATGATAAACGGCAATAAATGGCTGCTCGATTATTTATGCTTTGCATTAATATCCCCCTTATTGTGTATCAAAATTATATCCCATTATTAATTTATCTCCACCATTAGCACGTGAGGTAGTTCCGACTACAATATCAAAACTTTGATAATCATATTTGATTTGACCAGTTATGATTTTATCACGTTCACTATATTTGATTTTCGCATCAATAAATCCCATTTCTCTTAACTTATCCTTAATGCGACTACTTATTACTAATCGTCCTTCAACTAGTTTTTTAACTTTATTAATAAATTCCTGTTTTTGTATTTCTGTCATTTTCAATTTCTTCTCCTTCTAAATTTTTTTCTTTATTAAATATTAAATTTATAATTATGCTTTGTAAATCATTCTCATTTTTAAATATTTCATTTACCTCATATTTCATAAACTTATCTCCTCTTTGTGATTTAAGTATATAAAAGACTTAAGACGCTATGTGTAATGTCACTAACTTAAGGTAAAAGTATAAATAAAAACAGATAAATATACAAAATGGATACCTTGTATACTTATCTGTTTTTATTACTTGTTGTAAGTCCTTGC
>JAVBPE010000005.1:0-139108 GCA_031549865.1 Anaeroplasmataceae bacterium | reverse complement strand
TGTATCAGGATTCATGGGATACCTAAAAGGAAAGAGTAGTCTAATGATATATCAAAAATGGGGAAACATGAAATTCAAATACCGGAATAGAGAATTCTGGTGTCGAGGGTACTACGTAGATACAGTAGGAAAGAATACCAAGAAAATAGCAGAATACATTCAAAATCAATTAAAAGAAGATCAAACGATGACCCAACTAAGCATAGATTTTGAAGGAGACCCGTTTACGGGTAGCAAATAAAAAATGCAATAGGTAGGCTACACATATGCGCTTACTAAGCGCAGCCAATAATAGAGGGCTATGCCCGAAAATGAAAAACCACCAGTTCAAGTTAGACTGGTGGATTTTTATTTTTATATAAAACACAGTTATAATGTGAAGGAGTTGCAAGAGATTGCAAGCTGTCGGAAATTCCGACAAGTTCGATTAGAGGAAAATTGTTTTTAATGTTATAAAAAATATAAATATGGAAACTTCTCGCGCGAGGACAAAATAGCCGTTTCTCTCGGCATATTCCATGCAGACACGCAACTGTCCCTCGATGGATTGTTCCGTCTGTCCTGCGCTACTGTACATCGCGTAAATAACTGTATTCATTTTCGTTTACTCCTTTGCGGTTTGATTGCCGCTTATCGGGCATATCCTCTTTAGATTGCTTAGGCAAAAAATATTAATATTTATTTGCCGTTAGCGAGTGATTTCCCTGTTATGCCGCGAAAGGGGCTTTACAAAGCGTAAACTTGCTGACGGTATTGATAAAGTTAAATAATCATAAAAATATCTTGACATTGTAAAGATAATAACATATAATGTTTACAGTGTCAAGATAAAGGAGTCATTTATGGATAATAAAACTTATCATCACGGTAATTTAAGACTTGGACTAATAGAAACGGCAATTGACCTTATCAACAAAGAGGGATTAAGCAATCTTTCTCTTAGAAAAGTTGCCGCATTATGTCAAGTCAGCCACGCTGCACCGTACAGTCATTTCAAAAATAAAGAGGAATTGCTTGAAGCAATAAGCGACCACATTTCAAATCGTTTTACACAAATTTTTAATGATATATTATCGGCAAACGATAAAGACAATCCCGTTATATTGAATAAAATCGGCGAAGCGTATTTCTTGTTTTTTATGGAAAATCCGCAATATTTCAATTTTTTATTTTTTCACGGCAATCCCAAAATAAATCTTTCACTAAACGATAAAAAACGCGACAGCTTTCCCGCATTTCAAATTTTCAAAGATACAGCCTCGTGTATATTTAAAAACGCAGGAATGTCCGACGAAATGACTGAGAACATGATAATAATAAAATGGGCTTTTATACACGGGTTTACATCAATAGCGGCGATGAAAGGTATCAGTTATGATAAAGACTGGAAAACAAAAATAAATGAGTTTCTATATTATGAGGTATAAAAAATGAAAGAACTAAGAACTGAAAAAAATTTAAAAGGCGGCTTTATTTTTCTTTTGCTTGCATTGCTTGCATTTGCAGGTCTGGGCTTAGAAATGTTGACAGCTTTTTTGATTGAACCCTTCATTTACGGTCATAGCTTAGACGATTTTACTACAACACAATATATCGTGCATTGGATTGTTATTTGTGTTATATGGGGTATATCAGCTTTTCTTTTGCTGTTTTTTGCAAAAAAGAAAATGAATTTTGATATATTCAAAAGCCGTGAGAATATTAAAATCTTAAATTGGATTTTATGTTTTGCTCTTTTGGCAATATCTATAATCATTAGCATAATTGATTGGAACGGTTTTAAGCCAGCAAAGGAATTTATTTATAATGGCTGGCTGAAATTTATTTTTCAATATATCTATTATGTATTTGAAACCGCCCTTGTTATTTTAATTGTAATTTTCGGACAGGAAGCGGGTGAAAAATGGTTTAAGTCGGTTAAAATTCCATACGGCGGTATATTGGCAGGTTTGACTTGGGGATTAGTTCATATGCTTACAAAAGGTGATATTCTTGTCGGGCTTTGGGGGGGCGCTCTTTCGATTTTGTTCGGGATTGTATATCTCTTAGCAAAGAAAAATATCCGTATAGCTTTCCCTTTTATACTGTTAATGTTTATATTATAATTATGAGGAAATAAAAATGAATTATTATACAATCTGCCCCGCTTGTGGGTACAAGCTATTGAAAGCTGATGAAACTCAAGTTGTAGACATAAAAAAGGGTCGAAAAAGTGACTCAAACTGTTTAACGTATCCACCCGACTCATGTTGAATGTGTGGTATTACTAGAACTAAAAAAGTAAAAAAATATCCAAAAGGTGGTTTAACAAAGCAGAAATTTCCATTTTAACCACTTTTTATTTTTATTCTAATATTGTATTCATAAGAATTTTATTTGGTGATAATTTACGGTAACTATAACCTTTATCTACTAATTTCGCAAGCTCTTTAAGATCTTCATCTTTTAATTTCATAAAAAATGCCCCTTAAGCCTTCCTAGTATTTCTACTAGTCCAACTTATGGGGTACTATACACTCAGAATCGGGAATTCTTATCTGCACATTTTTGGGTACTCTTATATAAACATTTATATAGGAATACTTACTTTAAAAGTAGTTCCTTTATCCACTTTTGATATAACTAAAATTTTACCACCTAAATTCTCAACAACTTCCTTGGCGTAATAAAGACCGAATCCTTCACCAGCATTTAATAATGAATTACTTTTTCTAGTAGTGAATTTGTTTTCAAAAATATGAACTAAGTCATCAGGTTGTATACCACAACCAGTGTCTTTTATCGCAATTTGAATTGATTCGTAAGAAGCTGACACTTTTACTAAAACTCTACCATTCATAGGAGTAAAATCAATTGAGTTAGATATGATATTACCAATAGCTGTTTTAAGTCTATTTACTGGTAAGTTTAATATTAAAGGATAATTAGGAAGTTTTGTTTTTAAATAAACTCCTTTAGCTATTGAATCAATTTTTAAATCTTTAGTCAAATCTAGAATTAATTTATTAAAATCAATATAAAAGAAGCTTAATGCCAAAAAAATGTTTTTATGATATAATTGATTAAAATATGTTTATGGTTATAGATTATGCTTATTGGAGGTGAATTTATGACTGTTATTGATTACTTGTTATCAAATGGTGAGGACTGGTTAGTATATTCTGTTAGATTAAATATTTTAGGAGAATCAAAGGATAATTTAATCCTCCTTAAAAATAAAGTATTAAATAATGATAAAATAAAAGCTTATTTAAAGGATGTAGAAAACTATCATCATATACTAGTTAGAAATCATAAAGATCCTGATCTTCCAATTCATAAATTATTATTTCTTTTAGATATTGGACTAGATACTTCTGTACCTCAAATCCAAAAGGCAATTGATGAGATACTAAAGCACAAGGATGATAATGGAATATATCAGTCACTAACAAATATACCACAACATTTTGGCGGGAGTGGTGAGGATACTTTTGGTTGGTGTTTATGTGATGCTCCTTTATTGCTTTTTGCATTACTAAAAGCTGGAGTTGATTATGAAACTCATCTTCGAAAAGGTGTTGATTATCTTACATCGCTTTATAAAAGTCAAGGTTTTCCTTGCTCTGTATCAAAAGAATTCGGGAAATTTAGAGGACCTGGGCGAAAAGATGATTGTTGCCCTTATGCAAATCTTATTATGCTAAAACTTTATTCTGAATTACCAGAATATAAAAATTGCGAGATTACTAAAAATATTATTGAAACAATCCTTTCTTTATGGGAAAGTAGTAGAGAAAGACATCCTTATATGTTTTATATGGGGATAGATTTTAGAAAATTAAAAGTTCCAACAATATGGTACGATATTATAAGCGTAACTGATTGTCTAAGCAAATTTGAATATGAGAGAAATGATTTTAGATTTAAAGAAATGATTCAAATTATAATAAATAATCAAACTGAAGCTGGATTATATATCCCGCAATCAGTTTATCAAAAATTTAAAGGTTGGGATTTTGGACAAAAGAATAAACCTTCGCCTTATTTAACATACGTTTGTTATAAAATACTGCAAAAAATTCAATAACACTTTATTTGAAATTTTTAAATAAAAAGGAGAAACATGGAAGCTAAAAATATTCTTAAAATTACAACTAGAAATGGATTTAGAGAATGGTTAATAGAAAACCATAGTAAGGAAACTGAGTGCTGGATAGCTGTTAAAAAAGGTAAAATTAAACCTGATAATATAGTTTGGTATCTTGATTCAGTAGAAGAAGCTTTATGCTTTGGTTGGATTGATACAACACATAAAACGATAAATGGTGTAGATATGCAAAAATTTACACCTAGAACTAAAAAAAGTCCATGGTCAGAATTAAATAAAGAACGTTGCCGTAGGTTAGAAAAAAAAGGTCTTATGACTGATGCTGGACGGGTAGCATTGCCTGACATGTCCGAAAACAGCTTTATAATTGATAAAGATATAATGCAAGCATTTAATGATAATCCACTTGCGTGGGAAAATTTTAAAAATTTTCCTATTCTGTATCAAAAAGTTAGAATTGATTCTATTCAACGTGATAAAAAGAAGGATAGAATTGTGTTTGATAAAAGATTGGAAAAATTAATTCGGGAATCAGAACAAAAAAATATGTTTGGGGACTGGAACGATTATGGGCTTTTAATTAACTATTAAGAACAAATCATGTAAATATAAAAATACCTCACATAATAGACTATTACTAGTTAATTCAGTGAGGTATTTTATATAAAATAAAATGATTAGCAAGTATGGATTTTCTTTATAATTAATATAAATTCTTAAATAAATATATATTTTTATTCATTAAATAATTTATTTAGCTACAATAAAAATTATAAGAATTTGAATATCTGCAAAATATATAAAATATACATCTAATTTGTCTAACCATAAATATGAATAGTCTTTATCCCAATTAACATTATATTCATTAGGAATATCATATGAAAAAGCTCTTGAATGATCATCAAATTCTTCATTGTAATTTTGTTCAAACTTCTCATTTTTTTCATTTTTAAAATTATTTTCAGATAAAAAATCAGTAAGATTTTCTTCATATTTGAAAATTGTATATTGAGCATAACGACCAGGGACAGGAAAAAAATCATTTTCACCAGCCATGTGATGATAAACCATTGTTGAATTACTTGGAATATCTATCTTTGTTATATTTTTTATTCTTTCTTTTGCATTTTGTTCTTTAGTATCACATCCTATAAATAAAACTAAACATAGGATTATAGTTAAACAAAATAATAATTTTTTAACAAGTTTCATGTTCTTACCTCTTAATTTATGATGTTATAATAAATTTATGACACTTATTGTATATTTCATTATATAGTTATATACTAAAATAATCATATAAAAAAAGAAATAGAAAATAATATAAAATATACTACTGGTTATATATTTAATCTACTTTAAGAGAATATAGCATATTCTATTTCATTATATAACAAAATAAATATATAACTATCTTTTTTTTACAATAAATGATAATATATAAATATAATTTACTCGGCTAAAGTGAAGAAAGAAGGAATAAATATGGAGCACTATCTAATTTTATTGATTATTTTGTTAATTATAATATTAGTTGCTGTAATTGCTTATTATCAAAAGAAAATTAACGATAAAAAAAATAATAAAACTGAAGAATTAGATTTATCTTTATATGATAATATTAAAGTTCCCATATATATTATTAACGATGAAAATTATGAAATATTATATGCTAACAAGCTTACGCTAGAAAGTCATGGCAATATAATTGGAAAGAAATGCTATAAAGAATTATGCAGTAGAGAAACAAAATGCGAATTTTGTAAAACTGGTGAAGAACTTAATAAAGAGAAATCATATGTACATGAAAATGGTTTTAATGCAAAAACAAATAAATATTATAGAATATATGGTGAAAAATTTAAGTGGCCAAATATAAAAAATACAAGAATTTGTCTTGCTATTGATATAACAAAAAACATGGAGCTTTATAAGCAAACTGAGGAATTATCATCAATGCAAAACATACATGAATCAATATTAAATTCAGCAACCATGTTTTTTTATGTACTAGATAAAGATTACAAAATTCTATATATAAACGAAATGTTTACTAATGCTTGTGGACATGATTTAAAAATCGGCGATGTAATGCCTATTGGAGATATTTATTCAAAATACGATACTGATAGATTTTATGATCTTATTTTTGTTGAAGTAATAAATGGTAAAAATCGTTCAGGCGAAGTTATAATGTATGGCATAGATAAAAATGAAATTCCAATTCGTTATTTTTCATTTCCTGTAAAAAATAAGTATGGTGAAGTAATAGGATATGGAACTATTGGTGAAGACATTAGAGAAGAACTAAAAGAGCGTGAAATACTTAAAAATGCGATAATAGAAGCAAAATATGCAAATGACGCTAAGACACAATTCTTATCAACAATGAGTCATGAAATACGTACTCCTATGAATGCAATTATTGGAATGATTAATATAGCAAAAGATATGAAGGATATAAATAAGATTTATAGTTGTTTAGAAAATGCAGAAAAGGCAACAAATCATTTATTAAAAATAATTAACGACATATTAGATTTAACAAAGATAGAAGCTGGAGCTATTTCCATCGCAGAAGAGTCTATTGATTTAACTGAACTGTTGCATCGCTTTTTTAGTATTATTGTTTTTCGATCAGATGAAAAAAAACAGAAGCTTGTTATAAGAGTTGATAGGGATATACCTAATTTTTTAATAGGTGATTCAATGAGATTAATTCAAGTTTTAATGAATTTAACATCTAATGCAGTGAAATTTTCAAGTGAAAATTCGAAAATAGAAATCAATATTTCTGTTAAAGAATTATTAGCTGAAAGTGTTATTTTACAAATATCTGTAAAAGATCAAGGTATTGGTATATCTACTGAACAACAAAAAAATTTGTTTACACCATTTAATCAAGCTGACCCCCAAATATCAAATAAATATGGGGGAACAGGGTTAGGTTTAGCCATAACAAAACGAATTATAGAGCTTATGGATGGAACGATAAGTGTTGATAGTAAGCCTAATGTAGGTAGTACATTTACTATAACAGCTTCGTTTAAAATTGATTTAGAGCAACAAAGTAAATCTTATTTAAAACCACCAATTTTTGAAAAAAGTTTGAATGTTTTAACAATTGATAATGAAATAGATGACCGATATTCTTTTAAAATAATGCGTGAATGGGGAATAAATGTTCTTATTGCCAGTTCCATTGAAGAAGCTATTAAGTTAATAGAAACAAATAACATTGATTTAATTATGATCGATTATTATCTTAATAAAATAAATGGAATTGAAGCTGCAAAGACTATACTAAATTCAATTGAAAAGAAAATTCCTATAACTTTAGTAACTCCATTTGATAAGATGATTTTAGAAGCTGATGCTAATGATGCAGGTATTTCTTGGGTGTTAGAAACACCAATATTATATTATGATATTGTTACTTTTTTTAATCAATTTTTGGGTAATAATAATATAGAAGAAATAAAAGAAGAAATGAAATTTGATTTTAGTAATAAACGCATTTTAGTTGTAGAGGATATTGATATTAATAGAGATATAGTTACAGGATTATTATCATCAACCAATGTATTAATTGATGAAGCAGAAAACGGTAAAATGGCTTTAGACTTATATAAAATAGATCCTAATAAATATGATCTTGTATTAATGGATATTCAAATGCCTATAATGAATGGTTATGAAGCAACAAGGCAAATGAGGAAAATTGATGGTAAAAGAAATAAACCTATTCCTATATTAGCAATGACAGCCAATGCATTTAAAGATGATATTGATGCATGTATTAATGCGGGATTTAATGAGCATATTTCTAAACCTTTAGATCCTAATCGATTATTTTTATTATTAAGTAAATATCTAAAATAAAATAATCCAGTTTCAAATTTCTGAAACTGGATTATTTTTAATTTCTGCTGCATGTTTTAAATGTATTCCTATATGACCAATTCCTAATATTATAACTGATAAAATTAACCATATTACTTTTCCATAAATTCCTAAAAGTAAAAAAGCGATAATAGGGAGTGTTGCTCCTGCTACAGGTACACCTATAAAATTACTATAAAAGTCACTTAGATTTCTTTTACTTTTAAAATATCTGATCCACCAACATTCATATAGAATCATTATTAAAAATGCAATTATTAACCACCACATCCAAGGTGTATTTTTTTTAATATTGAAATCTGAAAACAATAACGCGGTAGCGCTAACTAATATTTGACCAATTCTTTCAAAAATTAATAAAACTTTGTTTTCATTTATAGCAGTATAATTTTTTGGTAAGTTTTTAGTCCATATGATGTTAGGTATCGTAAGCATTAATAAAAAAATTAAACCTACGTATGAAAATCCAAAATGTCCAAGCATAATTCTTCCTCTTATTTTAAATAATATATTTATTACAAATAGTAACAATTCATTATTGATACTATAATTATTATACAATATTTATTGTTTAACATAACATTTTTTATTATTTATAGATTAAACAGTATAAATGTATATGTTTTAAATTAATATTAAAAATGGTATAATAAATAAAAAGTAGCGAGGTAATAGTATGTTTAATGGACTAAAATCAATTAACAAAAGAATGCGTAATTTAAGAAAAGAAGATAATTTGCAGTTAAAACAAATGATTTTAAATAATGATGGAAAAGTAACAATAAATATTAATTTAAAAGATATAAATGATGCATATTCACCCTATGCGCCTAAAAATGAACCATTATTAAATAGTGCTTTTAAAGATTATTTACTAACTGATGATAAAATAATTCATGATTTAGTCTTAGTAACAGAAAATGATAAACTTTATGATTCGATTTATGAACAAGAAAGATATATTAATGCTATCAGAAATGATTTTAAAAATGATAATTATAAAGTTAGTAAACAAATGCATTTTAATACATACAAATCAATAGCATTGTTAGTTTTTGGAATGCTTATATTGAGTTTAGCTAGCATTTTCAGTTCACTATTAAATGATATTTATTTGAATACAATAGATATACTAGCATGGGTAATAATATGGGAAGCTTTTGATGGAATATTTTTATATAGTAGAGAACTTCGTAATCAATATATAAAAATTGCAAGAATAAGAGAAGCAAATTTTTTATTTAAACAAACTAAAAAGTAATATTAAAAAAGTAATTCATGTAGAATTACTTTTTATCTTATAAAATTAGTTCTATTACCTTTAATTATTTGTGGTTCTTTTAAATTGCTTTTTCCTAACTCTAAACATTTTAATAAGTATGACATATTTTTCCCCAAGTTATACATTGTTTGAATTCCTTCTAAATCATGATATATATCTTCGGGTTTAGACCCATGAATCATATTCCAGTATGTCGACGAAACAACATACATTTGAGATATTGTAAAATGCTTTATAATTACATCTAACGATGAGGAAGTACCTGCGCGACGAGCACAGGCAATAGCAGCAGCAGGCTTACGTGCAAAATTTTTAGAAGCATAAAACATGCGATCTAAAAAAGCTAATAATCTACCACTTGGATGAGAATAGTAGACAGGAGTTCCTACGATTAAACCATCACATTTCTCCATTTTTTCTATTATTACATTTACATCATCATTTATTATACAATGATTATTTTCACATTTATTACATGCTAAACAGTCATTAATCGCTTTATTGCCAAGCCAAAAAATTTCTACTTCAACATTTTCTTCTTCTAAAGATTTTTTTATTTCATTTAAAGCATTGTAGGTGCAGCCATACTGATTGGAGCTGCCATTAAGCATTAAAACTTTCATATTATCACCTGCTCAATTATAACATATATTTGCCTAAGCACAAATAAAAGTAAGTCATATATTAACTTAGGTGGTTAAATGGCAATTATATATTTCATTTTAGAAGCATTTTTTTTAAATATAGCATTGTCAATTGATACGTTGATGTCTGGCTTTGCATACGGTACAAATAAGATTAAAATACCTAAAATTTCTATGCTTATTATAAATTTAACATGTAGTATTGTCTTGATGGTAGCATTATTTTTTGGATCATTTATTAATAATTATATTAATGAAGAATTTTCACTTGGAATTTGTGTAAGCATTTTAATATTACTAGGATTAGTAAAATTTTTAGACGGTATTATTAAACAAGTAATAAATATGAGAAATGGTATAAATAAGAATATTAAATTCTCTTTTTTTAGTGTCAAAATGACTTTGAATTTATATGCAAAACCAGAAGAAGCAGATTTTGATAAATCTAAAAATCTTTCATATAAAGAAGCTTTTGCAATAGCTATTGCCTTATCACTCGATTCTATTACTATAGGTTTTGGTAGAGGTATGGGTGAAACAAACGTATGGCAAATACTAGTTATAACGGCATTATCCTTTATACTAGGTTTTATAGCTTTAATTATAGGTGTTAAAATAGGAAATAAAATAGCTAATAAGACTAATATGAATTTATCTTGGATAAGTGGGCTATTGTTGATTATTATTGCAATATACAAATTATTTTCTTAAGAAAAAAAGGCATTTTAAGGATACTGCTGAAAAAGTCTCAATAAACTTTAATGGGATTATAGTGTAAAAACTATAGTCCTTTTTTGTCTTAAATCATCCTCTATTTTAGATTGAAGCTTCCAGAAATGGTATAATATAAATATAGAAAAGAGTGATATTCAATAATGAAATAACATCTTTAATACTAAGTCCATATATAATTTTGTATGATATTATTATTATTCCAAAGGATCATGAACTAAGACAATTAGGTGAACTTGTTGATTTCTCTTTTGTTTATGATATGTTAAAAGAAATTTATACATTAGATAATGATAGACCAGGATATCAACCACAAGTATGGATGGAAGGTCAAAAGTATTTTGGGGATACCATTTTAAATGGAATGTTACCAAATGATAATTTAGAAATATTTGATATCACAAAAAAAAATCACCAAAAAAAGAAATATAAAAACTATGTCAACTCAAGCATTTGGTGGAGTTGTGGGACACAATCCGATATAATACCATGCCCCGAGTAGTTGGTACTAATAAAAGTTTAACAGGTTTTCTGGTGGAATTTCTAAGAAAATGAAGTTATAAGAACACGAAGGTATTGATAGATCAAATTTTTTTGTTCCAACTAAAGGAACAGCATTATAGGGAGATAATAATTATGATATATCTGAATTTACTCTTGTTAGTGTATATTTACTAAAAATCAAATTTATGATATACTTTTATTAAATTACCTTCTATTATATAAATTGTTTTTAAATAATAAAATCAAAGGTTAATAGAGTTCTTTATTATATGTGTAATAAGCCGAAAGTGATAACTACTTTTTTTAAAAATGCTCTATTGTTAAGTTTTGATTAGAAATTTTTCTAAATATAAATATTTATATAGGGACAGCTTTAATTTTGGATTTAAATGAAGATTTTAAGGAGCAAAAATGATGAAAAAAAGTAAGATATTCTTTATATCTGGATTTGGATGTATGATTTTGGCATTGATTTTAAAAAATTATGATTTTTTATTTGGGGTCATAATTTCAATAGGAATAATATTAGTTCTCATAGCTGGTTATTTTGAATCAAAAGAGAAAAAATGAATAAAAACACAAATAAAGAGAAAATAGAAGAATATCAAAATACTATCAGTCGTAATCTTGAAGATAATGCTACTTTAAATGAAATAATTAAAATTATTTATGATGTATACAAAAAAGAAGACACAAAACTCAATTATGCGATTAAGAAATATGGTCTCTTTGCAGAATGCGATTATGATATTATAGAGCGTGAAGCATATATGACTATCGGAAACTTTGCAAAGCCTAAGTCAGCAGATACATTAATTATAGAATTATATAGTGGTCAAAATGAAAATATGCTTTATATAAATGAAGATAAAAAAGATGTATCTACTAATACTAAAGAAGAAATTGAAAATATAATATTAGATGTTTTGAGTAAATATAAAATTAATGATCAAGGAATCGATTTTAAAATAAAAAATAAAACATGGGAAACAGTTTTGTTTGTAGTGACATTTATATTTTCTTCGATTGGGTTATTAACTATCCTTATATTATTTTTAACAAATGTTTGTGACAAAGAGGTATTAATAACTTGGGCAGGTATTCCATTGTTATTCTTTATACTAAGCGGGCTTGGTATTTATTCATCAATAAGGGAAAGTTTGGAACATAATAATGGTGTTTTTACATATACTCCTCTATTTGGCTTTAAAAAAAAATGTATAGCAAGTGAAGTAAAATGTATCGAGATTACTTCGATAGGTAATAGAAATATTAAGCGGGTTAGCTTTTTAGATGATAATGAACAAGTTCTTTTATCATTTATGGATAGTTATACTGTAATCGGTAATCCCAATTTTTACAAAGCATTAGCATTTTATGATATCAGTATAGAGAGATACTAAACGAGGGGTATAATGTTTTAAATATGACTAAAATTGAGGATGAAATGAAATTGAAAGAAGAAATATTTAGCTGTGATAATATGGACAACATGGAAAGCATGCATGATTCAGTGGTTAAAGATATTAACTTAGAAAATAATACTTTAATTATTTCATATGATGATTTACATGATATTTTAAATTATGAAGGCATGCCATATTATAAGCATAATAAATTAACTATTAAATATTTTTTTTCAAGTCACTGTGATGCCATTGTATTTGGAAAGAAGAAATATGCTTATCTTGAATTGACTCAATTTTTAAGCAAATATAAGAATTATAAATACATTTCTTATAAAATAGCTATTGATAACTTTAAAGAATTAAAGTTGATTTTGATCATAAGGAATTATAAAAAAGAAAAATGCTGTAAAACGAAATGGCATCTTATGCATATAGAACTTGATCCAAGTAAAATAATTTATGAATGGACAGATTAAGGAGTATACCAATGTTAAAAATTACAAAACAAATAATAAGAAGAATGATTATTGCCCTACTATTTTTTATAATTAGCATAGCTTCAATTATTATCATGATAGAACTTGATTCTGATAATACATTTATTAATGTGCTGGGGATAATATTATTTATTGTTCCAGCAATCATATCTATATCTTTATTAATAAAGTTATATGCGCCAACTAGTTTAAGAAATATGTTAAAATTGGGACTTAAAAACTTTCAGTCAGATAAATTATGTTATATAACTAAGAATAAATCTCAAAACAGTATGACATATATAAATAATACTATTAGATATCTTGAAAAAGATAAATATAAAAAAGATAAAGTTCTTATTTTAGAATATGATGAATATAATTTTTATTTAAAAAAGCATTATAAGAAATTAGACTCGACAAATATTCATATCCACATTGCCTCAATACAAAATAATGATGTTAATGCATATTTTAATGATATAACAAATGGTGAACTTACTTTGACTAAGAATTGTTATAAGGGTCAATATAATGCTATATTGGCTATTGCCTGTATTTCTGATTTTGCGTATGATGAAACTATAAAAAAATGTTTAGAAAATGTTAGTTATGTAAGAAGTACAGCAATTATAAAAGTTATAGTAGACGTTTTAAATTCACACGTATATTTAAGCGATATGCCAGGTATAACTGGAGCACGTAGTAAAAAGTTAATTGTTAAATATGTTTTAAATGAAACAAAAAGATTAAATAAGTGTCCATATGTTCCAAAAGAGAATATGGATGAAGAAACGATTAATAATATAAAAAAAAGATTAGAAGAATTGGATATAAAAGAATTTAATAAAAAAGAAAAAGTATTAAAGAATGAAGTCGTTTCTACTCTTAATTCCAAGTTCACATTAATAGAGGATTTGGAAGAAAAGGGGCTATTTAAATTATATTATAAAGAAGATATTAATAATGATTTGAAAGTTCTAGAAATTGATTTCACATTTGATGAAAATGAAAATAGATATGAAACATACTGTGTGTCAAAGTATAAATGGTCTTATCCAAAAATTAAAAAAATAGATAAAGAAAAAACAAAAGCAATTAAAAAAGAAGTTTTTGAGTTTTTAAAAGAACAAAATTTTAAATTCGTTGAATATGTTTTTTCATATCAGGATAATAATTTTGTTAAATATGATATAGACCCATTTTCAGATGATAAAGAAGATAAAAAGATATAATATTAATGTAAATTTAAGCTAATTAAAGAACAAAATATTGATATGATATCTCCAAAGTAGACAAACAAAATAATTAAAGATAACTATAATTCAGTCTATTAAAATGAAAAAGTGAAAGAAGAATACTTGAAATTATTTTCTTAAGAAAAAAAGGCTTTATAAAGCCTTTTTTTACATTACTATTAAACCATTTATTTTCAAATTGAAATCAATATTTAAGAAGTTTGCTGCTTTTCTACATAAAAGCATGCGATTTAAAAATATTTCAAAATATTCAACAACAGGACATATTGAAGTATCAATTGTTAACTCTAAGGTAACGGTTGTTGCATCCTCACTCATAATTACATTTGATTCAATTACAGCATAATTTACACGGTCATGAATATCAAAACGTGATAAATCAATATTACGAACACGACTACGGCGAACGTCGGTTTTGTCGGCCAAAATTAAAGCAGCAGTAATTGCATTTACTGGGAAGGCTGTGTTTTCATCATGGTTACCAATAGCGGTAATAACACTGGCAATATCTTTTACTTTCATGCCAAGATTATCTAAAATACGAAAAGCCATAATCGCTCCACTTTGAGCATGATCTGTACGGTTAATTACATTTCCAATATCGTGCATATATGCTGCAATTTGTCCTAAGTTAATTTCTCTTTTTGAATAACCAAGTTTAGATAAAATTTCTTTCACAACTTCAGCGCATTTACCGACATGTCCAAATGAATGCTCTGTGTAACCCATAGCTTTTAATGACATGTCAGCTTGAGTTATGTATGTATTTATTTCTTTATTGTTTTTAATATCTTCATATGTTAAAATCAAATCTTTTTCCATTATAATCACCTATAGTTATTATATCAAAAAAACTTTTAAAAAATGTAAAAAAATCGTAAAAATGCTAAGCATAATTATTGAAAAAAAAATGTTTTTATATTATACTTTAGATAGTTAAAGTAAATGGTGATTAAAATGAAAAATAATAGCGAAAAAAAAGAATTATTTGAAGTATTATTAAGTTTAGAAACTATAAAAGAATGTGAAGATTTCTTTGCGGATTTATGCACAATCAAAGAAGTAGAAGCAATGGGACAACGCTGGAAAGCAGCAAAGATGATTGCTAATAAAGAAACTTATGAAACAATTATTGAAAAAACAGATATTTCATCAGCAACATTATCTAGAATATCTAAATGTTATCAATATGGTAATGGGTATCGTAAGATGATTAAAAAAATGAATAGAAAATCAATAGCTTTAAATGAAGAAAAAGAAAATGAATAAAATTTTATAAAATATTGAATTTTACTTGCAAAATTCATATTTTTATTTTATAATGGTAACAATTTATCACTTTAAAGGAATGAAGTGAAAATGGAGGTTAATTATGGAAAATAAAAAAATGCTACCAATTGGTGTTAGAGATTATGAAGGAAATGATTTAACTAAGAGGGAAGAAATAGAACGTAAATTATTAGAAATGTATAATTTTTATTCATATGAAAAAATTGATACTCCAACTTTTGAGTATTTTTCGGCATATAGTGATAATTTAAATGCCAAAGATATGTATGTATTTACTAATAAAGAAGGCGAATTGTTAGCCTTAAGAAATGATATAACTAAATCAATAGCCCGTGTTGTTTCACAAAAGAATAGTTTTTCTTTTCCAATACGTTATTCCTATTCAAATAAGAAATTTTCTAATTTAAGTAGTTTAAATGGTGATTCACATGAATATATGCAATGTGGAATTGAGTACATTGGAAAAAATGGTTATAAATCAGATGCGGAAGTTATAAGACTCGCAATTCTTTCTTTAAAGACTTTAGGATTTAAAGAATTTAGTTTACATATTTGTTCAAATAATTTTTTAAATGCCTTATTTAAAGATCTTTCTTTAACAGAAGATGCAATTTTAAAAATAAAAGATGAGATTAAAAATAAAGATTTATTAAAAATTGAAAATTTATTAAAATCTTTAAACATTGGTAGTGATTTTAGAAATAATTTATCGCAATTTTTAGTAGCAGTTGGTGACATTAAATATCTTCAAATGTTACAGCATAAAATGGCAGGAATAGAATGCTTAAAAGAATTAAAATATTTAGAGGAAATTTATGAAGACTTAGGGGATTTATCTAGATATATATCTTTTGATTTTTCTATTTCAACATTTGAGTCTTATTATACAGGAATTTATTTTATGGGTTATGTTGGTGATTCTGGAGTTGAAGTGTTATCAGGTGGTAGATATGATAATTTAATTAAAAACCCAAATGTAAATAGTATTATACCAGCAATAGGATTTGGATTATATGTTGACAAAATAATTCCCTTATTAGCACCTATTAAAGATAGTAAGGAAGTTTATGCAGTTTATTATGATAAATATACAGTTTTAGTAGATGAATTTATTAAAAGCTTATTTATAGATAATAAAGTGAATGTAAAAATATTAAATTCTAAAGATTTGAATTCTGCAAAACAAGAATTAGATAAAACTTATACAAAATTTATTTATTTTGTTAATAATGAAATGAAGGAGGAAATTATATGTTAAAGATCGCTTTAGCCAAAGGACGTCTTGGGAAAGATTCTTTAAAGCTATTAGAAAAAATTGGCATTACTACCAATTATAGTGATGAATCAAGAAAGTTAATATTTGAAAGTGATGATAAGAGTATTGTTTTCTTCTTATGCAAACCAACAGATGTTCCTATTTTTGTTGAACATAAGGCTGCTGATATTGGAATAGTTGGCTTTGATACAATAAGTGAAGAAAATCGTGATGTCTATCAAGTGCTTGATTTAGGATATGGAGCATGTAAATTTTGTGTTGCTGGTTTTGAACGTGACAGAGATATTTTAACTTCAAATAAAGTAATAAGAGTTGCGACTAAATATCCATATTCAGCTAAAAAATATTTTGAACAAACAAATAGAAATGTTTCAATTATTAAATTAAATGGAAGTGTTGAACTAGCTCCACTTGTAGGACTTTCTGATGTTATATTTGACATTGTTGAAAGTGGAAAAACATTAATTGAAAATAATTTAGCTGTTTTAGAAACTGTTTCTGATATTAGTGCTCGTATTATTGCGAATAAAGCTTCAATTAAAATAAAAAATGAAGAAGTCTTTGATTTAATTAATAAAATCAAAAATTGTTTAGGTGATAAATTATGATAGAAATAATAAAAAACGAAGAAATTAAAGATTTCTTAGATATTTTAGGTACACGTGGAGATATTTTTAATTCACCTTATCAAGCAATTGTTGATGAGATTGTATTAAATGTTAGAAAAAATAAAGATCAGGCATTATTTACATATATTAACAAGCTAGATAATCCAAATTTAAATAAAACAAACTTTATCGTAACAAGAGAAGAAATGAAAATCGGTTATGATAACCTAGATTTAAATTTAAGAAATGTTATTGAAAAATCTTATAAAAGAATTTATGAATTTCATTTAAAAGAAAAAAGAAATTCATGGCTATTAGATAAATCAAATGGAGAAATATTAGGTTCTAGAATTACTGCAATCGAAAATGTTGCCATATACGTTCCTGGTGGGAAAGCTTCATATCCATCATCAATTTTAATGAATGCTATTCCGGCAATTATTGCAGGGTGCAAAAATATTTATATGGCTACGCCTTCAAAAGAAGAAAAATTAAGCGATATTATATTAGCTGCTGCTTATATTTGCAATGTTAAATTAATTTATAAAATGGGTGGTGCTCAAGCGATAGCGGCACTTGCCTTTGGAACTGAAAGTGTAAGTAAGGTTGATAAAATAGTTGGACCGGGTAATATTTTTGTAGCATTAGCTAAAAAGGCAGTATTTGGTACTGTTTCAATTGATTCAATTGCTGGACCAAGTGAAATATGCGTTGTTGCCGATAGTAGTGCAAACCCCAAATATATTGCGGCCGATTTACTTAGCCAAGCAGAACATGATGAATTAGCATCAGGAGTACTTATTACAACAAGTGAAGAATTAGCGCTTAAAGCCCAAAAAGAAGTGGAAAACTTTGTTTTAAATGTTCTTACAAGAAAAGAAATTATTAATGAATCTATTAAAAATTATTGTAGAATTATTGTGGTTAATAATATGGATGAGGCAATAAAGTTAGCAAACATAATTGCCCCGGAACACTTAGAATTACAAGTAGAAAACCCTTTTGAAATTTTAAGCAAAGTAGAAAATGCAGGCTGTATTTTTATGGGATATTATTCACCTGAATCTTTAGGCGATTATATGGCCGGGTCAAATCATGTGCTTCCAACGTGCCAAACAGCTAGATTTTTCTCTCCACTTGGAGTTGATGATTTTATTAAAAAATCTTCTTTAGTAAATTTCTCTAAAGAAGCATTCAAAGAATTGGCAAATGACGTAAGTTTATTTGCACGTACGGAAGGCCTAGATGCCCATGCTTTAGCAGTAGAGGTAAGATTAAATGATTGATAATAAGTATTTAAAAGATAGATTTAAGGATTTGGCACCTTATGAACCATCTGAAATGAAAGAAGGAATATTTTTAAACTCAAATGAGTCTCCATTTAATATTCCCACATCAATTTTGAAAAAATACAAAGAAGAATTGGGAAAGATAGACTTTAATCGTTATCCTGATACAGATGCGATGCGTTTAAGAGAAAGTATTGCTAAATTTTATAATATTGACCCACTTGAATCTACCATTGGAGTAGGTAGTGATGATTTAATTGATATTATTTTAAAATCAACTATTGAAAATAAAAAAATATTAACTTTAACTCCATCTTTTTCAATGTATTCAATTTATAGTAAACTAAATGCTGGTGAAATCGAATATGTAGTCCCTCGCAAGAATTTTAAATTTTATGCAAGTGATATTATAAAAAAAATAAAAGAAGTTAATCCTTTTATCACTGTTATTTGCTCACCTAATAATCCGACTGGACAAGCATTTAGTAAAGATGACTTAATAAGCATTATTGAAGCAACAACTAATTTAGTTATTATTGATGAAGCATACCAAGAATTTGGTAGTGACTCAGTAGTATCGTTAATAAATAAATATGATAATTTATTAGTTTTAAGAACATTTTCTAAAGCCTATTCAATGGCTGCATTAAGACTTGGATATGTTATCTCAAATAAATCAAATATTAAGATGATTGATTCAGTTAAATCACCTTATAGAACAAATACAAATAATATTATTTTAGGTTCTATAGTGCTTGATAATGCAAATCTCTATTCTAAGAATATAAAATATATTATTAAAGAAAAAAATAGAGTTTATAAGGAATTAAAAAATATTAAAAATATTGAAGTTTATAAATCAGATGCTAACTTTATTTTGTTTAAGTGCCAAAAGGAATTATTTGCTTTTTTAGAAAAAAATAAAATAATAGTTCGTAAATTTGTTATAAATGATGAGTTCTATATTCGTTTAACAATTGGTTTTGTTGAAGAAAATAATTTAGTTTTAAAGAAAATAGGTGAATTTTATGCGTAAATCAATTTTAGAAAGAAATACTTTAGAAACTAAAATTAAAGGTGAATTAGTAGTTGATGGAAAAGGTCAATATGAAATAAGTACTGGTATTGGTTTTTTTGATCATATGCTTGAACAATTATCTAAACATAGTGGATTTGATATCAAAATTGAAGCAGTTGGCGATGTTCATGTTGACTCTCATCACTTAATTGAAGATACAGGAATTGTTTTAGGATTAATGTTAAAAGAAGCCTTAAAAGATTCAAAAGTAGAACGTTATGCGTCACAGACTATACCAATGGATGAAACTTTAGTGTTAGCAGCAATAGATATTTGTAATCGTCCCAATTTTTCTTTTGATGACTGCTTTACAATACCAAAATTAGGTCAAATGGAAACTGAAATGATTAATGAATTCTTTAAAGCATTTGCCTTTAATGCCTCTATTGATTTACATATTATGAAGTTACGAGGGTCAAATAATCACCATATTGCTGAGGCAATGTTTAAAGCGGTTGCAAGATGCTTAAAAATAGCAACTAAAGAAGTTGAAATATTACAATCAACTAAAGGGGTATTATAGTGATTGCGATTGTTGATTACAAGATGGGAAATATCGGAAGCATTTCTAATGCATTATCATATTTAGGTTTAGCCCATATTGTTACAAATAAAAATGAAGAAATTCTTAATGCAACTAAAATTATACTCCCAGGAGTTGGAGCATTTAAAGATGCAATTAAACTACTAACTAATAGTGGATTAGATTTAATAATAAAAGAAGCAGCATTAAAAAAAATACCTATTTTAGGAATCTGTTTAGGTTATCAATTGTTATTTGAAAAAAGCTATGAATTTGGTAATCATTTAGGTCTTGGACTAGTAAGTGGAGAAATAAAGTATTTAAGCGTTTTAAATGAAAAAATACCTCATGTTGGATGGAATACAATTAATATAAAAAATGATTGTCCACTATTTAAGGGAATAGAAGATGATTCATATTTTTATTTTGTGCATTCATATGGAGCTTATAATATTAATGATAGGCAAACAGCTGCTATAACTAATTATGAAAATGATTTTGTTTGTGCAGTTTGGAATAAAAATATTTATGGAGTTCAGTTTCATCCTGAAAAAAGTGGTGAGGCTGGGCTTAAAATTTTAAAGAATTTTGGAGAGTTATAATGAAAATTTATCCAGCTATTGATATTAAAGAAGGAAATGTAGTTCGTTTATATAAAGGTGATTTTGATCAAAAAACTGTTTATTCAAATGATCCTGTTATGATGGCAAAAACATTAGAAGACCTTGGGGCGAAATATTTACATGTTGTAGATTTAGATGGTGCTTTAGGTAGTTTAGAAAATATAAATGTAATTAAAAATATAATTGAAAATACAAAGCTATTAGTAGAATTGGGTGGTGGAATAAGAGATTTAGATACTGCTAAAAAATGGCTTGATTTAGGCGTTAATCGTATTATTATTGGTTCAATGGCTGTTAATAATATTAACTTTGTTAAAGAGTTAATTAAACTTTATGGTGCTGAAAAAATAGTTGTTGGAGTAGATGCTTTAAACGGTAATGTTGCGATCAATGGTTGGAAAACTATAACAGCTTTAACAGCTTTAGATTTTTGTAATAATTTAAAAACAATAGGTGTTAAATATATTGTCTATACGGATATATCTAAAGATGGAACTTTAAGTGGACCAAATTTAGAAGAGACGAAAAAATTAATAGATGAAACAAATATGTTGTTTACTGTATCAGGCGGAATATCATCAATTGATGATGTAGCTGGCGCCTATAGAATTGGTGCAGATAGTTGCATTATTGGTAAAGCTTATTACGACGGTGCGATAAATTTAAAATCTGCAATAGAAAGGTTTGAAAAATTATGTTAGGTAAAAGAATAATTCCATGTTTAGATGTTAAAAATGGACGTGTTGTAAAAGGTGTAAATTTCGTTGGACTAAGAGATGCTGGAGATCCTGTTGAAATAGCTAAGTATTATAATAATTCTTTAGCAGATGAATTAGTATTCTTAGATATTACAGCAACGAGTGATGAGCGCGAAACAATCTATGATGTTATTAAAAATACCGCTAAAGAAGTTTTTATTCCTTTAACTGTTGGTGGAGGCATAAGAACAATAGACGATATTAGAAAATGTTTAAATGCTGGTGCTGATAAGGTGTCTATTAATTCAAGTGCTATTACTAATCCTAATTTTATTAAAGAAGCATCAGAGATTTTTGGTTCTCAATGTATTGTCCTTGCAATAGATGTTAAATATAATGAAGAATTAGAAATCTATGAAGTATATACGCATGGTGGAAGAAAAAATACCAAACTTGAAGCTATATCTTGGGCTAAAGAAGGCGTTAGGCTTGGAGCTGGGGAAATACTTTTAACTTCAATGGATAAAGATGGAACAAAAGATGGTTATGATGAGGTAATTACAAAATTAATTGTTGATAATGTTAATGTTCCAGTTATTGCCTCAGGTGGAGCAGGAAAGAAGGAAGATTTCTTAACAGCTTTTAAAAATACCAATTGTGATGCTTGCTTAGCTGCTAGTTTATTTCACTTTAAAGAATTAGATATAAAAGAGTTAAAAGATTATTTAGCAATAAATGGCGTAAGTGTAAGGAGAAATAAGTAATGACTAAAGAAGAATTATTAAATAAGGTCTCATTTGATAAAGATGGCTTAGTATCAGTAATAGCCCAAGACTATCATAATAAGCATGTGAGAATGCAGGCTTATATGAACAAAGAAGCATTAGAAAAAACACTTGCAACAAATGAAGTTCATTATTATTCACGCAGTCGTAAAAAAATATGGCTTAAGGGTGAAGAAAGTGGTAATTTTCAATATTTAAAAGGTTTATCTATTGATTGTGATGGAGATGCTATTTTAATTCAAATAGAACAAAAGAATAACATAACATGTCATACAGGTAATGTTACTTGTTTTTATCAAGATTTAGAAGGTCAAGATTATATTATGCTTCATGAAAAAAATGAGCTAAAAGAATCAAATGATGATATCTTTGATAAGTTATCAAAAATTACTCATGACCGTAAAATTAATCCAAAAGAAGGAAGTTATACTAATTATCTATTCGATAAGGGGATTGATAAAGTATTAAAGAAAATTGGTGAAGAAGCATCAGAAACTATAATTGCTGCTAAAAATACTAATAAAGAAGATGTTATTTTTGAAGTAGCTGATTTAATATATCATGTTACTGTTTTATTAGAAATGAAAGATTTGACTTGGGAAGATATTAAAAAAGAATTAGAAAAAAGATAATATGGAAAAAACAAATGTAATGCGAATTTTAGATCAAAAAAAAATAGATTATGAGGCCTTAGAATATCCTTGTGATGATTTTGTTGATGGAATTGAAGTCGCAAGATTAATAAACAAAGAAGCTGATTATGTTTTTAAAACTTTAGTATGTATATCTGGAAATAAAAAATATTATGTTTTTGTGATTCCAGTGAATTCTAATTTAGATTTAAAGAAATGCGCGAAAGCAGTTAAAGAAAAAAATATGGAATTAATTAATATGAAAGATTTATTAAATTTAACTGGATATATAAGAGGTGGATGTTCTCCTATTGGAATGAAAAAGCCTTTTGTTACAGTCTTTAATGAAACAGCTTTGATAATAGATGAAATAATTTTTTCTGCAGGAAAAGTCGGATATCAAGTTTTACTTAATCCTAATAAATTAAGTGAAGTAATTGAAAACGTTATATTTGAAGATATTGTTATTTAACAAATTATTCTAGTGCAAAATATTTATATTATGTTATAATAACTTTTGGTATATAAGGAGGACGAATAAAATGAGAGGTATTTATTCATCTGTTACAGATATAAGAAGAAAAGTATTTACAGAAGTAGCACGCTTAGCATATGAAAATGACGATTATTCCAAAATGGAATTATTGCCATATAAAATTTTGCCAGGAGAAGTTGCTAAATATAGAGAATCAATATTCTTAGAAAGAGCGATTGTTGGTGAACGTCTGCGTTTAGCAATTGGACTTCCTTTAAGAAAAATTGATGAACATACAGTTATAACTGAAGGTATTGATAAGGCAACTATTGCCGCAAAATACTATGAACCACCACTTGTAAATATAATTAAATTTGCATGTAATGCTTGCCCAACTTCATCATATAAAGTTACTGATGGTTGTCAAGGGTGTTTAGCTCATCCATGTATTGAAGTATGTCCAAAAAACGCGATATCAATGGTAAATGGAAAATCTGTTATTGATCCTGAAAAATGTATTAAATGCGGAAGATGTAAAGATGTTTGTCCATATGATGCAATAGCTAAACGTGAACGTCCATGTGAAAAAGCTTGTGGTATGGATGCGATTAAATCAGATGAAAATGGTAAAGCAATTATTGATCAAGAAAAATGTGTTTCTTGCGGAATGTGTATTGTTAACTGCCCTTTTGGTGCAATTGCTGATAAATCACAAATTTTCCAATTAATACAATCGATAAAGAGAAAAGATCGCGTTATTGCGATTGTTGCTCCAGCATTTGTTGGTCAATTCGGACCAAATGTTAGTCCAGATAAACTTGAGGATGCGATGAAACAATTAGGATTTGATGGCGTTGTTGAAGTTGCAATTGGGGCAGATTTATGTACTATAGAAGAAGCTCATGATTTCTTAGATAAAGTTCCAGCTAAACAACCTTTCATGGCTACATCATGTTGTCCATCATGGTCAGTTATGGCTAAAAAAACTTTCCCTGATTTAGCTTCAAATATTTCCATGGCTTTAACGCCAATGGTGTTAACAGCACGTTTACAAAAGAAAGAACATAAGAATTGTAAAGTATGTTTCATCGGACCATGTTCTGCAAAAAAATTAGAAGCATCAAGAAAGTCAGTTAGAAGTGATGTTGATTTTGTATTGACTTTTGAAGAATTGATGGGGATGTTTGAAGCCAAAGAGATTGATTTTAAATCTCTAAAGTCATCACCAAATTTTAATGAAAGTTCAAAAACCGGTCGTGGATTTGCCGTTTCTGGTGGAGTTGCTGAAGCAGTTAAGAATGTTATATATAAAATGGATCCAACTAGAGAAGTTAAAATAGCTTCTGCTCAAGGATTACATGAATGTAAAAAATTATTACAATTAGCGCGTGCTGGAAAATACGATGGATATTTACTTGAAGGTATGGGATGCCCTGGCGGATGTGTTGCTGGTGCCGGGACATTACAACCAGTTAAAAAATCTCAAGCAGTAGTACAACGTTATCAAAACGATGCCCCAACTGATACAGCTTTAGATTCAAAATATAAAATAGCACTACACTTATTAGACTAGAATCAGATTAATCTGATTCTTTTTTTAATATTATTTAATAAAACTTCATATAATATATCAAAATGGAGGTTTTAATATTAAAAAATATAGTATCATTGATTTATTATTATGCATAGTTTTTGTAAATACCATAGGTTTGCTTTCAAGTTTATTTTCTGGGAATGTCAAAGAAACATATAACAGTTTAAAATTACCACCACTTGCTCCTCCAAATATTGTCTTTCCAATTGTTTGGTTTATATTATTCACATTAATGGGAATTGCTATATGGTTAATCATTAATGCCTTAGATAAAGATTTAAAGAAGCGAAAAATTGGAATTGCAATATTTTGTGTTCAATTATTTTTTAATTTTTTATGGAGTATTGTCTTTTTTGGAATGTTGGAATTTTGGATTGCTTTAGTTATTATTATAATTTTGGATTTTTTAGTCATGTTTATGATTTTATATTTCTTAAAAATTAATAAACTTGCATCTTATATAATGATTCCCTATTTAGTTTGGATCTTATTTGCAACATATTTAAATATCTGGATTGCAATGTTTAATTAGATGCTTTTTGCATCTTTTTTTATTTTACCATTGACATTTTATTATCAATTGTATACAATTCAATTGTAAACAAGGAGAAAACAAAATGAACTTATATAATATTGAAGTTTTAGATAATGAAGGAAATACTATCAATTTAAAAGAATATGAAGGTAAAGTATTATTAATTGTTAATACCGCAACTGGTTGTGGATTTACCCCACAATATGATGAACTACAGGATTTGTATGAAAAATATAATAACATAGGGCTTGAAATATTAGATTTTCCATGTAATCAGTTTATGAATCAGGCTTCAGGCACTCAAGAAGAAATTCATAGTTTTTGTACTGGCCGATATGGTATTACTTTTAAACAATTTTTAAAAATTGATGTTAAAGGAAAGAATATCTCGCCTTTATTTAAATATTTAAAAGAATCAACAAAAGGAATTTTTGGTAATGATGTTAAATGGAATTTCACTAAATTTTTAATTAATAAAAAAGGTGAAGTAGTAGCTAGATATGCGCCTACAAAGACACCATTAAAAATTGAAAATGAAATTAAAAAACTATTGGAGGAATAATGAGATATTTATATAAAACAAAAAATACCTGTAGCTCACAAATTGAATTTGATTTAGAAAATGGTATAATTAGTAATATAAAATTTACTAATGGTTGTCAAGGTAATTTAGAAGCAATTTCTAGAATTTTAGATGGAGCAAAGGCAGAAGATGTTATTTTAAAATGTGAAGGTATTAAATGTGGACGGCGTCCTACTTCATGTAGTGATCAATTATCTATTGCTATAAAAGAAGCCCAAACAAAGGAGTAAGAAAAATGGATAAATTAATGTTAAAGAATCAAATATGTTTTCCGTTATATGCAGCCGCAAATAATGTAATTAGACTATATAAACCTTTTTTAGATAAAATTGGATTAACATATACGCAGTATATTACTATGATGGTTTTATGGGAAGAAAATGCTATAAATGTAAAAAAACTAGGTGAAAAATTGTATTTAGATTCTGGAACTTTAACTCCATTATTAAAAAAGTTAGAATCAAATGATTTCATAAGAAGAACTAGAGATAAATCTGATGAAAGAATTGTTATAGTAACTCTTACTTCAAAGGGAATTGAACTTAAAAAATTAGCGCAATCTATTCCAGACAAAATAGCATCGTGTATTAATTTAGATGAAGAAGAAATGAAAAATTTGTATTTTCTTCTTTACAAAGTTTTAAATAAAGCTATTGATTATTAAATTAGTCAGTAGTTTTATTTTAATTTTACTATGTTATAATTAAATAAAGATGTGGTGATATAATGGATTATGTTTTAACAAATTTAGTTTTAGAAATCTTTTGTTTTTCTATTGTTTTGGTTTTAATAATTTGTCAATTAACAAGTAAGAATAAAAAAGAACGAGAAAACAAAATATTTTTATTAGTTTTAATAATTCATTTTTTAATGATTTCTTTTGATATTTCAACGTGGCTATTTGATGGCAATATGGGCTCAATCTTGTATTATTTAAGTTGGATTATGAATTATTTTTCTTATAGTTTTAGTATCTTAGATATATTAATTTTTGTTTTATATATTACAGCTTGTATTAAATTAGACAAGCAAATTGAAAGAAAAATTTTTTTAATAGCTGCTTTTTTTGCACTAATTGCACATATTCTCTTAATTATTTCTTTTTTTAATGGAATGATTTATACTATTGATCGCAATCTAGGTTATGTTTTAGGCAAATATTATTGGTTAATGTATTTATATGCAATTATTATTCTTTTCTTATCGTTTTTGGTTGTTATAAAATATAGAAAAAAACTTCAATTAAGAACAACACTTATCTTATTGACATACTCGATTATTCCAATGCTTACAATTTTAATAAGCATAAAATTTCATAATGTTCTATCACCATACGCCGCAATAACCATATCATTTTTAATTGTTTTTGTTAATATGCAATATGTGCAAGAAGAAAAAATAAGAATGCAAGAACAAGAATTAATGGATAGTCGCATCTCAATTATGTTGAGTCAAATTCAGCCACATTTTTTATTTAATACACTAACTGCTATTGATGGTCTTGTTTATGAAAACGAGAGAGCACATGATGCAATATTTACATTTTCAAAGTACTTACGCTTTAATATGGACTCCTTAACTCAAAAAGAATTAATTCCTTTTCATATCGAATTTGAACATACTAAACAATATCTTTCACTAGAAAAACTTCGCTTTTTAGATAAATTAAATATTCTATATGATATCAAAGTTACTAATTTTCATATTCCTGTATTAACACTACAGCCCATAGTTGAAAATGCCATAAGATACGGTATAACTAAAAAAAGAAATGGTGGAACTCTTAAAATAGAAACTAATGAAAATGATAATGAAATAATTATAATAGTAAGTGATGATGGAGTAGGTTTTAGTAAGGATATCGCTTTGGATAAAAATCGAAGTCATATAGGTATTATAAATGTAACTGAAAGACTAAAATATATGTGTAATGGGACATTATCTATTGAAAGTGTCATCGATAAGGGAACTAATGTTAAAATAATAATACCAAAGAAGGTGAAATAAAATGAATATAATTGCTGTAGATGATGAAATTCATTCTTTGACTTACTTTAAACGAGAAGTCGCTAAAATAAATTTGGAATTAGAATTAAATTGTTTTAATTCAAGTTTTGAAGCATTAGAATATGCTAAAAAAAATAAAATTGATGTTGCTTTTTTAGATATTGAGATGCCTGATGTAGACGGATTGACACTTGCTAAAAATCTTAAAGATATATATAGTTTAACAAATATAGTTTTTGTTACAGGTTATAGTGACTATATGCGAAACGCCTTTAATATGCATGCATCTGGTTACATTTTAAAGCCAGTTAGCAAGGAGCTTATAGTAGGCGAACTAGAAAATTTGCGTATTCCAATAAAAAAACCTAATGAAGGAATTTATATTCAATGTTTTGGAAATTTTGAAATTTTTATTGATGAAAAGCCAGTTTTATTTAAACGTAATAAATCTAAAGAAGCATTAGCATATTTGGTTGATCGTAAAGGTGCTGCAGTCAGTAAAAAGGAACTTGCCGCAATTTTATTGGAAGATTCAATTTATAATAGAAGCAATCAATCTTATGTTCATACTATAATTGCTGAAATGCTTAAAACTTTACAAGACAATAAAATAGAGAATATTATTTTTAAAAAAAGAGGATATTATTATATCAATTCAAAAATTTTCTCTTGTGATTATTATGATTATGAAAAAGGTGATATCAAGGCAATAAATAGCTACCATGGTGAATATATGACCAATTATACATGGGCAGAATTCACAGCAGGTTTTTTATCATCCAATTTTAGAAATTATTAAAATCTACTTTTTTAAGTAGATTTTTTATTATAAATTAAGTAATTATTATATTTAACGTTAATTATAACAATGGTGATATAATGAATAAATATAATATTTTAAAATCAATGTATGGGTATTCTGAATTTAGAAATCCACAAGAGGAAGTTATTGATTCCATTTTGTCGTTAACTGATACTATTGCAATATTTCAAACTGGTGGCGGGAAAAGTATTTGTTTTCAAATACCTGCACTTTTACTCAATGGGTTAACAATCGTCATTTCACCATTAATTTCTTTAATGATTGATCAAAATAGAGAACTTAGACAAAATAATATAAAAAGCGCATATTTAAACTCAAGCTTAGATTATAATGAAATAAAAAAAATATATACAGATTTGAATTCTAATAAGATAAAAATTCTATATACTTCGCCTGAAAAATTATTAAATAAAGAATTTTTAAGTGTTATTTTGAAATTAAACATAGCACAAATTTCGATTGACGAAGCTCATTGTATAAGCGTTTGGGGGCATGATTTTAGACCAAGTTATCAAAATATTGCTAATTTTATTGAGAAATTAAAAAAACGTCCCGTTATAAGTGCATTTTCAGCTACCGCAAATAATGAGGTAATTAATGATATAATTAATGTTTTAAAACTTAACAAGCCAAATATTTATAAGTCAAGTTTTGATAGAAAAAATTTATTTTATAAAGTTATAAAAGTAAAGAATAAAGACTTTTATTTGCTAAATTATTTAAAGAACAATATTGAAAAATCAGGTATTATATATGCTCTAACAATAAAAGAAGTATTGCATCTTTCTAACTATCTTTCTAAATATTTTGAGGTAATTATATATCATGGAATGTTAGAAAATAATATAAAATTAAAAAATCAAAATGATTTTATCAATGGTAGTAAAAAAATTTTAATTGCAACAAATGCCTTTGGAATGGGAATAAATAAGTCAAATATTAGATTTGTAATAAATTATAGTTTACCATCATCAATGGAGGACTTGTCTCAACAATCTGGAAGGTGCTCAAGAGATAATGAATATGGTGAATGTATAATATTATATGACTATAATGATATAAAATGTAGCGAATATTTTATATCAAATTCTATAAAGAATATTAAAAATATAAAAGAAAAATATAACTTAAAAAAAACAAAATATAAAAATATAAAAAACGTAATAAATTATTGTTTAACATCTAAATGTCTTCATTATAGTTTAGCTTTATATTTTGAAGAGAAGTTAAATAAAAAATGTAATATGTGTTCAAATTGCATGAAATTTAAAAAATAGTGTTGACACATTAATTTGTTGTGCTATAATGAAATAAATTTTTAAGAAATAAAGACTATGAAAAGAAGAGTAAATTACAATTTCTTGATAGAGAGTCCTTGGTTGGTGGAAAAGGATGAGAATGACTAATTGAAAATGGCCTTGGAGTTGCTTGCTTGAGTTTAAGTATTAAAGTAAGACGTGTTCGCCCGTTAAAGCGACGGAGTATGTTTGTACTCTTAGAGGTTATTGTCGTAAGGCAATAACGAAGATAGGTGGTAACACGGATATTTATATCTCGTCCTTTCATGGGACGAGATTTTTTTATTCTTAAAAATTGGTTTTATATCTTAATTACAATAATATAATTTTAATAATGCTAGCAAAAAAAATTGGATAAAAAATTAAAATATATACAGAAAAAAAGAGGTGGTGCATAAAATGATAAAATTTGAAAATGTAGTAAAAAAATACAATAATTTAGAAGCATTAAGCGATATAAGTTTAGAAATTCCAAAAGGTAAAATTTTTGGTATAGTTGGAAAATCAGGCGCTGGAAAATCAACACTACTTAGAACGATTAATCAACTAGAGACTATTGAATCAGGTAATATTTATGTAAATGAAGTCGATGTTACTAAATTGAGGAAGAAAGATCTTCGGTTGTTAAGAAAAAACATCGGAATGATATTTCAACATTTTTCATTACTTGAAACTAAAAATGTTTATGAAAATATTGCCCTGCCACTTAGATGTAGTCATTTAAAAAAAGACGAAATAAACAAAAGAGTAATTGAACTTGCTAATATAGTAGGTATCAAAGACAAACTAAAGAGTAAGCCTCGTGAATTATCTGGTGGTCAAAAACAAAGGGTAGCGATAGCACGCGCGTTAGCTTCAAATCCAAATATCTTACTTTGCGATGAAGCAACCTCAGCACTTGATCCCATTACCACAAAACAAATACTTAATTTACTTAAAAAAATAAATAATGAATTTGGTATAACAATTATTTTAGTTACTCACCAAATGGAAGTAGTTAAAGAGATTTGCGAAAGTATTGCTATTTTAAGTGAAGGAAAATTAATTCAAGTAGGAGAAACAGATGAAATCTTCTTAAGTAAAAATAATATGCTTAATACATTAATTGAAGAAGAACAGATTTTACCAACAAGCGGAATAAATATAAAATTATTTTTTCCAAAATCTTTTACTGAAAGCTCCTTTATAACTAAAATGGCAAGAGAATTAAATGTTGATTTTGATATTGCATATGGAAAATTAGAAAGATTCCAAAATCATATTTTAGGTTCATTAATTATAAATATAGCCAAGAATGATGAAAACAAAATAATTGAATATATCAAAAATCATAATTTAGAATATGAGGTAATTATTAATGAATAATATTTTAAGCTTAAGTGTAAGTGATTATTTTAAAAAATATTTAGGAAATATTTTGACTGATACAATAAAAGTAGTACTGATTTCAGCTATAATTGCCATAATTTTTGGTCTAATATTAGGCTCGATTTTATTTTTACTTAGAAAAGGGAAATCGAAAGAAGCTAAAATAACATACAAGGTTTTAGATGTTATAGTAAATATCTTCAGAAGTTTTCCATTTTACATCTTAATTTTTTGGTTAATTCCATTCACAAGAAACGTAATGAAACTTTTAACTGGAATTGGCAGTAGTATGTCAACAGAAGCATTTATTGTACCATTAACAGTCGCAGCGATTCCTTTCTTTACAAAGATTATAGAAAATGCTTTGATTGAAGTTAAAGATGGAATAATTGAGGCAGCATATTCACTTGGTTTATCAACTTTTCAAATTGTAACAAGAGTAGTTTTTAGAGAAGCATTACCAGCAATAGTTTTAGGTATATCATTAGGAATTGTGACTCTAATTGGATTTAGTGCGATGTCAGGAGTTGTGGGAGGAAGTGGGCTTGGTCAATTTGCAATTGATTATGGTCTAACAAATTATGATACAGCTGCAATGATGTATGCTGTAATCACTTTAATTTTATTAGTTTTAGCAGTTCAATTATTAGGAAATTTTATTTATAAGAAAGTCAAATAACAAGGAGAAAATTATGAGAAAAATAACAAGAATATTTAGTTTATTATTAGTTTTAACAATAGGATTATTTAGTACAACAAGTTGCAATAACAAGAATACAATTGTAATTGGGACAATGAGTCAACCAGGAGAACCAATTATCAATAATATAATAAAAGATTATGAAGAATTGGGATATGAGGTTGAAATAAAACTATTTAACGATTTTAACACCCCAAATATTGCTCTTTACGAAGGAACAATTGATGCTAATTTATTTCAACATGAACCATTTTTAGATGCTTATAATAAAAGTAATAATACCGATTTATTTTGCGCAGCAAAGCTATATGATTGTGTGTATGGAGGATATAGTAAAAAAAGTGGTATTAATTCGATAAGTGATATTCCAAATGGCGCTAAAATTACTGTTGCAAATGATTCTTCAAATTTGAAAAGATGTTTGAAAATTTTAGAAGCTGAAGGACTAATTGAATTATCAAATACATTACCCGACACATTAGCGGCAACAGACATAAATGATTATATAAATGTTAATGCTAAAAATTTAATAATTACGCCAATTCAAACTTCATTGATTGCCGCATCTTTAGATGATCAAGATGTTTATTTAGGACTAGTGAATGCAACGTTTGCTATTCAAGCAGGCTTAAGTAGCGCTGAACTAATTTGTGAAGAAAAAGATCCAACTCATATTAACGCTAATATATTAGCAATCAGGAATACAGATAAAGAAGAAGAATGGGCATCTGATTTAGTAAAAGTTTTAACATCTGATACATCTAAATCATATATAGAAGAACAATTCAAAGGGGCAATTAGACCATATTTTGTATCAAATATATTCTAATTGATGGAAGATAATGCATAAATTTTATGAGACTGGAAATGAATTTTTCTTAGATAATAAATTTGATTTACTTAATAATTTAATTATAAATCAATTAATAATAAAAAATAGTTATGAATCAGATTTAAAGGTTTCAAAAGATTTATTTTTTATCAAAGTATATAATGATTCTGCAAAATTATATATGGTATATAAAAAACCTTTTAATCTTTTATTAGCAGGAAGTAGTTTATTAATTGATGAGGCAGTAGATGTTTTATTAGATTACAATTTAGAATTTAAGGGAATTTTGGGTGAAGAATTATTAATAAAAAGCTTTATTGAAAATTATACAAAAAAACATACGGGAATATTTAATAAAATACATATAATGTCTATAATGAAAAACATTAATGAAAATTTAAATATTCATGCTTGTGTTGAAAAGATTAGAGACATTAAAGACTCATATGAACTGATTAAAAATTTTCACTTGGAAATATATAATAAATATTTAAGTGAAGAAGAAATAATTAACATTAGCAATGACTTATTGAAAAATGATGTTTATGCTATTTATGACTCTAAAAATATTTTATCAATGGCAGTACTTAGCAAAGGAATTTTTAATTTAAATACTATTAATTCAGTTTATACAAAAGTCGAATATAGAGGTTTGAAACTTGCTCAAAAGCTCGTTGAAACTTTATCGGCAATTTCATATAAAAATGGCAAAATACCAACATTATTTGTTGATTTAGAAAATCCTATAAGTAATAAAGCGTATACAAACGTAGGGTTTGAATATGAAGCCTCATTAATTGAATATGAGTATATAAAAGGAAATTATGAAGATATAGTTTTTGCTGGTGGTTGCTTTTGGTGTATGGCAAAACCATATTATGAATATGACGGAGTATTGAAAGTTTTAAATGGATATAGTGGTGGAGAAAAAGTGAATCCTAACTATTTTGAAGTTAAAGATGGAAATACAAAACATTATGAAAGTGTAAAAATTACTTTTAATAAAGATAAGATTAACTTTAATCAATTATTAGAAATATATTTATCTTCAATTGATCCATTTGACGATAATGGACAATATATAGATCGTGGAAGTAGTTATAAGACAGCCATATTCACTAATAATGATGAATATAAAAAAATAATTCAACATTTTTTCAAAATATATGAAGAAGAATATAAAAAAGAAGTAAAAGTAAAAGTATTAACTGAGTCAATATTTTATAAAGCAGAAGAGTATCATCAAGACTACCATATAAAAAATGAGGAAGCATACAAGCAAGAATTTGAAACTTCTAAAAGAATAAAAAAGCCTTTAATTGGCCGATATTTTAAAGATAATAAATATTTTGAAATTAAAGTTTTAGATTCAATAATAATTGAAAAAAAAGAAATATCGCGCTTTGAAAATTATAATAATCCGAATTGTTTATTAGAAATTATAGAAGAATTGAAAAAATAACCTGCTAACTTTAGCAGGTTTATTTATTAATTTAAAGTAGAATTATTATCAATTTCAGTTAATATTTGTTTTAACTCATCTTCAGAAAAGTTATAAATCTCACCACAAAAATGACATCTTACTTCAGCGCCTTTATCTTCAACGATAATGCTTTCAACCTCTTTAGCACCTAAAGATTTAATCCCATTATAGAATCTTTCTTTTGAGCAATCACAACGATAGCCTAATTCTTTAGTTTCTAATATTTCATATGCTCCACCAGTTATCTCATTAATCATTTGTTCAGTGTTATAACCTTCTTCAATCATCTGTGATGCAGGCTTAATGCTCTTTAATCTTTTTTCTAAATCGTCTAAATATTCACTTTTACATCCAGGCATAACTTGAATTAAAAAGCCGCCAGCTGCTTTAACTGATTGATCCTTATTAATCGCTAATCCAAGACCAACAGAAGAAGGAATTTGCTCACTTTTCGCAAAATAATATGTGAAGTCATTCGCAATATCTCCAGTTTGTATTTCAGAAGTAGAAGTAAAGGTGTGACGCATATGTAGGTCCTTAGTAACATGAATAAACCCATTATCTCCAACTCCAGATGAAATATTTATTTTACCAGTATCATTATTAGTTAAATATATTCCAGGATTTTGAACAAATCCACGAACGAATCCATCTGATGCTTCACAAGTTATTTGACCTACGGGTCCACCACCATTTATTCTGAAAGTCAATCTTTCTTTTTCTTTATATGTTGTGCTCATAATCGCCGCTATAGTTAATACACGACCTAAAATACCACAAGATGTTGGCCATAGATTATGGATAACACGAGCTTCTTCACAAAGTTGAGTTGTAATGGCGGCATATATTCTTACAGTTTGATTATAAGCATAAGCTTTTTGTACATAATTTTTCATTTTAATCACCAAAACTATTCTATCATAAAATGTGATTTTTTAATAAATAAACTTAAAATAAATGCTTATTTTCTTAATCTTAGTTTTAAAAACCGCCTAAATATGCTAAAATAATAAAAGAAATTTATTTTTGGAGGTCTTTTATGGCAATAATGTATGATGAACAAATATATCCTTTAAGACAAAGCGATTTTGATTATAACGATAATATAAGAATAAGTGCAATTTTGGATTATTTTCAAGAACTTGCAGGGATTCATGCTAATAAAATAGGTGTAGGATTTAATGCAATGGTCGAAAATAAAATATTTTGGGTTTTAATTCGCTCTCGCTTTGAAATCTATAAACAGCCTCTTCCTAATCAACAAATAAAAGTTACTACATGGCCTAAACAAAAAGGCAAAATTGATTTTGATCGTGATTATGAAATACTTTCTTTAGATGGTGAATTAATGGTTAAGGCCTCTTCTAAATGGGTTACTATAGATATGGACACGAGAAGAATTGTTAGAAGTGATAAAATTAATTATATTGGCGATCATTTAGAAAAATCTAATTTTGATTCATTAGATAAACTTCACATTGAATATGCAAATAAAGAAACTAAAGAAATGACATATATAGTTTCTAATAGTGATATAGATCATAATCGTCATATGAATAATGCTAAATATGGTGACTTAATATTAAATATGGTTACATATCCGGCTAATTTTGTAATAAAATCTTTTCAAATGGAACATATTAAAGAAGCAAAGCTAAATGACATAATAACTGTTCACTATTTTATAGAAAATAATGAACACAATTTTGTTGGTTTAGTTAGTGAAAATAGATGCTTTAATGCAAAGATTATTTTGGAGGAATAGTATGGAAGTTAAAAATTTACTTGATTTTATAAATGAAAGTCCATCGATATATCATACTGTTTTCAATTTAGAAAAAGAATTGAAAGCTAAAGGATTTATTAATATAAAAGATAAAGATTTTAAGGGACTATCTATAAATCAAAATTATTATTTGAAAAGAAATGACTCAGCTATAATAGCTTTTAAAATTCCAACAAATATATCTAATGTCTCTTTTAATATTTGTGTATCACATTTAGATAGTCCAAATTTTAAAATTAAATCTAACAGTAATATTAAAAATCCTTATTTAGCACTTAGCACGCAAATGTATGGTGGTGCAATTATATCAACATGGTTAGATCGCCCGTTATCTATTGCAGGACGAGTATTTATCAAAGAGAACGATAATATTGCTTCAAAACTTTTTAATGTGGATAAAGATTTATTAGTTATACCTAATACTTCGATTCATTTAAATCCAGATTTAAATAAAGGTTACATTTATAATTTATCTCGTGATTTAAATGCGCTTCTATCGTCTGATAGTAGTAATAATTTAGAGGATTTAATTGCTATGAACTTAAATATAAAGTCAACTGATATAGTATCATATGATTTAAACTTATATTTAAGAGATAAAGGACATATTATTGGAATTAATAACGAAATGATAATGAGTCAAAGATTGGACAATTTAGCAAGTACGTATGCTTCATTTGATAGTTTTATTAAAGGAAATAATGAAGATTCAATAAATATTTTTGCTTGCTTTGATAATGAAGAAGTTGGAAGTGCAACATCAAATGGTGCAGATTCAAATTATTTAGATTTAATTTTAACGGAAATAAAGAATACATTTAATATTTCTAGTTTCAATTTGGATAAAGCATTAGATAATTCTTTAATGCTATCTATTGATAATGCGCATGCTGTAAATCAAAATAAAATAGAAATAACTGATCCACTTAATTGCTGTTATCTAAATAAGGGCATCGCAGTAAAATTTAATGCAAATATGGGATATGCAACAACAGGATTATCGGATGCTATATTTGATTTATATAAAAATAAATCAAATATAAAAATTCAAAAATTTTGGAATCGATCAGATATAAAGGGCGGTTCCACATTAGCTTCAATATTATCTACAAAAATTAATATTAAAAGTGTGGATATTGGAATTCCTCAATTAGCAATGCATTCAATTCTTGAAACAATTGGTATTAATGATTATAAAGATCTTTTAAAAGTAACTAAAACTTTTTACGAGTCAAAGCTTATAAAAATAGATGATTTGAATTATACATTAAAAAAATAGTCCATCATTGGACTATTTTTTTTCTTCTATATTTTTTTCTTTTATTTTGAAATCTAAATATAATGCTTTCATAACTTTATAATCATGTTTCTTATCAATTAATATTAATATTGAAGTAAGTAGCGCGCCAACTAATGAAATCATCATATCAGTCATTGTATCGTGTTGAGGCAATTGACCTTTTTCCATGCAATCTTTAACATGTTGAGAATCACTTCCAACTAAGAAATCGGCACTAAATTCAAATATTTCCCACATGCAAGCACAAGCTAATGTAAATGAAATCATTAAAAATATTAACGTATAAACATTCATATGTTTTATTAGTCTTACCTTTGCCATAATAAAGTAAAAAACATAACATGCTACTACACCAAAGAAACCATGTAATAGTAAATCCCACCAAGAAAACAAATCATAAAATCCAAATGAACTACCACAAATTAAACCACCAAAGATATAAAAATAAAATAAATACTGTAATGATAAAGGAAGATCTAACCTAACGAGCTTGCAAATTGGGTTGAAAAGTGGGAAAACAATAACTCCGACTATACAATATGCAAGTTTTTCCATATCAAAATTAAATGAAAAGTAAAATACTCCAACAATACTTATAATTGTAAAAATAATTACTATTAAATACTTTCTTAAAAAATTCATAAATTTCCTCCTAAAAAATATATATCCGACAAAATTCGATTGCTTATTTAAAATAAATAGCTAAAATAGTATTGGGTAGGTGACAAAATGGCATATACAAACAAAAAATTAGCACTTGAATACTTAGCAGGCAATCAAATGATATATGAGATAATAATAAATAGTTTTTTAAAAAATTATCAAAATTATTCTACCATAATTAATCAATTTATAAAAGACAAAGATATTATGAATCTTTATAATGAAGTTCATTCATTAAAAGGTGTTACATTAAATTTTGGTGCAGAGATGCTTTATATTCAAAGCATAACATTTTTAGAAGAACTAAGAAATGATATAATAAATGAAGAAACAGTAAATAAATATTTAAATGTTTTTAATATGACTTATAAAGAATTATCAAGTTCTATAGTTTCTGCATAACTATTAATATTCTTTCATCATCAGCTTCAAAATCATCGTTGAAATCCCCAACAAGTTTAAGAAGTTTGAATCTTTTATCAAGAACATCTTTTGTTTCATAAAAATATTCAATATATTTTTCATTAAACTCCTCATAAGGAGTTTTAATTTTTATTGAATGATTAATAGTTTTATTTTTAACGCTTGATGTCCATTTAATCTGAAAATTACCATAATCATTTTCAAAATTATGATTATCATATTCTAATAACATGATATTAGAAGCCATATCAAAAATAAAATAACCTCCGACTTCTAAGTGTTCATAAACAGAATCAAAAAGCATTGATATTTGATTCTTGTCTTTTAAGAAATTAATAGAATCAAAAAAACAAGTAATTGTATTATATTTTTCATTTAAATTAAATTTAGTCATGTCATTAACAAAAAAAGGAATATTTAGATGATTTATTTTGGCTTTCTCTTTCGCAATATCTATGATATCAAATGATAAATCAAGACCACTAACATCATATCCTAATAATTTTAAAAGAATACATAAAGTACCGCTTCCACAGGCTAAATCTAGAATTTTATCAGTTTTTTTTATATATGGAGTTATGAAATCAACCCAAAGTTCATAATTTAAGCCACTCATTACCTCATCGTAATAATATGCAAATTTTTTATATTCATTCATTATTTTTCCACCATTAATTTGTCAATTAAATCCTTACTAGGATCAATATATATTGTTTTTTCATTTGAAATTGTAACAAAGCAATTTCTTTTCCCCGGTATTTTTTTTATGTTTTTTATTAAAGTATAATTAACAGCTACAGAAGAAGAATTGACAGCAAAAGAATAATAAGCAGAAATATTTGCAGCTGTTCTAATTTCATATTCATTCAAAATTGAATTATCTTGTTTTCTTACAATTACATGACTTCCTGGCCCGTCTTTAACATGAAACCACATTTCATTAGGTTTAGCTAGTGTATGGGTTAAATATTCATTTTGAGTATTGTTTTTACCAACGATAATTTTTGTATTATCATTTAAGATATAAGTCAATAATTTAGGCTTGTTTTTTTTATTTTTCTTTATTTGTTTATTAATATATTTTAATTCAATTAATTCTTCTTGAATTTCTAATATATCATTTAAAGATCCATAATTTATTTGTGTTTCTAGAACTTTAAAATATTTTATTTCATCATTTGAGGCATTAATTTGTTCATTTATATGAGTAATAGCTGTTTTGCTTTTATGATATTTTTTAAAATATCTATTGGCATTATTTTTTAAATCAAATTTTTCATCTAAAGGAATATTTATTTCTTTATTATCATAATAATTAAGTAAAGTAATATTTGTACCTCTATACTTTAAATGAAGATTCGCTAAAAGCAGTTCTCCATAAAGACGGTATATATCATTATTTGTAGCGTCATTTAAATCTTTTTCTAACTTTAGAATTTTAAGTTCATATTTATTAATCTGCTTTTTAACAAAAGAAGCTAAATCATTAGTTTTTTGTTTTATCTTTAAAAGTCTATCTGCCTCATAATAAAAATCATCTAGCATAATAGATAAAGTAGAATAAGTATTGATAATATTAAAATTAGGCTTAAAAAAATGAAATTCAAGTTTATCTCGTTTATTCAAAAATGTATTTGGACTTATATTTGAATTAACTAAATTATATAGTTCTATATATGGACATTTAGAATTATAAATATAATCAACCACGCTATTTGATAATCCATTAAAATAATTTAAATAATCTTTAGGACTATCAATATTTTTCTCTTCGACTATTTTAATGATATCCTCAATACTTAAATTAATTAAAGAGAACTTCTTTGTTTCTAAAAATTCAAATTTTGCGTGAGGCAATAATGTTCTAGAATTTTCACTTATACCCTCACGTTTATAACTATCAATTATTTCAAAATCATCGTTTAAGATAATTAAGTTGGAATATCTCCCCATCAATTCTAAAATAATATATTTATTACTTTTATCTTGCATTTCATTATAGCAACGACATTTAATAATTAAAATACGATCAGTATTATAACTTTTAATTTCTTCAATAACACTACCCTCAAAATGCTTGCGTAATAGCATTGTAAAGCCTTTTGGTTCCTTTGGAGCATCATAATGTTTAGCAGTTAAATGAATGCGGCTATAATCGTTATTAAGAGATATTAAAAGATTATAATTATCCTTATTTGCTCTAATATTAAAGATGAAATCAGTATCAGAGGTATCAATTATTCTATTTATTTTTCCACTTGTTAAAATGTTAAGTTCTAAAGACATTTTATATAAAAATAATCCATCAAAAGCCATAGTAATAATTTCCTCCATTTTTCTTCTTATATAGTATATCATAAATCATGTAAAACGTTTTTATTTTTTGTTTAATCCTTTTCAAACTAAAAAAAAAATGATATTATCTAATTATATCTTTTAAAAAGGAAAATTAAAAAATGAAACTAAACGACAGAGGATTATTAGTTGTTATATCAGGACCTTCAGGAGTAGGTAAAGGGACTGTTAGAAAAGCTTTATTTGAAATGCAAGGTCATAATCTTGAATATAGTGTTTCAATGACGACACGTAAAATGCGTCCAGGTGAAGTGGACGGAAAAGATTATTATTTTGTTTCAAAAGAAGAATTTGAACAAAGAATAAAAGAAAATAAATTTTTAGAATACGCTGAATTTGTTGGTAATTATTATGGCACACCTTTAGATAAAGTTGAAGAACAACTTGAAAGAGGAAAAGAAGTTGTTTTAGAAATAGAAGTTGAAGGTGCATTGCAAGTAAGAGAAAAAATACAAGATGCTGTTTTAATCTTTATTGTTCCACCAGGAAAACAAGCACTATATGACCGCTTACGTTCACGTGGAACTGAAGCAGAAGAAGTAATTGAAAAAAGAATTGAAAAGGCTAATAGAGAATTTAAAGTTGCATATCGCTATGATTATATTGTAGTTAATGATGAAGTTGAAAATGCAGCTGATAGAATTATGGCAATTGTTAGAGCAGAACATGCTAAAACAGAACGATCTATTCATCAATACATGCAATTACTTGATGATAAGTAAAATATTTGATATAATATAATATAAATTCGGAGGATTTTATGGCAAATAAAACAAACAATGAAGGAATGCGTTACCCATCAATTGACTTATTACTTGAAAAAATAGATTCAAAGTATAAACTTGCTTATGTTGCAGCTAAAAGAGCTAAAATAATTGAAGCAGAAGATGGATACACAGCTTGTGAAGATGGAATTAGTGCTAAATCAATAGGGCAAGCATTAGAAGAAGTATTAGAAGATAAAATTAAAGTAACATTTAAATAAAAAAGCGATTAATAGATTACTATTAATCGTTTTTTCAAATTAAGGAGGTAAATATGTCAATAATTGAAGAAAAATTAAATATATTACCATCCCTTAGTGGTTGTTATTTAATGAAAGATAAAAATGATACAATTATTTATGTTGGAAAAGCAAAAATTTTAAAAAACAGGGTAAAATCTTATTTCAGAGGTTCCCATAACGCTAAAACAACAAAATTGGTTAGTGAAATAGTGGATTTTGATTATATTGTTACGTCATCTGAATTAGAAGCTTTAGTCTTAGAAATTAATTTAATTAAAAAGCATGATCCAAAATATAATATTATGCTTACAGATGATAAAACATATCCTTATATTGTTTTAACAAATGAAATGCATCCGCGTTTATTTGTAACAAGGACAACAAAGAAAACTAAAATCGGTAAATATTATGGACCTTATCCTAATGTTAAATCAGCACGAAGTACTTGCGAATTACTAAATAATATTTATCCTTTTAGAAAATGTCATAACTTACCTAAAAAAGAATGTCTATATTATCACATGCATTCTTGTTTAGCCCCTTGCATTTTTAAAGAAAAATTCGATTATTCAGCATATAAAAATGAAGTTAACCAATTTTTAAATGGTGAAGCTAGCATAGTTTTAAAAGATTTAAATCAAAAAATGATTACAGCAAGTAATAATTTAGAATTTGAAAAAGCAATGGAATATAGAGATTTAATAAATGATATAAATCATACAATTGAAAAACAAAAAATATCGATTAATGATTTAATAGCTAAAGATATTATAGGATTCGATTATACGGATGATGAAATATCAATTCATATTCTTATGATGCGTTCTGGGAATATTGTTCAAAATGATGTCGATATTTTTTCTTATGTTGGAGATGTAAATGAATCATTAATAACTTATTTGGTTCAATATTATTCTAATGAATCAATAAGACCTAAGGAAATATATATAAATGAATTAAATAATAATAATATTTTAAAAGAATTACTCAGTATTAATATTGTAACACCGCAAAAAGGTGTAAAAAAAGATATTTTAAATATGGCAAATGATAATGCCAAAAAAGACTTAGTAAATAAAAGATTATTATATAAAAATCAAGTATTGAAGAAAATTGAAACTATAGAATCGTTGGGAAATATATTGCAAATTTCTACTCCAACATATATAGAAGCTTTTGATAACTCTAATTTAAATGGTGAATATCCAGTATCAGCAATGGTTGTTTTTAGAAATGGGAAGCCAAGCCCTAAAGAATACCGTAAATATCATATTAAGACAGTTGTTGGGGCAAATGATTATATGTCAATGAAAGAAGTTATTTATAGACGTTATTTAAAGCTTAAAATGGAAGATTTACCATTTCCAAATTTAATCGTAATGGATGGAGGAGAAATACAGGTTAATGCTGCGTTAGAAACTCTTAATTCATTAAATATAGATATTCCAGTAATGGGAATAAAAAAAGATATTAATCATAAAGCTAATTTAATTGTCTATAATAATAAAGAAATACCTGTTAGTAAGAATTCTGATATTTATTTATTATTAGCAAATATAAGTCAAACAGTTCATGATTTTGCGATATCATTTTTTAGAAGTCAAAAGGCAAAATCTATTTTTTCATCTAAACTTGATGGAATAAATTCATTGGGACCAAAAAGAAAAGAAAAACTTTTAAAGCATTTTATAACTATCGATAAAATAAAAAAAGCTTCTATAGAAGAAATAGAAGGCTTAGGTATTCCTAAAAATGTTGCAAGTGATCTTTTAAAACATTTAAATGATGATTTGGAATAAAATATAATATTCCACTTTTAATTCGATTAAAATCAAGGTCTAAATGGGTGTATATTTTATCTATTTTGACGTTTAATATGATTGGAGGCGATATAATGGAAAAAGATAAAATAGGTAGTTTTTTATCAATTCTTAGAAAAGCAAAAGGATTAACTCAACAAGACTTAGCAGATATTTTTTATGTATCAAATAAAACTGTATCAAAATGGGAATGTGGTGAAGCCATTCCTGAAATTAATTTATTAGTTTCATTAGCCAAATTTTATGAAATTACTGTAGATGAAATTTTACAAGGCGAAAGAAATATTAAAAATAAAGAAAGTTTTGAAGTAAAAAAAGAATTAACTAATGATTATATTTTAAATAAAAATATGAATAATATAAAAATAGTTTTTATTTCGACAATAGCATTTATGATTTTTGCAGTATTATTAAAATTATGTGTAGGCTATTCAACTTATAATGGAACTTTGGCTGGATGGCTTGGAATTATTTTTTGTGCTCTTGGTTTATTTAGTTATATAATAATTACAAGTTATTTGAAGATGAAATATAACTTAATTGAAATAAATTCTTCAATAAAGAAAATTTTGAAATTTAACTTAATTATTGAAACTTTAGCATTTTTTATTTGTTTAATTAATTCATTTGTCATGATTATTTATTCATCACCAAATTATATTATAAGATTTGATATTTATATTCGTTATATTTTCATAATAGATTTGATTATGATATTAATAATTTTTATGATATTTAGTTTGAATAAATCTTTATTGCCAGATAATATTTCAAACTCTTTAAAACCATTATTTAAATTTTTAAATTTTATTTTTAATAAGCGTTATTACATTTCATATTGCTTTATAATATTATGTTTAGTTAATTTATTTTCAGTCACTCTATTCAAAGTTAATGAAGCAAATTACAATTTATTTGATTTATTATTTTTAAATAATTTTAATAAAATAAGTGGTGATATTCAAGGGATCATACCAATATCTTATTATTTTATATTAATATCTATATTAGTTAGTATGATATATAGCATAATTAAAAATAAATCGCTAATTTATGTATATTTTATATTATCAATATTTATAACATTTAATTATACATTTATTGCATATATGAATAAATATAAAAGTGTAATATTAAATGAAACTAATCTCAATTTCAGTTTGTTTACGAGTTATATTTTATTAGCGATTATATTATTTATGTTAATTTTTAAAACCGTTAAATTATTTCAAATACATAAATCATCAAATGGTAATTTCTTATTGTTAATAAAAAAGAATAAGTCTAAAATATTTTTATTGTTATTTTGTGTTTCAATATTTGCAACATATGCTTTGCCTATAGCTTATAAAACTATGGAAAATTCAATTTGGAAAAATTATATATTTGTAGAATTAGCAAATATAAGTTCAAAAGAAATTAACATGAATTTGTTTCTGACACCACTGCAATTGATATTTATAGTTTCAATTAATTGTTTAATAATATTCACTTTATATTTTTTTAAAAAAGAAAATTCAATTATTATAATATTATCAAGTATATTACTTTTAATAAATTTAGTATCACTTGCAATTATCTCTAATGTTGCAAAAGAATTATTTATTGTTTTAGTAATAGTTGTATTATTTTATATTATCTTGATAGTTCTAGAGTTAATTTTACCTGTAAAAGAAGAAAATATAAATGACTAAAAGATCTCTTTAAGAGGTCTTTTTGTTTTGTTCATAAAAACAATAAGTAGTGTTATCTTATTGTAGTTTTATAATATTTAATTTAAGTAATTCTAATATTGCACATGTTCTACTAGAGACACCTAATTTTTGAATAACATTAGAAATGTGGTTTCTAACTGTTTTTTCGCTAATATCTAGTTCTTGGGCAATTGATTTTGTACTGTAATTTTCAACAAGCATATCAAATATCTCATGCTCGCGCGCTGTTAAAAAATTTTGCATTTATACCTCCATCATGACCCTCAATCTATTATATGCAATATAATTCTAAATTGTTATTCATTTTTAAATATAAAATATCGTATTTTTTTTCATAGATATATATAATTTTTTTAATATTTCTTCCATAATAATTAATAATAACAAAAATGATAGTTTCGATTTGTTCAAAAAAAGTAAGATATTAACATTTATAAAAAATAAGAATTTTTCTTTTAATTTATGCTATAATGATTTAAAAAGTAGGTGTTAATATGAGAAAACCGATACAGGCTTTAGTCTTGCCTTTTATGTATGTAAATAATATAGTTAAATATGCAGTATTCAAACGCTCAAATGGTGATATTTGGCAATTTATATCTGGAGGTAGTGAAGATGAAGAAAATCCATTTGAAACAGCAAAAAGAGAATGCGAAGAGGAAGCAGCAATAACGAACGGAAAATTCTTTAAGTTAGATTCATTTTCTACTATACCAGCCAGCATTTTCCCAATTAGACATACAAGTAATTGGGGTGAAGATTGTTTTGTAATATTTGAATATAAATTTGCAGTATTACTTAACGATGATTGCATAAAATTATCAGAAGAGCATCTTGAATATAAATGGTTATCATATTTAGATGCAATAAATATATTAACATTTGATAGTAATAAAACGGCATTAACTGAACTAAATGATCGAATAGATAAAGGTAAAATGATAGAATTATATTAATAAATATATAAAAGTAATAATAAATATATACTATTACTTTTTGATGTGATAAAATAAATACGACAATAAAATAAAAAGGGAGCTGGTGTGACCGGCTGAGAGGAAGATATATCTTCGACCTATAACCTGATCTAGGTAATGCTAGCGTAGGAAAATAAAATCAAATTTTTTGACAAAGTTTTTCTAGCTTTGTCATTTTTTTGTCTTTAGGAGGTCAACTATGAATATTATAAAAAAAACTAAAATGAAATGTCCTTTAATTCATTGTATTACAAATTATGTAACAGTAAATGATGTTGCAAACGTAATTCTTGCATGTGGAGCATCACCAATAATGGCAGATGAGATTAATGAAGTCGAAGAAATGCAAACTAATTGTAATGCATTAGTAATTAATATCGGTACACTAAATGAAAGAACTATTCATTCAATGATTTTAGCTGGTAATACTGCAAATAGATTAAATCATGTGGTTATTTTAGATCCTGTAGGTGCTGGGGCTACAAAATTTAGAACTGAAATAGTATTTAAATTATTAAATGAAATAAAATTTGATGTAATAAAAGGAAATATTTCAGAAATTAAAGCAATTGCTAGGATAAAAGGAAAAACAAATGGAGTGGATGCTTCATCAGAAGATAAAATCAATGAGGGTAACATTAATGATGTTATTGAGTTAGCTAAAGGATTAAGTAATAATACAAAAGCTATTATTGTTATAACAGGAGCAATTGATGTTATTAGTGATGGGATAAAAACATATTTAATTAGAAATGGACATGCAAACATGAGTATGATTACCGGAACGGGCTGTATGCTTGCAGGAATTATTGCAGCATATGTTTCAAGTAATATAGATGCCAAAATGGAAGCTGTAACAAATGCTGTTTCGGCAATTGGCGTTTGCGCAGAAACTGCAATAGATGAATTAAATGATATTAACAAAACGGCATCTTTAAAAATTGGAATAATTGATCAACTGGCTATTTTAACAGATGAAACATTAAAGGAGAAATCTAATATTGAAAGTAGATAAAAATATATTAGCTCTTTATGCAGTTACCGATAGATTATGGCTTAATGACAAGAATTTAGGTGAAGTAGTTAGTGAGGCAATATTAGGCGGGGCAACAATTGTTCAACTTAGAGAAAAAAATCTATCTAAAGAAGATTTCATAAAAGAAGCATTGGAAGTAAAAAAAATCTGTCAAGTATTTAATGTACCATTAATCATAAATGATAATTTAGAGGTTATGTTAGAAGTTGATGCTGATGGAATTCATGTGGGGCAGAATGATTTAGATCCATGTTACATCAGAAATATAATAGGTAAAGATAAAATTTTAGGTGTTTCATGTCAAACAATAGATGAAGCTAAAATAGCTATGAATAAAGGTGCAGATTATTTGGGTGTTGGAGCAATGTTTCTAACTACTACTAAGAAAGATGCAATAAATGTAAAATTAGAAATACTTAAAGAAATATGCAAACTTGAAATTCCAGTTATTGCAATCGGGGGAATCACCTTAGATAATATTAAACTATTTGAAAAAATAAATTTATCTGGTATTGCAGTTATAAGTGCTATATTTGGAAAAAAAGAAATTACTAAAGAAACAATGAAAATAAAAAATGAAGTAATGAAAATAATAAGAGGATAAAAAATGAAAAAAGTATTATCAATTGCTGGAACAGACCCATCAGGTGGTGCAGGTATTCAGGCTGATACAAAAACAATTACAGCACATAAAATGTTTGCATTAAATGTAATTACCGCATTAGTTGCCCAAAATACAACTAAAGTATTTGATATTTTGAATATTTCAAGCGATTTTGTAGGAAAAGAATTGGATAGTGTTTTCACCGATATTTTCCCGGATGCAATTAAAATTGGTATGGTAAGTGAAAAAGATTTAATAATTGAAATTGCCAAGAAATTAAGAAAGTATAATGCCAAAAATATTGTTTTAGATCCCGTAATGGTTTCAACAAGTGGAGGACGTTTATTAAGTATTGATGCAATAGATACTTTAATTAATGAACTTTTCCCTTTAGCTACACTTATTACACCAAACGTCTTAGAAGCTGAAGTTTTAGCAAAAATGAAAATTAAAAATAAAGAAGATATGGAAGAGGCGGCAAAAAAAATATCAAATCTAGGAACTTTTGCGGTTTTAATAAAAGGTGGACATTCAATAAATGATGCAAATGATTTATTATTCCACAATAATAATATGACTTGGTTTTATGGTGAAAGAATTAATAACCCAAATACCCATGGAACCGGGTGCACTTTATCAAGTGCTTTAGCATGTAACTTAGCAAAAGGCTATTCATTAGAAAAATCAGTTTTAAATGCAAAAAAATATATAAGTGATTGCTTGAAAAGTAATTTAGCATTAGGTCATGGTAAAGGTCCACTTGATCATATGGTACACATAAAAGATATAATATAAGGAGATAAAAATGAGTAAGATAATGGAAAGAATAATAGATGATTCGATACCTATTTGGAATGAATGCATCGAAACAGAGTTTATTAAGGAGTTTACAGCAGGAACATTAAAAGAAGAAAAATTACTTAAATATTTAATAGAAGACACAATATATTTAAGGGAATATGCCAGATGTTTTGCATATGCAATGACTAAAGCAAATACATTAGAAGAAATACGTGTTTTTTATACAGTTTTAAGTTTTGTAAATGAAAATGAAACATCGATAAGAAAAAAATATTTAAAGAAATATAATTTAACAGATAATGAAGTAGAAAAAATGAGCCCATCTAATGACAATCAAATTTATATTAATCATATGTTAAATTACGCAAAAAATGGAAACATTAAAGAAATATTAATGGCATTATTGCCTTGCATGTTAAGCTATAATTATGTTTTTACTGAAGTTAATAAACTGAATCCATATATGTTGAAAACAAAATATAATGATTTATTATGTGATTATATATCAAATGATTATCAAAAATGTTGCAGCTTTTGGATAGAATTTACTAACCAATTATGTGAAACTGTACCAAAGGAAGAAGAAGTGATTTTAACTAACATATTTAGGGAGTCAAGCAAATGTGAACTGGCATTTTGGAATATGAGTTATGGAAAAAAAGAGACAATCAAGTAAGATTGTCTCTTTTTATGTCAAACTTTGACGACATAAAAATGATTATTTTGCCGAAAAACATGTTAAAATAATTACAAATACACGTTTTTATTTGATTAAAATATACTTTATATTATTAATTTAGTGAGGTGAAACTATGATTCCAAATTATATATTGAACTATATTGAAAAAAAAGTATTTCCTGATAAATATGAAAGAGTTAATAAAAGTGAAAGAAAGATTTCTATGAAACATTTAGTTCAAAATATTAATGAAAATGGAGATATATATATTGATATCTTTTCTTGTATTGGCAAACATACAAAAGATATATGTACTTATAAGATTAATAAAAAATTGCAATTAGAGGATATTAATCTTCAAAATCATATTTTAAAAGAATTTTTTTCAATTTCTATTTATACTGAAAAAATGGAAGAAAATGTTATAATTGATAATGAATATATTAATATTTTATATGAAGCTGCCTATGAAAAAGCAATTTGTAATTATTTTGTAGCAAATGATGAATGCAGTGATAAAATATGGAGTTTAATAAAAAAATTAAAAAGTTGGAGTCAAAAGACTTATGAAGGTAATAAAATGCCTTTTGGTATTTTATTTGATATGGATGATGATTGCATTGATACTGATATTGAATATGCTAATTTTTTAGATAGTAAATTTTCTGCTAATTTATCTGATGGAATTAATTCGGCAATTTTATTGAACAAATATGGTAAATTTATTACTTATTTACCAAATGATATTCAATTTGATTTCGGAGTAAACCATCAAGATGGAAAACACATCTTTACTCCACAAAAATATGAAAAATTTAGTTCAAGATGTTGCAAGAACATGTTAGGTTTGATTTTAACTGAAACGGGCCAAATTTTATTAATAAAAGAAAGGCGTATATTTTTTGTTTATAAAAATAATAATTGGATTTATTATTCCTATAATTTATTCTCTAATAGTATATTTGAGCATTTAGGGTATGATAAGTGCCAAGATTTAAGTTTGAAAAAAGATTTCACAAAATTTGTAAGTTCAATATATTCATCAATTCTTGATATGATTTTTGCCGGAGAAGGATGTTGCATTTCTATTGTAAAAGAAAAGTATTTAAATGATTGTAGAAATAATTTTTATGAATCATTAAATACAGTTAATTCGAATGTTTTAATCAAAGAAAAAAAGTCAATAATAACAAAATGCATTGATAACAGAAAATTTGTAAGTCTTTCAAGAAAATTAAGGCAAGATTTATTATCATATGATGGGGCATTGATTCTTAGAGAAGATGGTTCATTTGAAGCTGTAGGAGAGATAGTGAAACTAGATTCAAAAAGTAGTGAGGGCGGCGGAAGAACAAAAGCAGCTAAATTACTTGCTACTGTAGGTATAGGAATAAAAGTATCAGAAGATGGGTCAATTGATTGTTATGGAACAAAAGATGTAGAACAAAAAGATGAAAATACTACAGTTGATGATATGATAATAAAATTATTTGAGATAAATTGAGATATTATAAATCGAAATTTTAATATAATATTAATGATTATGTATTAGGAATACATAATCATATATAAAAAGCGGTCATTTTAATTTATTTTTTTAGCGGTAATATGATTTCACCGAATTATAAACTAACAAAAAAAATAATGGCAGTAAATGCAATTAAAATGACAATGGATGAAAGGAAGGAGTTATATAGGAAATAGCTTCTTCTTTTCTTTTAATTATTATTATAAGTATGATAAAATAAATTCAAATAGCAATTAATGTGGAGAATATAATATGTGGTATGATAATTTATTTATAGAAATTGAAAAATTAAAAAATGAAACAAATGCAAAAAAAATGAGCGATTATATGCTTAATAAATTCATTTTTTTAGGTATACGTAAACCTGAACTTAAAGCATTTTATACCCCATATTTTAAAGAGAGTAAGAAGTATCCATTTTCATGGGATTTTATTGATATATGCTATAGTAAAGATTATAGAGAAGCACAATATATGGCTATAGAATACTTAAATCTTAATATTAAGAATTTAACTGATACTGATTTAGAGAAACTTAAAAAGTTAATAACAAATAAATCATGGTGGGAAACAGTTGATTCTTTAGATAACTTAGTAGGTAGTATAATATTAAAAAATCAATCATTAGAATCTGAAATGCTTAAATGGTCAATAAGTGACAATATATGGTTAAAAAGAGTTTCGATAGATTTTCAACAAAGATATAAAAATAATACAAATAAAGAATTATTAGAAAAAATTATTAAAAATAATTTAGGAACTAAAGAATTTTTCATTAATAAAGCAATTGGTTGGAGTTTAAGAGAATACTCTAAAACTAATAAAGAATGGGTTAGTGAATTTATTTTAAAGTATGAAAATCAATTAGATAAATTAAGTATAAAAGAAGCTAAAAAATATTTTTAAAATAGTCATATTACACTGCTTTTTTTGAAAAATTGTAGGAAACATGAAAAAATAGAAATTATATTTTGAATAACTAAATTTTGCAAATGGTATCATAATCGATAATATGACAAATATAAATAAAATAAACGAATAAAAGGGATTTAACCCTTTTTATTTTTTTATCTATGAAAATTCAATATTTTATGTTATAATAAAACAAAATAAAACGTTTAAATTTAATAAAAAGGAGAATTGTTACTATGCAAAAAAGAATTAACCCATTAGAATTAAGGGTTGAGGAGTCATCACAAGATGTTATTTTAGAAAAAGATAATATTAATGACTTTAAATCAGAAATCAGTTTTGAGTTTAAAAATCCAATTAAAAGGAAATTTATTATTGGAAAAGTATCAAAAGATGTATTAGAAATATTGAAAGCAGAATTAGTTGATCAAAAAACATCACAAATAATTGAAACCGCATTATTACATCTTCTATATGAAATATCAAAAGATGATTTTGATAAAATTATGAAAGATAATAAGGAGGTATAAGATTATGATAATCTCTTATTTTTGTAAAAAGGGCGGAGTAGGAAAAACTACAATAACCGGAGAACATGCCAATTATTTATCAACGCTTGGGAAAAAGGTTTTAATGATTAGTATTGATGATCAAAATTCTATTTTTGAAATGTTTGGAAAGTCAGATTTGGTTTATCAAAATGAAAATAATTATTTAGAGCATCTAGTCACTAAAAATTGTACTTATGAAGATTCAATGCTAGAAATTAGAGAAAATTTATTTGCGGTAAAAACTCTTAATACGGATATGTTATCGAAAAAACTAACTTTAGAACGTCAATTTGAAAAGAGTTTTACTGAGGCAATTAAAAAATTTTATGAATATGGTTTTGATTATATTTTCTTGGATTTACCACCATCATCAAATAGAGCCTCAGAAGTTCTATTAGAATTATGCGATGATGTTATTTTAATAGTAGAATTAAATAAGCTAGGCGTTAATGGATTTTATAACACACTACAATATTTTTTGGACACTGATATTTCTTTAGAAAAAATAAAGTATATTTTACCAAATGGTTTTTCTAAAAATAAATCTGCTCCTGCAGTGGCTTTAGAAGACATAATTAAAATTGCTAGTGAAAATATTCCTTCAGTAAAAATTATGAATTGTATGCCTGAAAAAGCTACTATATTAACACTTCAACAAAAAGGTATTTCTATTTTTGATAAAGATTGTAAATCATTATCTTATTACACAAAAACTCAAAAGAAAGTAATAATGGAAGTTTTAGAAGAATTATTTAAAAATATGAAATTATAAAAATATATAGGGGAAAATAAAGATAGGAAAAGAATTTTTAACAATAGAAGAACAAATTATATATTCAAAAGAAAATGGCATAGAAGTAAACGATAATGCTCGAAAAATTCTATCAAAATAATCTTTTTTATTTAACTACTTCTATAAAATAATTTTTAATTAATTTGGATTAGTATTTTGGAAACTTTTGAAGCCCAAAGTCAAGAAAAGGGATATGTCCCTTTTTTATTTTTAAAAAAATATGTTATAATACTCTTAACTATAAAGGATGTGAATTTAATGGTCAAAATTTTTAAAACATCTGATTTTAATATTGATAATACTGGAAATGAAATCGTTACAAGTATGTTACAAAAACTAATAGATGAAGCTGCAATGGTTAACGGAAAAGTCATTGTTGAGGCAGGAATTTATCAAACTGCAGCATTATTCTTAAAAAGTAATATAGAATTTTATATTGAAAAAGATGCCCAAATCTTAGGCACTATAAAAGAAGATGAATATAATGATATATTCACTCGTGTTGCTGGAATTGAAATGATGTGGTATCCTGGGATAATTAACTGTATTGATGCCTCTAATGTAACCATAAGTGGAGAAGGAACAATAAACGGAAATGGCCCTTATTGGTGGGATAAATATTGGGGAAGTGATACAAAAGGTGGAATGAGAAAAACGTATGATGAAAATGGGTTAAGATTTGCCTGTGATTATGATTGTAAAAGAGTACGTAATATTTTAATCTCAAATTCTAAGTATATTACTTTAAAGAATTTCACATCTTTTGAATCAGGGTTTTGGAATGTTCATGTATTATATTCTAATGACATACATATTGATGGTATAAAAATTGAATCAAGGGGTCTAGATAGTCCAAGTACAGATGGAATTGATATTGACTCATGTTATAATGTTTTAATTGAAAATTGTATTACAAATTGCAATGATGATAGTATATGCATAAAGTCAGGACGAGATTTTGATGGAATAAGAGTTAATAGGCCTTGCCATGATATAACAATTCAAAATTGCACAATTCTTTCTGGATTCGGAGTTACAATTGGAAGCGAAATATCAGGAGGAGTTTATAATATTAAAATTAGAAATTTGAAATATAAAAATACAGATTGTGGCTTTAGAATTAAGTCATCTAAACCAAGAAAAGGTTATATAAAAGATATTTTATTTGAGGATATTGAAATGATCAATGTTAAATATCTATTTCATATTTATTTAAATTGGAATCCTGCTTATAGCATTTGTAAACTTCCAGCTGATTACAAAGGTCAAGTACCAAGCTATTGGGAAACCCTATTAAAAGAAACATGTGATGTTAATACAAAAGTAGAAAATATTATGATAAAGAATGTTAATGCATATAATATGGATAATTATGATGATATAAGTAGAGCGTTTAATATTGAAGGGTTTAAGGATTCATTAATAGATAATATAATATTTGAAAATGTTAATATAATTTCTAAAGAATATGGTATTATTAGTTATGTTAAAAACATCAAATTTAATAATTTTAAAATCAGTGTTTCATCAAATCGTGATGAAAGAAATGATAATTATGATAATCGATAAAGGAGACTAAAAAATATGAAATTTCAATTAGTAACATTATATGTAAAAGATATGAATAAAGCTTTAGAATTCTATAATGGTTTATTAGATTTGCCTATTTTAAAAAGACAAAAAATGGGTGATAAAGAACTAGTATTTTTAGGAAATGTTGGAAACGTTAATTTAGAACTTATTGAAACAACTGAAGAAATTAAATACAAGGGTTTTAGCATTGGGTTTGAGGTTAATGATATAGAAACATTAAGAGATGATTTAAAACAAAATGGTTATCTTATAAAAAGCGAAATAAAACCAAATCCATATTTGACATTATATTTTCTAGACGGCCCTAATGGCGAAGAAATTGAATTAATTGAACAAAAAAATGAGTAAAAAAAGTCTCTATTGAGACTTTTTTTTATATTAAATGACCATATTTCTTGATATAAAATTTCTTAACAAATTGAACAACTATTGCATATGAAAATATAATACCAAATAAAACTGGAATAAATGTTAATGGCATTCTTACCATATCTAAGGCAATTCCGATTCTTGTAAATGGAATGATTATCCCAACTAACCCAATTATAATTGTTGATATAATTAAAGGTTTAGATGCACGACTTTCAATGAACGGTATTTTAGCAGTGCGAATTAAATGGACAATAAATATTTGAGATAATAGTCCAACCATAAACCAGCCTGTTTGGAATATAGCTTGATTTTCAATAGAATTAGCTTTAAATCCATAATATAAAATAATAAAAGTTAAGATATCAAATAAAGATGAAAGTATGCCAAAAATAAACATAAATCTTTGAATACCTTTAGGATCCCATTGTTGTGGTTTCTTTAGGTATTCATTATCCATTTTATCAAAAGGAATTGCGATTTGAGAAAAATCATAAAGCATGTTTTGAGCAAGGATTTGTAAAGGAAGCATTGGCAAAAATGGCAAGAAAATAGATGCAGCAAGAACGCTAAACATATTACCAAAATTACCACTTGATGCCATTTTAATATATTTCACAATGTTACCAAATGTTTTTCGTCCCTCTATAACCCCTTCTTCTAAAACCATTAGACTTTTTTCTAAAAGAATAATGTCGGCACTTTCTTTAGCTATATCAACTGCCGTATCAACAGAAATTCCAACATCAGCTTGAGTTAAAGCTGGGGCATCATTTATTCCATCTCCCATATATCCGACAACATGACCTAATCCTTGTAGGGATTGAACTACTCTAACTTTTTGTGAAGGAGAGAGTTTAGCAAATAAATTAATTGATTTCACTTTTTCATTTAATTCTTCATCAGTTAATTTTTCAACATCGCTTCCAAGTATATATCCATTAGTTTCTAGATTAACTTGCTTGCACACGGCACTTGCAACCTTTTCGTTATCCCCCGTTAATACTATTACTCTAACTCCATTATCATGAAGGGCATTAATAGCTAATTTAGAACTTTCTTTTGGCTGATCTAAAAAGGCCACATATCCGATTAAAACCATATCACTCTCATCATCGGCATTGAAAGAAGTAGTATCCCTAACTCGATTTTTTTGAGCGACTGCTAAAGCTCGTAATCCTTGCTCATTTAAACGTTCAGAAATTTTTAAAACTTCTTTTATAACCTCTGATGTTATTTCAGTAACTTGGCCATTATAATCAATATAGCGGCAACACTTAAGCATTTCTTCAACGGCACCCTTTGTTATTAATTGTCTTTTCCCATTATTATCTTCTAAAACCACAGACATTCTGCGACGTTGAAAATCATAAGGTATTTCATCAACTTTACGATATATTTCATTGAATTTAGTATAACCTTCTTTATCTGCGCGAGCTATGATTGCTAAATCCATCATATTTTTTAAGCCAGTTTGAAAGTAACTATTTAAATAAGCATGCTTTAAAACTCTTAAATCATCTTGGCCGTGAATATCTAAATATTTTTCTAAAACAATCTTATCTTCAGTTAGCGTTCCTGTTTTATCAGTACAAAGTACATCCATTGCTCCAAAACTTTGAATAGAAGAAAGATTTTTAACAATTGTTTTTTGTTTAGACATCATTACGGCACCTTTTGCTAAAGTAGAAGTCATGATCATCGGTAAAAGTTCAGGTGTGATTCCAACAGCAACTGCAAGTGCAAATAATAAAGCATTAATCCAATCTTGTTTTAAAATACCATTTGTTATGAATATTATAGGTACCATTACAAACATTAAGCGAAGTAATAATTTTGAAACACTGGCTATTCCTTTTTCAAAACTAGTTTGTGCTTTACGACCAGTCAAATCTTTTGCAATTGATCCAAAATATGTATTATTTCCAGTGCCTATAACTACAGCAATTGCACTACCACTTACAACATTTGTTCCCATAAAACAAATGTTTGAAGCTTCTAAGGCACTAATATTATCTTTTTTTAATTCTTGGAATTTTTCAATTGGCTCAGATTCACCAGTTAAAGCAGCTTGCCCAATAAATAAATCTTTTGCATATAAAATTCTTAAATCAGCAGGCATCATATCTCCAGCAGATAATTTTATAATATCTCCAATAACGACTTCCTTCATTGGGTATTCATTTAATTTACTCCCTCTAATAATTGCAGTATTAGAAGAAACCATCTCCTTTAATTTTAAAGCAGCTTTGTCTGATTTAGCTTCTTGAACATATTGCAAAATCCCAGAGATAGAGATTAAAACAACAATTATTATGACTGTTGCCCATGATTTATTATTAGAGAATAATACCTCAGTAAAAAATGATACTATAGCTACTAAGAATAATACCATATTAAAAGGATTAACAAATGATAATATAAATCTAACAAACCAAGGTTGACTTTTCCCGTAATTTATTTCATTATAACCATATTCTTTTATCTTTTCTAAGACAGTTTCCTCATCCAAACCCTTCATATTAGAATTAAGTTCTTGAAGAATATCTTCTTTATTCATTTTTGCATAATTTAGAATATTTATTTCTAAATTTATGTTCTTTTGATTTATTTTCTTTTTCATAGTTTCACCTTTCTTAAAGCGCAAAAAAAGCGCTCATAAGCGCAAAGAAATATGAAGTAGAACGAATGCTAATTATCAAGTAAATGAGCATTAGAAAAAGACGACAATTTGAGTTGCGCTATTTTATATTTCATTATAGAACTGGGATGCTCACCGGACTTCATAATTATCACCTCAATGACACTTTAACAAAAATAACCTATTTAGTCAATATTTTTTAAGGATTAATTCACCTATTTATAATAAATTAATATTATATTTTTTATAATCAAAATATGTAATTTAATTTAACTATGATGAAATAATTAGTTTATTAAAACATTAATTATTAAATAAAAAAAAGATGCTTTTTTCAAACATCTTTAGATTACTTTATCTTCAAATTTTATTCAGTTTTAACATTTTCTTTGTCATCATTGATATCATTTATATCTATAATATTGTCATTTACTATACTTTCTTTTGGCTGTTCATTAATTACTATTTTATCTTCACTTAATATTTTACGCTTTCTTATATCACTATAAATATATGAACCTAATACTAGTCCAGATAATAAATATCCTATTCCTAAATCAGACACAATTATACTAATTATTTCATCGATTATAATTTCACCTGAACTATAAGCAACTAATGCAAATAATAATTCAATTACTAATATTTCTCCAATAGTTAAAATTACTGCAAAAATATAAGAAAATTTATTTTTTTCTTCTTTATTAAATTTTCTATAACCTACTATAAATAAAATCCCGATAAGTCCTCCAGCTAATCCAGCTAGAAATCCTAATAAATATAAAATAATCCACAATAATGCTCCTACAGCTGATAATAATATACCAACAATAATACCCTTTACTTTGTTTTCCATATAAGTCTCTCCATTCTAATAATATAAATATTATAACATATACATATTAACAAACAACTTAATATTAAATAAAATGTAGAAAAACATAGAATTAATGAAGTATAACTCTTTAAAAAAACAAATAAATGATAAAAAAATCACCTGGTTTTTTATAAAATAATAATTTTGACAAAAATGAAATAAAAATTCACATAAATTTCACATTTCTTTCGAAAAACGCTTTCAATTTTGAAAACAGTGTGATATAATCGACTCGTTCATTAAATATCGGAGGTAAGCAATGAAAAAATTGAGAGTTTTATTAATTATATTTATAAGTTTATTTGCTTTAATGTCTTGTGATGACGATCTTATTGAATCTAGCACTGAAACATCTACTAGTATTCCAACAAGTGAAACAACAAGTACAGTAACAAGTGAATCAACTACTACATCAACAGATGAACCAACAGGTGAGCAATCAAGTTCGTCAACAAGTACGTCAAGTACATCAACAAGTACGCCGTCAAGTTCGTCAACAAGTACGCCGTCAAGTACATCAACAAGTACATCAATAAGTACATCAACAAGTACATCAACAAGTACTTCGACAAAAACAAGCACAAGTACAAGTACATCAACAAAAACGAATACTTCAACAATAATTGAAGAAGATGATGAAGCATATTCTGAAAGAGATGCAATGAATGTTGCACCATCATATGATGTAATTAACACATCAACAATAAATGCAAAATTAAAAAGTACAGTTGGTGGTTTAGAATCAATTTATGCAACATGGACTGAAACAAACGTTTCTAGTTCATCAGTTTATTATAAGAAGAGTACTGCTAATGATAGTGAATATACTAAAGTTGATCAACAACTAATTAGACAAGTTTCATCTAATGAAGCTAGAGTTGATATAGTTGGATTAGCCGAAGGAAATTATTCAATCAAAATTGTTACAAGTTTAAGTGAAAATTTTATTGTTCCTAGAATAGCAGTTGCAGAATATGACCGTTCTGGTTATGCTCATTTTAAAAACACTGAAGGCGTTGGGGCTTATAAAGACAATGGAACGCCAAAAGATAACGCTATTATTATTTATGTTACGGAGCAAAATAAAAATACAATTCAAATTCCAGGTTTTGAAAGCGTTGGAACTGGATTAGGATGGATTTTAAATAATAATGGTGATAAATTATCACAAGCATGTCAAAATAATTCATTAATTTTTAGATTTATTGGTACAGTAACAGATCCAGCTGGTTCAACTATTTTTAATAGTACAGAAAATGGAGGAACAGTTGGTGATAACGGCTCAATGCTTCGTATTAGAGGCGGTAGAAACCTTACTTTTGAAGGTATAGGTGATGATGCCTTAATCTCAGGTTGGGGAATTCATTTTATGGCTACTGAAACAACTAATGCTAAAGGTGATGCAACTGGAGTTGCTCGTTATCCTGGTTATGGTAAAAATTTTGAAGTTAGAAATTTAACTTTTAAAGATTATCCAGAAGATGCTATTGGTATGGAAGGAACTATGAAAGATTCAAAAACACTTTCAACTCCTGTTGAAAGATGTTGGATTCATAATAACAATTTCTATCCTGGTTATTGTCCAAATGCGCCAGAATCAGATAAAAAACAAGGTGACGGATCTTGTGATTTCAAACGCGGACAATATTATACTTTAAGTTATAATTATTTTGAAGGCTGCCATAAAACTAATTTAATTGGTGCTAATTCAAGCAATTTACAATACGATATAACAATCCATCATAACTATTGGAAAGGCTGTAAAGCTCGCGGACCATTATCAAGAAATGCGAACATTCATATGTATAATAATTACTTTGAAGGGCAAACAGACTATGCAATGGACGCACGTGCAAGTGCATATATTTTCGCTGAAGGAAATTACTTTTCAGGCTCAAAACAACCATACACTTCTAACAAAGAAGGTGGAGGTACAATTAAAGCATTTAATGACATTACATATAATTGTATTTTCAGTTCATTAACTATGCAAACAATTGCTACAAGTAGAGATCAAATTGTTTCAAACAATAATGCAAAAGGTAATTTTGATACAGATAGTACTAAATTCTATTACGATAGTGAAATTGGCTCAGTTGTAACAAATTTAACTGATGCTTATACAGCAAAGAAGCAATGTATCGCTTATAGTGGTGTTTTAAAAAATACTGCCCCAACTGTAGAAGATGCATATGTTATAAATACTCCTGTAACTGGAAATGTATCATTACCATATACAGTTGATTTCTTAGGTGGTGGAGCAAAATCTGTACTTCCAAGTGGTGGAACATTCTATGGAACAAATATGAATGTTGGTAATGTTATATATAATACTTCAACTAAATATACATCAACATCTACTGGTCAAGACATTAAAATTCGTGCTCAAGGTGTGGTATTCAAACTAGATGAATCTGCTACTTTTACAATGGAAGGCAAGAGTGGCGATTATGTACCGGTATTAGTTAATGCCAAAGGAAAAACTCTATTAAGACAATCTGGAAGTATTGTATTACAACCAGGTGTATATATGGTTGAATCAAGTCAAACTGATAAAGATGCTTATTTATCAAAAATAAGTTTTGAAAAATATGATGATACTGCATTAAGTCAAAAGAGAATTGAAAGCTTCAATAACAAGAAATCTGCACTGCCTTCAACTATTTTATATAATAATGATTGTTTAACAAAGATTAATGAAGCAATAAATGCTTATAATATATTAAAAGCAGATGAAAAAGAATTAGTTGATTATAGTGCTGTAGAACAAGCTTTAGATACATATTCAACATTAGGAGCTCAATATATCGATGGTTTAATTACTAATATTGGTAGTGTTGATGCAAACTCATATGATGCAATTAATAATGCAATTAAAGCATATAGTGCTGCAATAGATCAAGTAAAAGCAAAAGTAACAAAACATAGTGTTTTAGAAGATGCAATTGAAGAATTTAATATATATAAAATAGAAAATATTAATAATTTAATTGATGCAATAGCTTTAGCTTCAACTGTATCTACATATGATGATATAGTAGCATTAAAGAATGCATATTTAGAAATAGTTGATTTATTCGAAGCATTAGAAGATTCAGAAGAATCATTAATTCTAAATTATCAAAAAGTTCGTGATAATATTGCACTTTTAGAAGCAAAATTATTACCTTATGAAATCGCAGATTTAATTGATGATTTAGAAGATTTTAGCGAAACAAATGCAAGTAAAATAAATGCTGTTTATCAAAGTTATAAAGCTTTAGATAGTGATCAAAAAGCAGTAATAAGTGCTGATTTAAAGAAAAGAATTGAAGACTTATATGAAGAATATGTAAACTATATGTCACGTGCAATTACGCATAACTTTACATCAGCAGGAAAAACATCAACTTTCTTTACTATAACTGGTAATTTAGCTACTAATAAAGGATCTTTAGTTGTTGATGGTGAAACATTAACACAATGTCTAAAATTAGAATCAAGTACTTCAATAACATTTACTACAGCAACAACAATGACAATTAAAATTTATTTTGGTACAACTGATAGTGCCGACTGTAAAATTGATGGTACAACAAAAACAGCAGATTCTTCAACAAGAATACTAACTCTTGAATTAACTGCTGGTAGTCATACTATTACAAAAGCAAGCACAGCTAACGTATTCTATATATCATTAAATTAATTTTGAAAGAGGTTTTCTTAAAAACCTCTTTTTTTTGATTATTAAAAGTGATAAAATAATTTATGAAAGGACTTGATGATATGATATTATATTTTTCTGGAAGTGGAAATTCTAAATTTGTAACTAACTACATAGCATCTAAAACTTTTGATGAAGTAATTTCACTAAACGAAGTTATAAAAGAAAATAAAGAATTGATATTTGAATCAAATAAACCTTTTATTATTATTGCGCCAATTTATGCATGGCGTTTTCCTTTAATTATAGAAAAAATCTTAAAAGATGCTAAGTTTATTGGCAGTAATGAGCTTTATTTTATTGGAACAATGGGATTAAATAGTGGTAATGCTGATAAATATTTAAAAAAGATAATTTTAAAAAAGGGATTAATTTATAAAGGATTTTGTGGTATTGTGATGCCGAGTAATTATGTAAATACTGATATAATGCCTAATGAAGAAGAAACTTTGAAATGCATAAATGATTCAATACCAAATATTAAAAATATAACATATAAAATTTTACGTGGAGAAAGTATAAAAAAGATTGATATCACAAAGAATCCGGCATTAGCTTCAGGGATAGTGAATTATTTATTTAATAAATTTATGGTTTCAAGTAAGAATTTTATTGTTGATAATGCCTGTACTAAATGTGGTTTATGCGTAAAAAAATGCCCAATGAATAACATAATGATGACTACATCTGGTCCAACATTCGCTAATAAATGTCTAAATTGCTATAGTTGTATTCATAATTGTCCTAAAAATTCTATTAAAATTAAAGGACAAAAAATTAATGCAGGCAATTATTTATGTATAGAGTATGAAAAATGGAAACAAAATAGATAAGTGAGAAGTGATTAATTTCACTTTTTTTATCTTTTATGTTATAATTAAAAAATGGTGATTTTATGAAAATATATGGAATGATACATGATGTTGATTTAAATAATAAAATAATTTCTATTAAAAAAACTAATCAAGTTTTCTTTTTTTATTTTCAAAATGGATTAATGAAATTATTTAAACGCTATTTGTATAAAGGAAATATGATAGCTTTAGAATATGATGAATCAAAAATAATTGTTAAAAATAAACGTGGTGCTTATTTAATTTTATTTATTACTAATCTATACGCTCCAACAAAATATAAAAATAAAGTATATTATGATAAAAAACTTTTAAATGAATCTTTAAAGAATTTCTTAAATAGAATAGGAAATATTTTGTTTTTAGATTTGGAAATGACAATGCCTTCGTTTCACCATATTGGAGAATTTCAAAGTGAAATAATTCAAGCTGGAATGCTTTTAGTAACGAATAATAATGAAATTGTTGAAGAAAAAAACTTTTTCGTTAAACCTACAAAATATAAACAAATAAATAGTAGAACGTTTGGTTTTTTAAATCTAGATAAAAATGATTATTATAAAAATTCTATTTCTTATTATGATTTTTATAATGAATTTAAGTTAATATTAAAAAAATATCGACCTACAATAATGGTTTATGGCAAAAATGATATATTATTTTTAGAACGCTCATATGTTATTAATAAGGTATCATCATTAAATCAAAATCATCGCTTTGTGAATTTAAGTCAATTGATTAAAAATTTTTATGATTTAAAAAGCGAGCCAGGTTTATTTAAATTATACGATTTTTATTATAAAGAATCGTTTGTTCAAACTCATGATGCCTTAGAAGACTCATTAATTACAAGCAAAATTTTTCAAGCTTTCAAGAAAGATGTTAATGAAGAGTACGTTATTGGAGATGAACTAAGATCAAAATTGGACTAATAGATTCTGGAAAAGGTGGATTTGCCTTTTTAAAAGGAATAAATGATAAAAAAAGTAGTTATATATTAATTATGGATACTGCTTTTTTTCCTTATGGAAATAAAACCAAAGAATTTTTAATAAAAAGAAGTTTATATCTTTGTAAAATCCTTTTTGATATGAAAGTAGATAAAATAATTTTTGCTTGCAACACTTTAAGTGTCGTTGCTTTACCTTTTATCAAAGAGGTTTATAATAATGTTGAAGGTATTTTTGACTTATTCAATCCTTATTTTAAAAAGAAATATTTTATTATTGGTAGTAATACGTTAATTTCTAATATAGATGAAAACATGAAAAAATCTTCGGCACAAAAATTAATAAATGCAATCGAATATAATAAAAATGTTTTAGAAGAATTAGAAGAATTATATAAAAATATTCCAATAAACACAGAGTATTTATTGCTCGGATGTACTCATTTCATTTGGATAAAAGACTTATTTTATAAATATAAAATTGTTAGTCAAGATGATGAATATAAAAAAAGACAGTCAATTTGACTGTCTAAATTTGCATAAAAATTGGAATTACTATAGGTTTTCTATCTGTAATTTCGCTTATATTTTTACTTAAATAATCTGTTAATGATTGCTTAATTGCATTTAAATTAACAGTTTTTTGTCTTGATAATTCTAAAGCAATATGATTTTTTGCCATATTAATGAATTGTTTAGTTAACTCTTCACTATCTTTCATATAGATAAATCCACGTGATACAACTTGTGGTTCTAAAGGAATAGTTTTATTTTTAACATCGATAGTGCAAATGATAGAAAACAATCCATCTTCAGAAAGACTTTTACGTTCTTTAATTATAGTACCAGAGATATCTCCAATACCTAGCCCATCAATATATATATCCCCAGCATGAACATGAGAAGTAACCTTAGCTCCATATTTAGAGAATGTAACAACTTCGCCATTTTCTAAAATAAAAGTATTTTCTTTTTTAACACCACATTCGATTGCGATATCAGAATGAACTCTTTGCATACGATATTCACCATGAACAGGTATAAAATATTTAGGTTTAACTAATGAAAATAATAATTTCAATTCACCTTGTGAGGCATGCCCTGATGTATGAGTATCAGTGATAGGTGAGTGAATAATAACGTCAGCGCCTTTTTTAAATAATGAATTAATTGTTCTATTTACGCCTTCTTGGTTTCCTGGAATAGGAGATGAAGAGAAGATAATAGTATCCCCGGGGATAAGTTTTATTTGCTTATGAGAACCATTTGCAACTCTTGATAAAGCAGCCATTGGTTCACCCTGAGATCCAGTACATAATAAAGTTAATTTTTCTGGTGGGTAGTTACCTATTTCACTAGCTTCAATTATAAAATCCTTTGGACATTTAATATATCCAATTTGCATTCCTACTTCAATAGTTTTCTCCATAGAACGACCAAAGATTGCAAGTTTTCTATTACAAGCCAAACTCGCTTCAACAATTTGTTGAACTCGATAAATATTAGATGCAAAAGTAGCAACTATTATTCTTGAATCAATTAGGCTAAATTGTTCTTTTATAGAATGCCCAATTTTACTTTCACTTTGAGTGAATCCTTCAAGCAAAGCATTAGTAGAATCAGATAGTAAGCATAAAACTCCTTCGCTTCCTAATTTAGCAAGTTTTTCATATTCAGCACTAGGTCCAACTGGAGTTAAATCAATTTTAAAATCTCCTGTATGAATTACAGTTCCTAAACCTTCAAATTTAAAAACCATTGCAAACGAATCTGGTATTGAATGATTAAGTCTAATAAATGATAGTTCAACACCTTTAAAATTAAATTTAAAGTGGCTTTTAAATTCTATTATTTTTACACTCATATCTTGATAATCAGCTAATTTGTTTTCTATTAAATCAACTGCCACACCAGCAGCATAAATTGCAGGAATCTTAACCTTTTTAAGTAAAAAAGGAATACCACCAATATGATCTTCATGACCATGAGTAATAAAAAGACCCACAATTTTTTCTTGATTTTCTAATAAATATTGGTAATCGGGTATAACGTAATCAACACCTAATAAATGCTCATCTGGAAATAATATTCCAGCATCAATTATAAATATTTGCCCTAAGTGTTCGAAAACATACATGTTTTTCCCAACTTCACCAAGTCCACCCAATGCAAAAAATTTGAAATCGGTGTTTATGATTTTGTTTTCGTTATTCATTTTGTACCTCCACGATAAAACGTCATTTTTATTATAACCTATTTCCCCTTTTTTTAAAAGTTTTTTTTGTCATTAATTTCAACTTTATAGATTTTAATTTATCAATATGATATAATATTTATTAATTTGCAAGGAGAGTATAGTATGAAAGCAAGTAAAATGATTATTAATACTTTAAAAGAAGCACCTGTTGAAGCTAAAATATCATCGCATAGTTTGTTGTTAAGAGCAGGGATGATAAAAAATTTAGTTTCTGGTGTATATAATTATATGCCATTTGGTCTTAGAGTGTTAAATAAAATAGAAAACATAATTAGAGAAGAAATGGATAATTCGGGAGCACTTGAAATTCTATCATCAGCAATGCAACCTAAGGAATTATGGGAATCGTCTGGGAGATGGAGTCATTATGGTCCAGAATTATTTCGATTCACTGATCGTCATGATCATGAATTTTGCCTTGGACCAACGCATGAAGAAGTTTTTACAACTTTAGCAAAAGATATTATAAAATCACCAAAGAATTTACCTGTGAACCTATATCAAATTCAAACAAAATATCGTGATGAAGTACGTCCAAGATTTGGTCTTATGCGTTCAAGAGAATTTATAATGAAAGATGCATATTCATTTGATAAAGATGTAGATGGATTAGAAGAATCATATCAAAATATGTATGATACATATGATCGTATATTTACAAGATTTAATTTGAATTATCGTGCAGTTTTAGCTGATACTGGAAATATTGGTGGTAATGGATCACATCAATTTATGGCATTATCTGATGTTGGTGAAAGTCAAATAGTTTATTGTGACTCATGCGGATACGCTGCAGACGTTGAAAAAGCGGAAGCGGTGGCAGTTAAAATGGATAAAGAACTTCTTTTAGAAAAAGAATTAGTTCATACACCTAATGCTAAGACAATTGAAGAAGTTGCAGCATTTTTAAAGGAAGACCCAGCTAAGATTGCAAAATCTTTATTATATCGTGATTTAGAGAATAATCGCTTAGTTTTAGTTATGGTAATGGGAAATCGTGAAGTAAATGAAATTAAATTATGCAATGCGCTAAATATTGGAGAAAATTTCTTAACTTTAGCCTCTGATACTGATATTATAAGTATCGGAAGTGTAAATGGTTTTGTTGGTCCAGTAGGACTAGATATTCAAATTTTAGCTGATTATGAAATAAAAGAAGCATCAAATTTAGTAGTTGGTGCAAATCAAAAGGATTTTCATTTAATAAATGTTAATTTTGGCCGTGATTTTACAGCAACATTACTTGATTTAAGAAAAGCTATTGAAGGTGATTCTTGTCCAATATGCGGCGCACCAATGAAGATGGACCGTGGAATAGAAGTTGGTCAAATTTTTAAACTTCAAACTAAATATTCACAAAGTATGAATTGTTTATATACAAATGAAGAAGGTAAAAATGTTCCAATGGTGATGGGATGTTATGGAATAGGTGTTACAAGGACACTGGCATCTATTGTTGAACAATATCATGATGAGGCTGGTATAAAGTGGCCAATTAATGTTGCGCCATATGAAGCAGTAATTGTTCCAATTAATAAAGATGATGAAATTCAATTTTTAGTTGCAACTAAAATGTATGAGGAATTAAAAAAGAAGGGCATAGAAGTTATTTTAGATGATAGAAATGCAAAACCAGGCTTTAAATTTAAAGACTGGGAATTAATAGGTATTCCTTATATGGTCGTTTGTGGTAAAAGATCAAATGAAGATATTGTAGAATTAAAAGACCGTAATACTTTAGAAAAAATAGAAGTTTCAAGTATGGAGGCAATCAGTATAATTACTGATATAATAAAAAAGAATAGATAATAAAACTGCTCAGAATTTTCTGGGCAGTTATTTTTTATTATTAAATTTTTCAATTAAATAAGGAATTATTTCTTTTGGAACATAAGGTGATATGTCAACGCCAAAGGAAATTAATTCTTTTACAGCTGATGAGGAAACAACTTGATTTTTAGTGGTAGGAAAGAAAAATAGCGTTTCAATTTTAGGGTAAATATCTCGATTAAATTGAAACAATGAAAACTCTTGTTCATAATCTTGGAAATTTCTTAAACCTCTAATTATTATATTAATATCATTGTTCTTACAATAGTTTACAACTAAATCATCATCCGAAACTATTTTTATATTATTAAATTTGCTTGTTGAAAGACGCAATAATTCAATTCTTTCAAAAACACTAAATACAGTATGCTTATGAATATTATTAGAAACTAAGATATGAACTTCATCAAAAATTAAACTAGCTCTTTTAATTATATCTAAGTGTCCATTGGAAACGGGATCAAATGAACCAGGATAAACTGCTTTTTTCATTTTTTATACCTCACTTTATTTAAAGTATATCTTAAATGGCTCTCTTATGCAAGAATTATCCAATTAATAAAAAAATAAAGCTGATTTTAATCAGCCTTAATATTATGCTTACGTTCAAATTTTACAAATTGATAAGTAACTATAACTCCAAGAATAAAACATATAATTCCTATTGGTAAATGAATATTTATATTAGATGCCCCACTTGCCCAATCGTTATAAATGATACTAATATCAGGATTGTAAAACATTGAAATAATCGATCCCAATGATAAACCAATAATTAAAAAGAAAGTAGTTGTTCTTTTTTTAACAAATAATTTAGATAATAGCTTAGTAAATGTTAACAAGCCAACTAAAAACCCTAACACTAACATTATATAAACTAATATTATTTGAGGATTTTCAGTTATAAATGTGAAGTGTACTGAGTCCATAATAGGTCTAAAATATCCTAATGCTAAAAGAATTGCCGTAGCTGATAAACCAGGAATTACTTGAGTAATCGCAACTATATATCCTAAAACAAATAGTAATATATATTGGAAGAAGTTTAAAGACAATAGGCTTTCAGCAGAAGCATTATTATTATTTAAAAATACAGAACCCACACTTAAAATAACCGGTAATATTAAACCTAAAATGAAAAGTACAATCCGAGTTTTTGTAAATTTTTCACCTTTAATTTCATCTAAAACCGCTGGATATGAACCAAGCATCATTCCAGCAAATAAAGCTATAAGAATAAAGGGAATTAAATCTAATAATTTTTGAATTGTGAAAAATCCGATTAAAACACCAACAAAAGCAAATACTCCAATTGGTAATAAAAATAATATACATTTTTTAAATTTAGAAAATAAATTTCCTAAAGCATAAATCATTTTATCATAAAGTTTAAATATTATTGCAACAGTTGACCCACTTATTCCAGGGATAATAATAGCTAAACCTATTATAAAACCTAAAATTGATCTTTTGGCTTTTTGATTATTATCTAAAGTTATTTCTTCTTTTAAATTTGTATTTTCTTCCATTATACTCACCCCGACTAAAACTCATATAAAATTATACCAAAATAAATTAATAAATATAACATTAAATAACAAAATAGAGAAAAAACTTGTATTTTTTTTATTTAATGTTATAATAAATATATATTATTAAGTGGAGTGAGGGATGACCTCACTCGTTTTAATTATTTAGGAGGAATGAAATTGGACTTAAAACTTATTGAAAATTTAGTGATGCCTTATTTAGAAGAACAAAATTTAAAATTATATAGTATCGAAATGGTTCGTGAATATGGATATAATATTTTGAGAGTTGCAGTTGATAAAGATGGTGGGATAGATGTTGATTCACTAGCTTTAGTAAATGAATATCTTTCTTTAAAAATTGATGGACTTGATAATGATTTAGACGAATATTTACTTGAAGTATGTTCACCAGGTGCAGAAAAAGAATTGCGTAATGAAAAAGAAATACTTGATGCGATTGGTTCATATGTACATGTTAAAACTAAAGATATGGTTTATGAAGGAAATTTGATTGCATTTACAAATAATACTATCGAACTTAAAATCAATGTTAAGGGAAGAATGCAAAAAGTAGATGTTGATTATAGTGATGTTAAAAAAATTAGATTAGCTGTTAAAATATAGGAGGAGATAAAATGTTAAATAAAGAGTTTTTTAAACAAGCTGAAGAAGTTTCAAAGGAAAAAGGAATATCTGTTGAAGAAGTATATATGATTATGGAAAAAGCTTTAATCAACAGCCATAAAAAAGTATTTGGGAATACATCTTGTCGTGTAGAAATTCGTGCTGATAAAAATGAAATCTTATTATATTCACAATTTTTAGTTGTTGATAAATTATCAGAATATTTAGAAGAGGGCGAAATGGTTGAAATGCACATTGATGAAGCATTATCAATTAAAGGAACATCAAAAGTTGGTCATATTTTAGAATTACCTGTAAATATTAAAGATTTTGGAAGATTAGCTGTTGGAGCTGCAAAAAGTGTTTATACCCAAAATATTCGTTCTTTGGAAAGAGAAAAAGCATATAATTATTTTAAAGGCTTAGAATTTGAAATGATTGAAGCAGAAGTATTAGAAAAAAATGATAAGTTTGTAACATTAAATGTTGGACATAATATTACTACATTATTACCAAATCAAGAATTACTTGCTAATGATAATTTTAATGTTGGTGATTTTATAAGAGTATATATTAAAAAAGTTGAACAAACTACTAAAGACCCAAAAGTATATGTATCTCGTAGCGAAAGAAATTTAGTTACTCGTTTAATGGAAAGCATTATTCCTGAAATCAAAAGTGGTATTATTGAGATTAAAGGTATTGCTCGTGACCCAGGAGACAGAACAAAAATTGCCTTACATTCAAATGATCCAAAGGTAGATGCGATTGGTTCATGTGTTGGAGAAAATGGTTCAAGAATCCGTGAAGTTGTTAATGCTTTAAATGGAGAAAAAGTTGACCTTTATAAATGGAGCGAAGATATTGAAGAATTAATTGCTAATTCATTACAACCTGCTTCTGTTACAAAAGTTATGAATGTAGATGTTAAAAACAAAACTTCTTTAGCTGTAGTACCAGATGAGCATTTATCACTTGCAATTGGTAAACAAGGACAAAATGTTCGTTTAGCAGTACAATCATGTGGTTGGAAAATTGATATTAAACCAACTAGTGAAGCGTTTAAGTTAGGATTATTAATCTAATGATTACTAGAAAGCCAGTTTTAAGGACTTGCGTTATCTCTAAAGAAACTTGTGAAAAAAAAGATTTATTTAGAGTTGTTAGAACTCCTGAGGGCAATGTTGTTATTGACTTAAAAGGAAAAACTAATGGAAGAGGCGCTTATTTAAAAAAAGATAAAGAAGTTATTATGAAGGCAATGAAAACTAAGCAATTAGAAAAGCATCTAGAAGTAAGTGTTCCTGAGGGAATTTATAATGATTTGTTAGGTTTACTTAATGAATAAAGTATTAAACAATTTAGGGTTATGTGCAAAAGCAAAAGGTTTAATAAGCGGAGAGGATTTTGTTGTTGAAGGTATAAAAAATGGTGATGTATTTTTAGTTTTCTTAGCTAATGATGCCGCGGTTAATATAACAAAAACAATAAATGATAAATGTAGTTATTATAAGGTAGAGATTATTAATTCCTATTCGACTGAAGAACTATCAAAATCTATTGGAAAAGAAAATAGAAAAGTTTTAGGAATCACGAATAAAGGATTTATTAAAATATTAAAATAAAAAGGAGGTTTTATCTTGGCAAAGAAGGTTAAAAACGAAAAGAGAGTTTCGAATATACCAGTTAAGAAAAATCAAAATGTATCAGACAATAAGGAAAAAGTCCTTACATATAAAGTAGGAATGACTGTAGCTGATGTAGCTTTAGGAATGGAAAAAACAAATGCTCAAGTAGTAATGAAACTTATGCAAGCTGGAATAGTTGCAAATCATAATCAAACAATTGATCGCGAAACAATTGAACTTGTAGCATTAGAATTTGGATATGAACTTAAAGATGAAGTAATTACGGATGTAACGAGATTTGATGAATTTAAAATTGATGATGAATCTGCTGATTTAGTGTCACGTCCACCAGTTGTAACAATAATGGGACACGTTGATCATGGTAAGACGACATTGTTAGACGTAATTAGAAATTCACGTGTGGTAAGCGGAGAAGCTGGGGGAATAACTCAACATATCGGAGCTTATCAAACTGAAAGAAATGGCTTTAAAATTACATTTATAGATACTCCAGGACATGCTGCATTTACAGAAATGCGTGCTCGTGGAGCGCAAATTACTGACATTGTAATATTAGTTGTAGCTGCAGATGATGGAGTAATGCCTCAAACAATTGAAGCTATTAACCATGCAAAGGCTGCAAAATGTCCTATTATAGTTGCAGTTAATAAAATTGACAAACCAACTGCCAATAAAGATCGTGTTATGGAAGAATTATCACACTATGATTTAATTCCAGAAGCATGGGGTGGCCAAACTACATATGTAGAAGTATCGGCATTAAAAGGCTTAGGAATTGATGAATTGTTAGAAATGGTACAATTAACAGCAGAACTTTTAGATTTAAAAGCAAATCAAAACAGACTAGCTATTGGTAGTGTTATTGAAGCACAATTAGACAAAGGTCGTGGACCTTTAGCGACATTCTTAGTTCAAAATGGGACTTTAAAAGTTGGGGATGTTGTTGTCTGTGGTGATACAGTTGGTAAAATCCGTTCAATGGAAGACGATCGTCATGTGAGATATAATCAAGTATTACCAAGCCAAGCAGTAGTTGTTACAGGATTAAACAGTGTACCTTTAGCTGGTGATAAATTCATGGTGTTTGCTGATGAGCGTCAAGCTAAAGATATCGCTGAAGCTCGTGCTAATAGAACAAAGAATCAGGAAATGGCTGCTAAAAAAGCTGCTTCTTTAGAAGATTTATTCGGTTCAAGTGGCAGTAAAAAGGAACTTAACTTAATTATAAAAGGTGATGTTCAAGGAACTATTGAAGCCTTAAAACAATCATTAGAAAAAATTAATATTGAAGGCTTACAAGTTACGATTATTCGCTCGAGTGTTGGGGCAATTACTGATACAGATGTAACTTTAGCTGAAGCATCTAAAGCAATCATTATTGGATTTAATGTCCGTCCTACTGCTCAGGTTCGTGATTTAGCTTCTCAACGTGGAGTTGAAATTCGTTTATATAATATAATATATAAAATATTAGAAGAAATTGAAGCTGCCTTAAAGGGTATGCTAGATCCTGAATTTGAAGAAGTTGTTACAGGTGAAGCTGAAGTAAGATCAATTTTCAAATTATCTAAAGTTGGTACTATTGCTGGGTGTTATGTAACAAATGGAGTTATTGAAAAGAACTCATTAGTAAGAATATTACGTAATGGAGTAGTAATATTTGAAGGTAAAATGCAATCTTTAAAGAGATTTAAAGATGATGCAAAAGAAGTTAAACAAGGTTTTGAATGTGGTATTACAATTGAAAACTTTAATGATATAAAAGAGTATGACATTATTGAAGCGTCAGTAATGAAAGAAATTGAGAGAAAGTAAAATGGCATCATTAAACATAAAAAGATTAGAATCATTATCATTAAGAGAATTATCTTTATTACTTCAAAAAGATGTTAAAAATAATGCATTAAGAGAAATTACTATAACAGAAGTGCGTATTACTAATGATTTATCTTATATGACAATATTTTATACTTGTTATCAAACAAAGAGTAAAGATATAGCCCAAAAAGCACTTGAAGAAACAAAAGGCTATATCAGAAGTAATTTAGCAAAAAAAATTAATGCTAGAAAAATGCCTGAATTGATTTTCCAATATGATGAAGCATTAGAATATGGAAATCGTATTAATTCTATTTTGGCCTCACTAGATATTAAAAAAGATGAAACTGAAGATGACTAAGTCATCTTCTTTTTAAAGGGAGAGTTTATGGCAAAAACAGAAACAGAAAAGTTAATTAATAAGCAAAAGAAAAAAATAATTAAAGATTTAAAAGGAAAAACATTAGTTTTTACAATTATTTTTGTTATTCTTGGATTTTTAATTGGATTTGGAATTAAATTTATGATGCCAAGAGCTGAAGTAAGTTTTAATTTAAATGGTGAGGCGATTGTGAGAGTTGAGTCACTTGATTTATATCATGAATTAGGTGCAAAATTAATTTATAATGGGGAAGATATTTCAAAAGGAAATATTGAAATAACTAATAATGCTGTCCCAAAAGTTGGTCAATATATAATTGAGTATAAAATTAAAGATGTTAAAGGAATTAATTCGATAACAATTCAAAGAGTACTAATAATATTAGGTGAAGATGTTGATGATGAATTAGAAATTCCTGGCGAAGATATATTAATAGAAAGCTCAGGTCAATAATTATGTATATTGTATATAAAAATAAAGACGGTAAATGGGCTGTTAATAAAGAAAGTGCAACTAGAGCATTAAAATTATTTAATACAAAAGAAGAAGCTATAGCTTATGCAAAAACAGTATCTTCAAATAATAAAACTACTTATAAAGTATTAGATAATGAAAAATCAAAAGAAATAAAAACTGAAGAAGTAAAAGTTGAAAATAAAAATTCTAATAAAGATAATTCAAATTCTAATACTTTAAAGAAAAAAACAAAAAAAGAAAAAGTTGCTAAGGGAAAGATTGTTAAATATTCTGCATTTGGTTTAATAATAGGAATAGTAATTGGATTTTTAACTGGAGTATTTAGTTTAATCGGAGTAGAATTTCAATTACTTGGGGATACAACTGAAACTATTGCATTAAATGAAGAATACCATGAAGACGGATATACGGCATATTATAATAAATTAGACATAAGCAATAAGGTTAATATTTCATTTTTAAAAATAAATGGTGAAGCAGTTGAAGAAATACAAACAGATGTAGCATGCACATATTTAGTTGTTTATAATTTAAAATATGAAGCCAAAAATATTGATATAACATTAGTTAGAACAATAAATATCACTTTAGCAGCTGTTATTAATTCGGATTCATTATCAATTCATTTCTTAGAAGTTGGAAATAAATATACAGGTGATTCTATCTATATAAAAGCAGGAGATACAGATATCTTAATTGATGCTGGATCACGTAAAAATAGTGGTGAAGCAATAAATAGTTATATTGACCAATATTGTACTGATGGTATCTTAGAATACGTTATTATTACTCATGGACATCAGGATCACATTGCAGGATTTGTTGGTTCAAATGCTTCAAAAGGCATATTTGATCACTTTACCGTGAAAAATATTATTATGTATGATCAAACAAATAGCAATTCAGCAATTGTTAAAGATTTAATGAAAAAAATTCAAAACGAAATTGATACAGAAAATGCAAAAAAAGTTACAGCAAGTGAATGTATAAATGAGTCAAATGGAGCTCAAAGAATATATGAAATTGCTGATGGAATTACAATGGAAATTTTAGATAATTATTATTATACACATCCAACAACAGATGAAAATGATTACTCTGTTTGCTTAATGATTAATGATGGATTAAACAATTATTTATTTACTGGCGATTTAGAAAAAGATGGAGAACATCATTTAGTAGAAATGAATGATTTACCTAAAGTTAAACTTTATAAGGCAGGTCATCACGGTTCAAAGACTTCTTCTAGTGCTGAATTACTTGAAGTAATCCAACCACAAATAGTTTGTGTATGTTGTTGCACTGGTTCAACTGAATATACAACTAATCCACTTAACACATTCCCTACTCAGGATTTTATTACAAGAGTTGGTAAATATACAGATAAGATATATGTTACATCAATTGAATCAAGCAACGAATATGGTTATGAATCTTTAAATGGAAATATTGTAGTTAGTGTAGTATCTGGAGTTGTAAGCGTGAATTGTACTAATAATAATATTATATTTATGGATACAGATTGGTTTAAGAAAAATAGAACCTGGCCTACTAATTAAACACCTTTTTAGGTGTTTTTATTTTGGATATGCTATAATAATTAAGAGGTGATGTGTATGAAAATAATAGATGCACATATGCATATAGTCGAACATATAAATGGTCTTGGTTCAAAAGGTGAACTTAGAGCTTTAGGTAAAGGCAAAGTTGCTTATGCAAGCGGCGATGAATTCCAAATGTTTCCAGCTGAACTTGGAGACTATGGAGTAACTGCGGAAGCACTGATAAAAATAATGGATCAATATTCTATTGAAAAAGGAGTATTACTACAAGGTAATTATTTAGGATTTCAAAACTTATATACTTATGAAGCCCTATTAAAATACCCTAATCGCTTTGTTGGAGCGGCAACGTACGATCCATTTTCAAGAAATAAAGATAAAATTATTGCACATTTATTTGATGAACTTAATTTCAAAATAATTAAAATGGAAGTTAGTAATGGTTCTGGGTTAATGTCTAATCATGATACAATTGATTTAAATGGGAGTTTGATGCATGAAGTATATCAAATGGCAAATAGCAAGGGTTTAGTCTTCGTTATTGATATTGGACGTCCAAGAAATGATTGTTGGCAAATTGATAATTTAGTAGCCGCAATAAAAAAATATCCAAATATGAGCTTTGTGATTTGTCATTTACTTGCTCCTCAATTAGGTCATGATGTTTTATTAATTGAATCATTAAAAAAGTTAAAATTACCAAATGTTTATTTTGATTTAGCAAGTTTAAACAATAATACTAAGCCAGAAAATTATCCATATCCAACAGCCTTAAAATATATAAAATATGCTATAGATATTATAGGATCAAATCACTTAATGTGGGGGACAGATGTTCCACAAGCCCTAACAAAAGAAAGTTATCAGAATTTAATTAATTATATTAATGAATCAAATTTATTTACAACACAAGAAAAAGAAAATATTTTTTATAATACGGCAAATAAAATATATTTTAACAATAAATAAAATTGGTTGTAAAATTTTAAAAATAAGATACAATAAAAATAAAAATGAAATTTATACTGGATTTAATGTTTCATGCGCTATCAATTATTAAAATTTATAAGAATAACAAAATTGGAAGTTTTAAAGCTTCCAATTTTTATTTATCTAAGATTATGATATAATTAATTAAAGTTGGTGAAAATATGAAAATAGCAATAATAGGTGGTGGAGCATTAGGACTAATGCTTGCAGCGAAACTAAATAAAGATAATGATATATATATATTTGAAAAGCAAAATAAATTAGGTCAAAAACTTTTAGCTTCTGGTAATGGAAAAGCAAATATTTTAAATATTGGAGCTAATCAAAATGATTATAATGATCCAATTTTTATGAAAGAAATATTTAATCAAGTTAAACCAAAAGATATATTAGACTATTTTCATGAACTTGGCTTATATACAAAAATAGACAATGAGGGAAGAGTATATCCATATTCGGAATCAAGTCAAACAGTTTTAGATATTATATTAGAGAAACTTAAAGAAGTTAATATTAATTTAAATTATGAAGTAAAAAATATTAAATACTATAATGATAAGTGGCATATAAATGATTTTAACATGTCATTTGATAAACTTGTTTTAGCAAGTGGTTCAAAAGCAGGAATGATTATAAAAAATCAAATAAAATATAATAATTATTTATGCGATATGAATTTAAAATATGTTGATTTGACGCCTTCTTTAGTTGGTTTAAAAACAAAAGAAGATTTTTCTAGTTTGGAAGGCTTAAGAATAAAAACTAATGTCAGTCTTATATATAAAGATAATTTAGTAAGAAGTGAATATGGTGAAGTCATTTTTAAGAAAGATGGAATATCCGGTATTGTAATTTTAAATATGTCTAGTTATATTAACCATAATGATATTAAAAATTATAAATTATCGTTTGATTTATTACCTGATATGACTATATATAATTTAGATGATTATTATAAAAAATATAAATCAATAACTGGTCTAGTGCACAATAAATTAGAAAAATACATTAAAAATGATTATAAAAAATTAAAGAATTTTATTATTACGATTGACACCACGTACGACTTTACAAGCGCCCAAGTAGTAAGGGGTGGAATAGATGTAAACGAGGTTAATGAAAATTTGCAATCTAAAAAATATAATAATTTATATATAGGTGGAGAGTTATTAAATATTGATGGCAAATGTGGAGGATATAATCTTCTATTTGCCTTTATGAGTGCAATGATAATCGCTAAGGAGTTAAACTATGGAAATTAAAATATCAAATATTAAAGTTGAAGTAACGGTGAAAGATACGATTAAATATATTGTTTGCCAAAGATTTCATTTTAAAAACATTGAAGTGCTAGATTTTAAAGTATTGAAGAAAGCTTTAGATGCTAGAAAAAAAGACTATATTGTTTATGATTATACAGTATATGTAAAATTAAGCATTTATAAAGAAGAATTATTAGAAAATAAAAATATAGTACTATACACTGAAGAGTCAAAACTTAAGTATGGTAACTGGAATGATTTAAGACCGGTTGTTGTTGGATTCGGTCCAGCTGGAATGTTTGCGGCATTATATTTAGCAAGATCAAATGCTAGACCAATTATTATTGAACGTGGGTCATGCGTTGATGAGAGAATTAAAGATGTTGACAAATTTATAAAAGAAAAAGTATTAAATGAAGAATCAAATATTCAATTTGGTGAAGGAGGAGCGGGAACTTTTAGTGATGGAAAACTAACCACAAATGTTAAAGACCCTCTAATTAATTTTATTTTAAATGAATTTTATCTTCATGGAGCTAAAGAAGAAGTTACTTATTTAGCAAACCCGCATGTTGGAACTGATTATCTAAGAAATGTTGTAAAAAATATAAGAGAAGAGATAAAAAGTTTAGGTGGAGAATTTTATTTCAATACAAAATTTATCGATTATAAAGAAGATAATGAATTAGAGGTGTTATGTTCTAATAATTTAATATTCAAGACTAATCACTTATTATTAGGGCTTGGTCATAGTGCTAAAGATACAATAAGACATCTTTATTCTAAAGGGTTAAATATGGAAGCAAAGAATTTTTCAATAGGGCTTAGAATAGAGCATAAACAAGAAGATATTAACAAAATGCAGTATGGACAAAAATATTATAAGTTATTACCTGCTGCAAACTATAAAGGGGCCGTTCATTTAAAAGATAGAAGTGTTTATACATTTTGTATGTGTCCTGGTGGTGAAGTTATTGCTTCTGCTAATAATATAGAAACTATTGTTACAAATGGTATGAGTAATGAATCTCGAGAAAAAGATAATGCTAATAGTGCAATTTTAGTAGGAATTGACACAAAAGATTTTGTAAAAACTTCACCCCTTGATGGTTTTTTATTCCAAGAAAAATATGAAAAATATGCATTTAATATAAGTAAAGATTATAGGGCGCCTGCTAATTTAGTGTATGAATTTTTAAATGATAAAATAGCTACTAGTTTTAGAAGTGTGAAGCCGTCATATGCTCATGGATTAATATTTACTGATTTTAATTTATGTTTACCAAAATATGTTGTTAAGTCTATCAAAGAAGCTTTAGTTAAATTTGATAAGTTAATGCCTGGTTTTGCACATAAAGATGCAATCTTAACTGGCGTTGAAACAAGGTCATCATCACCTGTAAAAATTGTTAGAAATGAAGAACGTGCCTCTAATATAAATAAAATATATCCAATAGGTGAAGGTGCTGGATATGCTGGTGGTATAACTAGTGCAGCCTTAGATGGTTTAAAAACGGCTATTTTAATCACAAATAATTAAAATGCAACCGAAAGTTTACATTTTGCAAGAGAAAAATGGTAGTTACATATTTAAAAATCTAATAAGATTAAACTAGAGGTGATATTATGAGCTGTGGAAGCAAAATAAGAGATTTAAGAAAAAATAATAATATGACGCAAGAAAACTTTGCTGATTATTTAGGTGTTTCAAGACAAGCAATTTCAAAATGGGAAAGTGATGAGAGTTTTCCTGAAACAGAAAAATTAATTAAAATAGCTAATTTATTTAATGTATCAATTGATTATTTATTAAAAGATAATGAAAGTAGTGAAATAATAAAAGAATTAGTTGCCCCAAATTATGATGTTTTAAAATTTAAACGCGATCATAATTTATGTGCATTTATGATTGCATTTGGTGTTTTCTTAATTTTGAATGGTTTAAGCATAATGTTATTAATTTCATCATTCTTAGAAGAAGAAAAATATTTTATTAGTACTATTCCATTTTTTATATTTTTAGCTATAAGTGTTGGTATTTTTATATATTTTGGAATGAAATTGGATGCATTAAGTAAATTTGATTATTCATTAATAAAGAGTTATAAGGAAGAAAATGAAAAAGAAAAAAGATGGTTAACTTTAACATTAACATTTTCAACAGTGCTAGTTTTAATTAATTTATTAATTTTAATAACAATTCTGAGTTTACTTAATAATGAAGATTCATGGCCAATATGCATATTTTTAACAGTTCTTTCAATTTCTGTATTTGGCTATATTTATATGGGAATAAGAATAAGTAAATTTAAGAATGAAGAAGCAAAAAATAATGAAAAAAAAGGGGAATTTATTGTTTCTGCATGTGCTATTTTAGCAGTTATAATATATTTAGGCTGCGGTTTTATTTTTGAATTATGGCATATAGCTTGGGTTGTGTTTCCAATTTTAATTTTATTTGGAGTATTTTTAAAAACAATAATCTATGGCAAAAATGAATAACTAAAGTGGGAATTTAATTCCTACTTTTTATTTTTAGCAATAAAGAAATGATGAACAATAATTACTAAAAATTATAAATTAAGATTTGTTAATTTTTTATTTTATGACAAGAAAATTAAATGTTAATAACAATAAAATTTAATTTTCGACAAAATTACTAAGTTTTTTCAAATTTTGTTTGCAAATATATTTATATCATTTATAATTAAAATAAAACAGGGAGGTTTTTATGCGAACAACTACAAAAATAATTTCCAAATATCCATTTGAGACAGTGAAAGAATCGTTATCAAAGTATCTAATTGAACAAGGATATCAACTTACGACTCGAAAAAAGGAATCAATTTGGAAAAAAGGAATGGGGTTATTGACTGCTCCAGAGATTTTCAAGTTTTATACAGAAGATGATAAGGTATGCATCGATTCATGGGTTCCATTTGCCTTATTTCCAGGGGTGTATATTGGAGAATCTGGCTTAGATAATAATGCTGCTATTATAGTGAAAAAGCCTATGCGCGCAATATTATCTACAATTATTAAAACATATAAATTAGAAGAAAGTGAAGTTATAGGGTATAATCCTTTAATTACAGGAAAAAAGAAATGATAAGATGTAGTAACTGCGGTAGTCAATTTGATGAAAATTTAAAAGTATGTCCACATTGTAAAACTTCTATTCAAAAAGATTTAATGAATGCTGATGAAGTTAATGAACAACTAAGAAAAGATGTGAATGTTAAAGAAATTACAAATGCTTTAGTTATGGCTATAATTGGTGATTTATGTATAGTTGTTAATTTTTTAGGTGTACCATTCGTTCATATAGTTGGACTTGTTCTTGGTATAATGGGATTAAAATTTTCATCTAAAGCTAAAAAAGTAAATAATCAAGCGATGGTAGCTTATGTATTATCTATCATTGCAATAATAGGTTTCTGCGCTGCATTTGTGATTGGTATGATTACAGGTGCTCTTGCTGCTTTAAGTCAATTTTGATATTTAAAAAAGAGAATAACGGGACAATTAAATAAAAGATAAACACATTAGATTTAATAATAAAAATTTGATGTGTTTTTTAATATCTCTAAATAATTAGTAGAAAATAAAATAGAAAGAAAAAAAGTAAAAGTTGATAGAATTTATCTTAGAAAAGGAAGGCAAATATAAATCTTAATATTTAATACATTAAAAAATTAATTTTATCAAAAATTTTTCCGAATAAAATTATTTACATAATTTATTTATAACATATAAATTTTTTATTTGTAAATAATATATATGGTGATTAAATTGAAATCTATATGGTTAGATGTGGAAACAAAAGAATATAAAAGCTTAAACGAAAATATTGAATGCGACATATTAATAATAGGCGGTGGAATTAGTGGGATACTTCTTGCATACATGTTAAAAGACAGTCATAAAAAAGTAGTATTAGTAGAGGCAAAAAAAATTGGTAGTGGAGTAACTACGAATACTACCGCTCACGTAACTAGCCAGCACGACCTCACATATTATAGATATAGTGAAATTTTTGGTTTATATAAAATGGAAAAAATATATAACGCTAATCAAGATGCAATTAAAGGAATAAAAAAAATCATTAATGATGAGAAAATTAATTGTAATTTTAAAGATATATCATCAATAGCTTTTGCAAATAATCAAAAAACGATTAATGAAATGATAAAGGAATATGATGTTTTAAAGAAAATAAATGCTGCAAATATATCTTTATTAGATAAAAGTAATGAGAAAATTAAGTATAAAAAAGCTTTAAAAAGTGATAACCAAGCAATTTTTCATCCCTTACAGTTTATAAATGGAGTTATTAATTCACTTGATAATAACATAAATATTTATGAAAATACGAGGATTTTACATTTTAAAAATAATATTGCATATACTAAAAATCATGAAATAAATGCTAAACAAATTGTTATTGCAACTCATAATCCTATTATTAATTTTCCAGGGACATACTTTACGAAGATGTATATGGGGAAAAGTCATTGTTTTGCATTTAAAAGCAGCATAAAAATTAATAATTTATATAACGAAATTGATAATTCTAAATTAACTTTTAGATCTTATGATGATTACATTATTGCCAGTGGCAAAAGCATAATAACCGCTCGTTCATGTAAGGAAATATATGAAGATTTAAAAAAAGATATATTAAATTATTTTCCAGATGCACAATTTATAACTAGTTGGAGTGCCCAAGATGGAATTACTTTAGATTATCTTCCTTACATAGGAAAATATAATAAGAAAAATGATTCATTTTATGTTATAACAGGATTTAATAAATGGGGAATGACGACTTCATATATTGCAGCTAATATAATTGCAGACGAATTATTAGATAAAAAGAATGAATATAGTGAAATATATTCGCCACAAAGAAAATTTTCTAAGAAAGCAATTATTAATTTTAGCTTATATAATCTTTCTACAATTCCTTTATATTTAAGAAAATTTTTCACTTATAAAGATCCGATTTGTCCACATTTAAAATGTCGAATGAAATACAATAAGGAAGAAAAAATTTATGAATGCCCATGCCATGGCTCACGTTTTGACTTAGATTTTAAAATAATTGATACACCGAGTATTCATGATATTGTAAAAAAATAGCACCTTCTTTAAAGGGCTCATTTTTTCATTTATTTTCATTATTTTCATAAAATATTAATCATGTAAACGCTAAACATTTAAGAAAAATATGTTATAATAGTTTAGAAGTAGGTGATTCTTATGAAAATTGATTTACATAATCATACAACATATTCCGATGGAGTGTGGAGCGTAGAAGAATTACTTAAAAATGCACAAAAACAAAATGTTGATGTTTTAGCATTAACTGATCATGATAGTGTATTTGGTTGTTTAGAATTTATAGAATTAGCAAAAAAATACAATATAAATGCTATAGCTGGAATGGAATTATCAACATTTCATAAAGGTGAGAATGTTCATATTATATGCTTATTTAAAAAAAATAAAATACCCAGTGCAATAGAGGATTTTGCAAAAAAAGTCTATGAAACTAGAAAAACTAGAGCTCTTAAGATGCTTCAAAATATTAAAAATATATATAATCTTAAAATTGATGCAGATGCTTTGTTAAAAAGTGGTACAATGATTACAAGAGGAAATATGTTGAGAAATGTCATGATATGTAATAACATGACAATTAAAGAGGCCGAGTTCTATATTAGTAATGATTCAAAAGCATATATTCCATCTTCAAAATTAAGTACAATAGATGGATTGAAATTAATTAAAGAAAATAATGGAATTGCAATACTTGCGCATCCATGTTTAATGAAATATGAAATAGTAAAAGAAGTTTTAGAATTTGGATTTGATGGTATAGAAATAAGATATCCAAAAAATAAAATTGGCGATGAAGAAAAATTTAGTAAATTAGCTAAGGATTATGGTTTGTTTATAAGTGCAGGTTCTGATTGTCATGGTGATAAAACCCATGCTATGGTAGGAACTTCAACATTAAACGATTATGAATATGAAGTAATAAAAAAGAAGTTAGAAAAGGAGTTGTAACATGATAATTAAAACGGCGACATTCATAAAATCAGCAGTAAATATAAAAGGAATGCCCGAAGATCAATTAACAGAATTCATGTTATGCGGGAGATCAAATGTTGGTAAGAGCTCATTTATAAATGCCTTAGTAAACCAAAAACATTTGGCAAAAACTAGTCAAACTCCAGGTAAAACTCAAACGCTAAATATATATTTAATTAATGAGATATGCTATTTTATTGACGTACCAGGATATGGCTATGCAAAAGTATCTAAAAATTTGAAAGAAACTTTTGGACAAATGATTGAAGAATATGTATTAAATCGTAAAGAATTAAAAAGAGCATTTTTACTAGTTGATTATCGCCACAAACCAACAGGTGATGACGTGACTATGTATGAATTTTTAAAATATTTTAATATTCCAGTTACAGTCATTGCAACAAAGGCAGATAAAGTAAAGAATTCGGAACGTGTTAAACAAAAGAAGCTTATAATGGAAACATTAAATTTAAGTGAAAATGATAAAATGATTATAACATCTTCAGAGACAAGACAAGGATTTGATTTAGTCTTAAATCAATTGGATGAGGATTTAAGAGGATAAATATATGAGCGCGTTAAATCAAAATGTAACTAATTGTAGTTTTAAAATTGATCAAGAATTAAACATTATCAGTGCAGATAATGATTTTTATCGTTATATAAATGAAACTAAAGTTAATTCATTATATCCGTACATTGATGATGAAGATGTAATTACAATAAAAAACGCTCTTAATTCTAATGCATCATACTGTGCAATAAATTTTAATGTAAGAGAACGTAAATTTTTTTGCATATTACAGTTTGAAAAATCAGAAAGTTATTACAATGTTAATCTTTTAGAAAGCACGCATCTTTTAAATGATTATAATAAACAACTTAAAAAAAATAATTTATATTATGAATTAATTCATGCTTTAAATTTAAATTATTTCATTTTTGATATAAAAACAAAAATGTATACTGTTGTAAATACTAATTCTAAAGGGAATTCTTTAAAATTTGATATTAAACAAATGATAGAATATATAAATGAAAAATTTAATATTGACATTAATGACATTAAATTAGATTATTTTAAAAATAACAATGAATATAATGATTTTCTAAGCACTGCCCATAAAGGCACATATCCAATTAGAACTAAAGATAATACTCGTATTGAATTTGGAGTAATTCCTATAATTAATGATAATTACGAACGCACTGAAACTATTGTAATAGTCCAATTTCCAGATCAAGAAAGTAAAATTCAAATATCACATAATAATGATATAGATGGCCAAACAAATCTTTTAAATAAGAATGCGATTATTGAATATGCAATAAATAAAATTGAAGTTTCAAAAAGAACAACAACATTGATAATTATTGATATTGATGATTTTAAAACTATAAATGATACATATGGTCATCAGTTTGGTGATGATGTGATAATTTCGTTTGCTAATGTTTTGAAAAAAGAAGTAGGACATCGTGGTAAGGTTGGACGCTTTGGTGGAGATGAGTTTTTAATCGTTATTGATGATACTGATGATGAGATAGTCATTCGAGATATTGCCAGGAACATTAGATTAGGAGTTCAATGGAGCTATGTAACATCTCATCCAGACTTTATTATAACTTGTTCAATGGGAATTGCTTCATATCCAAAAGATGAACAAAACTTCGAAAGTTTATTTGAAGCGGCGGATAGTTGTTTATATCGCGCTAAGAGTAAAGGTAAAGATTGCTATGTTATTTATTTAGCACATAAGCATCAAGGTCTACGTTTTGAAAAAACAAACCTAAATTTAGATAAATATACTACAATGTATCAAGATATATTTGTTGAATATAATATTATGAATTCAATAGAAAAAGATAGTTTAGTTGATGTAATGAAATTATTATTTGACGTATATAAATTTAATCGTATAACAATTTATGATAAAAAAATGAATGTTATATATTTAAATGGTGACGATATGGAAAATGCAAGAAAAGAAGTTTTAAAATCAGATGACTATTTTAAATATCATAACGCTTCAGGTATTTTAGTAAATGATAATATTAATAAATACGAAGTTGTTAATAAAGAACGTTTTAGAATGTATTATCAATATAAATTGGCATCGACATTAGAGATTATCATTAATAACTCAGAATCTAATCTTGGTTTTATTTGTTTTGATTATTTTAAACCATCAAGAGCTTGGGAAGATAAAACAGTTAAATTTTTAATACTTGTTTGCCAACTTTTAGCAAAAAAATATTAAATATATTTAAAAGAATGTAGATAATTACATTCTTTTTTTATCATAAAGTATTAATTCATTTCATATCTATAAATAGGTGATATAAATGGAACTAGATATTCAAAAACAAACTTATTTTGCGGTTAAAGGAATAAGTAATATTAAAGGAAGTAGTAAAAAATTATGTGATTATGAAATAGTTGATAATGAAATTAAAGGTCATATTGAAGTAGAATTATATTATGTAACTCAAAATAGAGAAGATTCATTCACAACACTACTAATAGAATACCAAATATTTATAGATGTAGATAATAAGCTAAACAATATTTCTTTAAAAGACTTGAAAATAGAGGTTATTGAAGGTCAAGGTGTAAATTGTAATTATAGTTTAATTTTGAACTTTGTTGATGAAGAACAAAAGCAAGAAGTAAAAGAGGAACCTAAAAAAAATTCAAAGGCAAAAAAAGAAAAAGTAAAATCAGATCCAATAATAGAAACTATTGAAAATATTAATTTAGGACTAAATGATATAGGTAATGCGATAAATACGTTAGAAGAAGTTATAGAAGTTGAAGAAAAGATAATTTTAGAAAAAGTATTAGAAATAAAACAAGATTATAAAGAAATAGCTCAAAGTGAAACTATAATAAATGAATCCAAAAAAGAACAAATAGAAGAAAATTATGATCAAATGCTTTCGGATTCATTAGAAAAAAGAGAACATCGAATCGAAATTATATCTACAAAAGACAAAGGAACAAAAGAAGATTTCTTAAGAAAATTTAATAGCACAGAGGAAAATAACTTTCGCATTAAAACTTTAAGAGTATCAGATGAAGGAATGCTTGATAAAATAAGTAAGGAATATAAGATACCTTTAAATGTATTATTTAAATCATATGATAAAGAGTCTAAAAAAGTAGTTATAAAAATAAATGACAATCGATAATGCAATTAAAAAAGCAGATTTTCCTGTAAAGGCTAAAAGAATAGCTCCGTTTACTCAAACGGACTATTTTTTAGAAGATGATAATAATACATTTTTTATTGTAAAAGAAGTTAATGAGAAAGAAATAGTAATTTTAAATAATTTAAAGAAAAAAAATTCCAATGTCTTAAATAATTTATTCTATTATAAAAATGAAAAAACATATTATATTTATAACTGTTCACTTGAAATATTAAATGAAGAAGCTGTAATGGTAAAACTTTTAGATAAATACATAGAATTAATAGAAAAAACAAAAATCCCAATAACATTAACAAAAGAAGATACTAAAAAAATGCAAAGTATCTATCAAATATTAGATAATAAATTTTCATATTTTGAATTAAGAATTAAAGAAATAGAACTAAAATATCCAAAAGAAGATGCTGATTGGATAATTCTTAGCAATTATCATATTTTGTTAAATACGAAAATGTGGATGTATGATTTACAGCAGGCATTATTTAAAATGCTTGAAAAAAATATTATTCTTGATTATGGTTTAGTTTTTAAAAATATGAATCAACTTCAATATCAAAATAATAAGCTATTGCCAACTGGAAAATTCTATTATGCACCTGTAAGCACAATGCTTGCAAGATATTATACGACTTTTGATCATTTAAATATTGATTTAAAATCAATAAAAAATATTTTAAATCAACAAGAAAAATTTTATAAAGTGTATTATATGTTTTTTGTTAATTATTTATATATTTTAAATTTGAATTTTCCAATAATTATTGACATTAAAAATATTAATAATTTTTTAACAATAACTAAAAAATTAAAGTATTTTTATGAAAATTTCAAAGATTATGTGAAACTGTAATTAATTACAGTTTTTCTTCATAAAAAAAGAATAAGCTTTTTAGGCTTTATTCTTTCTTCATTATGTCGTTAAACCAACCTTTAAATTTCCCGAAATAATTCGCTCCGATAATCCAGATAGCAAATCCTATTAGCATTGTTCCTAATAAATAAAAATTAACTTGTGTAAAGAAAAATATTACTAAAAATATTTGGTAGATAATTATCGAAGAAAAAATAATTGGAAAGTGTTTAACTACTTTATTCCAAACATTTTTCATTTTTATCACCTACTTTATTATATGCAATAGGATGTTGAAATATGTCGTTATTAAGTCAAAACTTTTAATTTGATACTTTGAAATCCCATTGACAAATGGATAAAAAAAAGCTATAATTATAAAATGTATTATTATCGAGTGGAGGATATGTATGAGTAAAATAACACTAGAACAATTAGCAGCATTTTTGAAGGAACAAGGGTTTGTATTTCAAGGAAGTGAAATATATGGAGGCCTTGCAAATTCATGGGATTATGGTCCACTTGGAGTTGAATTAAAAAATAATATTAAACGCGCATGGTGGAAAAAATTCGTATCTGCGAATAAATATAATGTAGGTTTAGATAGCTCTATTTTAATGAATAAAGAAGTATGGGTAGCATCTGGACATATCGGATCATTTAGTGATCCATTAATTGATTGTAAAAAATGTAATAGTAGATATCGTGCAGATAAAATAATTGAAGATCATTCACATGGAACAGTTCAAGGTGATGCCTTAACTAATGAACAAATGATTGAATATATTAAAACAAATAATGTGGTTTGTCCAAATTGTGGAAGCCTAGATTATACTGATATTCGTCAATTTAATTTAATGTTTAAAACACATCAAGGGGTTTTAGAAGACGCAAAAGCGGAAGTATACTTACGTCCTGAAACAGCACAAGGCATATTCGTTAATTTTAAAAATGTCGCAAGAACGACTAGAAAAAAAGTTCCTTTTGGAATCGGACAAATTGGTAAATCATTTAGAAATGAAATAACTCCAGGTAATTTTATTTTTAGAACAAGAGAATTTGAACAAATGGAATTAGAATTTTTCTGCAAGCCAGGAACAGAATTGGAATGGTTTACTTATTGGCGTAAATATTGCATGGATTTCTTAATATCAATAGGTGTAAAAGCGGATAAATTACGCTTTAGAGATCACGACCAAGAAGAATTGAGTTTCTATTCAAATGCAACAACTGACATTGAATTCATGTTTCCATGGGGTTTTGGAGAATTATGGGGTATTGCTAGTAGAACAAATTATGATTTGAACGCGCATCAAAATCATTCAAAAACAAATTTAGAATATTTAGATCCAGAAGATAATCAAAAATATATACCATATGTTGTTGAACCATCTGTAGGAGTAGAACGTATGTTACTTTCAGTTTTATTTTCAGCTTATGATGAAGAAGAAGTTGAAGGTAAAGAAACACGCCAAGTGCTACACCTTCACCCAGCTTTAGCACCGTATAAGGTAGCTGTATTGCCATTGATTAAAAAAGTTCATGCTGATAAAGCAACTGAAGTGTATGATAACTTAAGTGAATACTTTAATTGTGTATATGATGAAACTGCGAACATTGGTAAAAGATATCGTCGTGAGGATGCAATTGGTACACCATATTGTATAACAATTGATGATGAAACTCTAAATAATAATACTGTAACATTACGTGAACGTGATTCTATGACTCAAGTAACTTTAAATGTTAATGATGTAGCAGCTTATGTTTTAGAAAAGATTAAATTTTAAGGAAACGGAGTAAAAAAGATGGCCTCTAAATTAGACATTGAAAGAATAATCGAGTCTACAGACATTGTCCAACTTGTTTCTGAGTTTGTTCCACTTCAAAAAAGTGGAGCGAATTTCAAGGGACTTTGTCCTTTTCATAATGAAAAGACGCCATCATTTACTGTTTCTCCAGATAAAAAAATAGCCCATTGTTTTAGCTGTAAAAAAGGTGGTAATGCAATACAATTTTTGATGGATATCAAAAATATAACATTTAACCAAGCTATCAATGAACTTGCGAAAAGAAATTCTATAAATTTAGAAGAATATATTGAGGATAAAAAGACTCCTCAATATACAAAATATTATGAAATAACCAAAATAAGTAAACAATTCTACCAAAGAAATTTGCATCAAACTGAAAGTGGACAAATTGCTTTAGAATATTTGCATAAAAGAGGTTTAGATGATGAAACTATAAAAATGTTTGGTATAGGTTTAGCATCTAACAAAATGGATGTTTTATACAAAGTTTTAAAAGACTTAAATTATTTAGAACTTGATATGATGGATTTAGGTTTAATTCGTAAAGGTGATAATGGTTATTATGATCTTTTTACCAAACGAATTATGTTTCCTATTTGTGATGAAGAAGGAAATGTTGTTGCTTATAGCGGTAGAATTTTTAATAATGATGATAAGAATCAAGCCAAATATATAAATTCACCAGAAACATTTTTGTATAAAAAAGGTTTAATTTTATATAATCTTAATATGGCGAAACAAGCAATTTTAAAGAATAAAAGAGTAATACTTCATGAAGGGCAAATGGATGTTATTGCCTCTGTAAAAAGTGGACTTAGCGAAGCCGTTTGTACTCTTGGAACAGCTCTTACTGATGCACAAACTAAGTTATTAAAAAAATATACAAATGATGTTATTATTTGTTATGATGGTGATAATGCTGGAATAAGTGCTTCAATTAAGGCTATTGAAATGTTTAATAAATATCAGATAAATGTAAAGCTTGTTTTATTGCCAGATAAGCTTGACCCGGACGATTATGTAAAAAAATATGGAAACGAAGCATATTTGAAATATTTTAATGATAATATTATTGATTCAATGGAGTATCGTTATTTAATTGCTTTAAAAGATAAAAATCTTAAGGATAATAATGTAGTTGAAGAAATAAAAAATGAGATATTTTCTTCAATAAATTCGCTTAAATCAAATACTATAAAAGAAGTTTATTTAAATAAACTTGCTAATGATTTAAAAGTTAGTTTTGCAGCTTTAAATAATGACTACAATTATCATTATAAACGAGTTAGGGTATCAAATTATGTAGAAAATAGTTTTGAGGTAGAAAAAAATCAAAATTATTATTATGAAGAAGTAAAGACTTCGGAATATAATTATATTTTGCATGAATTAAGAATATTTGATTACGCAAAAATAACAAAAGAAAAAGCAATATATATTGATTCCAAAGGAATTATTGATGCATTAAGTGATGATAATCAAAAAATTTGGTTTAAATTAATTGAGAATTATTATGATAAATACCAAGTGTTTGATAATGCAAGATTCCTTAATGTTTTAAATGAACAAGAAAGAAATATATATATTGAAAATATTAAAGTACAACAAAACATCAAACATATTCAAGTTGAATATACGGATGCTGATTTGGAGGAAGTACTTAAAGCGTTATTAAAAAATAAAGATAAAAAAAGTTTGGATTCACTATCAAATGCTATTTATAATACTTCAGTTGAAGCAGAAAAGATTGCATTAATAGAAGAGAAAATAAAACTTAGACGTGAACAAGATAAAAAAGAAAAAAAGAAAGTAGGTAGGTAAAATATGGAATTTGAAGCTATTTTAAAGGAATTAATTGAACTAGGACACAATCATGGTTTTGTTAAAATCAAAGATTTAACTAAATACTATGTTTTAGATTCAGCAGATTATGTGAAACTAGAAGTTGAATTAGCAAAAAATGAAATTGATGTTGTAAGTGATGAAGAAGTTGACTTAGATTTAGAAAGCATCGATGAAAAAGAACCTGAAAATATTGAAGAAATTGAAATTGATATTGAGAATTTCGATACATTGCCTCCTTCTATTAAAGTTGATGACCCTGTAAGAATGTACTTAAAGGAAATCGGGAAAATTCCTTTATTGATTGGTGATGAAGAAACAATTTTAGCTAAAGATGTCGTTGACGGAAGAGCTGCAAAAGTTGCCTTAGCCGAAATTGAAGCTGATGATCAAAATACTGTTTCTTTAGATGAATATGAAAGACTACAAGATATAGTTGATAAAGCTGAAGCAGCAAAATCTCGCTTGGTTGAAGCAAATTTACGTTTAGTAGTTTCGATTGCAAAAAGATATGTAGGCCGTGGACTACAATTTTTAGATTTAATCCAAGAAGGAAATATGGGATTAATTAAAGCTGTTGATAAATTTGATTATAAAAAAGGATTTAAGTTTTCAACATACGCTACATGGTGGATTCGTCAAGCTATTACTCGTGCTGTTGCTGACCAAGCTCGTACAATTCGTATCCCTGTTCATATGGTTGAAACTATTAATAAATTAGTACGTGTTCAACGTCAATTAGTGCAAGAATTAAGTCGCGAACCATCTCCTGAAGAAGTTGCTGCAAAAATGGATATAAGTGTTGAAAAAGTTCAACAAATTCAAAAAATTGCTCAAGAACCTATTTCGTTAGAATCACCAGTTGGCGAAGAAGAAGATTCTGCATTAGGAGATTTTATTAGTGATCCATCTGCACTTGATCCATATGAATACACTGCTAAAATGAAACTACGTGAAGAGCTTGATTCAGTTTTAGCGACTTTAACGGATCGTGAAGAAAGAGTATTGCGTCTTCGATTTGGTCTTTTGGACGGACGTCAAAGAACATTAGAAGAAGTTGGTAAAGAATTTGGAGTTACAAGAGAACGTATTAGACAAATTGAGGCAAAAGCATTACGTAAACTTAAACATCCATCTAGAAGTCGTAAATTGAAAGACTTCATGACAAAAAAATAATGAAAAGAATTAATTTATTAGCTTCACTTTGCGCTAATACTAATTCTTTAGTTGACATTGGAACAGATCATGCATATGTTCCAATTTTGGCTATTAAAGACTATAATGTAAGATATGCTTTTGCTTGTGATGTTAGTATTGGCCCTTTAAATAATGCAAAAATAAATATAAAAAAAAATAATTTAGAAGAGCAAATTGAGACTATATTATCAAATGGTTTAGACAATATAAATTTTCCTTTTGAAACGTTATTAATAAGTGGAATGGGCGGAATTTTAATAACTGAAATTTTAAAAAATGGTTTAACTAAAGCAAAAATGGCTTCAAAAATTGTTTTACAACCCAATAATAATATTGACGATGTTAGAAGATTTTTAAATGAAAATGATTTTGAAATTATAGATGAAAAGCCTATAATTGAATCTGATAAATATTATGAAATTATTGTCGCTAAACATAATCATATAAAAAAAGAATTAAGCGAGCTTGAATTAGAATTCGGACCGATTTTATTAAAAAATCAAGAATTAGATTTTATAAAACAATTAAAAATTGAAGAAACTAAATTATATGAAATTCTTCAAAAAATAAATGAAAAAGAACGAAAAATTGATTTAGAAAAAAGGTTAGAAAGGATTAAGGAAATACTTTATGCAAAAATACGGATTACTTAAGACGAAAAATTATTTTACATTTTATCCTTGTTCAAATGATGTTAGGCCAGTAGTAATAATAGCTCCTGGTGGTGGGTATAAATATACTTCTTTAAGGGAAAGCGAATGTGTTGCAAAAGCATTTAATTCATGTAATTTTCATGCTTGTGTTGTTAATTATCGCGAAACGTTAGATGTTGCTCCAATGCCAGAGTTATTATATGCTAAGACCGTTGATTATCTGCGTAATAATAAAAATACTTTTAAGATTGATGGTAATAAAATAATAGGTTTAGGATTTAGTGCTGGGGGTCATACTGTTTTATCTTCACAAGTTCATGAAAAAATTTTAGAACAATATAAATCTGCAAAACTTAATATAATGTTACTTGCGTACCCCGTAGTAAGTAGTGATTATGATATTTGTCATAAAGTTTCTTTTGAATATCTTTTAGGAGATTCTCATGAAAATCAAGAAATGCGCGATTATTATTCATTAGAAAAACATATTAAAGCAGACATTGCCCCAACTTTTTTATGGCATACATTAACTGATGAATCAGTACCCGTAGAAAATAGTTTGCGTTTAATTGCAGCATATAAAAAAGTTAATGCCAATATCGAATTCCATATGTTTCCACTTGGAGGGCATGGACTTTCTTTAGCAAATAGTGATTCAAGTATGGGAGATTTAACAAAAGAAAATCCATATATTACAAAATGGGTTGGATTGGCGATTGATTATATTAAACTGAAATTAGATTTTTAATTATTTAAGAAGATTGTCATAATCTTCTTTTTTTGTAAATTGATTTAAAGAAAAAAGCATTTTTAAAGATTTATTTTTATATCAATAATTTAACCCTATAGGGTTATTTATTTTACATAATTAAAAAAGCCTATTTTTTTCTTATTTTAAATTTAAAAAATATTGACATTATACATGTATAAATGTATAATATATTTGAAGTAGTTAACCAAATCTAACCAATATTTGAGCAAAATTAGAGCAATCTAATGACGCAAAGCTATAGGGGCCTATGTGGCTAGCCAGTTGCATGAAGGTGCAGCTGGTTTTTTTATTCTAAAACTTTGATGGAGGAAAGCACATGAAGAAATTATTTAATTCAGTAATATCTTTAATATTAGCGACTATATTATGTATTGTTACTGCATATGCGTGGTTTTCTCATAGTGAAATAGCAACAGCAAATAGTGTTGTTGCCGCAACTGAAAATGCGAATTGTGTACCAACGCTATATACTTATAGTATTGCACAAAAAAAATATATAAAAATAACTGATTCAATTGATTCATTAATAGGGTTAACTCCTAATGATATCGTATTTTTTAAATTAGAAATAACATCTCTTAACTCGAGAGATATGCCAATAGTAGTTAGTTATGCTGATTTTGAATCAAAATTGAACGATAATGAATTAATTGTTGAAGATGAATATATTGTAACTAAAGATTTATTAAATAACACATTAAAATTATACGAAATAATTGATAATAAGGTTTTAATAGAGGATGAAATTTTATATAAATATAGTCAAAATAATTTAAGTTTGGATTATTATAAAATAGAAAATGTAATGCTTTCTTATAATTTAGAAAATTCTTATCCTGTTGATGGTAATACATATAATATAGCAGCACAACGTGAATTTCTAAATGGCCTAAGTGGAATGCCATTAAGCAATAATATTTATGATGATAATTTAGCAAAAGATAGCACTATTGAAATTTATTTTGCTTTAGAGTTTAATGAGGATTTAGCTGATATTTCTGGTAACAGCAATTGTTATCAATTTCAAGAATTAATTATTAATCACATTAAAATACAAATGGCCTAGGAGGATGATATATTATGAAAAGTCAAATGAAATATGTCATACTTGCTTTTGTAGTAATTTTAATAACTAGTATTTCAATTTTATTCGCATGGTTCACGCTGCAACAACGAACTACTCCAATAAATGGGACTACTACAGGAGTTAAATTTGCTTATTCGATTAATGCTGGCGATGTTAATCAAGAAAAATTTGAAATAAACAATTTAGTTTTTTTTGATATTGATAATCTAGATACTGATAATTTTGAAAATGAAAAAAACTATTTTCTGCATCAAGCAACAATGATTGAAATTGTATTAAGTAATACTGGTGATATTGATCTGACATATACGATTAGTCAAGTTTCGCCAAACACAGATTCTGCTTATGTATTATGCTTTTTTTCTAGTACTCTTTTAACTCAAACGGATATAGATAAAGAAACGACTTTAGAAAATTTAGCTAGTTCAAAATCTAATGTTAGTGGAAGTCTGATAAAATATAATGAATCGACATCTATTGCAAATAGTGCATCAGTTTATGTATACATCATTGGAGTTCAACCTAATGATGATGCAAAAAATAGCGAATTTTTAAATGAAACATATTATTTTCAAATTGAAATAAATGCCATACAAAAGGATGGAGGTAATTAATCATGAAGAAAAAACTATTTTCATTAATTGCCTTATTTATAATGTTTACGTTAGTTATAATAGGAACAATATATGCAGCATTTTCTTTAAACAAAAAAATAGATTTAGAATCTCAAATAGGAACAATAACATCACCAGTTTTGACTTTAAGTTATAAAACTTATGATGAAGAAACACAAGAATATATATATCAAAAAATAGAAGATGGTTCAAATTTTGTCGGTTATAGAAATGGAGTAATTAGTTGTTATGCTTCTAAACCTGATCAAAATCAAGATAAAGAAGGATATATCAATTTAAATCAATTAAAAATTGAAGTAGAATTTAATACGAATATTGATACCAGATTAAGAGTTAAAATTCAAGATTCTTGGATTTCCAAAAAAGTATATTTGAATGGAACTCAAACAGAAACGGTCATAACAAAAGATTGGAAAACTGAAGATACTACGAACAATCCATTTAATTTTGCAACGGATTGGACATATGATGAAACAACAGGTTATGCATATTACAATTACATTGTTGATACAACTCAAAGTGATGAAACTGGTAATTTTGAAAAAGTATTCTTGGATAGTAGTTCTTATTTCTATCAAAAAGATCAAGGCTTAGGATTTAGAGAAGTAATATTGATAGACATTAGTTTTCAATTTGACTTAATTCAAGCAAATAGAGCTAAAGCAGTATGGGGAAAATCAATACCAAATGCAAGTTATAAATCATAGAAAGGAGTAATACTATGAAAAAGAAAATAAATCTTTACGGCAAAAGAATATTTAGTATGAGCTTAATTGCTGTAATAATTATTTCAATTATATCTGTAATAATTAATCCAGTTGTTACATCAGCATATGAAGGAACAGATGTTGCATATAGAACTTCACAAAGTGAAATAAAAAGTTATACAAAGCAAACTGATGCAACTGCTAAAAATCAAATAAGTATTACCTCTTACTATAATGCAGATGATGATGGATATTATGTAAGTAAAAAAACATATTCTGCTCCTACAGCAAATGACGTAATAACTATTTTTGATGCTAAAGAATTATACGCATTTTCTATGTTATGTAAAGTTGATACAAACTTTTTAACGTATAATTATCAGTTATCAGGTAATATTGACTATGCAAGTTTATCATCTTATAAATTTTATCCAATAGGCTATTTAACTAATAAACCATTCAGTGGATCATTTGACGGTCAAGGTTATGAAATACATGATCTTATTTATGTTGATATTATTCCAGATAAAGTATCTGAATTTTTAGATATAACTTATTATGCAATGTTTTCAGTTAATAATGGAACAATAAAAAATTTTGGATTATATAATCCAGAAATAGTAATAAATGGATTTGTTGGCTCAATTTTAGGGGTTGCGCCTTTAGTAGGATTAAATAATGGAACAATAGAAAATGTATATATTTCTGAAACACGCCGTATACAAGATGAAGCAGGTTTAACTGTTGCGGGGGGATATAACGTTTCGGGATTAATATATTTAAATGGTGCAGCGGGAACAATAAGTGATTCATATGTTTCACACAGTACAGTTTTAAACTATACAATAACAGACTATATTTCATTTAGAGAAATGGTTTCTTTAAATAATAATACGAATCCAAATGCATTATCAAATTTATATTATTATAATTCAGCAATAACAGGTTATAGTGATACAGAAGTAGTATATCATAAGGGATATATTGGGGTTACTTTACCAACATCTAGTATTATCGGAACTTATGTTAAAGATTTAGATACACTTAATACTATTTTTGGATCTAATGATTTGCCTCAGTGGTATGTTAATGCTAATTATCATGGAGTAAATATTGGAACTGATATTCCAATTCTACGTGGTATTAATGAGTACAATAATATATCTAAAACATATCTAATTGAAAATGCAAATGATTATGCTTATATGTATGAACTTATGAATGCTAACTCAACTTTTGCTTCGAGTTCATATACATATTATATTAAAAATGATATTGATTTATCGAGAATACCAAATAGTGCTTATCAATACACCGATTTTATAAGCGCAACAATTAAAGGATTAAAATTAGCTGATAATGTTACTAAAACAATAACATTTATGACTGATACAAAATCAGAATATCCAACTATTTATAATCCAACAATTAAAAATACTATAGTAACACAAGGTATTGAATGTTATGGATTATTTCCATTATTTGATGGAGTAATTGAAGATTTAAATATTTACATTCCAGATGTTATAACAAATTTTAATCAATATTCGACGAGCGCTAAAACTAAATCAATTGGTATAGTAACAGGTTTTTTAGAAGGCGGAACAATAAGAAATGTAAATGTTAAAGCTAATATTTTACTTGCATCTACTAACAACAATTTAGGACGTTATTATGTTGGTGGTATTACAGGAATAATGTCAAGAAAGTCATATATTTATGATGTAACTGTATCAGGTTCAATTGATGGTGGTACTTTATCAAATACGAATATATCAACTCCAGAAACTGGTTTTGCCAGTGGTAATTCAATGGGTGGTATAGTAGGATTTGCAATGATTAATGGCGGAGCTATTGAGGTTGCTTTATCAGCAATGGATTTAAAAGCTTCAAATTATACTAGCAGTGCAAATGTTACGCAACATATCGGCGGTATTATTGGTTGTGGTTATACTGATAATATTGAAATTGCGAAAGTTAATCATAGCACATCAAAATTGACTAATAAAGGAAATATAACTATTGATTCAACAACGAATACAGCTACTATATATGCTGCTGGTATTATTGGAAGACATGTTGGTGTAGGTGGAGCAGTAGAATCATTCCACAATCAAGGTAATATCACATATACATTTAATAGTTCAAGAACTGCATATATAAGTGGTGTAACAAACACTGATATATTAACTAATGTTGACGGAACATTGCTTGCTTCAACATTTAAAGATACAAAAAATAAATTTTTATATCATGCATCTAGTTTTACAAACTCAGGAAATTTAGCAATAAACAATAATGTTCCTACAATGTCACTTACCATAGCCAATAGTTTAAATATCTATAGTGCTGGTATAAGCTATATAAATTCAAAAAACAACTTTGTATCTACGATAAAAGGGTTTTTCAACTTAGCTTATTCATATGATAAAGATAATAAAATAGTTAAGAATTTATCTGCTATGGAAGTTGATATGGCAAGCGTTAAAGAATTTGCTCCGTGTATTGTTGCTTCTGGAACATCGATTGATGGATTAATTAATGCAACTACAATCTATAATTTGAGAAATATAAATTATACAACAAAGAAGACTGTTCATTTTATAAATTTAAATTATTCAGGATGTATTAGTGGGAAATACTTGAATTTATTAGATATTAGAAATGAAGGAAATTTAAGCATTAATTTCTTACATACTGCAAATGAAACTTTACAAAGAAGCACTAATGTTTTTAAAACTTTAAAAATTTACGGTGTTTTTGAAGAAGTTAGTAATAATTGTAGTGCAGATACAATTTTCAATGGCGGAGATATTAAATTGTATATTGGAAGTTCAAGTGCTTTGACACTTGAAGTATTTTATGATACTTACATAAGCGGTATATGTTATGCTAATAGAAATTCTTTTACTAGCGAAACTGATTATAATGAATATAATCCATTAAACGATGCATATGACAATACTACGATAGGTAGTTTGAATAATGTAATTAATAATGGCGATATTGTATCTAACTCATATGCTTTAGAGAATAATGCAATAAAATCAGGAACTGGAAGTATAACAGGTGACGTAAGATTAAGCGGTGTAGTATTTGCTAATGAAGCAATTATTTCTAATACATTTAATTTAGGAAATATCACTAATCATAATTTTTTAATAGCGTCAACCGCTGCTTCAAAATCTCAATTTGAGATGGCATCTTCTGGTATTGCAGGTATTAATATTGGTCGTTATGCTCAAATAAGAGATTGCGCAAACAATGGAACTATTAAAACTTATAATTTCGGTGATGCAGGAAGTCAAACTTCATCTGCTGGAATAGTAGGTCGAAATGAACAATTTGAAAATGGTGTGTCATATCAAGGAAGTAGTGCAAAACATCATATGCAAACTGTTTGTTTTACTATTAATTATGGTGAAATTTATGCCTTTAGTTTTACGACTAAATTAGAATCAAATGATACTTCAGGTGTAGACTCATCAAGTAAGAGTGCAGGAATTATTGCATCTGGATTATGTAATGTAATCAACGTTGTAAATTACGGAAATATATATGGATCTGAAGCCGTTAGTGGAATGTTTGGAGTAGTATTATTCTATAAATTTGCATCAGAAGTTACTAATACAAATCAAGTAGTTTTAGCTAATTCTCTTAATTATGGAAAAATTTGGGCAATAAAAACTAATACTGGTTCAAGTGCTACGAGATTAACATATACTCAAATTTTAAGTATAGATGTAAATTCAGCATCGCTTTCTGATCCACTTATTAATATTGGATTCTTAGATGCTGGGCAATATGTAGCGGGATTGATCTCGCGTATTAGTTATGCATCAACAAACGGTGGAACAAGTGCATCTAATAATGCTGGTAATATAAAAATTAGATATTTAATTAATTTTTATGAAGGTGCATCAGTAATTCAAATGGAATATGCGATTCCTACGAACTATAACCCAGATAACTCAACGTTAATTGCGACAACTTATCCAAATTATTTTATGGGAAAATTAATAAAATATGCTCCACTTAATAGTGTCGAAGATGATTTAGGAAATATCGGAGTATTTAGTTCTAAGTTTGTTTTCCGTCAAGCAATTGAAGGAAAGAATTTAGATAGCAGTCAAATAACTGATAGTTATTTAGCAGACTATTTTGAATTTATAGCATTTAGTAAAATTAATCAACAATTATTAGAAAATATTGGATGGCGTACATTAGCTTATAATGAAGCAGCCGAAAGATTCACAAATGATTTAACAAGTATAATAAATTTACTTAAAATATATAATAATAATTTTTCAACAAAATATAATCTATTAGTTGAAGATGCATTAAACAATAATAGTTGGATTGCAAATTGTGATATTAGTGTTTTATCTAGTATTTTGGAATCTATCTTAAGTGGAAGTAGTATTAATATCACTACTTTAAAAGAAATTATAAATTATTTATTCTTTAATTCCAACTACAGTAATAGTATCACTGCAGAAATGCGTAAGGCAGTTGTTGAAAGATTACTTGAAGAACAAAATGCTAGTACAACGGAATTAAGAACACTTTTAAATAATCTTTTATATTCAGATTTAATTGCGAAAATCGTATCTGCTGAAGATAGTGAATATGAAAATATTAAATCCATAATAGAAACAGATATAGAAAGTTTAGCTATAGATGATTTAAAACAATTATTTAATAAATATTTAAATATATTGTTATCTAATGATTCATCAAATTTTAATTTAATATTTAGTGATTACCGATATATAAATGAAAGAGAAGAATTACTGAATATTTTATTAGCTGATTTAGATGATTCAATATATGAAAATATATTAATTTCAATGAATAAATCAGTTTATTCAGAAACATTAGAATTATTTAAAACAATTCCGTTAATGGATTTAGATGCTAAAAATTCGGTTATTACGGGATTATTAGCTAATAATAATTATGATTCATCTACCTCTGGAATTAATCTTTATATAAGTGACGCATTTAAAAAATTGAATTTGACAGATTATTTTTCTGAAACTACAAGTACAACTAATTTAGAATTTAAAAATAATGTAAACGATAATGTTGCTTTATGGAATATAATTAAAAATTCTGCAACTATTCAAGATTATTTGAGTAATTCAAGTACGGGTGTTTTATCTACGGTTACATCAGTATATGGGGTTGAGCATAAAGGATTAGTTGCAAAAGCTACTGAATTCAATAATTCATATCAATCAAATGATGCGCCTGTAACAACTACAACATCAAGTGGTGTAACAATAGGTAGACTTCGTCAAGAAAATTTGACTGATGCTATTAATACTAGATTTGTTTATGTTCCTGATGATATAGTAAGTAATAAGACTTATTATTATGGTCCTCTTACACAAACTGGGGCTATATATAATCCGCCTGGAACAACTGATAGAAATCAGTACATGCAGTTAAACGTTAATGGAACAGCATCAACAACGATTAGATATGCTCCAATGTTTATATCTTTAGATAATGAATATTTAAGTAATTTAATTAGTAAAACTAAGAATCCAACTACTTATGAATTTATATGGAATAACGTTGAGAATGGTACAGGTGCAAACACGTCTGCCAATTCGCAGTATGTTTCTATAGAAATAATTACCAAAGTTCCTGCGGATAGTAATTCAGTTTTATACTGTAATCCAAATGTGGCAAGCACAAATTTTTATGATTTTAATACTGTTGGGACATCAACTACGACTACAGAACGAAATTTAAATATATCAAGACAAAATAGTGCGTTAAGTATGGATTATTATAAACCTTCTTATTTAAATTCTACAAGTGTTCCTGCTGATATTAATCAATATTATTTACCATTTTATATTTCAGCATCAATTTTAACAGGTGTTTGGTATCAACAAAATCAATGGTTAACAAATGGAGCTTATTTAACTGCAAAAAGTGGAGAAACGCATAACAATCAACGTGGTGTTTTAACATCTTCATACATTACGTATGATATAAATGATTTAGTTAACCTAGATGGTATTAAAACAAAAGGAACATCAACTAAAGTCACAGATAATGACGAAGTATCAATTATAAATACAGTTATGAATACTATTTTGGCAACTGATAAAGGTCGCTATCTTGTTATGCAAGAAATAGCTAAAGAAGCTGAAAAAGGTATAAGTAGCGCTTTATATCCATATGTTGAAGCTTTTGTATTAGGTTTATTAAAGGATGATCAATTTTCTACAGATATTTTAGAAAAATTAGTATATATGAAACCTACACATACTTTAAATGTTGATGACTCTAATCAAACATTAAGTGAAGCTATAAAAAAATATTCAAGTGGTTTAACTTATAATAATAAAGAAAGAGTTTTATTATATGGTGTAGATGATGAATCAAACTTTAAAGCTATAATTAAGTATCTCTTTGAAAATGATACAGGGCTATATTCCTATAAATTAGATATTGATAACCTTGCCTGGTTGTTGGAAATAGAAAATAGTTATAGTCTTGATGCATTGATGCAATTTATTTCAATTTTAAAAGCTGTAAATTTTACAGAAACTCAAATAACGAATGCTTTAAAAAATGTTTCATTTAATGAAATTGAGAATTTTATTTTTTCAGATTCATCCTATATTGAAATAGATTTAGGCGAGACTAATAAATATATTATAGCTAGAAATAATAATTTAGATGAAAATATTTCATCAATTAATATAACCTCAACGGGTGCTGGTAGTATTATTTACAATGGTATTACAAAAAATTCAACTGCAAATCAAATAACCAACACATGGGAATTTAATAATGCTAATCAATTTAGTTTAATTACAGTTTTATCGACTATTAGTATTGATGATGTTGCTTTTACAAGTATAAGTACAGCAACACAAACATTCGTTGATGAATATAATAGTGATAGTTCTATATTTAAGCATGGAACATGGACTTTAGTTACTGGATTGACAGGTAGAGTTAGAACTAGTGGTTATAAAGGGACAACAGGATCTACAATGACGATTTCTTATACAGCTAATGCGGCTTATAGAATATCTGCGAGTAAAGCAACAGATGATGCAGTTGTAACAGTTGTACCGGAAACTTTGGCAGGAGTTAAGGGAGCAGCAGTAAATTTAAGTTTCAATAATGGAACAACGGAAAACCTTACTGCTATTTCTGGGACAACGGCCTCTTATGCTAAACTTTATTTGACAGTAACAACTGGAGAGGCATATATTCACATTATTAATAGAGGAAGCACATCTATTACAAGCAATGCTAATCAGCTTACTGCGGCTCCATCTCTAACTACATTAGTAAAAACAGCTAGTACAATTACAGTAACATTAACGAGTCCATATTATGCATCAAATATTTTATATGCAACTGCAAATACGCCATTAACAATTGATGGAATGAATAATGGAACTTTGGGAGTTACATGTACAACAACAACATATTTAAATTACATTACTTTAAAAGATTTAAATGGCAATACTATGGCATATACAACAGCCTCAACTAAAAGGACTTATAGTAATGTTAAGGATCAAGATTATGTTATGAGTTTTTCGGCAAGCACTTATATTTCAAGGATAGAATTATCAGGAGATGTAGATGTCGAGAGTCAAAATTCGCTTTCATTAAGTAAAGATGAATTGCCCAAAGAATCAGTTTTACAATCTTTAGCATCAAATGTATATGAACTTGACATAAGTGATCTTGAGGCTCAAGCAGTTACTACAGCGGGCTTAAATATTGATGATTATTATAGTTTAAGTAATAATGCCGCAACAAATTTAAGTATAATGGATACAACCGAATCTTATTTTGATGGTTACTGGAAAGAATATAATAAATCAATTTTATTTGCTAATAGCTCAACAAACAGGAGATTAAACTTTAGTGTTACTGGTAATGCAACTGTAGTGCTTCATGCAAAATCAAATAGTACAACCGCTACATCAACAATGAGATTTTATACAGGTTCTACTTATGTAGCACAAACTATATCTACAAATTTAACACAATACATCTTTAATGTTTCTGGAACAGGTACGACATCATGTTATTTTATATGTAATAATGCAAACGGATTACAAATATATGATGCTATTGTTTATTATGATAATAACGAAATATTGAATCATTTTGACACTTATGATGATTTATTGAAAAATTATTTATTTAGAGATTATACTGATTTAGAAATTCCTGAAAATAATTATACGTCTTTTATTGAATTATTCTATGCAGGATCAAAAAATAATATTTTAACTGAAGCTCCTGATTTATGGAATTTACTTACAGATGAACAATTAAAAGAATTAATTTTAGAAATAGCTAATAAAGACGACAATGCATTAAATAAATTTATTAATGGTTGTAATAATGAAGAAGTATTACGTGAAGTTATCGCGACTCTTTGTCAAGGTGAGACGAACTTCTTATCCGAAGTATTACATAAAGCTAATTTAACAATAAATAGTTTAAGCGATGAACAAAAATATTTATTTACTGCAGCATATGTTGGTAGTAACTATTTATACACATTAGAAAATAAATTATTAACCCAATCTGAACTTTACAAAATATTAAATGATTTCTCAACTAATATAGAAATATTTGGATTTAATCCACAATTTATTACAAGCAATCAAACTACTAATAATGATATTTTTATAAATTTGATGGAAGCATTAGGGTTTAATTTATCAACTGATGGATTTGGTATATATGCAGTTTCAAGTTCAAAAGGAATTTTAAATGGTAATTATATGCCAGATAATGTTAACTTATATGAATTTGACACAATCTATTATTATGATAATGGGACTTATATATTATTAGATACAACAGATGAAAACTTCGTTAAAAATAATGATTGGCGTGGCGGAGAATCAAATATTGATGGAGCTACAGTTCCAATAACTTCAGATGAAACATCAGTAAATAATAAAGTTTATGTTGATATGAAGCAGTTAAATAAATCTATCGCAACTACAATATTTGAAATTGAGTTGGTAAGTAGTGATGGTACAAAAATTTTAAAAAACTCAGATGCCATAATTGATTTAGATTATATAGATCCATCGACTGGTTTAAAATCACCACAAATTAATTTCTATATTCCAAATAATATTAATTTAATAGGAAGCACATATCACATTAATACAACTATTGGAAAATATAGATTGTCATATGGCGCAACTTTTGGGGATGGAATAAATAGTGAAATAAACACAAGTGGATTAACTGCAGATGGAAGTATTGTTTCAAGCCAAGTTGTTGTAATTGCTGAAGATACAACAGTTAAGAAAACTTATACAATCAATATAATACGTACACAAGCTATTAGTATGACATTAGAAAGTGTTATAGTAATTAATGATGGAAATGAAATATCTAATATAACAAAAACATTAAATGGTGCAATATATACTACAAATGCTTTAGTAGCGCCGGAAAATGGCAATTTGATTTTAAATTTTAACACTACTAATATAGCTAATAATATTAATTTAAAAGATAAAATATATATTGAAGATCTATCTGGAAATATAAATAATGAATTTAAATTTAATGCAGACCCAATTGTACAAACATTGGCTTCAACTATGAATACTAATGGAACATGGGGTAGTGGTATTTTAGATTTATCTTTAAATATTTTGCCACAAATGCCTCAGGGTGATTATTATGTATGCATTAAATTTTCTGATAATCAAATATATAAGATATCTTTTAAAAAAGAAGCGGCTACTGAAAGTAAATTACTATCGATTAATTTCGAAGGAACAACATTAGTTCCAGATAATTCTAACACAATAAAATCTAGTATTCTATTTGGCCGAGCGTATTCATATTCGGATTTAACAGATATTACTAATAATATTCCGCAATATTTATTAGATATTAGTGTATCACCTCGTGCCACAGTAAAAACTGACGTTGTTATTCAATATGCTGGTACAACAATTGATACATCAACAAGCACAACGATTTATAATGGTGGGTTATTAACATATGTTATTACTTATACTATTACATCAGAATCAGGTAATAATACAACATATACACACCTCTTAGAAGAAGTGCATCCATTTGAAAATGCAGTTACAATAGATAACACTTATACAACATTAACAAATTATGTTTCCATATATAAAGATGGTGAAGCGACTCAAACAACTTTAACCGATGATGGAAGTGTAACTGTTAAATTCCAAAGAGGAATTAATCCAAAATATCGTATTGATTATAATTTAAATGGATTCTATATTCCAAATAATGATCCTTTAGTTTATTTAAGTTATATTGAACACCAAAATAATGAAGAAGAAATTACAGAATTAATTGATGGTGAAGAAAAAATTAAAACAATGAATTATTATTCAATTGAATCTAAATATTATGGTCTTTCTATCAATTTTACAACTGATGCAGATACTGGTGAATATATTTATAATTTAGTATATAGTTCAAATGTGATAAACTGGAATAATAGTCAAACGTATACTCGTATATTTGAGACTCCAAATGTTATTATAAATAAAGAATATTCAACTAATGCCTATTTAGAAAAAATTACATTTATCTCATCTGCGCAAAAGATATCTAATATTGCGACAGTTGCAGCTACAGAATTAATTTATCCAAGTAAAAAAGAATTAGCAGGAAAAAATTTATATTATGATGAACTAAAATCAGGTACTACAAGTACAGGTGTAACTTCAACATCAACAGGTATTACTTATTCTACAGTAGCTCAATCTAAAAAGGATTATTATATTGTAGGTACAATTAGTAATGCGGTTTTAACAAACTATGCTCCAACTTTCTATATCGAAGATTATGCAAAGATCTATCAATATAAAATAATAAATGATAAGCGTTATTTATATGTCGAATTCATTAATATTTCTACAAAAGCTTATGATGTCTTCTTAATTGATGAAGAATGGAGTACAGTTTATAATTTGAATTTTGATGGCAGTATTAATAATGAGTCTATATCGACATTATCCATTAACAAATCATTTAATTATGACGGTAATGAGTATGCAATAAGTCAATATGCAGGAACTACAGATGGAAGTAACTCAGGATTAAATATGGATTACATCGGTACTCCTGAAGCTGGGGAGTTTTGGTATGTTGATTATGTTATATATTCGGAAGATTTTATAAAACGAGCAGATTATAGCACTAATGTAAATTATAAATTATATCATGTTGCAATAGTTGACGTTTCAAATACAGTTTATTATGAAGTAACTATTAAAGATTTAAGTGGTAAATTGACTCTAGATTCTTTATATTTAACAATTGTTGATTATGCTGCTGATGAAGATGATTCTTCAATTAAAACAAATAGTGTTTTATCAACAATAAGTGGATTTGCTTCACATGATACTATTACTAATACATATGTTATGAATAATAATTTCCAAATTTTACAACAAGGTTTCTTCTATTTCTATTTAGATTTACCAAATGGATATGATGCAACTTTAAGAGTTACAACAGCTAATAAGCTTAATGAAACAATTCAATTAAAAGATGGTTCATATTGCCCACCTTCATCTATCGTTACACAAAAAATTTCAGTTGAAATAATTGTCATTGAAAGCGCAAGTCATGAATTTGCTTGGGGCCAAGGAACAATAGGTGTAATTGCTAATTTAGCAGAATTAGATATTGAAAATTCTGTAAAATAAAACAAAAAATGGTTTTCAATTTGAAAACCATTTTTATTTTAATAATTATTCTAATTCAAAAGCACCTGTATATAGTCTATAATATGTACCCTGCTGCTTAATTAAATCATCATGATCTCCACGCTCAATTATACGTCCTTGATCTAAAACCATAATTGCATTAGAGTTTTTAATTGTAGAAAGTCTATGAGCTATAACTAAAACAGTACGACCTGCCATTAATTTATCCATACCTTCTTGAATTAATCTCTCAGTTCTAGTATCAATAGAAGAAGTAGCTTCATCTAAAATTAGAATTGGAGGATTAGAAATAGCTGTTCTTGCAATTGAAATTAATTGCTTTTGGCCTTGAGATAAATTACCTCCATCATCAGTTAAGATTGTCTCATATCCGTTAGGAAGATTATTTATAAATGAATCTGCATTTGCAAGTTTTGCTGCATTTATAATATCTTCATCTGTTGCATCTAATTTTCCAAATCTTATATTATCTTTGACAGTGCCGGTGAATAAATTTGTGTCTTGTAAAACGATTCCTAAAGCTCGTCTTAAATCTGATTTATTAATTTCTTCAATATTAATCCCATCAACAACAATACTACCTTCTTGAATATCATAAAATCTATTAATTAAATTAGTAATTGTCGTCTTACCAGCGCCAGTAGCTCCAACAAACGCAATTTTTTGTGCAGGTTTAGCATAAAGCGAAACATTGTGTAAAACTATTTTTTCATTACTATATCCAAAATCAACATTGAAAAATCTTACATCTCCACAAACTTTAACCAAAGAAGTATTATTAGGTTTAATTATTTTCCATGCCCATGTTCCTGTTTCTTCATCTACTTCAATTAGTTCATCATTATTATTTGTTATCGCATTTACTAACGTTATTGTCCCATCATCAAATTCAGGTTTTTCATCTAACATATTAAATACACGTGCAGCTCCAACACTTCCCATAACAATTGAATTTAATTGTTGAGATACTTGAGCAACAGGATTAGTTAATTGTCTAAGTAAGATTAAGAAAGCAGCAAGAGATCCTAAAGATAAAGCAGAAGGATTATTTATTGCAAACATTGCACCAAAAATTAATATGATAACATAAGATATTATTCCGATATTCATAAGTAAAGGCATTGCAATATTGGCAATTTTATTAGCTTTTGTGCCGCTTTCATATAATCCTTCATTAATTATATTGAAATTAGCTTTTGTTTCTTCTTCATGACAAAATACTTTTATAACTTTTTGACCATTTATCATTTCATTTATATAACCATTTAATCTACCAATATCTTCTTGCTGTTTTTTAAAATAAAGACTGCTTTTTGTTTTAATGATTTTCATTGTATATAACATAATTATTAATAGAACAATAGTGATTAAGGTTAAGACAACATGAAGTTTAAACATAAAAATTAATATTGAAATGACAGAGACAGTAGTAGAAATGATTTGTGGTAAGCTTTGAGATATCATTTGCCTTAAAGTGTCTATATCATTAGTAAATCTACTCATAATATTACCATGACTATTTTTATCAAAGTACTTAATAGGCAATGTTTCCATATGAGTGAATAATTCATCTCTTAATGATTCTAATGTATTTTGAGTAGTGTACATCATTAACTTAACGTATATTGTCAAAGATAATAATGCAAAAATATATATAACAGTCATTAAAATAATAAACTTATAAAATTCTGTTAAATCAGGATTCGATATACCAATTAAAGGTTCCATATAATTATCGATTAATTTAGAAGTTAGGAATGAAGCAACAACTGTTAAAATAGATGTTGCAATAATACCAATAACTGCGACAATACACTTGAATTTATTATGAATAAAAACATATTTTAATAATCTAGCGAATTGATGTTTTTTATTTTGCATTATTACCAACTCCTTTTTGTTGAGATTCATAAACTTCTTTATATATTAGATTATTAGCCAATAATTCTTGATGTGTTCCAATTCCATTAATGTTCCCCTTATCAAGAACAATAATTTGATCGGCATCTTCAACCGAAGATATTCTTTGAGCAATAATTATTTTAGTAACATTTGGAATATCATTTTTAAAGGCTTTTCTTATTAATGCATCTGTTTTAGTATCAACAGCAGAAGTAGAATCATCTAAGATAATAACTTTAGGATCTTTTAATAAAGCACGGGCTATACATAGTCTTTGGCGTTGTCCCCCACTGACATTTGTGCCTCCTTGGTCTATTAAGGTATTATAGTTATCTGGAAACGCCATAATGAAATCATAAGCTTGAGCAGATTTAGTGGCTTTTTCTATTTCTTCATCAGTCGCAAATTTATTACCCCATAAAAGATTTTCTCTAATAGTCCCACTAAATAAAACATTTTTTTGTAATACCACTGAAACTTTATTCCTTAAAGATTCAATGTCATAATTTTTAACGTTTATTCCACCAACAAAAATTTCTCCACTAGTTACATCATATAGTCTAGATATTAAGTTTACTAAAGAAGATTTTGAACTACCTGTTCCCCCAATTATTCCAACAACTTGTCCAGATTTTATATCAAGATTTATGTTATTTAAAACCATTCTATTTTCTTTATATGAAAAATTAACATTTCTAAATATTATTGATCCATCAATTACTTCTTTTATAGGATTAATATTATTTTTAATATCACTTTCTTCATTTAATACTTCAACAATTCTCATTCCGCTAGGTTTAGACATTGCAAACATTACTAAAACCATACTTAGATTCATTAGATTCATCATTATTTGGAAAATATATGTGTAAAAACTTAGCATATTACCAGTGCTTAATTCTTCACTAATTACAAATTTTGAGCCAAATAAAGATATTAAAATAATACAAGCGAATATTGTGAATTGTAAAATTGGTCCATTCCAAGTAACTAAACGTTCTGCTTTAATCGCATAATCACGCTCAGCTTTACTCTCTTTTTTAAATTGTTTTATTTGTTCATCTTCACGCACAAATGATTTAACGGTTCTAATACCACGTAAGTTTTCCCCAACTATCATATTTACATCATCATATTTTTTAAATAATTTTTTAAAGTTTGGCATAGCAAATTTTATTATTAAAAATAATGCGATACCTAAAAATGGAATAGTAGCAGCAAATATAAGTGATAATTTAAAATTGATCGCTATTGTTGCTCCAAAAGCAAATATAATCATAAATGGTGCTCTAATCATTATTCTAATTAACATTTGAAATGATAATTGAACGTTACTAACATCAGTAGTCATTCTTGTTACTAAACTGGCATTTGAAAATTTATCAATGTTTGAAAAAGAATAATCTTGAATTGAATTAAACATATCTTTTCGTAAGTTTTTAGCAAAACCAGCACTTGCTTTGGCGGCATATTTTGCAGAACCAATTCCAAAAAACAAAGATAAAAGGGCAATAACAATCATAATACTACCCATAATATAAATATAATTCATATCACCTTTTTTAACGCCATTGTCAATAACAAGTGCCATTGTAAAGGGAATAAGAACATCTAATATAACTTCAAAAGCAATAAACACTGGTGATAAAATAGTTTCTTTTTTATATTCTTTAATACTTTTTGCTAATGTTTTAATCATACACTTACCTCTTTAATATTATCAATTAATTTTTTTATTAATGAATAAAGCATTTCGGTTTCTTCCTCATTAAAATTATTAATCATTTTTAATTCATTCTTATCTAATTCATTTTTTACTAAAACTAATAAATTTAAACCTTCAGTTGTTATTTTTATTTCTCTTAATCGAGCATCATTTCCTATTTCTCTTTTTATTAAATTATTATTTTCTAAATTATTTAACAATATAGAAACAGATCCTTTTGTTGTATGAAAAGAATCACATAAATCTTTTTGATATATGGCATTATTTTGATTTTTTTCTAAAAACATTAAAAATCGTGATTGTTCCATAGTAATATTATATTTTGCCAAATTATTATCAATTGTTTTTTTAATAAGTTTAGATAAAATGTTTATGCTTTTTCCTAATGGTTCTTTTTTCATTTATTACCTCGATAGTTTGAATTCAAACTATTATTAATTATATTATTTCAATGATTTAAAGTCAAATGTAATACGTTTTCATAAAAAAAAGCATATTTAAGCAACAGTAAAAAAGTGTAAAATAGATATGAAAGAGGGGATTATATGATAAAAGAATATCTAATGCCTAAAAAAATACTGAAGTATTTTGAAAATGAGATTGGTAATGAAGAAAAAGAAACAAAATTTACGAAGAAGGTAAAGTCAATATTACCAATTGAAGAAGTTGAATTTATCGAAGGAAGAAATAAAAAATTTGAAATAATTTATACGACAGAAGAAGATTGTGAAATATCAGAAATATGTATTACGGATACATATATAAAAATTGGTGTCTTAAAAGAAAAAATATTTATTAAGTTTTATTTTTATTACGGCTCCAAAGAGTCTTTGAATAAAAATATGAAGAAATATCTAGGAATAAGATTTTTTAATTATGAAGACAAAGGACTAGAAGTATTATTTGAGGATATTTATTTTTATCTTAATAAACTATCAAACAAAGAATTGTCAATTGAATATTTAGAAATACCTAATGGTACTTTTAAGAAAAAAAGAAGATTACAAAGTAAACGTCTATTTAAAAGAAAAAAGTATGGTGCGAAAAAAATACTTGAATTTACTAAAGAAGAAATCAACGAATATGAAAATATTAAAAAAATCATCGAACAATCTGATGACTATCAGCCATACGTAGAATCAGAAAGTGATAAATATCTTCGATTAACTAAAAATTATAATTTTAACCACTGTAGAGTATTTGATAATAAATTGAATGAAATAGTAGGTTCTATTAATTGGAAGAATAGTTCATATAATAATAAGAATTATAAAGTTATGAAAATATAATTTCATTTAAAAAAATGATTTTTTTTGACAATACTATGCAAATGAAATTTAATTAACTACAATTTTATGATAATTAAAGCTAAAAAAAACTATATTTCGTATTTATATTGATTTTCTATTTTTATTATATTATACTTAACTAGAAAAACAGAGTAGCTGATTTGCGTTAAGTGCTTTACCATGGGAAGTCGGGTAATGACGAACACAAAAAACTGTGGCGGTGAATCGGCGCGTCCGCTGTAATATAATTATAGTGGATCTCTTAACTAGGAGGTCTATATGGAAAATTTTAAGAGGTTTTTTGTTTTATGCTTTAAATCGAAATTCATGTATTTTATTATTTCAATTATTGGATTTTTAACAATGTTTTTGATTACTAATCAAATAATTAATCCAAATAATGTGAGATATAATATGGATTTTGAACTTAGTGAAGTCAATTATGATTTTACTCGTTATTATGATGAAGATTTAATAGAATCATCAAAAGACAAAGTTTTATCATCTAAAGGGGAGCCTTTATTAGATTATTTAAGTGCTTCTAAAATAAAAGATGATATAGTAATAACCTATAACGGTGAATACTACACGGTGTCATCAAATAGAAGTATGTTTGATTCTAAAGACGCAAGATTTACAAAATTTGTTAGTTATTTATTTACGGACTTAAATTTGAATTATATTAATAATGGTTTATATATTACTGGCGAAGTAAATCAATATTTAATGGGTTTATTAGGGATAGCTATTTTAGGGTTTTTGCATACAATATATTTATTAATATTGTTTTGTATAAATAAAAATAAAGAAATAATTAGAATACATGATAATGAAACAATATTCAATACTCCATTTCATAAAAAATATTGGATATTATCATCATTAGAGCTTAAAAAAATTAAAAATATGGTTATTATGGCTATTTTATTAGCGTTTATGATGATTGCAAAAGCTATTCCATTGCCATCTGGATTTGGCAACCTCGGAATAAGTTTAGGGTATTTATTTTTTGCAATTGGCGGAATGACTATTGGACCAATTGGAGCTTTAATAATGGGTTTTATATCTGATACATTAGGATTTATGTTATTCCCTGATGGAAATTTCTTTTTTGGATATACTTTAAATGCAATGCTTGCAGGATTTACTTATGGATTATGTTTTTATCGAACAAAAGTAACATTTTCTAAAGTATTATTTGCCCGTATCATTGTAAATTTATTTGTTAATGTTTTACTAGGATCAATATGGTATGCCATGTTGATGGGAATGAATATTGAGGGTTTTAAAACGTATTTATTAGTTACGTCACTTCCTAAAAACCTTGTTTATTTATTACCACAAACAATAGCGCTATTTATAGTCTTTAAAGCAGTAGCCAAAGCATTAAGTCAATCTCACTTTTTAGATAGCAGAATAAGTGAAAATATTACATTGTTTTAATTGTCATTTAAAGATTTTTAAGATATAATAAATTATACTATAGACCATAGTGAGCAGGCTAGAGACAAGCTCGTAACCTGCAGCAACCTACCAATTCGGTGTGGTGCTAAATCTTGTATGATGGTAAATTATAAGACCATCATGCATGGTCTTATTTTGTTTTAAAGGAGGAATATTATGTATGCGTCGATAATTTTGGATATAATAAATAATCAAGTTAATAGAACATATGATTATCATATTCCTTTAAAATATGAAAATGTTCTCGAAATTGGCCACCGAGTTAAAGTTTCATTCGGATCGCGAAGTGTCATGGGTTTTGTTGTTAAAATAAGTGAAACTACAGAATATGATGTAAAAAAAATTAAAGATGTTATAGAAATAATCGATTTAATAAAACCACTAAATGAAGAGTTTGTTAATTTAACATATCAAATGGCTAAGGATAATTATTCATTTTATATTTCATGCTTAAATACAATGCTTCCAACAGCACTAAAAGTTAAATATAAGAAAAAATTAATATTAAAAAATAATACTGATTCAATTGAATTAAATAATTATTTTAAAACTAAAAAAGAAGTAATATTTAATTCAGATTTAGATCCATATTTGATTGATATAAAAGAAGCCATTAAAAAAGGTGATATTGAGTTAGTTGATCAAATATATGATAATGCAAAAGCTAAAACTATTAAAATGGTTTCATTGATTGATGAATCAATAAATCCAGGATCAAAAAAAGGTATGGAATTAATTAATTATTTATTAGAAATTGATGAAGATATTTCTTATTTAGATTTAATTAATGAATTAGGGTATTCAAGAACGGTTATTAATAACTTAGAATCTAAAAAAATAGTTTCTATTTATGAAAAAGAAATATATAGAGAAGTATATAATAAAATTAAATATCCTAATAAAAAAGTAAATTTAAATTTAGAACAAAAAAATGCTTTTCTAAAAATAAAAAATTCATTTAATGAAACTAAAACATTTCTACTTCATGGTGTTACTGGAAGTGGAAAAACAGAAGTTTATTTAGAGATTATTGAAGAGATTTTAAAAAATAAAAAAACAGCAATTTTATTAGTTCCTGAAATTGGACTTACACCTCAAGTTGTTCAAAGATTTAAAGGTAGATTTAAAGATGAAGTTGCAATACTTCATTCAAGATTATCAATAGGCGAAAAATATGATGAATGGCGAAAAATATTAGAAGATAAATGCCATATAGTAGTTGGAGCAAGAAGCGCAATATTTGCTCCACTTAAAAATTTAGGAGTTATAATAATTGATGAATGTCATGAAGATTCATATGTTCAGTTTGATAGTAATCCTAAATATAGTGCCATAGAAGTTGCCAAATACCGTAGTGTTACTCATAAGTGTCCATTAATACTTGGAAGTGCTACCCCAAAGGTTAATGATTATTTTAATGCACTTGAAGGTGATTATGAATTATTAAGATTAAATAAACGACCACTGGGTGTAAGTCTACCAGATGTTGATATTGTTGATATGCGAGTAGAATTACAAAAAGGTAATAAAAGTGTTTTTTCTAAGAAACTACAAGAAAAAATAATAACAAATTTTAATAATAAAGCTCAAACTATACTGTTTTTAAATAGAAGAGGTTTTGCTTCATTCGTCATGTGTAGGGAATGTGGAGAAGAAATTAAATGTCCAGCTTGCGATATATCACTTACATATCATAAGCATGATAACAAATTAAAATGTCATTATTGTGGTTATGAAGAGGATAATGTGGTTTCATGTCCAAAATGTAATTCAAGTAAAATACGTTTTGTTGGAAGTGGAACAGAAAAAATAGTTGAAGAATTACAGGTATTATTGCCCCATGCACGCGTTCTTAGAATGGATAATGATACGACAAGAAAAAAGAATTCGCATGAAGAAATATATCAATCATTTTTAAATAATGAGGCTGATATATTAGTTGGAACTCAAATGATAGCTAAGGGATTAGATTTTCCTAATGTAACTTTAGTTGGTGTTATAAATGCTGATATAGCTCTTAAATATCCGTCATATGATTCTGCAGAAAAATGTTATTCAATTTTAGAGCAAGTATCAGGTAGAGCAGGACGTGCAAAAGAAAAAGGTGAAGTAATAATTCAAAGTTATAGTGTGTCACATGAAAGTATAACAAAAGCTCAAGAACATGATTATGATGGTTTTTATGATTATGAAATCAAAAGAAGAAAAATGGCGTTAAATCCGCCTTTTACTAGACTAATTGAAATTGAAATTTCATCGCTTGATGCAAGTATTGCTTATAATTATGCCAAGAATATTGTTTTAGATTTAAATGAAACGACCTCAATCGTTTATGGTCCAACTGAATCAGTTATTTTTAAAAAGAAAAATTTTTATAGTTTTACTATTCACATTAAAATACTTGATAGTCTTTGTGAAGAAAAAATTACTTATATAAATGAAGTAAGTCAAAAGATGAAAGACATTTATATTGATATAAGGAGGTTATAAAATGAAAATTGTATTTATGGGTACTCCAAAGTTTGGAGTAAAAACATTAGAAGCATTGAATCAAAAATATGAAGTGCTTTTGGTTGTAAGTCAACCGGATACTTATAGAAAAGGGAAACCAGTTTATTCAAAAGTTAAAGAAAAGGCTATAGAACTTGGAATTGAAGTTTTTCAGCCATTAAATATCAAAACAGATTATACTAAAATATTAGATGTTAATGCTGATATTTTAATAACGGCAGCTTATGGACAAATCGTTCCAAAATTACTACTAGATTCGTTTAAAAAATGTATTAATATTCATGGTTCAATTTTGCCAAAATATAGGGGTGGTGCACCTATTCAAAGATCTATAATTGATGGAGAAGAGTATAGTGGTGTAACTATTATGGAAATGGTTAAAAAAATGGATAGTGGAAAAATATATGCTCAGGAAAAAGTAAAGATATTAGATATTGATAATAATGAAACCATCTTTGAAAAGTTAAGTATTGTAGGATGTAGACTTTTAATGGATAATATTATAAGTATTATTAATGAAGAAAATTTAGGAATACCGCAAGATGAAGCACTAGTTACATATGCTCCAAATTTAAGTAAAGAAGAAGAAAAAATTGACTTTACTAAAACTAGTAAAGAAGTATTTAATCAAATAAGAGGTTTAGCAATGGAACCAGGAGCTTACTTTGAAATAAATGGAAATATTATAAAAGTATATTCATCTATAATTGTTGATGATAATAGTGAGGCTTTAGCAGGTGAGATAATTAGCTTGAATAAAGAAATTGTAATTAAGACAAAGGATAAAGCAATTTCATTAATCGAGATTAAGCCTGCTGGTAAAAACGTGATGAAGGCAAAAGATTTTCTAAATGGTCAAAGATTAATAAAAATAGGGGATCGTCTAATTTGATTAAATCATTATATTATGTTATAATATAAACAAATTATGACAGTTTAGAGGTGAACGAATGAAAGAACCAAAATTAGTATTTTCTCAAGAAGAAATGCGTAGAATGAACATTGAAATTTTATTGAAACGTGGAGTAACAGTTGATGATGTAGCGAAAATTGCTCATACGCAGCAATCGAAGTATAGTCCTAATATTCCGTATCAGTTAGCTGTTGATTCAGTACTTAGAATTTTATCATATCGTGATTGCTTTCATGCAATTCAATTAGGTGCTGAAATTGATCGTTTAGCTGAAGAAGGTAAATTCGAAGGTCCAATTCAAGACATCATTAACTACGATTTGGGTTTATTTGGTGTTGATGAAGTTTTAGGTTTAGAATTAGCTGGCAACTATGGAGCAATTGGTAGAACAAACTTTGGTGATATTGATGTAAATAAACCAGGAATTGTTTATGAATTAAACGAACGTGGGAAAGAAAATGGATGCTGCCATACTTTTTTAGATGATTTAGTTGGAGCATTAGCTGCAGCTGCATCTACACGTATTGCGCAAGTAGTTAATGAAGAACAAGCGCATAAAGAAGAATTACATTAGTTTTATTTGTTAGTAAAGGAGGTGCTATTTTTGCGACTGAAGAAAATTAAAGAGTGGTCTATTTTTGACTCTATGTTCGGTTTCGAAAGTGGCATCGATATTGCTAACGATACAGAAGTCTTATTTAGAAAAAATACAGTAATAAAAAATATTATATTCTTATCGAATTTAATTTACACTTTTATTTTTATGATTGTATCAATTGGGGATCAGTCAAATTGGGTTTTAACTTTAATTTGCTTGCCCCTAACTTTTTTTGTTAATAATTTCTTAAAAGGAATGATTTATAAAAATCCCAAAGATTTACTTAAGCAGCAAATTGCCATGTATATTGCTTGCTTTTATATGTTTTTAACTGCTATTTTGATTTATTTTAAATTAAAAACAGGATCAGAATCTTATTTAGGTGAAGTTGGATATATTCTTTTGTATTATTCATTGGTAGTTTGTTCTTTATATCAAGATAAAAAAATGCTTAAAAATGTATTTCAAGTATTATTAATTATAATTACAGTTTTGCATTTTACATTAACATATAATATAGTCGGTGAAGAGTATGCTAATGATTTACTTGGGTTTATTCAAAACTTTTTTATTTCAAAAGAATTTAGAGACATATTTTTAAGGACCATAATACTATGTGTATTCTATTTAGTAGTTTATGCCATTGTTTCAATGACTGGATATATGCAAGAAGAAAGGCGTAAGGAACTACTTAAACGCAGAGAAATACAAGAAGATTTTATAAAAGTAATAAATGAAATTTTTGATGTTACTTTAAATCAAAATGTTAGAAGTAATGATGATATAATGCAAATCAATATTCTTTCTAATATGAGTAATAAATTAGCGTCTATAATGGGATTAAATCCTCAAAAATGCAATGAAATAAAAGAATATGCTTTATGTCATGTTACTTTAAATATAAATTTTAAAAAACAAGATAATATGAATGAAGAGGAATATTTTGAATTACTTAGAACTAAAACCACTTCCGGTAGTATAGTTATTAGAAGAATTCAACTTGAAAGAAAAACAGAAGATATAATTAGAGCTCATATGGAAGAATCTAATAATGATGAGTTCAGTATGAAAATGAAGTCGATTCAAAACAATTTGGAATCGCAAATTATAATGCTATGTGATATGTATATAACGCTTCGTTCAATAAGAAGTTATAAAAAGGCGTATAGTCATAGAATAACTATGCAATATTTAGAAGAACAATTTAAAGAGTACTATGATGTGAATTTATTTGATCGATTTATTAAATTCCAACATGATTTTGAAGAGATATACGATAATAATTAGGTGATTTAAATGAAGAATGTAAAAGAAAGATTAAATGGAGTTTGCGCAAAGCAAGTTACATTTGATTTAAAAGATGGTAAAATATATAATGTTAGCTTTTATGGTGGTTGTAATGGAAATTTAAAAGCTATTAGTAAGTTAATTGATGGAATGGATGCAGTAAAGGTTGTGGAAATATTAGAAGGTAATATTTGTGATTTTAAACCAACATCGTGTGCCGATCAATTAGCAAAGATATTGAAGGGAGTTTTATAATATGGCAAGATTTTTTACATCAGAATCAGTAACTGAAGGACATCCAGATAAAATAGCTGACCAAATAAGTGATGCAGTATTAGATGATATACTAGCTCATGATAAATTTGCTCGTGTTGCTTGCGAAACAATTTGTACAACTGGATTAGTAGTAGTATTTGGCGAAATAACAACATCACATTATGTTGATGTTCAAGCAATAGTTAGAGACACGGTTTCAAAAATAGGATATACAAGAGGAAAATTTGGTTTCGATGCTGAAAATTTGGCAGTATTAACTGCTATTGATGCTCAAAGTCCAGATATTGCAATGGGTGTTGATGAAAGTGATGATCATGAGCAAGGTGCAGGCGATCAAGGAATTATGTTCGGTTATGCCTCAGATGAAACAAAAGAATTAATGCCAATGGCAATTACATTAGCTCACAAATTAGCACATAGATTATCAGAAGTTCGCAAAAACAATACTTTAGAATATTTACGTCCGGATGGAAAGACTCAAGTAACGATTGAATATGATGATAATAATAATGTAAAAAGAATTGATACAATATTAATTTCTACACAACACTCTTTGGAAGTATCAATGGAAGATTTAGCCCGTGATATTAAAACTCATGTAGTTGATTATGTAGTTGATTCAAATCTTGTTGATGATAATACTAAATTCTTGTTTAATCCAACTGGAAGATTTGTTGTTGGCGGTCCACAAGGAGATAGCGGGTTAACTGGTAGAAAAATAATTGTAGATACATATGGTGGAGCGGCTTGTCATGGTGGTGGAGCTTTTTCTGGTAAGGACCCATCAAAAGTGGATAGAAGTGCCTCATATATGGCAAGATATATTGCTAAAAATATTGTTGCAGCTAAACTTGCTAAAAAGTGTCAAATTCAATTGTCTTATGCGATTGGGGTTGCAAAACCAACTTCAGTTTTAGTTGATACATTTGGTACAAATATTGTTAGTGAAGAATTATTATCAAAAGCAGTTATGGAGATATTTCCATTAACTCCAAAAGGAATAATAAATCATTTAGATTTAAAACGTCCAATTTATAAGCAAACCGCAGCATATGGCCATTTTGGCAGAACTGATATTAATCTTCCATGGGAAGAAGTTAATAAAGTAGAAGAATTATTAAAATATTTTTCTAAGAATGTGTAAATTTTATGAAATTTATTGTAAATATGTTTTTTAATGAGTATAATTTAATTAAATAATATATATTTGGAGGAAAAAAAATGACACCAACACAAATCGTTTTAATAGTAGTAGGAATTATAGTATTATTAGTTTTAATGGTATTAGTATGGTTTATCTCAGTAAGAAATGGATTCTTACGTATGCAACAAGATATCGAAAGTTCTGAATCAAGAATTGATGTTTATTTAACAAAACGTTTTGATTTATTAACAAAAATGGTACAAACTACAAAAAATTATGTAAAACATGAAAAAGAAACATTAGAAAAAATAGTTTCTATGCGTAACCCAGGGGCAAATGCTTCAATTGAAGAAAAAGCTCAATTTGAAAAAGAAATGACAGCGGCTACAAAAGCCTTAAATGTTGTAGTTGAAAATTATCCTGATTTAAAAGCAAATACAGTAGTTATTGGTCTTCAAAATGCTATTACTGAAGTAGAAGAAAATCTTCAAGCATCTAGAAGCACATATAATTCAAATGTTTCTATTTATAATAAATCAATTATAGTATTTCCTAATAGTATTGTTGCTGGTTCTCGCTTTACAAAACGTAATTATTTTGAAGCAGAAGCTACAAAACGCGCAGACGTAAATATTGAATTCTAATTTTAAAGAGATGGCAATCATCTCTTTTTGTTAATGGAGAGTAATTATGGATAATAAAGAAAAATTGTTAAATGAATTAGAAAAGTATGAAGAAGAAAGAATAATAGTTAATAAAAAAGCAAATAGAATGACTATTATTGCAGTTTTATTAATTATTGGGGCCGTTCTTTTATTTTTCTTAGAACCGATTATCGGAATGATTTTATTGCTAATAGGAATGGGAGTACTTATATTTGGTCAAGCTCCTAAGCGCAAATTTGCTCAAAGTATTAAAACAAATGTTATTAAGGACATCGTAAAAGCAGAATTGGGAGATACTGCAACTTATGATATGAACTCTCATGTTGATATAGCAGAAATTATTTCTTTAAATATGCTTAAAAGACCTGATAGACAAGCTGGTGAAGATTTAATTACAGGAGTATATGAAAATGTTCATTATCAAATGTCTGATTTAGTCTTTCAAGAACGTCAAGTTCGTTCAAATGGAAAAACTACGACAGTTACTTATGTTACATATTTTAAAGGGAAAGCTTTAATTTTTGATTATCCTGGTGATATTAATAAAACATTAAAAGTTTTTGAAAATGGCGGATTAAGCTGGGGCAATAAGCTTGTAAAAATTGAAACTGAATCAATTGAATTCAATAAAAAATTTAAAGTATATGCATCATCAAAAGAAGATGGGTTTTACATTTTAACTCCTCAATTAATCTTAAAAATGCTAGAATTAGAAAAAATGCATCGTGGCACTATATATTATGCTTTTGAAAACGGAAAACTTTATGTTTTAATTAATGATAATTCAAATAGTCTAGAGATAAATGTAAATAAAAAATTTGATATAAAATTTGCCCAAAATATTATAAATGATATTATTTTAGCCCCAGCTATTATTAAAGAATTTGGTTTAGATAAGCAAAAATATCAAAAATGATTATAATAAAAGATTATATTAAAATTTTTATAAGGAAACTGAAAAAGTATTTTTTGTTTCCTTTATTGCTTTTGATTTATGTTTTAATATTTCATTTTTTTCTACCTGAGTATAGTAGTTGTCTTGTAAAAGAAGCAATTGGTATACCATGTGCTGGGTGTGGTATTACTCGTTCTATAATTAGTTTATTTTCATTTGATATAAAAAATGCTTTTTATTATTACCCGTTATTACCATTAATTCTTTTTATGATTTTTGTATTTGTTTTTAATGAACGACCAAAAATTAGAAAAATATATGATTCAAAAAAATTTTGGATTATTTGTCTAATATTAATATTTTCAGTATATATATTGAGGATGATTTTTATTTTTCCAAATGAACCAATGGATTATTATCCTAAAAATCTTTGGTTACTTTTAAGAAGTATTTTTAATTGATTATATAATTTACCATAATTCCTTGATAATTATGCTTAGATTATTTAATAAAATAGAATAGTAAAAGAGGTAAATGTATGAAAAAAATTATAAAAAATGTAATGTTAATCTTTATTTTTTTGGTATGTGCTATAACTGTAACTGGTTGCGCTAATGATGGCAAAAGTGCCTATGATCTAGCTGTTGAACAAGGTTTTGATGGTGACATTAACGAATGGTTAGATTCTCTTAAGGCTCCAGCTACAGACAATGAATTTACAATCGAAAAATTATATGAAGCAGCTCAAAATGACGGTTATACGGGAACATTAATAGAATTTATTGCAAAATATTTTGAACAAGATTCAATAGAGTTATCTGGTATTAATAATTCATTATTATCAGTAGTAAGTATTATAGCAAGTTTTAAAAAAGATGAGGTAACATATAATTTTCCACGTGGAACAACAGTTACTGAAAAGGAATATGCTGCAGCAGGTAGTGGTGTAATATATAATTTAGATAAAGAAAACGGTAATGCATATATAATTACTAATTTCCATGTTGTTTATGACAATGATTCAAAAACTACAAATAAAATAAGTGATTCTTTATATTTATTTTTATATGGAATGGAATATGAAAAATATAAAATTGAAGCAACATATGTTGGTGGTTCAATGACAAATGATATTGCAATATTGAAAGTTAGTAATAGTAATATATTAAGAAATAGTTTAGCTACAAAAGCTAATATTGCTGATTCGAATGATATTATAGTTGGTCAAAATGTTTATGCAGTTGGAAATCCTGAAGCCGAAGGAATTGCAATTACAACTGGTATTGTAAGTGTTGATTCTGAATCAATTACAATGACTGCTGTTGACAAAGCAACATCAATAACAATTAGAGTTATTAGAATTGATGCTGCTGTAAATAGTGGTAATAGTGGTGGAGGATTATTCAATAGCTATGGTCAATTGATTGGAATTGTGAATGCAAAAGTTGTTGATGATGAAATTGAAAATATAGGATATGCAATACCTATTACTAAAGCTGTTTATGTTGCTGATAATATAATTCGTAATTGCGATAATAAAACGGCAGTAAAAGGAACTAGATGCGTTTTAGGTATTACAGGTGAAATTGACAGCAGTTATGTAGTTTATAAACAAGTTACGAATACAGTTGCGATTGAAGAAGTCATTAAAATATATGAAATTTCAAGCGATAGTGTTGTCAAAGGTTTATTAGAAGTCGGAGATATTATTAACTCTATTACGATTAAAGGAGTTACATACGATATTACAAGAATGCATATTTTAACAGACATATTATATACTGCTGATGTTAATGAAGTTATTTCAGTGACTTATACAAGAAATAGCATTACACAAACTATTAATGTAACATTATCAAATTCAATAGAAATTATTTAATAAATAAATATGTTTTATAAAGGAGTAGAAAATTACTCCTTTTTTAATATAATCTTGCGCTCTTATTAAAAAGGCGTAAAATATAATCAGGTGATAAAATGTCTACAAAAGATTATTATGTTAAAAATACTATAGAATTACATGATACTGTTAAATTAATAAATTTTGATCAAAATGAAAAAATTAATCTATATTTATATCCAGGAGTATATAAAGCAAGTGGCACTAAAACTGATATAGGATTATTAATAAAACATGATAATCTAAATATTATCGGATTAGGGAACGAAAGTGATGAAGTATGTATTATTGACAATCGGGGCCATATGATTAATGCATTTCCCCTTTTAAATGAGAAATCAAGTTTAGCTCATACAATGATGGTGATTGGTAATAATATTATTTTTAAAAACCTATCAATAATTAATTATTGCAATCGTAATTTTAAATACATTTACGATGAATCTTTAAATGAAGATAAGTATAGTAATGTTATAACTCAGGCATATGCCTTAGGTGGAATTGGTAAAAATTTTAAATTTTATAATTGCAATATATTAGGAATGCTTGATACTTTATCTTTGAGAGTAGAAAATACTTATTTTAAAGATTGCTATATTGAAGGAACAAATGATTTTATTGGTTCACAAGGTATAGAAATCTATGAAAATTCAACTTTTTTGACGTATGGTGCATGTCCAATGTGGAGTGCAGCAAGTGAGATTACATTATTTAAAAACTGTATTTTTAATACTAAAATTAAGGATTCTAAAACTTTATTTTTAACAAAGCATGGCGGATTAATAGTTTTAGAAGATGTTAAATATTATGGGGATATAATAAATATAGAATGGAGTTTAGAGACAAGTGAAGAGTCAATATGTTACCAAAAAAATGTCTCTTTAAATAACAAATCAATTCTAATCGGTTCCAATGATTTTAATAGAATAATTTATGAAGAAAATATTTTTGATATAACAAAATTATTAAATAACGATTTGGTTTATAAAATAAAATGTGATAATTATGTCAATCTTAATTATAATGAAGAAAAAGAATTGCATCTAAATGTTAATAAATTAGACTATTCATATATAGGACCAATGAGTGTTAAAATTAAAGATTCAGTATTAACAATTAAGAATGAAAATAAAGATTTAAAAGATACTAAAGGCATTATTACACTTAAATTTGGGGTAATAACTAAAAGAATTATAATCAATTTAAAAGTTAAGTTGGTTATTCAACCTAACTTCATTCTAAATCCATATTTTATTTATAAAGATGATGCAATAAAAATAGATTATAAAATCGAAGGAATGGATAATTCTATAATTAGTTGGTACCGTGATGATGATTTAATTTTGACAAGCGATAATGAGCGCTGTGATGTTTATAAATTATCAATGCAAGATAATAATAAAAAAATAAAATGTCGAATTTATCCAATGAATTATAATAGTTTAAAAGAAAAATATGTAGAATTAATTTCTACAGAGTTAAAGTATACTAAACATGATATTAAAATAGAAGATTTTAAATATTATAATTTATTAAATAATGAATACAAAACTAATCAAATCATATTTCAAACATTTATGCCTTCATATGATAAATTAGATAGTAATGTTTCTTTATGGGAAAAAGGTGAATCGCAAGATGCCTTTAAATATATGAAGGGCATGGATGCGCTAGTATACGATTATGGACTTTTAACAAATGCTCGTGGGGCAACTATAATTTATACGCCACCTTTAAATTATAATGGAATGGAAGTAAACATTGTGATTGCTCCAGAAAAGAAAAGCGGTTCTGGGTTTGGGAGTGCAAATGGACAATATGTAGAAGTTTTTGTTAATTATGATTATATAACTGAATCTGGTTATGCAATAAGAATAGAACGTACGATTAAAGAGGCTAATTCTTGTGCTATTACAATAAGGAAATATTTAAATGGGATTAATCAAATTATAAGTGATGAAATAATAACAAATATTTTTATAAACGAAACGTATATTAATTTGAAAATATTAAATAATCAAATAATAGCTAAAATTTCATCTTTAAAGACTTTTGATGATTTAAATGATAATAGATTAATAAGTTTAGATAAAATAATTTTGGATGTGGCTCAAATGCCTTTTATGGGCTTTAAGTTTTTGCATACAGGAACAATTTCTAAAGGAAATAGAACAATGATTAAAAGACTTAATATAGAATATTTTAATTAAATATGGTATTATATAATTAAAAGTTTTGGAGGTAATTTTATGAATTATAAAGATGAAATATTAAGATTAAAAAAAGAAAAGAATGCAGTTATTTTAGCCCATTACTATCAAGATAGTGATGTTCAAGATGTGGCTGATTTTTTAGGGGATTCATATAAACTTGCAGTAGAAGCTCAAAATACAACTGCTGATATTATAGTTTTTTGTGGAGTTCACTTCATGGCAGAAACTGCTAAGATACTATCTCCAACAAAAAAAGTATTATTACCAGTTAAAGAAGCAGGCTGCCCGATGGCTAATATGATGAAGAAAAATGATCTCCTTAAATATAAAAGTGAAAACCCTGATACGACAATACTTACATATGTTAATTCAACTGCCGATGTTAAAGCATTAAGTGATTGTTGTGTTACATCATCAAATGCTTTTCAAATAATAGATCATTATATAAAAGCGGGAAAGAAGATATTATATGGACCTGATCAAAATTTAGCTAAATATGTAATGAATCAAAAAGGGTATACTATGGATGTATGGAATGGGCATTGCTGCATTCATAATGATTTAACTAAAGAACTTGCCAAAGAGATGAAGAAGAAATATCCTAATGCCTTATTATTAGTTCATCCTGAGGCTCGTTTAGAAGTTTTAGAAGAAGCAGATTATGTAGGTTCTACTAAAGGAATATTAGATTTTGCCTCAGCTAGTTCTAATCAAGAATTCATTATTGGAACCGAAGAAGGAATAATGTATCCTTTAATAAATGCTAATCCTAATAAGAAATTTTATCTTTTAACTGAAAAGTTACGTTGTTTTGATATGAAACTTACAACAATAAAAGATGTTTATGATGCTTTAAATGAAGAAAAATATGTAATTGAAGTAGATGAAGAAATACGTGTTAATGCACAAAAAGCGCTAGATAAAATGATTGAGTTATCAAAATAATGAAATATTATAATAAAATTATAGATTTAATTGGAAATACTCCAATTCTAAAATTAAATGAGATAGAAAAAGAAACTAAATCAATTAATAATCTATTTGCAAAAATGGAAATGTTTAACCCCGCTGGTAGTATAAAAGATAGAGCGGCTTTAAAAATGATTGAAGAAGCAATTAATGATGGATTAATAAATCAAGAAACATTAATAGTCGATGCGACTAGTGGTAACACGGGAATTGGGTTATCAATGGTTTGTGCACTTAAAAAATTAAAATTGGTTATAACTATGCCTGATTCCATGAGTAATGAAAGAATAAAATTAATGGAAGCATATGGGACTAAGGTTGTTTTAACACCTGGAATTTTAGGAATGAGCGGAGCTATTGATTTAGCTTTAAAAATAAAAGAAGAAAATAAAAATTCATTTATGCCTTCTCAATTCGATAATTTTAATAACCCTTTGGCTCATTATACTACTACAGGACCAGAAATATATGATGCAATGGATGGAAACATTGATTATTTAATTTCAGCGATTGGAACTGGTGGTACAATCAGTGGCATTGGTAAATTTTTAAAAGAGAAGAATCCTAATATAAAAATTATTGGCGTTGAACCATTATCATCTCCTTTTATTACAAAAGGGATAAGTGGCTCTCATAAAATTCAAGGAATAGGTGCAGGCTTTATCCCTAAAATATTAAATCTTGATTATGTTGATGAGATATTGACTATAACTAATGAAGAAGCATATAGATGTGCTAATTTAATTGCCAAAAAAGAAGGGATCCTAGTTGGTATTTCATCAGGTGCAGCTTTAGGTGCCGCGCTAGAATTAAGTAAAAAAATTATAAATAAAAATATAATTATAATATTTAGTGATAGTGGTGAGAGGTATTTATCAACTGATTTATATTAATAAAAGACTTTTAAAAGTCTTTTTATTTTGATTTTTCTATTTAAGGATTTATAAAATGCAAAAAAGCCCGTTATAAAGGGCTTTCTTATATTTTAGATATTTACTTCTACAATTACTTATGATATATTGGAGTGGTTTATAAGGAGAAAGAATATAAATGGAAAATAAAAAAATTGCAAATCCAGGACCACTAGGATTATTAGGATTTGGAATGACAACAGTATTATTAAATATTCATAATGCAGGAATTTTAGAATTAAACATTATGATAGTAGCAATGGGAATTTGCTTAGGTGGATTAGCACAACTAATCGCAGGTATTTTTGAATTTAAAAATGGTAATACTTTCGCTGGAACAGCATTTGTATCATATGGTGCATTTTGGTTTTCATTAGTCTTAATATGGACAAGTGACCTAAGCGCTAAAGCAGACAATGTATCAATGGGATTTTACTTGTTGTTATGGGCATTGTATACCCTAGTAATGTTTATTGGAACATTAAAGCATGATAGAGCATCGCAAGTAGTGTTTGGATCACTTACCATATTATTCTTATTATTATCAATTGGTGATTTCACAGAAATAAAGGGAATAACTATTGCGGCAGGAGTTGTAGGTATCATTTGTGGATTATCAGCAATATATGCTGCAAGTGCACAAATTATTAATAACGAGTTTGGAAAAACTATATTACCACTTGGTAAGAAGCACGATTAAATTTATATAATTTAAAAAGAGTTTTAGGATCATCCTAAAACTCTTTTATTTTAAATATTAATTATTATATGTCACTGAAATACTATTGAAATATCCAGCACCAGTTACGACTATTGTACATTTACCATCTTCATTAAATGTATATGTATTTGTAGTTTCACCATTTATTGTATATGTTGCAGCAGCTCCACTGTAATCAACAAGAGTTACTACGGCACCAGCTAATACATCAATTTCATAAGTGCCAATACCAAATTCAGCACCATTTCCATTGTTATCACGAATTTTTCCTTCTGATACTAATGTAATTCCTTCCCAAGAAGCACCAGTTCCTTGAAATACAGCTTTTGCTTCTAAAGTTACTGTTGTTTCAGGATCTGTAACTGTTCCTTTAAATAACCAAGTTTTGTTAACTTTTTGAATAGGTTCAGGATAAGATACAGAAATACTATATAAATAACCAGATGTAGTTATATCAATAATGCATTTACCTTCTTTAGCAATAGTAGTTACACTAGTAGTTTTTTCTTGTACTTCTCCACCATTTACAGAGTAAACTGGACCATATGAAGGATAAACGATAACAGTTACAATTGCCCCAGCAGCAACATCAAATTCATATTTTCCAACATTGAATTGAGCGCCGTCTCCACCTTTGTTATCTTGGATTTTTGGGCTATTTTCACTAGATTTTACTAATGTAAGACCTTCCCAAGACACACCATCACCTTCAACAGCAGCATGATTAGCAAATGAAACTTGTGTAGCATCAGCTGCTTCACCTTTAAATTGCCAAGTTTTGTTCACTGCAGGAATTGGATCTGGTGTTGTAATATTTATATAGTATAAATAATCATTACCTGTACATTTTAAAGTTACAAGAGTAGCTTCATCATATGTCTTTGTAGTAACGGCATCACTTATTGCTTCACCATCTAATGTCCAGTTTGCAATTTTATAAACTTTAAATTCTACAGTTGCTCTTGCAGGCATTAAGAATTGAATTGTAGTATTTACGTTTACTTGAGCGTCTGTTCCACGTGAACTAATCTTTCCAGAAGTTGCATCAATTGTTAAGCCATTAAAATAAACAGCCCCAGTTCCACTTTGTTTGTCTTTTAAAAGGAAGATATATTCATTGTTTTCTGCAACCGCAGTTTCATTTTTATCAAATGAATAATTAATATTTTTTTGACTTGGATATTCAACAATTAAATGTGTAAGATATCCGTTTACAGTACATTCAATTAAAACTTCTGAATCTTCAGTAAACATCATACTACCAATTCCAATATATTCTGTTCCATTGTTAATAGTAAATTTTAAAGCATTTGTAGTTCCAACTAACGTAACAACTGCACCAGCTTTAACATTAAATTTAATGAAAGTAGCTGCATTCATTTGTGTTCTAGTTGCAGAGAATGTTAATTTTGCCCCATAGATATTTAATCCATACCATGTTGCAGGAGTTTCTGCAGTTTTGCCTTGGTTATTACCATCATATGAGAATGAATTTACATTATTTCCTTCAGTTCCATCCATAATGTATGTTACATTTGAATATGGAATATCGGCATGTGCTGTCCATTTTGCATATAAAGTAGTAGCTTCAGTAATTAAAGTTTCAGTATCAAAAGCTTTAGTTAAAGCTTCATCAGTATACCAACCAATAAATACATAACCATCCTTTGTTACATTTACATCACTTAAATCAACAGCTCTACCATCAATTACATCTTTAGAAGGAATTATTTCAGCTGCGCCATTTGTTACAAATGATACAACATTAGTTTTTGCATCAGCAGATACAGTAATTTCACATGTAGCAGATTTTGCACCACAAGTTACAGTAATAGTAGTAGTACCTGCAGCTAAAGCTATAACTTTACCATTAGAAACTGTCGCAACAGTTTTGTTACTTGAATCCCAAGTAACTTCTTTATTTTCAGCATTGAAAGGATTAATTGTTGCAACTAAAGTAATTTCATCATCAACAAATAATGTTTCTTTTTCACTACTTAAAGTAATAGAAGTAAGAACAACTCTTTCTTTAAAACTTTCTAAAGCAGTAATTTTTGTAGTTGGGTTCCAAGCAGCAGAGAATGTTAAATTACCATTTTTTGCAGCAAATATATTTTCTATTGTATATGTATCAGCAACTTCTTTTGTTAAAATTGAACCACCATTAACAGCAGTAGTGATTGCACCAGCACCAGTTGTTCCATATTCAACAAAGTCAGCATTTTGAGGAGCATTTCCACTCATTTCATACCAACGTGTCATTCCACTTACACCAGCAGAATAAGCATTTTTAGAAATATGAGCGCCCATTTCACAATTGATATATGCTATAGTTGATAATTTACCCCATGGACGTCCTAATGAAACTGTACCTTCACCAACATTAGCATCAGCAGTTAGGTTACAATTTAAGAAGACATAACCATATTTACCTTTTTCTGAATCATCAGAAGCAGAACTTGTTCCTTTTGCAGCTGTTATATAACCATTATTAGTTGCATTACGATATACAATATGAATTGTACAATCTTCAAATAAAGCAGGAGCATTATTTCCGAAAATGAAGTCAACGTTACCAGCAATATAACATTCTTTATAATATTGACGGCCAGATTTTGCATATAATGTATCTTGGTTACCAAGCATTGTAACTTTATAGAATGTTACTTGATCAGCTTCAACAACTACAGCAACACCTTGAGTATCAGCTAATTTTTCACCAACTTTAGTTATTTCACCATAATAATCAAACGTATTATTAACTTGCATATTTGCCATGAAGAAACCAGCAGCTTTTACAGTTAATGTTGCAGAACCTTGAGTTCCCCAGTTATTACCAGCAGGATCTTTATGTCCAGCAGCAGCACCATATTCAAGTTTCGTATTATCTTGTCCTTCACCTATCATAAATAGATTAGTTAAAGCTTGAGGAATAGTTACTTTTTCAGTATAAGTACCAGCAGTTAAATAAATAACTTTATTAATATTACTATCTAATTTTAATGCAGCTAAATAATCAACCGCAGCAGTAATAGTCTTAAATGTTTCAATACCATCAACTAATGCGCCATCACGACCAGCATAGTTTTTATCTACTGAAATGTATAAATAATTATTTACAATTTGTGGTTTAGTATCAATAACAGATACAGTGTATGTTTTAGCTTCAAATTCACCTAATGTAATTGTTACAGTATATTCACCTGCTTTAGTTTTATCAAATGTAGTATCTTTTGAGTAAGCAGTAGTTGTTGCTTGAACACCATCAGAATATACACCCTTAACAACTAAATTATCATATGAAATATCATTGCCAATTACATAAGTTTTAACCGTAAATTCATCATAAATTGCAAATGAAGATAATGATACAACAGTTACACTATATTCTTCTACAATATCTGTATTTGGAATTTCAACTTTTATTTTATATGTACCAACAGCATTTTTGTCAAATTCTTGATAATCAATTTCGAATAATGAATCATCAAGTAAAATTTGAACGCCATCTGAATATGTAGCAGTAACAGCTAATGATGAAGCATTAAACGCTTCGCCTATAATAAAACGAGTTTTAGCCTTAGTTGCAGATATTTTGATACTTACAATTGTTGCTCCCATTGTTGGAGTATTAGGAGATGATGATTTTAACTTTAATGTTTCATTATCAATTTCCCATGCTGTCATATCAAGATTTAATGTATTTTGTAACCATGTTGCATCTGCAGCATCAGCGTTTGCTATAACTTCGTAATTTGCTGTTGCAGTTGAGCCAACCATATAACAGTTATCATAAGTGATTCTTGCAGAACCTTTACCTGTCCATGGAGCTGTAGATGTTGTATTTAAGATAACAACATTTTTATATGATACATCACAAGCAGTATTTCCGCTTGTTAATAAACCTATTGATGCAGTAGAAACATCAGCTTTACGAATTATAACATTTTCGAATGTAGATGTAGCACCACGGTCACGTCCACCGATTACAGCACCGTTACCAGAAGAAGTAAATGTTGCATTCACATCAATATTCTTAAAGTTAATAGTAGTTCCAGCAACGTGGTCACCTGTTATAACGCCACCATATTGTGTACATTTTGAAAATGAACCACTCTTAACAGTAATACCTTCAATATTGATCACAACATCTGTTCCATTAACTTTGTTTAAAGTGTTTCTAGCATATAAGAAACCAGCATAGTTGTTTGAAGTTTCAACTGAGCAGTTTGCAAATTCAATATCTTTAAAATTTCCACCTTCACATAGACCAGCTACGATACCAGGTGATTCATTTGTAGATGTAACTCCACAACTATTAAATTTTAAATTAGAAACGCTACCATTTACAACTTGTGCAAATAATAACCCAGCTTTGTTTCCACCTTCAAGAACAACTAAATTTTTAATAGTATGCCCTTGTCCGTCAAATTCACCTTTAAATATACATGCAGGAGTTTCAATTGTTACTCCTGTAAAATCTAAATCAGCATCTAAAACATATTTTGCTTCAGCAGATGCTAAACTAGATAAAACTTGTAAATGTTCGATTGTAGATATTACATAAGTTTTAGTAACATCTTCTTCAGAAACCGGTGCATCAGGATAATTTGGATCCGTACTAGAAGTAGGAGTACTAGTAGAAGTACTTGAAGACTCGCTAGTTGGATTACTAGTAGGAGTACTTGTAGCTTCACTAGTAGGAGTGCTAGTAGCATCGCTAGTTGGATTGCTAGTAGGTTCGCTAGTAGGAGTTGATGTACTAGTTTGTGTTTGTGTAGTTATACTTGAACTTTCAGGTGTATCTGAATCATTGTTACATGCAATGATGCTGAAGAAACATACGCCTAAAGTAAGTGCCAAGAATAACTTCTTTACATTTCTTTTCATTTCTTTTCTCAACTTTCTTTGAAATTTCCGCGCATTTAAGCGCTTACAAAAATAGTATATATCCTTATAATTCAAATTCAATAGATTTCAAAAAAAATTCATTTTCTTTTCATTGCCTTATCAATTACCTTTCACGAGCATTTCACAAATTATTATTTAATAAAAAAAGGTAATTATATTATAAAAAAAGTTAATAGAAACGTTTACAAATTGAATTATTGGGACATAAATAGAATTAAGTATTATAATAATATATAGTATAGAATAAGATTTTATATTTATTTATGGAGGATAAAAATATGAATGATATAAATAATGAAATAAATCCAAAAGAAGAAGTTAATATTTTAGTTACAAATGCGTTAGTATGCTTAGATGAATATGAAGCATTTACACAAGAAAAAATTGATTATATTGTTGCAAAGGCATCTGTTGCAGCTTTAGATAAGCATGGAGAATTAGCATTAGAAGCAATTAAAGAAACACAAAGAGGTGTTTTTGAAGATAAAGCAACTAAAAATTTATTTGCTTGTGAGTATGTTGTTAATAATATGCGTCATTTAAAAACAGTTGGTGTAATTAGTGAAGATGAGGTTACAGGTATAACTGAAATTGCAGAACCTGTTGGAGTGATTTGTGGAGTAACACCTGTTACAAATCCAACATCAACAACAATATTTAAAGCATTAATTTGTTTAAAAACTCGTAATCCCATTATTTTTGCTTTCCATCCAAGTGCTCAAAAATGCAGTGTAGCGGCTGCAAAAGTTGTTTATGATGCTGCAGTTGCTGCTGGAGCACCAAAGAACTGCATTCAATGGGTTGAACATCCTTCAATGGATGCAACAAGTGCACTTATGAACCATGATGGAGTATCTACTATTTTAGCCACAGGTGGAAATGCCATGGTTAAAGCTGCATATTCATGTGGAAAACCAGCCTTAGGAGTAGGAGCAGGGAATGTTCCTGCTTATGTAAATAAAGATTGTGATTTAAAACAAGCAATAAATGATATCGTTATGTCAAAAGCGTTTGATAATGGGATGATTTGTGCCTCAGAACAAGCTGCAATTATCGATAAAGAAGTTTATGACTCTGCACTTGATGAATTTAAAATGTATGGTGCTTATTTATGTAATCAAGAAGAAAAGAATAAATTAATTAATTACATGTTTAAGGTGAATTCAAAAGAAGAATATTCAAAAGCAGTATTAAATTCAGTAGTTGTAGGAAAAAGTCCAAAATTTATTGCTAATGAAGCAGGTTTTGATGTACCAGAAATTACTTCAATACTGTTAGTTGAGTGCAGTGAAGTTGGAGTAAATGAACCAATGAGTCGTGAAAAACTATCTCCAGTATTAGCTGTTATTAAGTCAAATTCAGAAGACGAAGGGCTAAACTTTGCTAAACAAATGGTAGAATTTAATGGTTTAGGTCATAGTGCTGCAATTCATACAAGAAATAAAGAATTAGCTATTAAATTTGGAGATTTAATCCCTGCTATAAGAATTATTTGGAATTCACCCGCAACATTTGGTGGAATAGGAAATGTTTACAATTCATTTTTACCTTCACTTACATTAGGATGTGGATCATATGGTAAAAACTCAGTAGCCGATAATGTATCAGCAGTTAATTTATTAAATATTAAGAAATTAGGAAGGAGACGTAATAATATGCAATGGTTTAAAATACCTTCAAAGATTTATTTTGAAAAAGATTCAATTGAATACTTACATCAAATGAAAGAAATGGAAAAAATTATTATTGTTACGGATCGTTCAATGGTAGATTTAGGCTTTGTAAAAAAAGTTACTGAACAACTTGGGTTAAGAAGAAAAGAAGTTCAATATCAATTATTCTGTGATGTAGAACCAGATCCATCAATTCAAACAGTTCAAAAAGGTGTTGATTTAATGCGTTCTTTTGAACCAGATACAATCATTGCTTTAGGTGGTGGATCACCAATGGATGCTGCAAAAGCAATGTGGTTATTCTATGAACAACCATCGGTTGATTTTAATGATTTAAAGCAAAAATTTATGGATATTAGAAAAAGAGCTTTCCGTTATCCTGAATTAGGAAAAAGAGCTAAATTAGTATGTATCCCTACAACTTCAGGTACAGGTAGTGAAGTAACACCATTTGCAGTTATTTCAGATAAAGTAGAAAATAAAAAATATCCCCTTGCAGATTACTCATTAACTCCAACTGTTGCGATTATAGACCCAAGTTTTACAATGAATCTTCCTGCTTCAATTACAGCAGATACTGGTATGGATGTATTAACGCATGCAACTGAAGCATTTGTTTCTACACTTGCTAATGACTATACAGACGGTCTTGCTGTTCAAGCTATTAAAATGGTATTTAAATATTTAGAACGTTCATATTTAAATGGTAAAAATGATCCCGAAGCGCGTGAGAAAATGCATAATGCTTCAGCATTAGCTGGTATGGCCTTTGCGAATGCATTTTTAGGTATGAATCACTCAATGGCACATAAATTAGGTGCTGAATTCCATATTCCTCATGGAAGAGCGAATGCTATATTATTACCACACACAATTAGATATAATGGTCAAAAACCTCAAAAATTATCTACTTGGCCAAAATATAGTTATTATGTTGCCGATGAAAAATATGCTGAGCTAGCTCGTATTTTAGGTTTACCTGCAAATACAGTTGCCGAAGGTGTCGAATCATATGCTAAAGCATGTGGAGAACTTGCCAAAAAAGTAGGGATTAAAATGAACTTTAAGAACCAAAATTTAGATGAAAATACTTATATGAATAGTTTAGAAAAATTGTCAATGTTAGCTTTTGAAGATCAATGTTCACCTGCTAACCCTCGCGTGCCTTTAGTTAAAGATATTCAATCAATTTTAAAAGAAGCTTATAATAACGAAGAATTCTTATAATAAAGTTAAAAGAGAAAATAATTATGATATTTTCTCTTTTTTTATCTCCTAAGAAATTGTAACTCTCTAGCTTAGCTTAGCAAAACAGGAAAATCCTTAAATTAAAAGGTAGTAAATCATAATCTTTTTTAATGCAAAACCATCCAAAAATAACCCAAAAAGCCGGTAAAAAGCCGG
>JAVBPE010000018.1:0-101063 GCA_031549865.1 Anaeroplasmataceae bacterium | reverse complement strand
ACTACTATTGTTATCAGTCACTTGATAATATTCTCCTTTGTTATTTTATATTTGCAGTTGGCAGACTACTTTTATATTTTAACAAAGGTTTTTTTCTTTGCATAGCTATAAGCTTTTTTGAACCCCCAGACTATCTGGGGGTTTTCTATACAAGAAAAACCATCTTTCGATGGTTTAATTATTTATTCAAGTATATCTTGCTTTAATAGATTGTGGATGTCGGTCAATACTAAAGCAATTTCCTTTAGTTTATCAATTGCTTCATTTAAAAGCGTTTCACTAATTAGAGGTAATAATAGTGTTGTTTTATCTCCTTCTCCACTTCCAAAATCAGCACCTATAGTTATTACACTATCAAGTTTAACTGGTTCTTCTTCAACCTTTAATTCACTTGAAGCATCTTTTAGTTGATAAGTACCTTTAGATTCTATAATTAAATCAATTATATCTACAGTTGTCTCTAAAATTTCCGCTGCTTCATTTTTAGATATTTCAATTGATTTTTTGTTTAGATTATCCCACTTATAAATATGTCAATAACATTTAAAATTTGTACAAAAGTCACTCTTAAAAAATGTACAAATAATGATATTAATAATTTTTATAACCTATAATAACCTAGTTAATTTTTTAGTAATTATATCCCATTCTTTCTCCTCGCCCTCTTGAATTAATTCTTGCATTTCCAGCAAATGATTACTTTTTTCAATATCAGTAAATATTACTAGTAACTCAACTCTACATTCAAATAATAATTTTAATCTTTGTATACTATCTATAAATGAAATATCAATATCCATTTTTAGCCTTTACTATTCTTAGTATTTATGAATTCTTTTCTTTCTTTTATCTATAACTTTCACCTACAATTTTAACTACAGTGCTATGATGTAAGACTCTATCTAATATAGCTGATGATATTGTTAGATCTTGGAAGATATCCCCCCATTCACCAAAGTTTTTATTAGTAGTAAATATTGTTGAATGTTTCTCATATCTTCTTGCTATTAATTGAAAGAAGAGATTTGCACCTTCAATATTAGTTGGTAAATATCCTATTTCATCTATTATTAATATTTTATATTTACTGTATTGTTTTAACCTATCTTCTAATCTGTTTTCATGAGAAGCTTTTAAAAGATTTTGGATTAGATTATGACAGTTTACAAAATAAGTAGAATATTTATGTTCTATTGCCAGTATCCCTAAGGCTATTGCTAGATGTGTTTTACCTACCCCTGGAGTTCCTAAAAATACTATGTTTTCGGTGCTGTTTAAAAATCTTAATGTTCATAAATCATTTATAATTTCTAAATCGATTTGTGGTTGAAATGTAAAATCATATAATTCAAATGTTTTTCTGGCTGGAAATCCGGCCATTTTTATTTGATTTTCTACAGATCTATTTATTTTACCTTTTGATTCTCTTTCTAAAAGTAAATCTATGAAATCTAGTATTGAGGTTTTATTTTTGATTGCCACTTCTAAATAGTCATCTATATTTTCATACGTATTTTTCATTCCTAAAATATTTAGATTATTTTTGATGCGCTCTATTATGGTATTATTCATAATTGTATGCCTCTAAGCTTGAAACACTTATTTGTTCGTCATATGAATTATCAGTATATATATTGTTATTTTTAGATGATTCATTGTAGTTATTAAGTATATCATAATGACTTTTAGATATTATCATTTGTCTATTACCTTTTGATAATGGATGGGTTGCTATATTTGCTCCATCACAATATATTCTTAAAATATCCCCCAGTATAGCTACTATTACATATCTATATATATAATTTGGTGGTACCGAATACTTATTATTCTTATAACTTATCAAACAATCTTTTTCAACTTTTCTTACATTATTATTTTCAACTAAGTATTCTCTTTTCATTTTATTTAGTTTTTCTTCGATTAATCTGATTTTCGGTACCTCATTAGTAGTGCTGTGCGTTTTATTATTTATTTTTTCACACCATTTATATGCTTTTTCATTGATATCAATTAAATCTTTATATTGTATTCCTATCATAAAGTTTTGTCTTACATATCTAACTGTTCTCTCAATTTTTCCTTTTGTTTGCCCTCTATATGGTCTACATAAGATTGGCCTAAATTTTAAGAATCCTGAAAAGTCTTCAAACTCTTTATTCATTTGGCTATCTTTTTGTTTTAAGAGCCTTTTTATTACCACTTGTTTCATATTGTCGTAAAGTATTTCTTCTGGATATCCGCCAAAATATTTAAACGCATTTATATGACATTTTATTAGTGTTGTTGTACTCATATCAGTTACAAATTCTATATATCTCATTCTTGAATATCCTAATATCATTAAAAAACAGTATAACTTTTTTTCATTTCCTAATTCATCATATACTTTATAATTTTCAAAGAAGCCCCAGTCTACTTGCCCTTGCATTCCTGGCATTGTCTCAAACCTTACTGTTGCTTTTTTATTTAATGTTGCTTTTATTTCTTTGACATGTGTTTGGATTGAGGTATAACTTATATTTTCTTTATAATGTTCTTCAATTCTTTCTTTTATTCTTACTGCTGAATATGGTGCCTGGATTAGTAATTCTTCTATATACCCTATATACTCATCTATTTTCTTTTTCCTAGGTTTTATATATCTATATTTTGGTTTCTTTTCACTTTCTGCGTATTTTTTCGCGGTTCGTCTATCGATGTTATATTTTTTTCCTATACTTGTATAACTTAATCCTTTTAATCTATCATTTCTTATTTCCATCCATTTTTCTCCTGTCATTTTTACCATTACCCCCATTAGATATTTAAATCTAATATCTATTAATGGTGTACATTTTTCAAGAGTGACTTTTGTTCATTTTATCAAAGTTATTAACAGAGGAAAAAGTAAGATTGCAAAACACTTATTCTACTGTTATTGGTAGTAATAAAACTCAGTTTGAAGTATTTTTTGAAAAATATATTGAACGAAGAAAAACAAGTGGTCTTGCTGATACAACTCTATATAATGAACGATTAAAATCAAATAATTATATCTTATCACAATTTAAAGATATGAATATTGGCGATATTTCTAATTATGATATTGAAACATATAGAAATTATCTAAACAATCAAGAACAACTAAATGCTGAATCTAAAAATGAAGTTATAAGTATTTTTTTAAGATTTTGCGACTACTTAGTTTTATTTAATCATCTTAAGGCTGAACGTTATAATGATTTTAAACGCATTTTAGAGACTTTTAGTACTAAAGGACTAATTAAATCTGGATGTAAAGGAATATATGATATAAACGATTTTAACACACTAATTTCAACATTTACTGATTCTGAAATGAAATACAAATTATTAATTGAATTCATTTTTCAAACTGGAGCTAGAGGCGGAGAGGCTAGGTCTGTTTGGGTGGAAGACTTTGACTTTGTGAACAAGACTGTTAGATTGCATACACATGTATCTAATAAAACCGGTAGTGGTAAATTAGAACGAATTGAGTCTTTAAAAACTGATGATGAAAGAATACCAGAACTCCCAACTCAATTATGTAAAGATCTCTTAAATTGGGTCTTGGATAATAATCTAAAATCTACTGATTATATTTTCTATGGTGTTAAGGGACCATCTTCAGCAATTAGTGAAAATGCTTTAAGAGAATGTCTTAAAAAGCATTTTAAACTAGCAGATTTAAATCCAATTCGTGTGCATGATTTTAGACATAGCCATATATGTGTTTTATTCGATGAAAACATTGATGACAAAGTAGTTTCAGATAGAGTTGGGCATAAAGATATTTCAACTACTAGAAACATATATGATCATGTTACAAAAGAAAGAAAAAACAAATTGACATCTACATTGGATAAAATGTTTAGTTAATAATCCTACCATTTAATTGGTAGGTTTTATTTTGTTTCATGGGAGAAAAAATGGGAGAAAAGTATTTGAAAAATAGGTTAAATCTTTGAAAAAAATTGAAAAATTTTGAAAAATACAAATTTCGAAAAGTATTGTAACAAGTACACTTTTCGGCTTAGGTGCAACAAAAAAGAGGTTTTTAAACCTCTTTGATTTTTATTATGGCAGAAACTCCCCCATTTAATACAGAGCGCACCCCTACTGCTTTTTTACCTGTTTTTACGCACCCTTAGAGGGTAATCGTTAAATGGTTAATTCTACTAAGACAATAAATCAATTAATAAATCTTCTAGCTTATCTTGTATATTTGGAACAATGTTATCTAGTTCAAAATTTGACGGCCAGACTTTGCACAAACTAAATAACTCTTTCGGACATTCTAATCTATCTTGTTGTGAAAAGCCTTTGTTTTTTCCCCAATTCATATTTGTCATAACTAGTAAATATGCTTTTGCTTCTGGATATATCTTTCGCAGTAGACATTTTCTTTCTTGATGTTGAAATAAATAACCACTTCTATTGTATCCTAGTTGGGTTTTACATTCAATTATTGCAATGCATTTATCGTCTTTCCAAATTGAAATATCTGGAACAAACCCTTTAGCCAATGTCTTCTCGGAAAAAACAGTGTATTTATCTTTCAACACTTTATGTAAATAGTACAATACTGTTTCAACAAAAAAATCTGACGCACTTTGTAGTTTACCTTTTTTTAGGACAGCTTTATTAAGCTCGTGATTTAAATAATAAATGCTCATTCTCATTAAAATTGCTTGAGTAATTTCTGTTATTCCTAAATCAAATTTTTCTTCAACCGAAATTGTTTTTTTAATCTTTGCATAAAATTCACAGTACAATTGGCATAATTGAATTTCATTGTCAAGAACACTCATATGTAATCTCCTTTCAAATTTTAAATAACTAAAGACAATGCTTTAGCCATTTCAAAACGAATTTTGTCACTCTTATAAGCATACCAAATTAAGTGGTCTAATTGATGTCTGTTCAATCCTTCTAATTTATCTTTTAACTGATTGAACAAATTGAAAAACTCTACATATTTCATGTCTTCCAAGTTTTTGTTCCACCATAATGATTTTTCAATTTTATAGTAAGCAAGATAATATGGAAGAATAGCTCTAACAACCGAATCATTTATTGTATATGAATCAGTGCCATATATCCACTCATTTAAGTATCTACAAACCTTGCTAACCAAACTTTTGTCACGTCTACTTCCATTTTTAACAAGATTATCAAGAAGATCATCAACTAATTCTGGCTTACCTTCTGCCAATCTTGACAAAAAATTATTCTGAGTATCAGCCAAGAAACTTGCTAACAAAGTCATAGTGTCAACCGAAGTTCTAGTCGAATTTTCTGTAGCAATTCTATTAATTATTTCATAGTATGCTTCTTGAGAAAAATCATTGTTTTTCTGTCTTTTTAGGAAGGCTTCCTTCCCGATTGGTTTATAGCTTACATCTACTGAAATACAGGCTTCTACTATATTCGAATTTTCCTTACTCAAGCGAACCATTAAGTACTCATCTTTGTCAAGACCACATAGATTCTCCGGTGTTGTTAATAAAACTTCTTCCTCAAGACTTTTTGGTGCTGGCTTGCTCAGTTTGATGGTTTTTTTAACTTTTGTATATTTGCTTGTTTTTTCAAAAGTTTCAGTTCCCTTTGTAAATACAACCTGTCTTTCATGTGGTTCAACAATCGCAACATAACCGGCATCATTCCAATATTTAAAATAACTACTTCTTGTGCTATTATAAAAAAATCTGTGCGGGTGGTTGTTAACAAATTTCGGCAATTTATCCTTGATAAGTTCTTCAATTTCGTTGAAAGAAAGCTTGATTATATCTTCATTGTTCTTTATTAAATATTCAGTTAATAAATGATATTCTTTCATAGACATTTCTTTCCCTTCTCATTTTTACTTTAATTCTTTAATTGCATTCATAATTTCTAGTGGTGTCATTTTAAGTTCTTTTGTTACAAGTGGCTCAAATGTAATTATTGGTTTTGAAACATCATAATTCACAACTTCTCTTGATATTGGAATTCCTTTTGAATGTGCTATATTTGCAATTAATTTGACTAGATTTTTACTTGCTTTTGATCCAACAAAAATATGTGTTGGCAGTATATCTAAAAACCCAAATTTATTTTCATTTAATTCTGTAAAAACCAATCTCCATTCATCTTCATATTGCCATGCTTTGTTTTTATACATAAAAAGTTTTAATGCCATAAAGAAATCAAATGTTCCATTACTAAAACTTTTATTAAACTCATTTTCGATACAATCTATAATGTAATCATTCGCATCAAATCTTGATTCGCCATAAAGAACTGGTAGAATTGGAATTCGTAATTTCAATTTTGCGCACACAACTTTATCACATACCTTTGTACATATCCCATTTATACTATTGAAATCATATTCTAATGCGAATCCTCTATGTCCATCTGCATAATGTCCCCACATTAATTCATTCTTAATATCCGTTGTAAACGACGAGACATATGTAGTATTCGCAAATTTAATTAACGAATCAATGCTTTTGGTTGCAAAATCATCAAGGTTTCTTAACAAATTTTCTTTTGTTTCAAAAAACAAATTTGTCACAACTTCAGATAACTTTCCTTCACTTTTTAACAATAACAATTCTTGATACTGATGTTTAATTAATTCAGAATCTTCTGGTCGACATTTCTGAAGATAAAAATCTAATGTGTTTTCTAATAGTTTGTTTGTGTTTTCTATAATACTTTCTGGTTTTGAACTTAAAATAGTATTTTTGATTTTCTGAATATCATATGATGGTATAGAATCAAATGGATCATTCATATTATCTGGAACAGTACCAAAAATAAGTCCCTTCTCTAATGCATCAAGATTATTATAATTAAACGATCTATAGCGATATAGTTGTTGAGGAATATTGTTCATAACTAATTCTTGTAATTCCCTATATGTATCCAAATTATATTGCCCATTATAATATCTTAATGTTGGCAGTTTTTCTTTTATACTTTCCTTAAAATCCATTTTTCACCTCAATGAGACATATTATGCGGCCAGCATCGCATCCCAATTCACTATTATAAATCAAATGATTCCTTAAGATATTCTACAAGATTAATTGCTGCTTCTTTATCCAAATGAATAACTTGACTTTGTTTTCCTTTTTCTTGACGTTCGTTGCTACCAAATGTTTGAATACGAACATACTTTTTATTTTCAAAATAATAATCATTGTACTCTGCTTCACAAAAAGTTAAGTTACCTCTCATTTGATAATTATATGATTTTGATATTTTCTTAATTATTGCCATGTGGTTGTCTCCTCTTAAATGGAATTATTTAAATCATTATACCAGAAAAATCGATAAAAATCTACATTACTGCGTTAATAGTATCGATATTGTTTCATATTATTTCCAAAATAAATAATTACTAAAATGTGAATGGCTACTGACTTGACTTATTGCGCTTTTAGAGTTAATAGTATATAACGCTCGGAGGTGTGATAATGAATAAAAGAGATGCAAAAAGAGAAATTGAGTACAGGCTTTCATTGATGATGCTACAATCATTACTAGAACAAAATAAAATAACTGAGGAACAGTTCGCTGCAGCCAAGCAAGAATTAATACAAATGTATAATCCTGTCATAGGAGGTCTGGACCTTGGAAAAGTCAATAACTCTAATAGCCAAAAATGATAAGGATACAAAGGCAACAGGCAAGAGGAAAAAATGTACTTTGGTTGCTGCTTATGCACGTGTTTCTTCTGACAAAGACGAACAGCTAAACAGTCTTGAATCGCAGAAAAAATATTACAAAACATACATCAGAAAACATGAAGATTGGAAACTTGTTGATGTATACTTTGACGAAGGCATCTCTGGACTAAGTACAAAGAAAAGAGCTGGGTTCAATAGAATGGTTGAAGATGCGCTAAATGGTAAAATTAATCTTATACTAACAAAGTCAATCTCTCGTTTTGCCAGGAACACCGTTGATACATTAACAATTGTTAGAAAGCTTAAAGAAAATAATGTTGGTGTCTTCTTCGAAAAAGAAAACTTGGATAGCATGGACCAGCAAGGTGATTTCATATTGACTATTCTCTCATCCGTTGCTGAGGAGGAATCAAAATCAATCTCTGCAAATGTTAAGTGGGGTATCAGAAAAAGATATGCGGAAGGCAAGTTTAGCATTGGTTATAATGGCTTTTTAGGATATAAAAAAGGTAAAAAATTTGAGATGCTCATTGACGAAGAACAATCGCCTCTTGTAAAACTTATTTACCAGTTGTTTTTAGAAGGTAATAGTGCTCATTATATCGCAAAATATTTTAATATCTTGGAGATTCCTTCTGTCCATAATAAGCAATGGTCTAAGAATGTTATTTCAAGTATTCTTTCAAATGAAAAATATGTTGGTGATGCTCTTTTGCAGAAAACGTATGTAGTAGATATTTACTCGAAGAAAGCAAAAAAGAACACAGGCGAAGTTAATCAATACTATATAAAAAATAGCCATGAAGGAATAATACCAAGAAAAACTTTTGAAGAAGTCCAGCGTTTAATATCAGAAAGAAAAAATACTGATGACCAACAATTATCGTATACGTACACTTTTTCGTCAAAATTGATTTGTAGTTGCTGCCAGCGATTCTATGGTAGAAAACAATATCGTAATGATTTTTATCCAGAGATAATAATTAGATGGACTTGCAATAACAAACATAATGAAGATATACGTTGTAAAAATATTGTTCTATATGAAGACGAGCTATACTATCACAACGATAGACTATTTGAAACACTGTTTGATACTTATGCTAAGGTAAAAACTGAGCTTGCTAAAATTATTGAGCCACTTGCAAACATAAAAAAGAAAGAGCTTAATGAACTTAATTTGCTGCCAGAGAACCAATATATGAAAAGTGTTGCTTTCAAAGTAATTGTGAATAGAGTTATCGTCTCACCTAATAGAACATTACTTTATGAATTAATTGATGGTTCAACATATGAGCGTATCTTACCTAAATGGGCCGTAGCAAAGAAAATGCCTTTTAAACGAAAGAAAAGAAAGTCCAGAGCAAAAGCAAAACCCACCAGCATATAAACTGATGGGTTTTTACTATTCTACTATTATTTCTTCGCCATTGTGAAACTTAAACTTAATGCTATTGTTTCGATAGACTATAGCACTTTCCACCATTAGCATCCAAATATCACTGTCCCAACTTTCAAGTGTTGTATCTCTATCTATAAAATTACCGATAAATGCTTTTAACTTTAGAAGTTGTCCTTGCTTATCTACCTTTTCTAAACACAAATCATCATATTTGGTTTTTGCTTTGTCGTATCGACTAACTAATTCGTCATATTTTTTAGAATACTCCTCTTGTGATTGGCTTTTCTTAGCGTTTTGACTAACTAACTTTTGAACTAGTCCATTTACTATTTCCATCTCACTTACCATGTTTGCAATTTCCAAATCAAGGTCTTCTGTATTAGTTAATATTTCAATAATTGCATTAGTATCTTCAATTAGTCTATTTTTATCTTGAATTGTTATGTTAAAGGCCCGAATGAATTTTTGCTTAATATCGTCTTCATGCAAACTTGGCGTAATGCATTTGGGTTTGCCTTTTTTGTACTTGTTGTTGCATTGAAACATGAACTTTGAGTATCTGTCTGTAGAGTGCCACTTCTTTTGTCCGTAAAAACCACCGCAGTCGTCGCAAATTAGTTTTGTTGCAAACACATTTGTTGCTGAGTATTGATAACCAAGCGCATTTCTTCTTCTGATTTCAACTTGCACTTGTTCCCAAGTTTCTCTATCAATAATCGCAGGATGGCTGTTTTCAACATAATATTGCGGCACTTCACCATTATTCTTCACCATAGAATGTTCTAGATAATTATCAGTAAACTTCTTTTGCAGTAATGCATCACCCTTGTATTTTTCATTCGTCAATATTGATGTAACAGTATTCTTAGTCCATCTTGTCGATTTACCCGATGGCGTTTTTATTCCTTCGCCTTGTAAATATACTGCTATGCCAGTAGCTGTTTTTCCTTCAACTAAATACATTCGATAAATTGCTTTTACAACCTGAGCTTGAGCCTCGTCTATAACAATCTTATCGTCTACCTTCTTGTATCCTAGAAATGTAGAATATGCAAATGAAACTTTGCCTTCTTGAAACCCCCACCTTTTACCCAACGTTACGTTCTGTGAAATTGACCTTGATTCCTCTTGTGCTATTGATGCCATGATAGTTAAGATTAGTTCGCTTTTTGGATCTAGTGTCCAAAGGTTCTCTTTCTCAAAAAACACCTCTATGCCACTCGCTTTTAAATCTCTAGTGATTGATATAGTATCAAGTGTGTTTCTGGCAAATCTCGAAATTGATTTTGTTATTATCAAATCAATCTTGCCCTCAAGAGCATCTGCTATCATTTTATTAAACTCATTACGTTTCTTTGTATTTGTCCCCGTTATACCCTCGTCGGCATAAACTTGCACAAATTCCCATTCGGGTTTTTCTTGTATGTACTTTGAATAAAAATTGACTTGCGCTTCATAACTTGTGTATTGCTCATCGCTGTCTGTTGAAACACGTGCGTAAGCAGCAACTCTGCGTTTTACTGCAGCGCCTATATTAGTTTGTGTTAGTGGATTAATTGTTGATGGTATTACTCTTACTTTTGCCATTGCTTATTCCTTTCCAAATTTACTCTAATTGAATTTTGTCTTGCCAAATCCCTTAACTCTGGTGTCCATGTTTCTTTTCGACTGTGATATTCCCACGTTATTGTTTTAACATTGCCGTTTTTGTAATAGACATTCAAAGTGTTTTCTGGCATGACGTCAATATGATCTATTAATGCCTTGAATTTTTCAGGGTTAAATTTGTTAAACCCCAGCAACTCATTTATTGCCACATATAGTTCTGCCTCTGGAATTTGCTTTGCTTGACATGCAGATTTACCAACACGATTGAACGTATCACAAACCCATACCGCTTTTTTATAATTTATCTTATGCCTATAACTTTTGCCACAACTACTGCATTTTAGATATCCAGAGAAATCATATGTGTTGCAGCTTTTTTTGTTTGAACCAGATTTGTGCTTTCGTTGCTCTCTTAAATCAATGACCTTGTTAAAAATCTCTTTACTTATTATCGGTTCATGGTCATCTTCAACAATATACTTTGGATACTCACCTAAGTTATCTCTGGTAATTTTAGAAAGGTGGTCTACTCTATATGTTTTTTGCAGTAGCAAATCCCCTGTGTAATTATAATTAGTTAAAATGGATCTCACTGCAAATCTACCCCACTTGCATCCATGATATGATGGTATATTGTTTTTGTTCAATATATTGCAGATTTTTTGCTCACCAGCACCACCAATATAAAGTTCAAATATTTCTCTAACAAGGTTTGCCTCTTGGGGGACTAATATAAGTTTTCTGTTTTGCAGTTTATATCCCATGCAGGATTTACTGCCCCATATTAAACCTTCTTCAAAATCTTTTTTGATTCGCCACTTCATGTTCTCCGACACACTTCTTGATTCCTCTTGTGCGAATGAACCTAAAAAGGTCAATATTAGTTCACCATCGCCGCTGAGTGTATGTATATCTTGTTCTTCAAAATACACATCTACCTTGCAACTTGTGAACTCTCTAACTGTCTCAAGCAAAGTCAAAGTATTTCTAGCAAATCTTGAAATTGATTTTGTTATAATCATATCAATTTTACCAGACCTGCAGTCTTCCAGCATTCTTTGAAATCCTAACCTATTGTCCTTTGTTCCGGTTATTGCTTCGTCAGAATAAACTCCAGCAAAGTTCCATTCATCATGCTGTTGAATCATTCTGTTATAGTAACTAACCTGTTGTGATAAGGAATGCAGCATCGCATCCTTGCCCGATGATACTCTTGCATATGCAGCAACGCTAATCTTTTTTTGTAATTTGGGTAATATTTCTATCTTTGTGATTGTTTTGTTCATTTAATATTACGTCCTCCTTCGGCATCATATATATTGCTCTATTTTTAATATTTATCAAGTCATTTGAGCGATAAATATTACCTTTTTTGATACAATATTTTTTTGCCAAGAAATCTTCCGCAAGTTGGAAATCTTTATTTGAAATTAGTCCTTTTTTCAGCATTTCTCGTACAGGAATAAGAGATTTATAGTATTGTTGAATTTTATTTTTATCCATTCTTAGCCACATCCTTTTTCGCCTTGTCGTTGATGTAGCAACTATGTGAACAGTAAACTCTTTTGTTATTTCCATAAGCAATAAATTCTTTACTACAACATTTGCATACAACTGAGTAATATGCCTTTTTATTAACTTCCTTGATATGACTATTCCACCAAGCCATTCTGCACTTATCACTGCAAAAGACTTTTTTGCGTTTGCCTTTTATTGACTTGATTTTAATGCCGCAATTTTTACAAGATCCTATCAGATCATATTCATCGGTTATTTTTTCGCATACACATCTAACAGCACTAACCGTAAGACTAAGTTCTTTTGCAATTTTCTTATAGCCAAAGCCAGATTTTCTAAGTTCTATTATTTTTTTCTTTTTATTATTATCCATAAGCGCATCTCTCCTTCAAGAGATTAATGGCGAGGTAACTACGCTGTTGCCGGTAATTTGGCGAAATTTCGCTTATATTTTTTATTCGGGTTTTTATGCGACAGCAAAACAAAAGGCCCACGTGTCAAAACGTTGAGCCCTTAAACGCAAAAAAAGAAGTCGACTGTTATATCGACTTCTAATTCAATGGATTATATTAACTTTTTTTGTTTCAAATGATTATAGACATTGTTTATTGCTTCAATATAGCAAATGAATGATGGATGATCATAATCATGTTGAGTCAAGTACTTATTCTTAAGGTCTAAGTATTGTTGCCTAACTATCAGCCATGCACCTGGAATTTTTTTTATTGCACTAGCCTTTTCATTGTAGTCTGCAGAGTTCGGTGCAATGTTCCAGTAATACTTGTCATAATATGAGTTGATGCCTTTTTCATGTTTTAGCCTGTTCCATTGATCCGCTGTATCTTTTGTTACGATACATAAATCAATTGAGAATTTGATGTCTGGTTCATCTGTAAAGCAGATCGGCTTTGTCGTAAGTGACGAAGTTGAGTCATCTACATCAGCTAATTTGTACTCAGCCATAACCTTATTAAACTCTTTTCTAACCTTTTCTTTAATCGCCTTACAGTCCTTAAAGTTGTCGCAAGAAAGAATATTCAAATTATAATCAAAGTCTATAGGTCCATTTTCGTTTTGCGTAACCATATTTCTAGCTCCGCTTCCAACAAGAAAGAATTGTGTGTTGATACCATCCTCTCTCAATTTTATTTCAAGATTATCTAAAATCCCTACGCAAATTTTTCTTGCTCTTTCTAAAAATTCTTTGTCTTCAAAATAATGATACATAAGTTTTCTACCTCTTTTCTAAATTTTTCCCCTAGCCACCCATTTAGTAGAATAGAAAATCACTAAATCGTAATAGGATACACCTTAAAGTTAGTAATGTCAATAGTTTTGCAATATTATTATACCATATAAACGCAAAAAAGTCCCCACTCTAACTTGTAGAATGAGGACTGATGGATTATGTATTTTTTAATATATTTATACTAGATTCGATTTGTGTATTTAACCATGTGTCTAAATCTCCAAACATAGTAGCAACAAAATCTCGCTTTTCTTTATCTAACTGAGATAAAGCAATATCCTTAGCTTTTTTAAGTGCTTCTGCTTGGCTTTGTGCATCAAACTTTCCTTCTTGCTTAAGAGTCTCAACATAAGTTTGAAAAACGCATCGAACGCTGTTTAGGACAATCGTTGTAACCGACGTTAGCAACTTTGCTGAAATCGCATCTTCTATCTTAGAATTAATAAGTTTAATTAGATTCGTTCCAGCTAATGTAATCAGCGGCAATATAACAGCAGTTATTATAACCGATAAAATGTTAATAAGAATTTCGTTCATTGTATATCCTCCATTATTTGTGAGCTTGCTTATTAATGTGTTCTTCTAGTACTTTTATCGCTATAGTAACAGGCCCATCACAGCCCTGCTCTTTTAATCCTTTCAAACAAGCAAGGACACCACATGTCAAAATAGATTGCTCATTCTTGATTTCTTTGATATCCTCGTCCTGCTTTTCCTGTTTCAAGTACCATTTGTAGCAAGTAAAAACAGCACCGAAGATTACTCCGAGTGCTGTAATTATCGCTGCTATTGTAATTATTGTTTGTGCGATTGTCATATCTTCTTTTCCTCCTGAACTTCCGATATTGAAGGTTCTATGTCCTGTTCTTCTTTTGGAATCTTTGGTTTTTCTGTTTTCTTACCAAAGATGGCAGATAAGTCAAATTCAACTTCTGCTGTCATTTCTAAATATTTTGCCATAGTCTACCTCCTATTGCAGCGACACAGTTAATGCACCTGCTCTAAAAATTGGAATGTATCCCGACGGTACTGAAATTGAAGAACTAAGTGCACCCCACATAATCGGAACGCTTGATGTTTTTGATATAAATATTCCAAAGTGAGTTATAGTCCCCCATGCCGCAGTTGCCTCTGGGAAAAAAATGATGTTGTTTGAATTGCAGATGCTTCCATCAACCGCCGCTTCCATAAGCATTGTGTTTGATTGATTGTAATTTCCGAGTAAAACCTTAGAGTAACCGGTAGATTCATTTGGTTCTGTGAAGTTGCCACCTGTTGCACTTGGAGTGCTTGTTGACAATCCAATATAACAGGTTGCACCAAGAGTAATACTGTTAGTCCTTCCGAAAAATGCGTTAAGAATTGAATTTGCTGTTGCTTGTGTAATCATATTTTAATATCTCCTTTAAATGATTTAGTTTACTTTTTTTAATAGTCTTGAGCCTATATCTGAATAGGCCGTACTTACTGCTGCATGACCAAACGAATATACTCCGCCGCCATTCTCTATATGTGACCAACATTGCCCAGTATATAAAACCAGATTACTTCCTCTGCCTGTATCTCTTTGACAGTATAGAGTATTGTAATTACTGTTATTCATAGTTGTTGTTGGCAGCACCATAAACGGATGGTTTTTATCCCATCCAATAGTTGCTATAGTTGGATAACTATAATTCGTTGGTGGGTTTGTATAACTTAACTGTTCATGACCTGTTGTACTATCTGCGAATTTGCTGGTATCTGCAGTGACATATTCTTTACTGCCATAAGTCTGTGAATATATACCATCAACGTATTCCATTACATTTCCAATAAAATCTTCGATATAGTGGTATCTCATTTGCTTATACTTTAGCTCATAGCCGCTTGGTGTTTTCAAAGCATCAGTTCCTCCGGTTGGAATAATTGTGTTTCCTCCGGCTGTGCCGCTACCATTGAATCTTCCTGTCATAATAGTGTTTGATGCCGTAGTTGCAAACTCAATCCAAAACAAAAATGCAACGACCGATAAGTGAAATAAATCAAGTTGAAAGTAGTCCGTACCGTTATTAGCTGCATAAGTTCGATGTTGACTTCTATAAGCAGACGTTTGTCTTGTAGCGCCACTAATACTTTTCATTTTGCTGTTTGATACAGATCCCCCATAACAGCCGTACATAAATGATGGAACTAGATACCAATCACCTTCTGCATGTGAGATTGCTGATACTGCAATATCTGTTATTTGAGAAAGTTCATTTGTTCCTACTCTAAAATACATATCCGGAAACTTTACAAATTTTCCAGTGTCTTCTGTAACTATTTCTGTTTCATTCCAAGGAAATGAATTATTGAAGTCAGATTTAATTTCGCCAGTTAGATTGTTTATTGAAAAATCCAGTCCGACAGAATCGTCAGTTCTTGCAAGGTTAGGAACAGTAGATGCAAATCCTGACACTCCAAAGATTGGTGCATTATCATAATAAAAAAGACTATTGCTGAGGTTTTGATTTATACCCTCGCCAATAGCCCTCAAATTTATAGTTCGTCTTCCTTTGGGAATATCCTCATAAAGTCTTAAATCAACCACGTATTCTTCGGTATCTTCGTAGTCAATAACGTCTTTAACTATTCCATCGATAAGTAACTCAAATTGATTAATGCCCTGGATGTTTTTAACTATCTTTATTTTTGAATATTCTTCAAGTACAATAGTTGCACCATTTATCGTATAGCTTGTAAGCACATCATCTGATGGTTCAAAATCTTCATGAAAACTTTTTACTTTAACTTCGAAAGTACCATAATTTCTTAGATATTTTAATATGTTTATTTCTTCCATAATCCCACCACCTATTCTTCCTCAATTTTGAACTGAAACGTATCATTATAGCTATCTACACTGCCATCTTTTCTATATTTGACATATATAAAACTAACTCCTGCAGGTATTGTAATTTTCAACAATACCGGAGTAGCAGAACTCAAACCCTTAAAGTTTTTAAAGACATTAGATCCAGTCCCATCATCGGTATAGCTGAGTGACAATGTCATATTTATATTTGAGATAATCCCAAAGTCATAGTTAGCCTCTGCATAATTGATGCACCTTAGATATATATCCTTTTCTCCAATCGAACTAAAAGTTACTTTGCACATTGCATATGAATTTTGTTTTGCTTTGTTGTTACTTTCATAGTAGCCATCTTTATTTTCTCTAAAAACATATGTTGAACCAGAAACATCTTCTATTTTGTATTCAAAGAAACTTTCAATTTCATAGACTTCTATTCCATTAATGTATATCTTAGTAAACCTTGCGTAGCGTTCAGGCGTAACATTAAGATTGTCCCCGTTCCACGCTATTTTTGGACGTCTTATCTGAAATACATCGTCAGCAATTGCATTCACTTGAATATCTCCTGTTACGTTTGAAACTGATAAGTCTCCTGTGTAACTATTCCATAAATAATCACAAGCCTGTCCGCCCATCGTAACTTCAATATCTTCTGGTATAAACTTGTTATTCGATGCAGAAAGAACCGTTGCAAATGTCAAGTTCTGAGTAATAAGTTTTGCTGCGTTTGTGCTTGCAATTTCATCTAGAACAAAGTGTATTGCATAAGTGATGACTGCTATCGTTGTGCTTTTATCTGATTCTTCAAATCCTTTTGCAAATAAGGATACTGCAAAATTGATATTGCCCTGAAGATCAAAACTTGCAACTGAAAATGTAGTGGTTGTTTGTTCTTTAGTTAATATTCCACTAACATAAATCAAATATTTTTCGACATATGTCCCGTTAGTGGATGGATTTGTAATAGTAATAAGATCACCACTTCTGGTTATTGTTGGTGTCCTTAACTTTGGCTTTTCACCTGCACCTTGAAATGTTCCAAGTAAACCTGCAATTTCAACTCCTTCTGCAATATTTTCTGGAATGAATGTGGATGGTTTTTGAATAATAACATGATTGTATAACTCATTGTCAGCTGAACTTACTTCTTGATTTCCTTGAGAAAAGTCAAGTGTTATATTGCCACTTACCATGTCACCATAGCTAAAAGTAACCTTATCTTCAGTTGGTGTTTCAAACTGTACTTTTGATACTTCAAGATAGGTTACTTCTTCGCCTTTTCTGTTTTTCAATTTTATGTCTGCATTTCTCATAAATCCTCCTCACAATCTAACTTTAGAACACTTCCACTTTGGTTTATATCATAAACTTGATAAATCATTAACTCATCACCATTTTGTTCAGGATTTCGCCACGAACTAGGATCATGACTTAGATCGCACACAATCTTTGAAAATTCATTTGTAGTTCCTTCAATCGTTTCAAATCTTACAATTTCTAAGTTAGCAACAACATGATTGTCAAACGCAACTTCATTTATTGCTGCTGTATCATTTGCAATTCTTAGTACCGAAGTTGCTGCAATGGTTTCTGTTTCTATATGACTCAAACTAAAATCGAGCGGTACTCTGTATGAAAGTTCTGAACTATTGCAAGTTTTAAGCAACTCGTTTGTCTGTAAACATTCGCCATCATAAAATAGCGAAGATAAATTTGCCATTTGTTTTTGAATATATTGTTCACGTACAAAGATAGAATTAGAATTTCTGTAGCCCTCTAACCATGCACTGCTAACATTTGAGTGATTTGTTATATTTGCTGTGCTATGCTTTGACATAACCGATAAAACTTCTGCATTATCCGTCTTATAAATTCTATGCTGAGTAGCAATTTGTCTTATTAATTTCTTTTCTAGTATTGCATTGCCATTTTGTTCGTGATTTAACATTATGTTGTCGATAGGAAATGACTTTTTTATATTTGAACTTGCTTCGATCGCATTCAAGTGATCAATGTTTTCATTGCCAATAATTAAACTCTCAAATTGCAACAACTCATTATTTAATATCATTTCGCTTGGAACGTTTGCTATCGGTATTATTCCAGCCTGTCTTGCATACATTCTAGGATTAATGATTGTAAGTAGCGCTTCAATTCTTGATGCTAATCGTCCTGCTCTAGCTGCATTCATGCTACTTTTAATTTGTCGCAATATTGACATTATACTTGAGTACAATTCAGATCCTGCATAGATTTCAAGATGACCACTCTCTCTGCTTTGACTTATTACATTTACATCAATTAGTTCTCTCAAACATAGCTCTACTAAAGCCTTCGAATCTGTTTCACTTAAATAATTTATCGAAGTCAGCATCGTAGGAACATTCTCTAATTCGGCAATTTCAAAGCTGAAATTAATTGCATTAGTATAGAAGTCAACTACATCGGCAAAAGATAACCTACCATCTGCGACTTGTACATTTATCAACAATGCATTTAACCTACTTATGTTTTCATTAACTCTTAGCCTTGCAGTTGCATTTTGCTTTGAAAATACGTAAGAGTATAAATTCTTATATAATTCTTCTAGTGTTATTTCGGCAAGGTATGCTGTAAATGAATTTACTTTACTACGCATTAAATCGTCCGCATATTTAGCTGTAAGCTTTCCAGTTTCTTTTACTTTTATAGCATCCTTTGCTACTAGCTTTTTAGGCTCTGTAAATTCTATTTGACTAATATCCGAAAAACAGGATTTGTATTTTATTTGAAGCGGCCTAGAGCTAAAACTATCTAGTATCATTCTTGAAGTATCAAGTGACAGATTTTCTCGCACCTGCTGATTTATCAATGGCGCATCATTTTTTAATATAGCTATTAAAAGATTTAGTTTTCTAACAAGTTCTTCTACATAAGTACCATAAACAGTATCTGGTTCGTTAGTTGTGCTAACTCCAACAAAATCATTTCTACCAATATAACCAGTAAATGTTTTATCAAACTGCCACTTCCATGTTGTTGGTACATGAACTTCAATATTATATCTAACTGAGTTGAATATTTTTGCAGTAAGGTTTGGATAAACGCCATACAGTTTAGCATTTTCTATTGTTGTATATTTGTTATCCCAAATAAGTCCAAAACTTGCTAGTGTTAGGTTTAACTTATCTACTATTGAGTTCCATACTGCCACTTTAAATTCTGCAGTATAACCTTGACTAATAATAGCTTTATATGCCTTTTGGTTATCTTCGTTTTCATTCCAATCAAATGGAGTAATGCTAGCAGGAAGTATCAGATTTTTCATAGAGACCTCCTGCTATCCAAATTTTGCAATCGCTGCACCTGTATAAATGTTTTTCATTTCGGTATCCTTAACAACGTATGCGGTGTTATCACTGAACCTAAAAAAGATACCGTTATATCCTTTCATTGCAGTAAAAGTTCCGCTTTCGTCGGAAGGCTCAGAGTTTCCAATCCAAAGTCCATCCATAAACTTTTTTACTAATCCGAAGTCTGTAAACTTGCCACTTCCCGAACCTAATTGTATATACGGGAAATCCTCGCCATCAGTGGTGAAACCTAATTTTAGTTTAAGATCGTTTGAACTGTTGAATATTTCAAAACCACCAGACGTCATTTCTGAATAGCCTTCACTAGAACCGGCTTGTCCAGCATAATATTTTCCACCATATATGGTTGAATCGCCTGACAAATAAGCATTACCGTTTGCATCCACGATAAAATGATTGTTAATATTTATACTTCCACCCATTACAGATACAGAACCGGAGAATGTGTACTCGCCAGTTATAGGATCAAAGAAAAGTTTGTCTACAAGTATTCCTTCGTCACCAAGTGACTGCATCCTAAATTCGTCAGCATTCATTATAACTTTAGCTTTTTTATCTTCTCTTACTACTGTAAGTCCATTATCGGCTGATATTTTTACTCCATAATACGTTTTGTCTTTTGCAACAGCCTCGGTTTTGATTGAAACCAAATCCGCCTCTAAGGTTTCTTGCTGCACTCCAACTTCCAAATCATAATCTCTACTTGTAAATGGTTTTCTACTAATTCCAATAAGTCTGACATTTTCGTCAATCCCTAGTTTAGTAAATTTCAGATGCAATTCGTCTCCAACAGTAAGACTTACATTTGGTCTAATTGTAATCGAGTAAGTAGGTGCTGCAACCGAACTTTTGACTAACTTGCTTATTGAAACAACATTTTTATCTATTATTTCGATTGGCTTCTTGCTTCCTTTGTGTTGGTACAAGTTGACATAATATTCTTTGAATTCAACATCACAATCAAGACTATCTGCAAAATTAAAAATGATACTTCTAACCGTACTTTCTTGCTTGATCGAAATAGTTTGATCTACTGTTATGTCGCAATTACCTGCATAAAAACCTGTATTTGCAAGTATAGTCGTTAATATTTGTTTAGGTGTTCCGATTGCCGTAAACTCTGTTTTGGAAATACTACTCAGTCTATATGAAATATGTTCACACGAAAATTTAATCTTGTATAATCCATTGCTAAGTGAACTCTGCAAGCTAACGACATCATAATATTCATTATCATAAAATATTACATACTCGGTTGTATTAGATAGCGTTTCAAGTTCGTCATTAATTAAAGTTTCAAATGTTAGAGTAAATATGCCTGCTAAAGTTATCTTTGTCGAACAAGAGAGTATTTTGTCGATAACGGAAACATATATTCCGCTTTTAGTAAACAACTGCATTCCCATACACTACACCCCCATTGCTCGTTTTAATGATGCATTATTCATACTTTGAATTCTGCTTGTAGCTTTTGTAATAAGTTCGCCATCTAAATAAATTGGAACGCTAACTTCAATTGACGAGCTGCTGTTTTCAACCCAATTTGGCGCACCAAGATTAAAATCACTTGATAGAGCTTTTGCACCAATAGTTAAATCTTGCATAGCTTTTTGAATAGAGTTTTTTGCATTACTGCTATCAATATCAGTCACGACATCAATTGACGATTTTGCATTCATATCGCCCATTATATTTTCAATATTGCTTGTTAAATCTTTTGCCGATTTTATTGCTGCATCGTCTGAGTCAATTCCTCCTGATAAACCTTCTACTAGCATTTCACCAATCCAAGACATCTTCTTAGACGGAGAATGTATCCCAAAGAAGTTTTTTATTCCACTCCATAAACTACTGCACCAATTCGAAACTTTATTCCATAACCAATCCTTCAACGTTTGAATTCCATCCCACAAGCCTTTTACAAGGTTCTTACCAACTTCACCCATGCTTGATGTCAATGAACCAAATGCACTGATAATGCTACTTATAATCTGAGGAATGTTAGAAACAATCCCTTTAATGATTTGTGGTAAATTGGAGATGATTGCTGTAAAAAGCGTAATTCCCATTTGAATAAAAGTGTCAATATTTCCAGTGAAGGCATTGATTATAGATGTTATAATTTGCGGTATTGCATTTACTATTGTCAAAATGATTGTTGGCAGCGCCTCAATGATGCAGATAAATAAATCAATTCCTGCTTGGATCAATAACGGAAACGCATCAAACAAAGCGGTAATTAGTCCGTTTATAATTAATGGTATTGCAGTCACTATTGTTGAAATAATAGTCGGTAATTCTTTAACTATTGATGTTATTAGCTCAATTCCAACACTGATAATCTGCGGTATTGCCGAGAGTATAAAATTAATAATCGCCATGATAAGATCAGGCAGTACTGCTATTAAATCCGGAATAGCGCTTATGATTCCAGTTGCTAAACCTTTTACTAATTGCAGTGCAGCATTGATTATCTGTGGTATTGACGAAACAATAAAATTGATAATGGTTTTTATTAGCTGTGGCAGGGCTGCCACTAAAACAGGAATAGCTTTTAGAATACCCGCTGAGAGTCCTTCAATAAGCGTAAATGCTGCATCTAATAGCATTGGTAAATTATCTATCAGAGTTTGGCATAGCTCAATCATTACATCAATAATTACTGGAATAAGTTCTGGTATCGCCTCTGCTATGCCTGTTGCAAGAGTGGCTATTACTTCTATTGCTGCACTTAAAATTTGAGGCAGATTATATAATATTCCTTTTACCAAAGTTAACACTAATTTCACTGCACCTTTTGCTATCTTGGGCAGCCCTGCAGTAAGTGCTTTTAGGATTGTAAAAATTATCTCTGAGGCTGAATCAATTAGCACATCAAGATTATCAATGATAGCCGTACCTAAGGAAGTTACAATTGATGCCATCAATTCGAGTAGCATCGGAACTTTCTTCATAACGATATCTAAAACACTTTTTAAAGTAGTTGAAAACACATCTCCGATTTTGGAGACATCTCCATTTGCATCCTTAATTCCATTAGTAAATTGCCCCAACAGAGACACGCCATCACCAGCAAGTTCTGTTAGTATTGGAAGTAAAATACCACCCAAAGCATTTTTGGCTGCTACACAACCATTGTTTAGATATTGCAATTGGTCATCAAATGCGCCATAAGCATTTAACATATCTTCTGAGACTACATATCCAGCCCTATGAGCTTGTTCTGCTAGTTCGCTCATTCTTTCAGATCCAGCAGTGATTAGTGGATTTAAGTCTTGAGCAGATTTTCCTAAGAGCTGCATAGCAAGTGCATCACGCTCAGTAGAGTTTTCAATTTTTCCTAACGCATCAATAAGTTCCCAGTAAACAATATCGCTATGTCTGAAGTTACCTTCTGTATCGGTTATAACAACACCAAGCTTCTCATAAGCATCAATAAACGTTGAACTGCCATCAATAGCACTTCTCATTGAGTTGATATTCTTTGTCATAGAACCTGTTAGTGTATCTACTGAAACATCAACAAGTTCTGCTGCGTACATGTATTCTTGAAGTTTGTCAGTTGCAATACCTGTGACAGTACTAGCTGTCAGAACATCATCAGCATAAGCCGCACCTTCTTTTGTCATAGTAATCAGCGCTTTACCTGCTGCTATTGCCGCAGCGCTCACAGCAGCAAAGGCCGCAACCATAGCAACTCCTACAGCCTTACATACATTACCTAATCCTTCAAATTTAGAAGACGATTCTTTTGCATCATCACCGGCATCCTCAATTTGATCGCCAGCATTTTCAACTCCATCACCAAAGTCATCTGCACTATCTTCAGCATCTTCAAAATTCTTTTTGCTGTCTCCTAGTGCGTCATTGTTTTTACGCAAACCTTTTTCCATTTTATTTAACTCGGCCTGCGCATTGTTTAATTGAGTTTGCCAGTTCTTTGTTCTTTTATCTGTTTCGCCAAAGGAGTCAGATGCGTTTTTAAGTGCTGAGCGTAATGTTTCAACTTTGCTTTTTTGAGCTTCAATTGATTTTTGCAAGACTTCATTTCTGGCAGTCAATGCTTGTTCTGATTGGTCCTGCTGTTCAAACTGACTTTCAATGAGTTTCATTTCAGAACCTAAAACTTTAAATGTCTGATTGATATCTGCAAGTTGAGACTTAAACTGCTTTTCGCCTTCGATACCAATTTTTAATCCAAAATTATCAGCCATACACATCCACCTCCTTTAAATTCCTTCAGGTATTGCATCCTCAATAAAATGTTCTATTCTTGGTTTTGAAATGCCGTTGTACTGTTTGTGGCATTCCCATAAATCAAGTAGTAATCCAAATGGCATAAGCCATACTTCTTCTTGGCCTAGATGCAATTGAACTAAGCCATAATATAAAAGACGAGTAAATAACTCATCGTCACTTACTCGCCCAGTGCGTTTTTTTGATCTGTTTCACTTTCAATATTTCTTTTTGTACCTCTAAGCAACGTTTCAGTAATTGAGTCCTTGAACGAGCCTAAATCATTTGGAGTTGTTAAGAGTTCGATTTCTTCCTCTATCAACAACTGTTTTTCCTTACCTTTGTTTTGGAAGTTGTAAATAAGAATTGGTTGGTTTGCCAGTAATGTAATTAGATATATAATCTCTGTGAGCGCTGTGTCGAAATCTTCATTCTTTAGCAGCTTGTCGCCGAGTTTTTCAAGCCCACCATAACGCTTCGCAATATCTTTTGTCGCTTTTGTTGTCAAGAGCAACTCGTAGTCAGTTCCACCAATATTTACAACTGTGCTTCTATCGTTTGTCATTAGTTGCCACCTCCTGTATAGCTTGGTTCATATACTTCGTCATACCAACTTTCAATAATTGTTGCAGTACTTTCTGACTCAGTAACTTCTGCTTTCCATGGATGCTTGTTGGAAGCATCAAGTTTATTTCGTCTTGAAATTGTGCCTTCAATCGTTGGTGTTGAGAAAGTAATACTGTCGCCTTTAGTGGCTAGGTTTGCTGCAGGAATTCCGAACAGTACTCTATAAAGCCAATAATATTTATACTTACCATTCGATTTCTTTGCTCTAAATCCGATTGCTACTGGCTTGGCAGTATCTTCACCTCCAGAGATTAATACTCCGTTTGAGTCAATAACTGCGCCGACAAGATCAGCTGTTATTTCTTGGCCGATATCGTCTATGCCAAGTGATAATGTACCGCTCTTAAATTCCTTTACAAGTTCTGATTGTCCATCGTCAGCATAAAGTGTTGCCTCATTTAATTCAACAGACAAATCTGCCGAGATTGCTTTGGCTAATTGTTTAGGATCACCATAGGTTTCGTTGCCATTGGTGTCCTCTGTAATTTTTGCATAAAATAGTTTATCAAGTCCTATTGTTGCCATTTTTTATTCCTCCTCTATATCGTAGTCTTTAGCTACATCGATTGTATAATGGTGATACTTAGTTTCTTTTTCATAACCGTTGTATCGTCTTTCTGTGATTGTAAAATCATTTTTTAGTAGTGTCTTTTGTATTTTGTTTTTGAGATTAATGTAATTGCTTTTAGAAAATATCGATATTCTAATTTCCTCAATATCTTTATTTGGTTGATTATCCGAAAACAATTCAAATGTAGATACAAGCGGAACTAAAATAATATATTGTTCTGGTGCTTTGTCTGAAAAAATGCCTGTTTCAATAGGCACATTTAACTTACCAAGCAATCTATTAATATCTTCTAGTAGGCTCATATCTTATCAATCTCCTCTTCAAGCTTATCTATCATAGCCGTAACGCAAGATGTTTTTGTTGCGGACTTTGCCGGTTTTAAGAAGGGTTTTGCTGCTTGACCATGTTTACCGTATTCAATAACGTTTGCTATCATTGCATTAGATTTTCCGTCACTTCTCGGCTCACTAAAGCCGATCTTAATATTGCTGTTTCCATTCTTATCTTGCCGTACACCGCTTATGCCAAGTGCAGAACTTAATTCACCGGTTGACCTTTCTTCAGATTTATTGCCCTTGCCAACTACTGAGTCAAGGTTTGCTTTGATTTTATCAAGAACAACATCACCTCCGGCTATTAATACCTTTTCAGTGATTTCGTCAGTTTTGTTTGCAAGTTTAGATAGCTTATTTAAAAATTCTTCTGGTAATTTAACTGTTGCTTTAGCCATGTGCCGGTTCCACCTTTTTTGCTAGAACTTCAATATACATGCCTTTGCCTTTTACATTTTCTACCGAAACTATTTCAAAACGCTCATTGTCACAAGTGATTATATAATCTGTTGTAACTTCTAAGTTAGGTATAACTCGAAACCGAAACAAATCTGTAGCTGTTGAAAAAGTCGCTAGATTAGCCCAGCGCAAAGAACCATGTCTTCCTTCACGATAAACTCGCATTGATTTTAGTATTTCGTCTTCTTCAAAGGCAAAGCCGTCTTTGTCTTTTTTTGTTACACGCTTGATAAGCTGTGCAAAAGTATTCATATTTCCAAAACTCATATTTTCCAACTCCTATCTAGCCTTAACAACATATTTACTGTATTCCACACTTGTTGCCCTGCTTGAACATTGTCAGCGAAAAAGCCGCCAGTTGAGCCATCTCTACTTTCATAAAAATGGCTTGCAAGCATAATCACTGCTTGCTCTGTCGTTGCTGGCATCTTGTTTTTGCTGTAATTTCCTTCTTCTAAGTGCTGATAGCTTTCAGCATAGTTAGTGGCAGCAGCAATAAAGCTTTCGATGATTTTGTTATCAACATCGTGAGAAATAATTAAATTTGCCTTCACCTTTTCAAGTAATCTACTCATTGCTGCTACCTCCTTTTCTAAACTTTAAGTTGAACTTTTCATTGCTAATACTTTAATTGCTTCAGGCAAGATTAACTTACCGTCAACTCTCTGAGTTGCAACGAATCCTGTTTGGTCAGTAGCTGCATATAACTCATTAAGCTTTTTGAAGTTTCTTCCTTGTCTATCTGCAATCCAATAATATCCAAAATCACCAAAAGCGATTGACTTACTTCCGGCTTTAATATCAGGCACAAAGCTTGAGGTAAACACAGGACGGCCAAGTATTGTATCCGGTGTACCTGCGGTAAGTGCCGGTTGCCACAAGTAGTTACCATTTGAATCTTTTAGTTTTCTGATTGCTTTTACGGTTGAATCGTTTAGTACCCATACAGCTTTCTTTCTGTAAGATGCCTTTAATGAGTAAAACAAATCGATAATTTCGTCTGCTGTAACTGTTGTTGCCGATGCAGTTGTAATACCAACCTCAGCGCCACCTGTTTTGTTAAAGATACCAACAGGTTTGCCAACTCCATCACCATTAAAGAATGCATCTTCTTCTTTAGCACCAATACGTCTAGCAAATTCTTTAGAGATGTATGCCTCTAAATTAAAGACTGAGTCATTTAGCAATTCGTTAGAAACCTTAATTAAAGTTCCTAGTTTGTAAGCGCCAATTGAAACCTGACCGAATGCATCATCACTATCAGCAATAGTTCCTTCTTCGTCAACCCATGATGCGTTTCCTTTAGATGCTACAACAGGGATTTTTCTATCACCAGTTGATGTGTTAATAACATGAGCAAGTTTTCTAAAGATGTTTTCCTCTTGTAGTGCTTCAACTAATGTGTGCTCATATTCGTCAGGAACTAAGTATCCACCTTCAGAATCAGTACCTTCGGATAATGAATTTAGAATATTAGGATTAACCATTTTACTTCTCATTAAATTCCAGAATGCTTTTTTGTAGTTGGCATTAGCTTTGCCTGTTTTACCATCGGCATCGTCTTTGGCCATCATTGGTTTTTCGGTCAAAGGATTAGATACTGGCTTATTAAGTTCTGCCTCGATAGCGTCTTTTCTTTCCATTCTCTTGATTTCATTGGTTAGCATTGTTAGATCCGATTCCATTTTGGAATATGTCGCATCATCCTCAGCACTTAAAACATCTCTTTCATTGCGATGTGTTTCAAGGAATAACTCCATTGCATTCCAAGTCTTTGCACGTTTATCACGTAATTCTGTAATTGTCATTTTTCTTTCCTCCATTAAATATAATTTTTAATTGTGTTTAGCTTATTTTTAAGCTCGTTGATATTTCTGCCTTCTTTTATAGTTGTAGGCTCAACCTTCGTTTTATCTACTATCTTGTTAAGTAGATTTGTTGCATACTCATGAGTTGAGAAAGCAAATGCCGGTGTTATTACACTAGACATCTTTTCGTCTTGTAATAATCCATCAGCAAAACCTAGCTCAATTGCCTTATTTGCATTCATCCAAGTTTCTGCATCCATCAAATGAGCAAGACTTCCACGAGACATACCAGTCTTTATTTCATAGGCATTTATGATTGATTCTTTTACTTCGCTAAGTAATGAAATGGCTTGTTTCATATCCCGATAATCACCCATCGCTGTCGTCATTGGATTATGAATCATTAGTAGCGCTGTGGGTGCCATTAAGATTTTTGTTCCAGCCATAGCAATAACCGATGCTGCACTTGCCGCAATTCCGTCAATCTTGACTGTAACTTCACCTTTGTAATCCATAAGCATTGAATAAATTTGACTAGCTGCGATGCAGTCTCCACCTGGACTATTAATCCAGATTGTTATTGGTCCTGATCCTTTAAACAACTCGTCTTTGAACATTCGTGGTGTCACTTCGTCACCGAACCAACTCTCGTCTGCGATCGTACCATTAAGTTCTAGGATTCTTTCTTCTTGTGGATTGTCCGTCAGATTTTTCCAGTTCCAAAACTTTCTCATTGGTATTTTCCTCCTTTTCTAAATTTGCATAAGCTCCTGCGCTTTTAAGCGGAAGCATGTTGCCGTTAACCATGTATTGATTTCCTCCTTCTTCACTCGGAATCAAATCCATACCTTCTAAATCTCTGCAGTCATTCGGTGATAAGAAACCATTTTGAATTCCAATAGAATATCCATTCATTCGTGATTGGTAATCACCTCTAAGTAGTCCATCTACATTAAATTTGAAAAAATACTTTTTCTTCTCCTCGTGGCTTAGTAGCGAACGAGACAATGCTTGTTCCCACCTTATTACCCAAGGATCAAGTGTGTATTTAACAAACTCTAATGACTGCTGCTCAATATTAGAAAAGCTCGATTTTTCAAGATCTCCAACCATGTGCGGTGGAACTCTAAAAATTCGAGCGATTTCATTGATTTGAAATTTTCTAGTTTCTAAAAACTGTGCTTCGTTAGGCGATATCGAAATTGCAGTATACTTCATACCTTCTTCAAGGACCGCAACTTTACCGGAGTTTGACGAACCTCCAAATGTGGAGTTCCAATTTTCTCTTAGCTTGGCAGGATCTTTTATTGTCCCTGGATGCTCTAATACTCCCGAAGGCGCTGCGCCATTTGCATAGAATTTACTTCCGTATTCCTCAGCTGCAATAGCTAGCCCAATTGCATTTTTTGCCATTGCTATTGGTGAGTAACCAACCAAGCCATCAAAACCAAGACCAGGAATATGTAGCACTTCTTTCGAAGACAAATATACAATTGACTGCTTTGAGGCGATGGCTTCCTCTTTAGAGCCTTGATAGATATATATAATCTTTCCATTTTCGTCACGATCCACTGTCATTTTATTTGGCATCAGAGGATACAGTGCAACAAGCTCTCCTTTGCCATTTCGTATAATTTGAGCGTATGCATTACCCCATAATAAAAGATGAGTCATAAGTGTTTCTCGAAACACAAACGAACTCATCTCGGGATTTGGCTCATCATGAAGTAAATGATATAAGTTGCTATCTACCGCTTTTTCTTTACCACCATTGTCTTTATATCGATAAAAGTGAAGTGGCAACTCTGCAACAGCTTCAGATAAAATTCTTACACAGGCATATACTGCGGTCATTTGCATTGCACTTCTTTCTGTTACTGCTTTACCTGATGCTGAATTACCCATATAGAAGGAATACGAACTTCCTACCGTCCTGTTTTCTACATTAGACTTATCTCTTGCTCTTTTACTAAATAATCCCATTCAAATCCTCCTTAAATAAAAATTAGTCCACGATTATCGTAGACCGATTCTGTTGTATTGTTTGCATTTCTAAGCGCCCTATCTAGTGCCATAACCATTGCAACTGCACCATCAATTTTTTCTATTGATTTTGACTTATCCATTTTTACATTTCCAGCAGGATCAGTTCTTACTGAAATGTTGTCCATCATCCATCTTAAGACTAGGTGACCATCATGTGCTATTTTTTTACCAACAACAAGAGTCATTAACTCTTTTGTTGGTGGACTCATATCCTTAAACCCTTGTCCGAATGGAACAACTGTAAAACCAAGTGTCTCTAGATTTTGAGTCATTTGCACAGCGCCCCACCTATCAAAGGCTATTTCTTTTATGTTGTACTTCTTGCCAAGTTCGTCAATGAAGTGCTCGATAAAGCTGTAATGTATAACATTTCCTTCTGTTGTATTGATAAGTCCTTGTCTTTCCCATAGATCATAGGGAACGTGGTCTCGATTTACTCGTTGCGACATGTTTTCTGCTGGTATCCAAAAATACGGAATAACATAATACTTTTCGTCTTCTTCAGTTGGAGGAAACACTAATACAAAAGCGGTAATATCCATAGTGGAAGATAAATCTAGTCCACCATAACAAACTCGACCTTCTAGCATTTTAGGATTGAAATCTACTTTGCATGCATCCCATTTGAGCATTGGCATCCATCGTTTTTCTTGCTTTACCCATTGATTAAGTCGTAGCTGTCTGAATGTGTTTTCTTCAGCTGGATTTTGCATTGCAGATTCACATGCATCTTTTACTTTTTCTATGTCAACCGTAACTCCTAGACTAGGATTTGACTTCTTCCATACTTCAGGACTAGTCCAATCATCGTCTTCATTTGCACCGTATATAACCGGATAAAATGTTGGATCAATTTTTCTGCCTTCAAGTATGTCTTTAGCCTTTTGATGCACTTCATAACAAATTGAATTAGTGTCGTCTCCAGCCGTTGTAATCAAAAAGAATAAAGGCTGCTTTCTGGCATCGCCTGATCCTTTGGTCATAACGTCAAATAGTTTTCTATTGGGTTGAGCATGTAGTTCGTCAAATACAACTCCATGAATATTGAAACCATGCTTTGAGTAAGCTTCAGCTGATAACACTTGATAAAAACTATTTCCATATTCAATTCTGTTTTTAGATTCGCAAACCTTAACATGCCTAGATAGATATTTATTGAGCATGATCATTTTCTTTGCTACGTTGAATACAATTTTTGCTTGGTTTCTATCGGCAGCACATCCATATACTTGAGCACCTTCTTCAAAATCTCCGCAAGTAAGTAAAAGAGCGACTGCCGCAGCAAGTTCGCTCTTTCCTTGTTTCTTTGGTATTTCAATGTAGGCTGTATTAAATTGCCTATAATTATTAGGTTTTAACGTTCCAAAAACGTCTCTTATAATTTGCTCTTGCCATGCCAGCAGTTCAAATGGCATGTTATACCAAACTCCATCAGTATGTTTTAACGATTCAATAAAGTTTACAGCTCTATCTGCTGCCAATTTGTTATATGTGGAGTTTTTGGCTTTGAACTTGGTAGGCACATACTTTTTCAGTTTACCCAAAAACTCCACCTCCATGTTTATTTATGAGAAAAGGACTCCCGATGGAATCCTCTTGCTTTTTGCTATTTACTTATTTTCTTTGAATTTTGCAGCCATCGAAAGCAATTTGTCCTGCTTGTCTTTGCTTATCCTTAGTTTATCCAAAGATTCTCTCGTGCCGCATTCCGGACAAATAAGCGTTTCATTATCCGCTCGTGATATTGCCGGTGGTTCAGAATAAAGATTACCACATTTTGGACAAAGCCTTTCGATTATCCTGCATAGGTCTTCTTGGTGAAAAAGGTTTAATGTGCTGCCATTATCCCAATTTACTAAAATTGAACCAATATCGTCAACACCTCTTACTGTACCTTTTGTTCCAACTGGCGGCGCTTGAATATCGTTCATTTCAACTAGTTCTATTCTAGTCCCTATTGGATACTCTTTCTTAATTTTTTCTAATAGTTCTTTTCTCATAGATAGCCCTCCTTTAAAGGTAGTATATATATCACTCTAAATCGAAATTATAGCAAGTCATTTGCGACAACAAATTGATACTAATTTGATAAGTTTTGGTTTTCAACTTGCTTTACTAAACTATCATAAGAATGCTTAGCACCATTACGGATACAGTAAACACCATCCATGTCATTAGTGTTTTCTACATATCTTCTTAGGATTACCGATGCGTACTTCTCGTCAAGTTCCATTGTGTAACATATTCTATTAGACAACTCGCAAGCGATAAGCGTTGAACCAGAACCTCCAAAGGTATCTACAACTATTGCATTTTCTTGTGAGGAATTTTTAATCGGATACGAAAGCAGGTCAAGTGGTTTTGATGTCGGGTGATTTTCATTTCTCTTTGGCTTTTTGAAATTCCATATTGTAGTTTGTTTTCTATCTGAGTACCAACTATGTTTGCCGTTTTGTAGAAAGCCAAATAAGCAAGGCTCGTGTTGCCACTGGTAATCTGACCTTCCGAGTACTAGACTGTCCTTTACCCAAATGCAACATCCTGCAAGATGCAATCCTGCATTTACAAACGCTGATCTAAAGTTCAAACCTTCTGTGTCAGCATGAAAAACATATGCACTTACTCCTGCCTCTGAGTTATTAACCATATTCTTAAATGCTGCAAGTAAGAAGTTGTAAAATTCCTCATTTTTCATTGAATCGTTTTTTATGGTTAGTCCACTAGCAGATTTAAAACTAACTCCATAAGGTGGATCAGTCAAGATAAGATTTGCTTTTTTGCCATCCATCATTTTGTTAACATCTTCTTCACTTGTGGCATCACCACAATAAAGAACGTGTCTTCCAACAATCCATCTATCACCTTTTTCAACAAAGGCTGCTTTTTCTAGAGCTTTTGATAAATCGTAATCATCATCTTCAACTTCACTATCTATCTTAAAAAGATCAGATATTTCTTTGGTATCAAACCCTGTAAGTGATAAATCAAATGCTTCACCTTCAAGTGATTCAAGTTCTACCTTTAATAATTCTTCATCCCAACCGGCATCTAATGCCATTCGATTATCCGCTAATATGTAAGCTTTCTTTTGCGCATCAGTTAAGTAATCTACAAGTACACAAGGAACTTCACTTATTCCTTCGTCCTTAGCGGCAAGCACTCTACCATGTCCAGCTATGATATTGCAATCTTTATCAATTATTACTGGGTTAATGAACCCAAACTCACGTATGCTTGAACGCAATTTCTTTATTTGTTCAGGCGAATGCGTCCTTGCATTGTTAATATACGGAATTAATTTATCAACACTTATTAGTGACATTTGTGTTGTTGTTTTCATATTGCATCCTCTCTGTAGTGGCAACCTTCAGCTATCTTTTCATAATCTTTAGTTAAAAGTCCAAGCTTATTGATAATTCCTCTTGGGGTTAATGGATAAGTACTTCTTACTTCATTTACTAAATCTAATCCACGATCATTCTTGATAGAAATTGATACAGGCTCAGAAATACCAATAGCATATGCCAGTTGAACCTCGCACCACTTAAGCTTATGAACTTCTAGTAAATTACAAGCAATGTATCTCGCCATATATGATGCACTTCTATCAACCTTACTTGGATCTTTACCAGAAAATGCGCCACCACCAACTGCGCAGTATCCTCCATATTGGTCACACACAATCTTTCGACCTGTCAAGCCACAATCGGCAGTTGGTCCACCAATCTTCCATAAGCCACTTGGGTTGATTATTAATTCAGGTACTTCATAACCTTCAAACAATCTTGATATAATTGCTTTGACATAATCTTTGACACTATCAATACCAACATGCTCTTTGTGACAAACTGAAACTAAAACGCTGACAACAGAATTAATGTCGGGTTCTTTATCTAAGTCAACAGTGACTTGTGTTTTTGCATCGCCAACTAATATCGTATCGGGGTTTAATTCCACATCAATTTCTATTTCTTTTATAATCTTGTTTGCTAAGTCAAAGCCAAAAGGCAATTTAGATGCCGTTTCACTTGTAGCATAACCAAACATTGTCCCTTGATCACCAGCGCCAATTTCTATATCTGACTCCACTGCTTTGTTAATCTCTTGCGATTGCTTACCAATTAAGTTAATTATCTTATCTACCGAGTAGCCTAGTTTGTTTGCAACTCTCTTTACAACTTCTTCATAATCTACAACAGCATTTGATGTTATTTCGCCACCTAGTACAACTGTGTTATCTTTTACCATTGTTTCGATTCCGCAATGGCTATTTTCGTCTTGCGATAAACACTCAGTTAATATTGCATCGCTTATTTGGTCTGCGTATTTATCTGGGTGATATTTACTTATTTGTTCTGTTGAAAATAATCTCATTTTATTTCTCCTATTCTCGTTTTGTTTTCAATAACTTTTCCATCATAATATCTTGTGGATCAAGTTCGTCGATATCTGCATTTCCGTTATCTTTTATAACTTGATAAATCTGATACCATACCTGAGTAATTTGCTTCATATATGCTTGGCTCATTTGCACGTATGGACTGGCTATTGCATTACCGGTTGTTGGATGCTTTGCTAAAAATCCAAATTCAGATATTGCTTCTTCACACTGAATCCATCGTGAAACTGACATCGTATATTGTTCTAAAAGTTGAATGCTTATAAGTTTTTCACAACCTCTTTTCTTAAGCCAAAGAAATGTTGTGTTGTAGATTTCTTCCGCATAAAAATCTTTACCGTTTTTTTGCTTTGATTTTAAGTAATCCTTTATCGGTGGAACGTCTACACCAATAATATCGTCAGGTGCAGCAAAATCTTCTACATCAGCAAAGGCAGTATTTAATATTTCGGTTTTCTTTTTGGTGGTTGGTTTCTTACCACTACCGATTCTGGCACCACCTCTTGCTGTTCCGTCTTTTGCCATCTAACCACCTCCTGATTTTTGGCATAATAAAAGCCCACATTTCTGTGAGCCTTATTGTTGTTTATTCTATTACTTTCTGATAAGTTGTGCTGAAAAATAATTAGCTTTTAAATCACGATCCTTAAGTTCGTTTTCTATATGCTCATTCGATATTTTATTATCATCAATTAGATTAATAAGCGAAACACAATAATCTAAGCATTTCTTCAAAATATCCGTTGCGGAATTAATGTCAACATTTTCTACCTTTAACATTATATCCTTATCACTATGTGCAAAAAGTGTATCTCTATAATCATTGAAATCTTGTATCTTATTATTAACACTTGCTGAAAATGTCGAAAAATTAGTTTTCAATGTTTTTGCAGTTTTCAAATCATTTGTTAGCAGGTAATTCTTTAAATATTTTCTGACTGTAGATGCAATGTCTTCTATTTTGTACTTTCCATTATTATCTTTAAAAATTTTATTAATTGCTATGGAAACAACAGAAGAAAAATTATAAATACAAGAATTCATTACCTCTCTAGTAATGTAAGTAGTAAACTTAACTTGCTTAAAGTGCTTGACACAATAAGCATCGCTTAATGATTGCATTAAGAACCAATAAAGTTTATCCAATTCCATTCTTACATTATAGAATTCTTCATATTTAAGAATATCACTGATATTAAACTGTATATCTTTTCCATTATATATTAGAATCTTATCTTGATCTAATTTTTTCAGAGCCTCATCTATAAGTGCTATATCAGACATGTGAGTGCATCCAAAATAACTTGTATCAAACGGAACAATATTAGTATGTTGATTTAATTTTAAGTATTCAATTATTTGCTTCGTATCAGTTATTAATTTCATTATAAATATCCTCTTTTCAATTAACAAAATTATATCATATTTTGTAGATATCTCAAAGGTTAATACCCCCTTTGAAATGAAAAAAATTCGCACGAAACCCCACGCTCGGTGTTTATATAAACTTCTTTAGAGATTTGCATCCCCCTACCCATTCCTGTCACCAAGTTCGTAATGAGTTTTAGTATGACAAGACTGACACAGAGACATCAGGTTAGTGAACTTATTATTTCCTCCACTTGATAACGGTACAATGTGATGCACTTCCTCAACCGGAGTAACTCGTCCTTCCTTTAAGCAGCGTTCACATACTGGATGGTGCTTTACATAAATGTTTCTAATCCTGCGCCAATTGTTACCATACTTTTTGTCATGATCTGGAGTTCTATTAAATTGATCGTATTGTTTTTGTCTTAAAGCTTTATGCGTTTCGCAATAAGCTTCATTTGTTAAGTTAGGACAACCTTGCATAGCGCAAGGCTTTTTTGCTTTGTAAGGCATATTCAGAACCTCCTTATATTGTCTCGCATTTTTTATAACTACTGTAATGGAGAGCATTCGCAGAATTTACAAGGCCTATTATAGAGCGATATGTTCGCCCTAATAATTGAAAGGAGAAATTTCAAATGAACACAATCTTTGAGCTCAAGATTAAGAACTATGCTATCAAAGCTGACTTTGACGCTTGTTACCTTCAGCATAACGATAATGTTATTCTGAAAGTTAGTCATAGCCAACTAAGAGCAATTGCTAAGTGGTTAATTTCAAAAGTGAATCAAATTAAAGATTCTCAAGAAATTAAATCTCTTGAACAGTAGTCTAAGATCAGGAAACCTAACAAGTTTCCTTGATTTTTGCATTAAAAAAGCCCTCGAAGATTTCTCCTCCAGAGCCTGCATTATCTATAGCTTTCGCCTATTATAATGATATCACACTCTTGACAATCTCACAATTATTCAGCCTTGCTCATACCTGCTCATTTTTTATTGATACTTTAATTAGCGTTATTGCCTTATCGTGCCATCTTCTAATTGTTGCAGTTGAATAATACATTTTTGATGCAATCTCACTCCAACTTAACCAATCTATGTATTTGTACAGCAAAACCATTTTGTAATCTGAATTTTCAATCTCGTCTATAACTGAGATAGTTTCACCTTTAACAAACGGTAATTTATTAATTAGCTCATTCATTTGTTTTTCTCGGTCAATTGCTTTATATATCCATTTAACAAACGGCGCATCGTTTTGTCTTGTTCCATCAACAAGTATCCTATCAAAACTACATCCAGGAATTGAAGAAGCTAATCTTTTATATTCAGCTATCTCTGCTTGCATTTGTTTTACCCTTATTTCCATATAGTGTGGTCTGCTTAAATATTCTTTAGCTTTCATTACAATTCCTCCTTATAATTTTTTAACACCTCAATTTCAATAGATATTCCACATGGCTCGTCTGACCATAACTTTTCAACGTGCTCAACAACCACCTGTGCATCATCAATCCAAAATCCAACTTCAGTCATACAATCCTTTAACATTTTTTCTAGATTATCAGTATCAGGCTTCGTCACTTTCCATTCAAAGTGTCTGTGTGTTTTGCCTTTTGGAAACCTCCATATAACTTCAAGTCTGATTGGGCCTTCCATCGGTTTATCTGGTTTAAAAGGCAGCAAGTGTTTTATGAGTTCATTTCTTGCCTGTCTTAATTTTTCAGGTTTATAGAATATCGGTTTGTTTTTAATTATTGCTACTTTGTTTTCTTGAGCAGTAATTGTCGGTGGATCTAATAATAAAAATATTTTCATACTTTTCTCCGTTTCTTTTTTTGCAGAAAGGCACTGGCTGACGTTGATGCATTTGTTTGGAATAGGGCTGGCTTTAGGCCCTATTCTACAAACGATGCGTCAGCGGCTGGTGTCAACACCTATATATAAGCCCTTTCCGCCAGTTTTTTGCCAGCTGGCGGATATGTGATTTTTTCCTTTGTGCCAAATTGCATTTTTTACTCTTGGCAGCTGCCGGTTTACCTTTCCGCCAGAGATTTCTTCTTAGTAATAATGCCTTTTTTAGTTTCGTATTCTGCGCTAAATTCGCTCACTCTATCTCTTACCGTTCTCTCAGAAATGCTCATATATTCAGCCAAGTCAGCAGCATTACAAGTTCCATCCGGTTGAATTAAAATACTAAAGGCATTGTCAAATTCTTCTTTTCTTGATTCAGGTGTTTGATTTCGTTTGCCACTCTTATTTAGATTCGACTTAGGATCACCTTCAGCTAAATTCTTTTGAAGTATGCCTTTATCGTCAATTCTATGAATCGGATACTCAAACCAAAAGTTAACCGGTTTGAAGTTAGGAAACTCACGTAAACTACTCTCTAATCGCCATGCAGTTGAGTTCATAACATCTGCATTGACCGCAATAAACTCCTCGCTTGTTTCCAACTGAATCATATCTAGCTGTGCGTCCGGATCTCTAGCAAATACACCAGAGCCAGATGCTCTATCCATTGCTTTTTTAAAACCTTGCGCACCTTTTGAATGATGATGGCAGTAAATTGCTGCACATCCAGTTTCATTGCATATCTTATCGAACTGATTACAAAAAACACCCATTTCAGAGGCATTGTTTTCGTCCCCCATAATGACTTTATAAATAGGATCAATAATAACAGCATCAAATCCTTGATTGCTTACTTTTCTGATAAGTCTTGGAACTAGTTTGTCTAACGGCATTGCACGTCCACGTAAATTCCAAAGTACGATATCGCAGCTATGCTTTGGTGTTATCTTTAAAGCCTTGTATATTTCCGCAAAACGATTAATACAGCTTGCAGAATCTATTTCTAAATTAACATATAATATCTTTGATTTTTTGCATTGAAATCCTAGCCACTTTGAACCTTCGGATAATGCTATACACAGTTCCATAAGTAAGAAGCTTTTTCCTGCTTTTGAAGAACCTGAAATAAGCATTTTATGTCCTACTCTTAAAACACCTTGTATCAATTCAGCAGGTAACTTTGGCGGATTTAGTAAAGCCTCGTCTAAATATGTAAGTGCAGGTAGTTCATCTACTATTCCTTCCGCAAAATCTAGCCATTCTATCCAGTTGCGCCTACCAATATTAGTATCGATTAAAGCTTGCATTATACCATTTCTTGTAACACCTGGAAGCCTTGAAAGTCTTGATGGATTGCGATTTGCTTTATCTACCTTAAGTCCATTTTTCTCTAAAAATTCATACAGATAATCAACTCTTTTTCGGTATTCCTCAGCATCTTTTGCATCCACTTTAACGATCGCATGCAGACTTTTACCGCCGCTATGAACAAGGCAAGCAATAGGAAGTTCTAACTTTCGATATATTGCATCCTGCTCAGCAATAGGCATATCGTCTGATTCTACTAGTGCATACGTAAATCTTTTAATGTTTTCGTTTTTAACACCGCTGCCATCAACCGGATTAAATCTAATCCAAGCACCGCATTCTTCTTTCCAGTCGCCTATGACAGCGCCTATATCTTCAGGATGCTTTTTAAGTAGTTCAATAATCTCTTTTGCTTTTCTGTCAAACACACCTTTACTAGGCATCCATTTGCCGTCTGCGTCTTGCCATACATCATTTGTCACATATCCGACATATTCGTCTTCTTTAAAAAGTATTTCTAAATAACTAGTTAATTGTTCTGCGGCAGTTTTAGTTGTTGTATGTTCAAATATCGTTCCATCACCATCGTATTCGATTATGTCGTCCCATTCCATTAGTCCATTGTTTGTCTTGAAATACGGAACCCATCCTGATGCTTTTGCCATTTGAACTATTGTGCCTCCAGAGATAGGATTGGAGGAACCACTAAAGGTCCTCCATTTCCTTTCACACTCACCACTCTTGTAGCGAGCGTCATTCATACTCCAGCAGTCCCATACTGAAACCTCATAACCTTCTGCTTTAAGCGCCATGCCAACATTAACCCATTCTTGATATGAAAGTTTTGATACATCAATTTGTTTTAAAGCATCTAGTATGTTGTTCATTTAATACTCCTCCTACGGTTGATAATTTTTAGCGTCAATTCCTCTTGGTAAATACCAGTTGTTTGTTGATATTCTTGTTATCATTTTGCTTGCCGCATCAAACTGCCACATGCCAACATGCAAGAACCCATAACGCTCCAAAAATCTGATTTGCTTTGGTGTTGCTAGTCCTTCTATTTGTCTGTTCTTTAATTTATCAATAAGTAAACTAGCCATTCCACAATTAGTTATTGTGTCAGGGTAGATACCATGCTTTTCAAGATAGTCAAGTTGTCTTGCACTAGCAGGTGCCATTTCCCACATAAATGTAGGCTCATAATTTTGTAAATCTTCTGATGCTATAGAAAATGCATATTGAATTGGATCAACAAGCTTTTGTTGTTTCCTTCTCATTGCCGCAAGTTCACGAGCAAGTGCATTTTCACGTTCTTGAATGATGTCATTTTCTGCTTCAATCTCTGCTGCCATTAAATCAATGCCGCTTTCTTTGTCAAGCATCATTTTGTCAATACGCTTTGCAACTTCTTCGTCTTTTGATGCTAACGCCGATGGTCTACATAAATCATGTCGTTCAGTCATCCATAGAAAATCTAGTAACAACAAATCTTTTTTATCGGGTGCAAGTCGCATTCCACGTCCAACCATTTGCTGATATAAACTTCTGACTTTAGTTGGTCGAAGTACAACTATACAGTCAACAGACGGACAATCCCACCCTTCGGTCAATAGCATAGAATTACACAACACGTCGTATTCACCGTCATCAAAATCTGTAAGTATTTTTTCTCTATCGGTGCTATTCCCATTAACTTCTGCTGCCCTAAATCCATGAAGATTTAGCAGTTCGCAAAACCTTTGTGAAGTCTTTACAAGTGGCAAAAACACTACGGTCTTTCGACCTTTACAATAATTAATCATTTCAAGTGCAATTTGATTTAAGTATGGCTCAAGTGCTGAGCCTATTTCGCCAACTGCATAATCTCCATTTGAAAGTCCTACATTGTTGATGTTTAACTCTAGCGGTATCATTTGCGCCTTGATCGGACTGAGATAGCCCTCTTTTACTGCTTGATGCATTGTGTATTCGTAGGCTTTAGAATCAAAGAACTTCCCTAAGTTTTTTTGATCTGCTCTATCTGGTGTGGCTGTTACTCCTAAAACATTAGCAGAGTTAAAATAAGTTAATATCCTTTGGTATGTATCACTCATGGAATGATGGGCCTCGTCCACCACAATCGTCTTGAAGTAATCTTGCGGAAATTTAAATAGTCTTTTTTCTTGTGATAGTGTTTGAACTGATGCTACCGTAACTTGCAATGGAGAGTTGAGTGATGTGGACTCAGCCTTTTCCAAGGCTGAGTCCATACCACTTGCTTGTTTTAGCTTATCTGATGCCTGATCAAGCAGCTCACCACGATGTGCTAAAATTAGTGCTTTACTACCGTCTTTTGTTTCGTTTTCAACAACCTTAGAAAAAACTATTGTTTTTCCCGTTCCGGTTGGAAGTACTATCAAGGTTTTTTTATGTCCTACACTCCACTCATTTTTTACAGCATCAACTGCACTGTTTTGATATGGTCTTAACTTCATATTACTCACCTCTAGAACGGTAACGAAGGATCATCATTAACAAAAAATTCTGGATTGTAATCAATAAAACGATCTAGGTCATTAACATACTTCTCGTCTCCATATTGATTGGTGTAAGAACGTTGTTTGAAGTGCGCTCTACCAATAGATCCAACCACCTTATTCCATTCCATTGTCAATTTTTCACCATGCTTTTTCTGACCAATACATCTAAAGAATGCAGATATGCGCCATTCAAGTGAGCGATAAAGCAACAAATCAAATTTAACTGTAGCTGCGCCATTTGCTGTTTGAACTTGCACTGTAATAGTTGCTTTATTGCAAGCTGGAACTTTAGGCCCACCTGGAAAGCGACCTCTTTCAAAATTAGTTACCAAGAAGTTATAATCACCTTCTTGAAGTAGGACAAATTCCTGTCCGTCGGTTTCAATGGCATCATTCCAATCCATTAACATATCATTATTGTTGTTCATAATTAGTTCTCTCCTTTTTCTTTATTAATTGTTTCTACGATCTTCTTCCAATTTGGAATTATCCATCGTGTTATAAAATCTTCTGAATATTCAGTTATCGCTGCACTCTCTGGATAGTGGCCACGAGCTGCTACTACTTTTTTGATATCGTCTTCTGCTATACCTGCATCTTCAATCATTTTGATTAGCTTGTTAATAACTGTTTGCTCTTGAAATACAACTGGCTTTGTGTCGGCCTGTGTTTGCGCCTGTGCCGCAAAAAGGTGCGCTACCGATGCGAAATCAAGTTCAAGTTCTTCCGCCAAATTAAAGCGGTTCTTGGCGTCATATGTTGGATTATGAGTTGTGTATAAAACTCGTTTGCCACCTTGCGCTTTTTTAGAATTGTTTTCCGTTGTGACAACATAAATCTTGTAATTGCAAAACAATAATGTGTCGCACCATTCTTTTAGCAACGGTGCCACTTGCTTTGTAAGTTTCATTTCATATCTGTCAAAAGCACCTTGTTCCTCCGGAAGTTCAAATTTTCTTAACTTTGCATGAGCGGTAACCACAACATTAATTCCTGCATCAATTACCTTGTCTAATAGTGAAAGTAGTTTTGAATACTCGTCTTGCAAGTACACATATCCCTTTCCAAATCCAAAATCCTCAATATTGCTTTTTCGGTACTTCTCACAAACTGAATTAATACATAAAATCTCTGACCAATCTGCAGTGTCTATTACAAGCGTCTTGCAAATGTTCGGTGTTGTAATAATTTCATTGACTATTGAAATAAGCTCATTCCATGATTTATTGCATTTAATTCTTCTGATATCCAAATTGCTTGTCCCACCTTCAGTATCAATAAATATTGGGCTCGGAAACTGACTAGCAAATGTGCTTTTTCCTATTCCTTCAGGACCATAAATGACAACTTTTAATGGGCGTTGTTCTTTACCCGTAGTAATGTTTAACATTAATTTTTTTCTCCTTCTTTTAAGATAATTACTTCGTCACGAGCATCTGCACTTGGAACTAAAACAATTGCGCCTTCTTGCTTTGTTAGATAGTTTCCAATTAACTCATTAAATTTGTCTTTACCTAATCGCTTTGTAAGTTCTGTAATACCAACCAGTTTTTTAGGTGCATATGGATCAAATCCAGCATCCTCACATACTTTGATAACTGCATCTTCGTCAGATACTTTTCTTGTAGACTTGGTATGAACGAGTTTGAAATTCCTCCACTTATGTCCGTTTAATGCTTTCTTGAGTGCAGATTCTTTGACGTCTTCTGCAAATGAAATCAGCTCGTCCATCTTTGGTAGCAACTTTTCAATTTCATTGTCTGTCATTTTTTCTAAGGGTTTACTTGCCTCTTTAATAAGTTTCATATTGTCTTCTGCTCGTTGAATGCAGATTGCTTTTCCAGCACACCATTTGCAGTAACTACCACTTTTTGCTTCAGGTATACTTACCTTTGTTTTTGCTACTGCAGGGATTAAAATATCAGTTTCAAATTTTAGTAAATCTTCGATAGACATTTCAAAATCGTTAGTGTTGGAAATCACAGGTTGATAGATAACAAGTCGCACATTTTTGATTGGGTAAATGTCCTTGTATGCTTTGTAAAAATACAGTGCATAAATACCTAGCTGAGTATTAAACATACCTGTCTCTGAATTGAAAGCAGCAACTGGACCTCTACCAGTCTTTAGGTCTATAACTGTCAATGTTCCACCGTTTGAACTTGAAATAATGCCACAGTCAAGTGTTCCACCTGCATCAGCATCAAAATCCATTTCAAGATACTGCTCAACTACTACTAATGGCTCGCTGCTTGACATCTTTTTTTCATACTCAACAGTGTTAATTACATAGTCTGCATATCCATCGGCAAGGTCTTGCATTTCCGGCGAATATATATCTAATCCCTTAACAATCTCGTTAACTGACATCGGTTCATTGTCAAAATCAACTATGTTAAGTGATTTGCAAATCAACGCTGCGCTAAGTTCATGGCATTGTGTTCCAAATTCAGCTTGTGGATTTGTTTCTTGACTTGATCCATCATTTAACAACGTACTCAAAGGACAATTAAGCCACGTGCTACTTTTACTTGGGCTGTACTTCCTACTGTGCTTTGTTGGAGATGTTGACATCTTCTTCACCTCCATCTTTGTTTTGTTCTGCTGGAAGCAACATAACTTCTAGCGCTAACGTTTTTGTCGTTTCACTTATTATCAGCAAACTTTCTATCAAATCATTTGCAGTTAGAAACGGCTTTTTGTTAGCCATTGCTTTGTCTTGCATAGCGATTCCTCCTTTTTAATTTTTTAGAAAAGGGCTACACTTCCTTCTCAAAGGATTAATGGCTAAGTAACTTATGGTTTGCCGACTAGTTTCAAAAATTTTTCAATTTTTCTTTCAACATGTCGATTAGTTTAACTCTGCGTTCCTGAACAACACTTCGAGATTTCTTAACAACAAGAGCTATTGCAGCATCAGTCTTACCTTGGTTGTAAAGTTTTAATATGGTCTGGTCTGTTTCGCCTAACTCGTCAATAAGTCTCCACATTTCTGCGTCACGTTCTTCCTTTTCTCTTTTTTCACAATCAGCCTCAAACGAACCATCACTAAACTCAAATTCATAATTTTCATACATGTAATCAATAGATACCGCTATTCCAGTTCTAGCAAAATCCGTTGTAGCATCTGGCTCAAGCTCATTCTGCTTATAAGGACAATGATTGCAATCTTCTCTACACTTTACTAACCCATATTTCTCAGACGGGATCATACATCTTGATTCGATGTCCTTCTTCCTCCTGTCGTTGCGTTCCTCATTTCTCATATAATGAAAGAACTCCTCTGTGCATGGCACAAACCTCGTGTCGCCATCAGCATCTTTATAAGCTGTCCAACTTGTTAGTGGCTTGTCTGGGTTATCACCAAACCTTGTTGGATCTGCCATTAGTTGTTCTAGGCTACCGTAGCCATAGATGTTCGGATATAAATCCTTTGTTTTTTTCGTTTTAGTCATAAAAAAATACCTCCAAATCAGATTTTTGTTTTCTGAAATGGAGGTATCTTTCCAAATGCATCAAGGCGCAAAGAAGGCATAGCAAAAAGAATGAACGTGTAAAAATACACCCATTTCAGTTTGCAGTCCTTCCCTCACAATGGTCCAAGCTGCGTTTATTAAGTTTTTTGTACTTTATTGTGACATCCTAGCTAGGGATGTAAAGTACGAATTAAGGTAGCCGGTCTTAATTCAAACGTATTATATCAAAGTAAAAAATGAGCAATCGTAATCTATTACGAGCCTTAAAGCATAAAAAAAGGCTTTATGCCTCTTCTAGAATACTAGATTTGACATAAAGCCTATAGATTTATTAAATTTATTGTTTTTATACTCGTAATACATTACGAGAAACTTTTTTAAGGTAGTTGATTAAAATTAGCTTCGCTTAAATATTCATTCCATTTTTCAAGACCTTCATCGTAATGTCTTTCAATCAGAGCACAATAAGTAAGATCAGTTTCATTCATACTATTTAAAATTGTAAGATTAGCTTTTTCAAGAAGTTTATATGCCACTTTTGTATGTAAACATAATCCTCCGCAAATAGCTATCAACTTTTCTTTTTGTGGCGTGCTTGTACCATCCAAATAATTCTTTATAGTATGGTCTGTTACACTTGTTAATTTAGAAATAGCATAATAATTGGGAATTCCATCTGATTTCAAATATCCTAATTCAGTTACAACAGTTAGAAAATCTTCAGCAAACTCTCCGTTCATCTTTTTTAGCAACGCTTTAGCATTATGAATATCGTCTAACTCATCTAAAAAGGATATTCCGGCATTTTCAAGTTGTCTGTTGGAAGTTGAAGTCCTATCATAGTTACCAGAAACATAGTCATCTTTGCTTTCTGGCCTGCAGAGAAAACACATTGTGTCTAAATATTCACTGTAAGTGTTCTTGTTTGGTGAGGTATCTTTTGTAAAGACAAACGCACATTCATCAACATGCTCCAAAGCATAGTTTGTCAGAACTTTATTACCGAAATCATCTTTAATAACATATTTCGGTAAGTTTAGCACAACCATTCCGTTTATGTATGCTAGCTTTCCTTCGATTGAAAGTGAATTTAACGTTTGATTAACTTTAATTTCTTTAACTGAATCTTTAAAATCAATTATGAATGTTTGATTACGATTTAAAGAATGACTTTTAAATGCAAAACTAGGAATCTTTTTGCCATTTACATAGTTTTGCACACCAGCAGCAGCATCAACGCCTAAATCTATAAGTCTTATTTTTGCAGCTTGTTTTGAGACTTGAAAAAACTCTGCTAACCTGTCAATCAAAATCTCCATCTTTTTTCCTTTTAGATATGACGGGAAATCTTGATTAATTTCAGATATTAATTGCTGATATTTGATTTTTGTTGTTTTCGCAGGCATCAGTATTCTTGGTGCCAACATACTTGCTTGCCATTCCATAAAATCTAGTGCTTTTTGTTCATTAGTATTCAATTGTTTTGAACCCTTGTTAACCTTACATGCAATTGATTTTAATGAACTATTTATTAGTTTTTGAAGCTCAAAATAATTAGAATGATATTCCACGTGGATACACTCATGAATAACTGTATTATTATAAGTTCCTATATTTCTAAAGAAAAACACATCTGGATCTATTAAAATAGTTCTTTCGTATATTTGCTTATCTTCTACTTCATTATCATCATTGTAAATTTTTTCAGTTGATTGAGCAAAAAATGTTTTTCCAAATATTCTTTTGCCTAACGGTGCATGAAAGACAGTTACATTCATATTGATCAAAATTTTATTTAATGGTAACTGCATCGGTTCTTCAAGTGCTTCTTTACAATGCTTAGTCAAAAACTCTTCTGCTCTATATTCTAAATCATCCGTTGAAATATATGGAATAGCAAACGCAGACAAGGCATGTTTATATTGATACGCTTGATTTATATACTCTTCAACATCAGAAATGTAGAATTTGCTAATTCCATTATTTAAAATTCCTGTACCCGTAACAGTAAACTTACGGTAAAGTGTATCTGTCTCATAATCATTAAAGCGATCTCCTTTAAGAATAAAATCTGCTCTAACAACTAATTTGAACTCAAGATTCTTTCCAAATATATCATCCTTAAAATACACCTTTTCTACCGTAATTTCGTCTAATGTTATAAAAGTTGGATATGGAACTGCATAAGTATGCATATCTAAATGACTTTTTATTTCATTGTAAAATTTTAAAATCTTAGAAAATATATAATCACGATATTTGTTTTCGATATATTTCTCAACAGAATTGCAACTCATGCAGTTCACCTCCCTTAAATTTTAATAGTATTGTTCTATATACTTGTATGACTTATCAAATACATCAATATCTTTAATCTTGTATTTAATCCATACAACACTTCTTAACGCCTTTTTTACTTCCTGCTTACCTGCTGTTGTGTTTTGCCAACCATCGAATCTAACAATTCTAACTATGTCATCAATATCTTTTACAATGCGTTCAACGATAATTGGAGTTGCTCTATTTTTGACGCTATTAAACAATTCTGTCAGAGCAGCGATACCTTTATTCACTTCATCTTCAGGCACGTATTCTTTTTCTGCTTGTGCAGCTTCTTTTGCCAATTCCAAAAGTAACTTTAAGAATTCTATACTAGTGATTAATCCTTGCTCATGTTTTTCACGCAGAGCCTCAAGTTTCTCACCAAGTTTTACAAATCTCGGCTCGTTGCTATGTCCTAATATTTTGGAAACCAGGCTAATTTCAATTTTCTTCGTTGCTTTCTTAATATCGCCATTCTTTGAAATGAACTCATCAATTAAATTGGCATCAAGCGTTAGTATTTCTTCATTATCATGGACTGCTCCAACAGATATATTTCTGTGCACCAATTCAATTGTCTTTGGTCCGAGAGTACTCCAGATTAATTTTCCAGTTCCATCAGTTGGTTTAACTGATTCGTAAACTTTTGAAAGCCACTGATAATCAACGCTATATGGAAATAAGAAATCGTCTGGTGATAATGCATTCCATGCTCTGTTTAACACTCTATAATCTGCAGCAAAAGCATCTTTTTCTTTGTTAGTTGGTAGGCACTCCTGTGCAGCCATTAAACCTTCCCAACCCTGTACAGTGCGATCCACACCCATAAAGTAACTCAAACATTTTTTTAGCAAGGCAGGTAATTGTTTCTTTATTTCTTCAATGTTAGAAATAATTTTCTTCATAGTGTTTTCATCGAAGTCTAATGCTCTTGCCACATTATCAAAAATACCAGTGTAGTCAACAATTAATCCATGTGTTTTTCCTTCATCATAAGTACGGTTAGTTCTACAAATAGCTTGTAACAATGTGTGATCTTTCATCGGTTTATCAAGATACATTGCTTGTAAAATTGGAGCGTCAAAGCCAGTTAATAGTTTTGCCGTAACAATTACAAGTTTTAATGAGCTTTTAGGATCCCTAAATGAATCAAGAACTCGTCCTTCTTCATCTCTATCTCGTCTAAACTTTTTATATCTATCTTCCTTATCGCTATTCGTATCTATAACTACAGTTGTTTCTTCTTCACCCATTAATTTGTCAAATTCTTCTTTATAGCGGATACAACATTCTCGGTCATAACACACAACTTGTCCTTTATAACCATTTGGCTCGATTTTCTCTCTGTAGTGTTTTACAATATGCTCGCAGACTTTCTTAATACGAGCAGGGCTATAAAATATTGCTTTCATGTTTACTCTTGCTGATAGTTGCGCCCTTTGCTCCTCTGTTAGGCTTTCCGTTAAAACATCGAACTCTGTATCCAAAGTGTCCTTATCAACATGCAAGTCCACCGGAACTGGTTCAAAGTTTAGAGGTAAGGTAGCTTTGTCTCTAATAGAATCTGAGAATGAATATTTGCTCATATAGCCGCTTCTATCCTCATCTGCACCAAAAGTTGCAAATGTATTACGGTCAACTCTATTAATTGGCGTACCAGTTAATCCAAAGAAAAATGCGTTTGGAAGTGCAAGCCTCATTTTTTCACCAAGATTACCTTCTTGAGTTCTATGCGCTTCATCAACCATTAATATAATATTGTCACGTCTATTTAATTCACCTTCGACTTCGCCAAATTTAAATATTGTTGTAATAAGTATTTTTCGCATATCTCCCTTAAAGAAAGATATCAACTCTTCTTTAGAACCAGCGCTTGCAAGATTCGGAATATCTGATGCATTAAATGTAGCGGTAATTTGTGTTTCAAGATCAATACGATCATCTACTATTACTACTGTTGGATTTCTTAATTCAGGAACCATACGTAGTTTTTGTGCTGCAAATACCATAAGTAGCGATTTACCAGAACCTTGAAAATGCCATATCAAGCCCTTCTTTGGATATCCGGTCAAAACTCTTTGAACTATAGAATTCGCTCCTTCATATTGTTGATAGCGACATATAATCTTATATTTTCTATATTTCTTATCCGTTGCAAACATTGTGAAGAATTGGAAAATATCCATTATTTTTTCAGGAGTAATCATATCTTCAATACTAATTTTAACGTCAGCTAACCCGCCTTCAATTTTATGTGTATCTGTATGCCAAGGTCCCCATAAATTCATGTTTGCATTTATTGCTGCATATCTAAAACACTTTCCTTCTGTTGCAAAATTGAATACATTAGTTACAAACATTTGAGGAATGCTTTTTTCATAACTCAAAATATCCGAAGCAGCATCAACCCAAGAAATAGCACTACGAACCGGCGTTTTTAATTCACCAATCGCAATAGGAAATCCATTGATTAAAAGCACAATGTCTAGTCTTTTTCCACCTTCATCGCAAGGATACGACCATTGATTAGTAACTACATATTCATTTAAGCTAAGGTTTTCTTTTGTTATGGTACCAAAGAATCTGATTGGTACCATTCTTCCATCTTTACCAAATGGATAAGAATTTTCTTCAAAGATCCATTTTTTAAATGTTTCGTTTTGAGTGACCAAATTGTGTGCCTGAACACTATTAATCAATGTACGAAGCTTATAAATTACTTCATCGGCACGAGACGGTTCTTCCGCAATTTCAGGATTTAATCTAATTAAGGCATCCTTAACCATTGATTCAACCATCACATCAGATAATTCACGATTCAAGTCTTCAGGTGAAACAAACTTCCAGCCGTTGCTACTTAATGTGGCAATGATCATTTGCTCTATTGTATTGTCTTCATTAAATACTGACATATTATTCCTCCTTTAATGATAGATTTTGATTTACGATTCTTTGATAAACATTATTTAAATGGATTATTCCTTCTTGCAATGATCTTTTAATTTCCATTATCATGCAAACAAATTTTGCAAAATCTTCTTGCTTTTTATATGTTGGAAGAGGTATCTTGAATTGCAACATTTTATTTTGATTTAAGTGCTTAATTGTTGCTCCAGTTTTAACTTTATCAACAAATTCTGCAAAGACAGGACCAGTAAAAACATATGAGATAAATTCTTTATTAAATCTATCATCTGGCCTTATAACGAATATTCCACTATTTAATGTTGCAGGTTTTGGTAAATTACGAACAATTGCCACTTTTCCAATCGTTCCATCTTTAGTAACAAGCACATCATTCTCTTTTAAAATTATATGTTCGTCCATTTTGTACCTGTCTTCAGAAACATAGACGCAGGTTGAATAATTTATTTCACCATCTAAAAAATCAGTACCGGTTATTAGCAAAAATTCTCCTGAGGTTAAATGCTCTTTTTTTGTCAATGCTTGCCAGCCAATTCTTGCATGGATTTTGCAACAATCTGCTAAAGAAATAGTTTCTTTTATGTTTTCACACATTTCGTCGAATTCTGCTCTAATTAATTTATCATTTTGCAATAGCATTTCCTTATAACATTCTACATTGTCATTTATAGCCCATAAAACATTAACTAACTGTTGTTGTTTATCCAAAGTAGGCAATTCAAACTCAAATCTTTCGAAATCACTCCAATTTAAGAAAAAATTAGTTGATCCTTTTTTATTTTTTTCAGCAAAATCCCAAAAAAGATCGCTTTGAAATAAAATAGGAATAAACTGCTGCATTACAACATTTTCATCTTTAGTTCTTATGATGTAGCTTACGTCTGAACAGATACCATCAAAATTCACAATTCCAGCTTTTCTTAAATGAGGATTTCTTGACATTAACAATACATCACCCGCTTTGAACTTTGTGCTAAAAGCTGGGCCTATTGTACTACCTTCTATTTTGCCTTTATTATTAATTGTAAGTGATCTTGATTCATAATGCTCTCCACCAATATAATAAACTAAATCAGTATTATCTTTATCTACCGATTCTTTCACCCTAATTAATACATCACCTAATTTAATTTTACTCATTGTCAACACCACCTTTTATCAAATCGACAATATTTGACATTTTTTCATTAATTTTTTCAGAAGTACTAATCCATTCTAAATAACAATCAGTGATACTAAAACCTTTATCATTCGCCTTTTCGACAATATGATTCACATAATATCCGATACTCAAAGATGAATTATTTGATAACAAATCACCAATACTAACAACTTCTGCAAAATTATTTATTTTGTCAAAATTATTATAAGCCTCTACAATTTTTTCTATATGTTTGTTTTCTAAGTAACTAAAGGAATCTTTTCTAGTAATTTCGTTTTTAGCATTTATAAAAAGCACTTTACCAACTCTGTCTTTTGGCTTTCTTGTTCTACAAATCATAATGCATGCTTCCATTGGACTATTATAGAATAAATTTTTGCCAATACCCACAACACATTCTAACAAATCTGCTTTAAGAAGTTTTTCTCTTATTATTTTTTCCTCATTTCTACTTAAAACACCATGAGGTAATAAAATAGCGCATCTTCCACTTTGAGAGCTCATGCTTTTAAGAATATGTTGAATAAATGCATAATCAGCTCGACCTTGTGGCGGAACACCTAAGAAGTTTCTACCATATTTATCAGATTCAAATGCTTTTCTATCCCATTGGCTTATAGAATATGGTGGATTTGCTAGGACCATATCAAATTGTTTTAATTTCCCTTTTTCTATAAACGCAGGCATAGCAAGAGTGTCATCATTTACGATATTAAAATCTTTTACGCCATGTAGAAAAAGGTTCATTTTTGCTATTGAAGATGATAATGAATTTATCTCTTGACCATATATAGAGACATTTCTCCATTCTGCACCTTTCAACTTCAGATATGCAATAGCGGAAATTAACATGCCTGCACTTCCACATGTCGGATCGTATATAGATTCTCCTGATTTTGGTTGAAGCATTTCTGTCATAAGATGAACCACAGTTCTGTTAGTATAAAATTCTTGTGCTGTATGTCCACTATCGTCAGCAAATTTCTTTACTAAGTATTCATAGCCTTGTCCTAGTTCATCTTCCGGACAATTCTCAATGGATAAAGTTTGAGTGCTAAAATGTTCTATAATATCCTTAAGTAATTTGTCTGGTAATCTGTTCTTATTAGTCCAAGCGGCATCCCCAAATACTCCACGTAGTTTTTCTTTATTAGCTTTTTCAATTTTTCTAAATGCTGTTATAATAGACAAACCAACATTTTCTGTTGTTTCTCTAACATCATTCCAATGATATCCTTTAGGAATTATAAAAGTGTGCAATTCATCTTCATCAAATTCAAATGCATCATTTCCATATTTATCAAAAGCAGTATTTGTTTCTTCATCATAAACATCACAAATTCTTTTGAAAAATAATAGAGGGAAAATATATTGCTTATATGCTCCAGCATCAATATTTGTTCTCAATAAAACCGCTGAATCCCATAAATATGTTTCAAGATCTTCTAATTTAATTCTATTACTCATCTAAGTATCCTCCCTCTAATAAAAGTTTTTTCGCTTTCATTTCGCTAATAACCATTTTTTCATAATTAATTATATATTGCTTTTTAATTTCTAATGATGAAACTTTTCCAGCTATTATTTTTTTTATATAGACGTTTGGCATTAATGTATCTAATAAATCTTTTATCGCTACAATCTCACATTTTTCAATAACATTTGTATAGTTCTGATACAATTTAAATACTTCCTCTATGTTCTGTTCTGTCATTATATTTTGTGCTCGTTTTGCAGTATAGATTTTTGTTGCATCAATCATACATATTTTCCCTTTGTGCACATTTTGCTTATTATTATTTAATAGTAAAATACATGCATTTACTCCTGCAGCAAAAAATACGCCGCCAACTAAAGTGATCACACATTCAATTACATCCGATGAAATGAGCTTATTTCGCATTTCCCCAGCTTTACTACCATGGAATAACACTCCCTGCGGTAAAATTACCGCACATCTTCCATTTTTGTTTTTCATTGATGAAACCATGTGTTGAAGCCATGCAAAATCAGCGCTTGTATCAGATGGTGTCCCCCATATGTTACGACCATATGGATCTACTTCAAATTGATCTGCACCCCATTTATCTAAACCAAATGGAGGATTTGCAATTACGCAATCAAATTTTTGCACTTTTCCTGCTCTTAAAAATTTTGGATTGCGAAGCGTATCTCCTTGTAATATCTTAAAGTCCTTACCGCCATGTAAAAATAGATTCATCCTAGCGATTGCTGATGTGGCAAGATTTTTCTCTTGACCATATATTCTTCCATAGGTTAATCTATCATTATTTATATGATGAATTGCTTCTATCAACATACCACCAGTTCCACATGCAGGATCATAAACCTCATCACCTGGTTTTGGATCAAGTAAATTTACTAGCAATTTTACTATTGTTCTAGGTGTGTAAAATTCTCCAGCGTTTTTCTTGGATAGATCTGCGAATTTTTTAATTAAAAATTCGTATGCATCTCCCATTACATCTGCAGAATAATTATTGTTTCCAACTTTAATTGAGGACATATGTTCAATCAAATTTTTCAACCTTTCATCAGATAGTTTTGATTTATCTGTCCAAGTAGCATCATCAAAACTACTGAATATTCCACTTAAGGTATCAGGATTGGCCCTTTCAATGCCACTCATTGCATTTACAATAGCTGTACCAATGTTAGAACTTGCATCTCTAACGTCATTCCAATGGCAATTGTCTGGAATAACAAAACTGTGATTTTCATCAAAACTAGCAAAATCCACATCACCTCCAGAATCGTTTAAAGCTTTTTCGGTTTCTTCATCATATACATCAGAAATTCTCTTAAAAAATAAAATTGGTGTTACATAACTTTTGTATTCATCTTGGTTAATTGGCCCTCTAAGAATGTTGCAAGCCTCAAATAAATGATTAAACAATTTTTTACTAGAAATTTCTTCAGCAGACAATTCACTTTCAAGCAAATCAATGTCTGCGTTATTCATCGTGTCTTCTATCATTTTTGATCTTCCTCCATTCTTAATAGATTTTTCTTTTGTTTTTATTCCAACACTATTGGATTCAATAATTTTTTCCATAAGTGAAGGATATATATTTTCAAACTCTGTTAAAATTGCAAGCAATCTTTCGTCTAAATAAGTTATTGCATGCTTCTTAATTTCTGTTGGAATCCCATAGTAAGCTTCAGCAATACTGCCAGTTATGGCTGCCAATGTATCGCTATCGCCTCCGATCGAAACAGCATTTCTTACTGCATCTTCAAAACTATTCGACTCTAGAAATGCAGTTATCGCTTGCGGCACTGTGTCTTGACAAGTCTCATTGAACTGATATGTTTCACGAATATCATCTAGTCTAAAATTCATTGGATAATAATTTTTGTTTATATAATCTCTAATTTCAAAAATATTTTTTCCAGTTCTGGCCAAATATATTGCAACAGCTACCGCCTCAGCACCTTTTATCCCCTCGGCGTTATTATGCGTAACTTCAGTAACTCTCTTTGAAAGCATAACGGCCTCTTTAATAGAATTTGCTACCCATCCGCAAGCACTAACCCTCATTGCCGCTCCGTTACCAAAACTATTATAAGGTTGTGGATTATCAGAGAACATCCATTCATAAAATCTTCCACCATATCCTGAGTCTGGATAGTTACGTCCAATAGTTCTCATATATTTTACAGCCTTTTCATTTAGATCACTGTAGTCTTTTTTACTTTCAATGATTGCCTTCGCAATAGCCATTGTCATTACAGAATCATCTGTAAAAAAGCATTTATAATTTAAAAATTCAAATTCTTTTGTTTTGACATTATTGAATTCATATCTTGAACCAACAATATCTCCTATAATTGCACCTAGCATATTTTCCTACTCCTTTTAATATAATTCATCTTCAATTACTGCTTGTATTTTCTTCCAAGCTTTTTCTGCTTCTGTTACTGTTTTTTTATACAAATCAAGTCCAGCTTCATAGTTAGCAACAACTTCTTCTTGTTTTTCCATTGGTGGAACTGGTACTTCAATCATTTCAACGTCTTGATAATTAATGTTTACAATTGTTGCGCCTCTTTGAAGGTTCTTAAGCATCTTGCTGCCGACCTTGGATTCTAAAAAGAGTTTCAAATATGCGCCTTTTAACAGTTTGTTTGTTCTTGCAACTATAATGTTTGATGACGGGATACAAATCTTGGTTTGTTCTTTAAACACAGCGATTTTTACAGTCGTTCCTCTGGCAGTAATTAACACATCGTCTTCTTCAAGAATATATCTGCTTATTTTACGTTCTTCTTCATTAATAGAATATAAATTTGAATAATCAATGCCGGTATCTGAAATATCTGAAATATTGATTATAGCAATATTACCATCATCAGCTTTTTCAGTAATTGCTCTACCTCTAAATAAGGTTGCAACATCTTTTAACTGATTCTTTTTTACTCGTGACTCTGTGAAATTTAGTATTTCTTCATCATTAGAATTAAAAGCCATATCAATAGACCAGCCGTTTAATGATCTAAATTCGTCTTCAAAATACAACTTTTCATCTTCCACTATTAACTTAGGAAGAACGCTTGTATTGTTTTTTTCAAGAGAATATTTACGTAAGATAATATCCTCTGTTACGCCATTTGAAAAGTTAAATAAATAAGTATTAATTGCCATGTATGGATAAAATAATTTGTTTGGCAATGAACTTATTTCATTAATCTTGTAGTTACTATCTATATAATCTCTAAAGTATTGAACGTCACCACCACCAAAAGTTACTTTAGCCGGTAATACGATTGTTAAATTTCCATCTGGAAAGAGATGATATAACAAATTCTGTGCTGCAATTAAGGCGGGTTCATTACTTATAAAACCACTTTTGTCGATAAGCGAACGACCGCCCATGATAGGAAAGCAAATAATTATATCAAACTTTTCATGCACAAAGTCTTCTCGGTATATGTCAGCATTTATAAACTCAACATTCAAATGTGCATATAATAGTTGATAAAGCTTTTTCAGATCAGCATCCACGCAAGAAGTATAAAATTTACATTCAGAGTATGAACTAATCAAATTGTAAAATGCTATGCCGTATTTTTCACAATCCGGAATATAAATTTTTGATACCCTATTAGTAATGGATTTCATCATTATTTTTGCCAATGAATCTGGAATCATAAATTCAGTAGCCGAAGATTTCTTCTGGCTGGTACGAATATACTCTATATAATCAATGCACCCTTCAACTGTAAAACCAGAAATAATTTTAAAAATTTCATAAAAGTTCCTAGCGTCGCCTTTAAATGGTGGAAAACTATTTGCAGAATACATCCCATACATTAAGTCTTCTGGCGTTGACTCTAATCCGAACCCTAGTTCTTTTAGTTTTAATACTCTATATACGTTGTAAATAGGCTCCATCGAATTTGTATTTCCTGTTGCTCTATATAAGCTTTCTAATACCCAATATTTATTAATCATTTTGGTATACCTCCATCGTAATTGTATTATATCACAATAAATTTGGTATGTCAATACTAAAACACTATTTTATATGATTATTTTTAAAATTTAATAAAAAACTCCAAAACAATGGTCTTGGAGAAAAAGATTATATTTTTTTACTAATAGATTTCACAATTACTAAATGCTTTTCTAGTTCAGCTTTATCTGCAACATCTGCATTTTTAATTAGGTCTTCAACTTCGACAATTTCTGTTTTTAATATTGCAAGAAGTGTTTTAGTTTCTTCATTAGTTAAGTTCATCAACATCACCATCTTTCCGAATATCATTAGCGAGCTCTGCAAATTCACTTTAATTCTATCACTAATAATTTCTATGTCAAATCAACTAAGAGTTGCAAAAAGGGCGATTTGAGAAACTTTATATTAAATGAACTTTTTATCCAATTTAGAGTAGCCAAAACAGTTGTTTATTGAGAAAATTCTGTCTAAAGTGGCTTAAAAAATTATTTAACTTTTTTTACGCACCCCTAGCAGGTAATCGTTAAATAGTTGATTTTTCGCCTGTAATCGTTAAATGATTAAAAGCAGCATCAAACTACATATTATTTTCCGTTCAGCAATACTTCTATAAAACAAATAAAAGCCGCTCTAAGCAGGTTATTTTGCTTAAAAGCGGCTATATTTGGTTAAAAAAGCAAAGAAAAAGGTTTAATACAATTCGTTAAATTGTATCAAACCTATGCTTTCTATTTGGTGGACCAGGGGAGACTCGAACTCCCGTACGCAGCCAACTAGGCTTTACTTTCTACACGTTTAGCTTTTCATTTAAATTCACTATAATCTTGTAGAAAAGCATACTAGATTATAGCTAACCTTATTGTTTTCATTTAGTTCGTTAAGGTGGCACGAACTAAATATATCCTATTATAGTGATCCCAAGATATAAGCCATAGGAAAGCTTATATTTGAGAGCTTACGTTATTTAAATTAGCAAGCGTATGCAACGTTCATATTATTAGAACGTGCAAATAAATTTGTTTTTGCGGTTATTTTAACCTCGGCGTTTTTACATGCGCAACCATGACGTGCTTATAAAGTTTTATCAACCACGGCGAATCCATAACTAGCCCATGTATATTAATTATACCATAGATATAATTAATATTGATTTTTTATTTTTATTGCTTTTTGTATTTCACGCTTATTATCGCGTTCTTTTATTGTTTCTCTTTTATCCTCTAGTTTTTTACCTTTAGATAAAGCTACTTCTATTTTTAGTAAGGCATCTTTAAAGTAGACTTTTGTTGCGACTAAAGCCAAACCTTCTAGTTTTACTTTTGTTGCAAGTTTTATTATTTGATGTTTATGAAGTAAAAGTTCTCTACTTCTTGTTTCATCATGATTGAAGATATTTCCTTTTTCATATTTCGCAATATGCATATTTAAAATATATGGAACTCCATTTCTAATTATGACATAGGCATCATTAATATTAAGTTTTCCTGCTCTTACAGATTTTATTTCTGTACCAGTTAGTTTAATACCTGCTTCATATGTTTCTAAAAAGAAATATTCAAATGAGGCTTTTCTATTTGTGGCTACTATCTTCATTTAATTCACCCCATATAACTTATTATAATCTTCTTCTAATAAGAAATCAATTTGTCTAGTATTTCTGTTTGAAGCTGTGACAACTATTTTTATCTTATCTCCTAATTTATATGTCTTAGTCCCATTAGTTAATGTCAAATTCTTTTCATCAAAGACAAAATAGCCATCTAAATTTCTAATATGAATTAAACCTTCTACTCCATTATTAAGTGATACAAACATTCCAAATGATAAAACAGATGAAATCATACCTTCATATGTTTCATTAATATGAGACTGCATATACCACGCAAATAACATATCATTAACTTCACGTTCGCATTCAATAGCTTTTCTTTCACTTATTGAATTTGATACGCAGATTAATTCTAAGTTTTCATTATAATAATTTAAACGTTGATTTAATTTAGTTGGATGTAGTAAGCATTCTTTAATAATACGATGTAATATTAAATCGGGGTATCTTCTTATAGGCGAAGTGAAATGAGAGTAATATTGCATAGATAAGCCATAATGTCCTAAATTTTGTGTTGTATACTTAGCCTTCATCATAGCGCGTAGTAACATTTGGTTTGCGATAAAACTATTTGTTTCATCTTCAATACTCTTTAGGGCTTCTTGGATAACTTTTGGATGAATATCATTTTGACTAACCTTATTCGTATAGCCTAAATTACTTAATAAGGTAAATACATTACGCAGTTTTTCTTGGTCAGGTTTTTCATGGACACGGTAAACACAAGGTAGTTCCATAATTGATAAATGATATGAAACTGTTTCATTAGCTTGAAGCATGAAATCCTCAATAAGCATTTCTGCGTCTCCTCTAGTTCTGATTTTGATTTCTTTTGGAGAACCATCAGTATTTAAATCAATTTTATATTCAGCAACTTCAAATTCAATTCCGCCTTTTTTCTCACGGCGACGTCTTATAATATGCGCTAAATCATTCATTTTTAAAATCATATCATAGATATCGTTATATTCTTCTATTAAGGTCGTATTACCTTTTAAGATTTGATTAACCTTATTATAAGTCATACGGTGCTTAGATTTAATATAGCCTTCTTTAATGTCATAACTTTTTAAATTACCTTTTAAATCTATTTCCATTGTACAGGCTAAGACAAGTCTTATAACATCTTCATTAAGTGAACAGATCCCATTTGATAATTTATGTGGTAGCATTGGAATTACAGTTGAGGCTAGATAAACTGAAGTACCTCTTTTTTTAGCCTCCATATCAAGTTCACTATCAAACTTAACATAATGGCTCACATCTGCAATATATACTCCAAGTTCATAATTACCGTTATCTAATAATTTTAAGCTTACAGCATCATCAAAATCCTTTGAATCATCACCATCAATAGTAATAATAGTTTTATTAGTAAAGTCAACCCTATTTTTAAGTTCAGATTCTAATACTTCTGTATTTACTTTATCTACTTCAGCCATTACATCATCACTAAATTTTGCTTCAAAACCGTATTTTAAAGCGATTAAAGAAATATCCATACCTGGATCATCAATATGACCTAAAACTTGGTCTATTGAGGCTTCTAAACTATTTTTTAAATATTTTAAAGTTCCAATAACGACTGTACCTTCTACGGCATTCCCTAAGTCTTTAATCTTAACTCGGGCTTTTACATTGAATTTATTATCATTACTTAAGATGTAATACTTAGGATCACCTTTTACTCTTTTTATTATAATTTGGCCAATAATCTTTTCATGACCTCTTTTTATAACTTTTACAATTTTGGCAAATGGTTTTTCATGATATCCTTTTTCTACATAAAAAGTTACCAAGTCCCCATCATATATATCATTAAGTTCATAGTCAGGAACATAATAATCATCTTCATCTATAGTATCAGTTTTAATAAAGCCAAATCCTTTAGTATTCATAATGATCGTTCCCGTTTTTACTAAATAATAAAAGCCTGTTTCATTATCTAAATAAACTTTATTCTCTTTTACAAGTTCATTCATTTGATCTTTTAAATTAGCTTTTGATATATTCAATTTTTTAGAAAGTGCTTGAAAACTTGTAACACTTTCCATCATTTTTAAAATTCTATCCTTCATATTCCCACCTACCTTTCATTTGAGAAAAAAAAGAGACTTCAGTAGAAATCTCTTATAATTACTATCTAATTGCGCCTGCAACAACAACCAAAACGAAGAATACTACGCCTAAAATAATAGTTCCTCTTTGGAAGAATAATTCTAAACCACGTGTTTTTTGGTTTTTGAATAATTCAGATTTACCACCATTAAAAGCATCATTTATATCATCTTTTGAGTTTTGTAACATTACAATAACTATTAAAAGAATTGCTACTATTAAAATAAAATAATCTATAACTTGCATGAGTTTACCTCCATATTATTTATAAAATATAATCTTTGTGAAATAATCACTAGGGTTATTATATCATCTGATGCATCTGAATGCAAGATGTTTTTTAAAAAAATAAGAAGGGTAGTTTTGAACTCCCCTTCAATTCGTTTTATTACTTTATACAGTAAAGTGATGCTTTACCTTCAAACTTAGATACTTCAAATGAACCACGTCCATTTAATTCATCTTCGATACGGAATAATTGGTTGTATTTAGCAACTCTGTCTGTACGAGAAGCTGAACCAGTCTTAATTTGACCAGCATTTGTACCAACAACGATATCAGCGATTGTTGTATCTTCAGTTTCACCAGAACGGTGAGAAACTACAGCTGTATATCCAGCACGTTTAGCCATTTCAATAGCTTCGAAAGTTTCAGTTAAAGTACCAATTTGGTTTACTTTAATTAAGATAGCGTTAGCTACTCCCATGTCGATACCTTTCTTTAAACGTTTAGTATTAGTAACGAATAAATCATCACCAACTAATTGGATTTTATCGCCTAACTTTTCAGTTAAATATTTCCATCCATCCCAGTCATTTTCATCAAGACCATCTTCAATAGTGATGATTGGGAATTTTTCACATAAAGGTACATAGTAGTTGTCTACCATTTCTTTTGAAGTGAATTCACCTTTGTCAGCTTTTAATGTATATTTACCTGTTGCTTCATCAAAGAATTCAGATGCTGCAACGTCGATACCTAAGCAAATATCTTTACCAGGAACATAACCTGCAGCTTTGATAGCTTCTACAACTCTTTCAAATGCTTCAGTATTAGAAGATAATTTAGGTGCATATCCACCTTCATCACCTACAGCTGTGTTATAGCCATTTTTCTTTAAAATTGTTTTTAAGTTATGGAATACTTCTGCACCCATTCTTACAGCTTCTTTAACTGAAGTTGCACCAATAGGTAAGATCATGATTTCTTGGAAATCAATACAGAAATCAGCATGAGCACCACCATTTAAAATGTTCATCATTGGTAATGGTAATTGTCTTGCGTTAAATCCACCAAAATAGTTATAAAGTGGAGTTCCTAAATAGTTAGATGCAGCTCTTGCACAAGCAATAGATACACCTAAAATTGCGTTTGCTCCTAATTTTCCTTTATTGTCAGTTCCATCTAAATCGATCATTAAGTAGTCGATTGCAGTTTGTAAGCGGCAATCCATTCCTACTACTTTTGGGGCGATTATATCATTTACGTTAGAAACAGCTTTTAATGTTCCTTTTCCTAAGAAACGTGATTTATCTCCATCACGTAATTCAACAGCTTCATATTCTCCAGTTGATGCTCCAGATGGCACTAATGCGCGTCCAAATGCACCACTTTCAGTTGTAACTTCAACTTCTACAGTTGGATTTCCACGTGAATCTAATACTTCGCGTGCGTATACGTCAGTAATTATTGGCATAAGATTATATCTCCTTGATTTATTATTGTTTTTTACCATAAATATTATACTATAAATAACATAAAAAACAAATCATTTACATTATTTGAAAACGTTTTAGCGTCTTCTACTAGCAATTCTAAAAGATGTTACCACTGTTAAAGCTAAAACTAATAAATTCAAAAATGAATTTATACCATTTATAGGATTAATTGAGGTTAATGTATAAATCAAAAAATCTAAACTAAAGATATATTTTATAACATAATTAAAATTACCAATTATAACACCTATAAAAGCGGCATTAAAAATTATATATCCTATAATAGTAAATATTACAGCTAAAGTTGGATACCAAATATGATAAGTATAATAATGCTTACTTATTTGTCTACCTATTAAAAATCCGATTAAATATACACAAATACTAAATGGAAAATTTATTTTTGCTAAAAAAGCTTCAACTATCCCCATAGCGATTGAGACAAATATCATCGCTACTATTCCATTTAATAACACATATTTTAAATCATCCTTGTATAAAGGTTGCCTAAATTTATTTTTTATTGTTCTTAAAGACAAAATATCACATCCTTCATACTATTATACCATTATTATTCGAATTGATTATAAACAACTTTAATTCTTTTATTTACTAAATAAGTAATTAAACCAATCGAGATTGAAATAAGGGCATTAAAAGGTACTACTGCGTATAATAAATACATTCCCATAAAGTTATCTTGATTAATTCCTTTAATAATACTACACATTCCAACAAGTGGAGCCATATTACCATCAAATAATAATTTAACATATAAAGGGATTACAACTAGCCAATTGGAAATAATTGAGGTAATTATCCAAGTTAGAATCATTATAATAATACTTATTAAATCGCTATGTTTCTTTTCTTTTAACATGCGGTAAGCATAACCAGATGTTAATACACAGGCTAAACCTAGTATTAAATCCGATATTTCACCTACTCCTTGAGTGCCTGAACCCCAAAAAGTAAATTTAATAATACATCTAATAATTACCGCAATACTACCATCAATTGGTCCAAGCATAAAGGCCGCAATAATTATTGGAAGCATTGAGAAGTTGATTTCCAAAAATGATGGAAACCATGGTAGTGAAAACTTCGGTACATTATAAAGTACTGAAGCAAGAGCACTTAGAATTGCGATATAGCAAATTCTTTTGATTGATTTTTGTTTTTTCATCTTATTCCTCTTTCTTAAAACGAAAAAGTCCTCCAAAACTGGAGGACAAAAAAGATGAATTCTAAAAATTAGAAAATTCTTCTTCCATCCAGACTCTACTGTCGGTTTAGGAATTACACCTAATCAGCTTGCGCTCGCGGACTTTACCGCCGGTCGGGAATTACACCCTGCCCTGAAGTTTTTCGTTTCTACACATATATTACTCTTTAAAAAGTTATATGTCAATTAATTTCTTGTATCTAATATTTTATTAATAGTTATAAAAATTGCTTTAATAGTTGAAACAATAATAGACTTATCAATTCCACATCCATAATAATGCTTATTCGTATCATTATCAACTACTTCGATATAACATGCGGCATCAGCACCACTACCCTTAGACAATGAATGCTCCATATAATCAACAATATTAATATTAACTAATCCACTCTTATTAACCGCATCTACTACAGCTTCAATTGGTCCATCCCCAAAGCCTGAATAAATCATTTCTTTATCATTAAGCGTACAATTGATAATAAAATTACGATCATATTCCATTCCTTGATCAGAAATATCAATCGCTTGATGCTTTTTAAACTTTAAATGCGGGCAGAAAGTTACATAATTCTTTATATATTCATTATAGATAGTTTCTGTTGTGATTTCCCCTTTTGCTTCACTAATCTTCTGAATAATATTAGAAAAATCAGCTTGCATAGCTTTAGGTAATTTAAAACCGTAATTTTGTTCTAAGACAAAGGCAATACCACCTTTACCAGATTGAGAATTAATGCGCACTATTGGTTCATATTGACGTCCTAAGTCAGCAGGATCTATTGGTAAGTATGGAATAGCCCATACTTCACTCTTTCTTCCGACATACTCACTCATACCTTTATTAATTGCATCTTGATGTGAGCCACTAAATGCTGTAAATACTAATTTACCAGCATATGGATGACGATCAGTTAAAGGTATTTTTGTAACTTCTTCATATGTATCTTTAATTTCATTCATATTAGAAAAATCTAATTTTGGATCCACTCCATGAACATACATGTTTAAAGCAACCGCAACAATATCAACGTTACCTGTTCTTTCCCCATTACCAAATAGTGTTCCTTCAACACGGTCTGCCCCTGCAAGTAAGCCAAGTTCAGCACAAGCAATACCGCATCCTCTATCATTATGTGGGTGAAGAGAAACAATTACACGATTACGGTTAGTAAAATTACGGCACATGTATTCAATTTGATCAGCATAGACATTCGCTAAATCCATTTCAACAGTCGAAGGTAGATTAATAATAACTTTTTTATTATCATCTGCTCCCCAAGTATCAAGTACAGCTTCACATACTTCTAAAGCATACTCAACTTCTGTACCTGTAAATGATTCAGGAGAGTACTCTAATAGAATTTCACCATCAAAGTTTTCTGATAAATCACGTACTAATTTTACACCATCAGTGGCGATTTTCTTTATTTCTTCTTTTGACTTATGAAATACAACGTCTCTTTGTAATACACTTACTGAATTATAAATATGGACGATAGCTTTCTTTAAACCTTTTAAAGATTCAAAAGTTCTATTAATCAAATGTGTTCTCGCTTGAGTTAACACTTGTAATGTAACATCATCTGGCACTAAGTTTTCATCGATTAATTTTCTTATAAAATCAAATTCAATTTGACTTGCAGATGGAAATCCAACTTCAATTTGTTTGAAACCCATTTTAACAAGTAATTTGAACATTTTAATTTTTTCTTCAACAGTCATAGGAGTAACGAGCGCTTGGTTACCATCACGTAAATCAACACTACACCATATTGGGGCATTTTGAATTTCTTTGTCTGGCCAAGTTCTGTCTTTTAATTTAATTGTTTGAAATTTTACATATTTTTCATTGTTCATAAATTTTTCTTCCTTTCTTTTTCGAAAAAAAATCCTCTAAGATACATATGTATCCTAGAGGACGATCATTCGTGGTTCCACCTCAATTTATAAATATCTCACGATACTCACCTTATCAAGTATATAATATACTTTATAGCTATAACGGGCATCCCGAAGCAGCCTACTTAAAATTTCTTTGTTCAGTGCTCTATTACTAAGACTAGTTCAAAATATACTTTACGCTTTTTTTCACCAACCAAAAGCTCTCTATGGAAAAATATAAATTTACTCCTTCTTAATCATCATATTTAAGATAGTATATAAATAATAACCTATTTATTTTGAATTGTCAATAATAAATAAAATATAAATTTATTTGATATTTTATTCGTTATTTCGAGGTTTTTTATGTATTAAATATTAACAAAAAATGAAATAATAGAATTTTATACTATTAATGATTTTGATTCCATATCAGATGGAATATCAATTCCTAATAACTCTAATAATGTTGGGGCAATATCAGATAAAATACCATCTCTTATTTTAAGTTTTTCATCAGTTATAAGTACTGGGACTAAATTTGTTGTATGAGCTGTAAATGGTTTTCCTTCACTATCAGCCATCTTTTCAGCATTTCCATGGTCAGCAGTAATTAAGGCTACTCCACCCGCCTCATTTATTGCATCCATTACTAATCCGACACATTTATCAACTGCTTCTGTCGCAAGCTTTGCAGCTTCAATATTTCCTGTGTGACCAACCATATCACAGTTAGCATAGTTAACAATAATTAAATCATAAAGATCCGCTTTAATTGCTTCTACTAATTTATCAGTTACTAAATAAGCAGACATTTCAGGTTTTAAATCATATGTTGCGACATTAGGAGAATTTACTAAAATACGCTTAGCATTATAAATTTCTCTATCGGCACCACCATCCATAAAGAATGTAACATGGGCATATTTTTCAGTTTCCGCAATTCTTAATTGTTTTAAGCCATTATCACTTACAACATCACCAAGTAAATTTTTTAATTCTTGAAGTTCGAAAGCTAATTCGCCTTTAACTGTATCTGAATATTTCATCATTGAAACAAAATAAATATTATCTACTTCTTTATTAATATTTAATCTATATGGTTTATCCTGATTATAATCAATACCATTTGGGTTTGAAATAGCAGTAGCTATTGCGATGGCACGATCAGGACGGAAGTTTGCGAATACTACGGCATCATTTTTAGAAACCATACCTTTATCATCACAAATAAAAGGTAGCACAAATTCATCAGTAATATCATTATTATATGAAGCTTCTATTCCTTCTTTATAATCATTAAAATGTGGCCCAATATTTCTTGTTATGGCATCATAGGCAACTTGAATACGCTCATAGTTTCTATCTCTATCCATTGCATAATAACGCCCTGAAACTGTTGCGACTTTAACGCTTGAATTTGCACAAATAGAATCTAAGTAAATTAAAGCCGATTTAGGTGCAACATCTCTTCCATCTAAAAATGCATGATAATAAACTTCTTTAATCCCTTTAGATGCGGCAATATTTGCAATCGCAATAATATGCTTAGTATGTGAATGTACTCCACCATCTGAGGCTAAGCCAAAGATATGAAACTTTGAATTATTTTTAATCGCATGATTTATAGCATTATTGATAGCTTTATTATTTTCTAATTCTTTATCTTTAATTGCTTTATTGATTCTTGTTAGAGATTGATAAACAATTCTACCAGCTCCAATATTTAAATGACCTACTTCTGAATTACCCATTTGACCCTCAGGAAGTCCAACTGCTTCTCCTGATGCTTCAAGTGTTTTTACATCATATTTTTTCATTAATGAATCTAAATTTGGTTTATTAGCTAAAGATATTGCATTAGTACTTGATGCCTTATCTATTCCAAATCCATCTAATATCATTAAAACTACAGGTTTTTTTTTCATTTTTCTTACCTCTTAGAATCTATTAAATTTTTTTAATAGATATAAATTTCTATAACTTTCTACACCAATCCATTTTAAAGATGCGCTTGATGCTTCTGGGTATTTATCTTCATCCCAGTCTGATTTATGATCCCACAGTCCGTGAGACGCTATTGAATCAATTATATAATCTAAATCGCGTTCAAGCAATTCTTTTGCTTCCTCATTTAAATTAAGATGCGCAAATATTAGAGTTGGACGAACTGCATCTTCCTCTTCATAAGCACTAACATCTCTACTTACAACACTTAAGCCATATTCTAATAAACTATTTTCTAATTTATCTAATTCTTCAATTAATAAATTTTTATATCTTAGGCATTCTATAAATAAAGAATATGCATATAACTCATCTTTAGTATGGGCATTAGATATATAAAAATCACTTATAGCTTTTTTAGCATAATTTAAAGCCTTTTTATAGTATGCTTTAGTTTCATCGCAAAATAATAAAGTAAAGCCAAATATTGTAACACTTGGATAATATCCAAAGCGCTCAAATGTATTTTCATCAAGTTCAAATTTCTTTGAATGAGCATATTTATTATTAGTTTTTTCTAATGGTTCAAATTTATTATCCTTAAGAGTATTTCTATTATATAAATAATTAAAAGCCTTATTCAGTAATCCTTCTAATAATTCATTTTCTTTCATACTTCTAAATCCAACCATATATAAAATCTTTAACGCCTCATAAGTTACATATACACTTGAATCAGGACTATATATATCTATGTGTAAACCACTTCCAAAACCACCGTCTTTATTTTGATACATAAGTAAGGCATCAACAGCTATTTCTTTTGGAAAGTCATCAAAAAACATTGCATCATATATTGCTGTATCAACATCTCTTGTATGATTAAACATTTGTCTTTCAATTACACTTAATTGTTCTTTGGTTAATTGTTTCATAAATAAAACCTCCAAGGTTTATTTTATAACAAATAGAGTGAAATTTAAAGATTAAACTTTTAAAAATGCGCTTTTTCGATTATAATTATAACAAAGGACGTGATTATATGAGTGGTTCTATGCTTCATTATTATTTTTCTAAAGATTTATTTTCTACTTTAGATGAAAAATATAAAAAACAAATTCATTTAACTGATGCGAAAATATTTTTATATGCCAACATATATGATCTTGGAAACTATTATAAATATAATAATCTTTTCAAAAAAGATGATTTTAATATATCTTATAAAATGCATAATAAAAAAACTAAAGAGTTTTTAGAAAATATAATTAAATATACTAAAGAAAATGGTTTTGATAAAGACAATGTCTCTTTAATATATGGACTTGTATCTCATTATACATTAGATAAATATTTAAACCCTTTTATTTATTCTAGAAGTGGGGTTGATACTTTGAGTCAACCAAATAAAAAATATAAAAATAAATATAAAAAATATTGTGAAATGCTTGATTACTTTTTCATTAAAAAATACGAGGACGAAACAACATTTTTACAATTAAATTTAAATAAAAAATTTAAAGGAGCTTTTCTCTTAAACTTTAATGATTATAATGCCTTAGACTACGCCATGAATAGGACATATGGATTTTCACAAAGTTTCCAATACTTTAAATTATCAAATAAAAAATTTAAAAGTAAATTTAATTATTCAAAGTTAAAATCTATAATTAATAAATTTTCAAAAATAAAAACTGACTATTTAAATACTGAAAAAAAAGAATATCGAGAACCTTATGATGGTAAAAGAGTAAATTATACAATATTTGAACTTTATAATTTAGCATTAAAGGAAGCTACTACTTTAATTAAAGCTGTAAATGATTACCTATATTTTGATAAAAAAATAAGTTTCAATATGAACTTTAAAGATATTTCTTTATATACGGGATATGATTCAGAAATATTTAACTATGAAGAACCTATAGATTTATAAAATAAAAATCGAGAAATTAATCTCGATTTTATTTTATATGTGTCTACAAATATGTATTGTTTTTATATTTTACGAATATTTTTTTTAAATTATCGTAATAATTATAAATACAAATCAATCGACTTTTTTAAAAGATTCTTTACCCGTAAATCCATCTCTGAAACTCGCCTGCATACATGGACACTGCTGCTACATATATTACCATTAGAAAAAACAAAATTAAACTAGCGATAAATAAACCTTGCAACAGTTTTATTTTTTTATTGTATCGCCATATAAGATAAAGGTACATATCTTTTTTTTCAGTTTCACTTGGATTAATTATAAAATTTTTGTATCTTTTTTTTAAATGATCAATATAATTGGGATACATTATTCTATCAGATATATTTTGGTATAATTTAATAAATACACTCATATTGCTCAAAGTATATTCCTTAAAAGCAATTAACAATGGAATGCAAACAAAAGCGAAGTACATTATTAATGGTCCAGTTATAAATATTTGAATTTTAGCGTATTTATCTGCATTAGATATATTTAAGTTTGGCCATATTAATTGAGCTGCAACAAATGTAGTACTTATTATTATAGAAAAAGCTCCTAAAAAAAGAAATATTTGAGATTTTAATTGCGTAATTTCATTCTTTAGATTTTCTAAAATTTTATTATTACAATCATTTTGTTTTACATTATTCGAAATCGCCGTTACATTGGGCTTTTTACTTGCCCTTTGTTTTCTGCTGTTTTTTGACACACTACTCCCCATCTCATAATTTATTATATTTTTTTTAAATTGTCAAATTTTGATATTATTTAACATTTATATATTTACAAAATAACATCTTATTGATTGCTTTACAATTTTTTTCGTTCTACATAATTCGACAATTAAGATATAAAAAAAGACTATCACTAGTCTTTCAATTCTTATATAGCGTTATAATCTACTTTTTTAACATCTAAATAGATTTTTTCTAAGTTATAATATTCTCTTTCTTGTTTTGTAAATACATGTACTATTACATCGATACAATCAATTAATACCCAAGCAGTGTATTTTCCTTCAATATTTTTTACTTGATATCCTTTTGATTCTAATTCAGTTTTAATATATTCACATGCTGCATCACTTTGACGTTCAGAATCAACAGTTGCGATAACCATATAATCAAATAATGGTGATGTTTGTTCCATATCATAGATTACTACATCAGACCCTTTTACTTTTTCAATACATTCTTTTATTACTTTAAGCATTATTTACTTTCTCCTTATATTTTTGTAACACCACATAATTCATTTTTTGGGGTGGAATTCCTTCTTTTAATAAATGCTCGATTGTTTTTTCAGCACTATAAGCTATTGCTTCTTCAATAGTTTTATTAATAACCAACTTACGAGCAATTATACAATCCTCATATTTTCTATTTTCTTCTGTGTAATCACTAATAACAATAATTTCTTCTAATCTTGTCATTGGATATCTACCAAATACATGATAACGGATGGCATTATAGATTTCTATATCATCTATACCAAAAACATCCTTTAAGGCATTTGCAGAAGCGTATGCATGATATAAGGCATCACATGATGCACATTCTTCTAAATCATCTTTATTAATTAAAGTTTTTAATGTTTCAATATCTTCATATTTATAATAATCATGTATTAAAGCAGCAATAGTTGCTTTAGATTGATCTACATTATATTTTTCAGCTAAATAGGAAGCCATTTTAACAACACCTAAGACATGGTTATAGCGATCAATTTTGTTTGACTTTAAAAACTTTTCGCGGACCTTTTCTTCAATTTCTGTTATTTTATCTGCCAATAATTGCATTTCTTACAAACACATCCGTTCCTTCAAAAGTATGGACCATAAACTTGCCACTTCCACTAACAGTTATAAAACCTAATCCTGAAAAGACAATGTCCTTTTTAATTTTACCATCAAATTCAAAATTATGAATAGTATATTTAATATTATCTTTCTCTTCTACACTTGGAGGTGTTAAAAGCGTTCCAATATGCTCTTTAAAAAAATGCGGGATTTTTTCTGATTTAGTGCGGTGTATTGTTAAACTCTTTGAAAAATAACAAGTTAAACTTACATTATTAATTACCTCAGTAAAATCAACACAAACAATTCCACCTACAAAGATACAATTGTTTTTAGTTATTTGATAAGTAATAGGATTTATTTCTCCATTTGGTAAAATCATTTTATATGATTTTGGTAATAATTTATTTATAATATTGCCTTCATTAATTAACCCCGGAGTATCTATAAAGGCTTTATTGTCTTCAAAAAATGGAATAACTATTTGATCTAAGGTTGTTCCAGGGATTACTGAGGTTGCAATTAAATCTTCAGTTTTAGCATTAAATTTCTTTAATAATTGATTTATTAATGAAGACTTACCAACGTTTGCACATCCTACAAAATAAACATCTCTTGATTTTCTAGCTAAATCTATTGTATTCATTAATTCATCTAAATAATATCCTTTAGTACTTGAAACGATATGAATCCCTAAAACTCTAAAGAATACTTTTTCGCAAGATTTACTTAACCAATCTACTATTTTAGTAACATTTGTACTTTTAGGAAATAAATCATATTTGTTTGCAACTAATATAACATCCTTACCTCTTAATTTATCAACAATTGTTTTTGTAAAAGAGCCTGAAAAGTCAAATAAATCAACGATTAATATCATTAACCCGTTTTTAGATAAAACATTATCTATAACTTTTTCATAATCAAGATTTGATGCAATTATTTTTGGTAATTCACTATAGTGCTTTAATCTAAAGCATCTTTTGCAAAATAAATCTTTATTTTTTGTGATCTCTGGAATATACCCCGCTTTATCTTCAAACTCAGTTTGTAAGATTGAGCCGCAGCCCATACATTTTTTTAGCATCAATTATGATTCTCCTTAACATATTCTTCTAATTTTTCTAAATAAAGATTAGGAAATTTCTTTTCTATTCTTTTTAAAAAGAAGCGTTCAATTCTTCTATTATTTCTTGTAACCCATTTTTCAGTTTTATTATCAATCGCTTTAACTAAAATACTTTCAATTTTTAATCTTTTTGAACCAAAGACATCAGTCATTAATTGATCACCAAATTCAATGATTTCATGTAATTCATATTTTTTACTAGCTATTCTAATAGCTTTTTTTAAACCTAATTTAGATGGTTTTTTGGCAAATTTAACATATTTCAAATCTAATAAAGTAGCGAAATTCTTTACTCTATCTTTTCTTGAATTAGAGACAATGATAATTTCAAATCCCATGGCTTCAATTTCTTCTTTCCATTTAAAAAGTTCTTGTGTTGGCTTAGTTTCTTTATAAGAAATTAAAGTATTATCTAAATCCGTTAGTATTAATCTAATACCTTTGGCATATAAATTAGTATATGGAATGTCGTATATTGACGAAACATAACTATCTGGAATCATTTTTTTTATCATCTTATTACCTCATATCATTACTATTATATAACAAAGCCATATTTTTGTAAAACAAAGGAGTATATATGTTTAATATTTTTTTACTATTGCCATTTTTTGGAGCAATAAAAAGTGAGTCTTATCCCCCAAAATTAAGTGAAGAGGAGGAAAAATATTATTTAACACTTTTAAAAAACAAGGATAAAAATGCTAGGGCTAAACTTATAGAGCATAATTTAAGATTGGTTGCTCATATTGCAAAAAAATATGAAAATACTAAGGAAGATAAAGACGACATTTTATCTATTGGTATTTTAGGTTTAATTAAAGCTGTTGATTCTTTTAATTTTGATTCGGAAAATAAACTTGCAACCTATGCGGCACGATGTATTGAAAATGAAATATTAATGTCTATTAGAGCAAATAAAAACAAAAGAAATTATGTGTATTTAGAAAGTCCAATTGGATTTGATAAAGAAGGAAATCAAATTGAATTAATGGATTTAATCAAAGATGATAAACCTGAAATGCTTGATACTATGCTTGAAGAATGGCAAGTCAAAAATCTTTATCAGGCATTAAATAGCTTATCAGAGCGAGAATTAGATATCATAAATAGACGATATGGCATTAATATGAGTAAATGTCAGACTCAAAAAGAAATTGCTAAAGAAATGAAAATATCTCGTTCTTATGTATCTAGAATAGAAAAAAGAGCATTGATGAAGCTCTATCTTGTATTAAATGAAGATTCAAAAAGTAAAGGTGCTTTCTAGCACCTTTATCCTTTTATTTCATTATCTAAATTAGTAGTATCCTCAAGAGGTATTAAATCGAACATTAATAATCTTTTTATTTCATCATCACTCATTACTTCATAATCATCTGAAATTATTTCATTCATAAATTTATCTAATCTTTTTCTTTTTTTGATAAACATCCATAAAGATAATCCACTTGAAATTGGAATTAAAATTAATAATACTGAATTTAACGATGATATCACAACTGAAAATAGCATTTCAACTGGTAAATCTTCCATTTCCATATGCTGAGGTTTTGGGCCTTCAAATCCATCAGGTAAAGAGGCTGGCGCAAAATTAGAGATTTTAAGATTGTTAAATATACCTCTTCTACCTGTTAGGCATGATCCTGTATTTTCTAATTTTATTTTTATTTCCATACCAATATTAAAAGCTGGCATTTTCTTTTTCGTATTTAAGGAGTTAATCGTTCCAAAAACAGTAATTAATATTACAATACATGCAATTATACTATCAAATTTAGGAATCTTTATATGATTCTTTTTTATATATGATTTATTCATATATTTTTCAGTTTTGAAAGCAAATATTAATAATAAACTACTAAAGATTACTGCGAATATTAAAAATGGTGAGTATAAAAGATACATAAGAGGAACTGCGATGATTGAAATTATCTTTAAGATGATAAAGACCTCTGGCCTCATTGCTCCCTTTACTTCTTTTCTACTTATCCCTAGCTCGTCTTGACGCTCCATTTTTTTAACTTTATTATTTTTTTGTTTTTTTCGCTTTGATTGTTTTTGTTTATTTGTTAATTTAGCGGCCATAATATCACCTTATTCAAATCTTAAGGCTTCAATTGGATCTAAGTCTGAAGCTTTTTTAGAAGGTGCTATCCCGGCTAATACACTTACTGTTATAGTTAATAAAATACCGATTAAATAGTATAATGGATTATAACTGATAAATAATATTCCTGTTGAAAAATAACATATTAAATTCGCAACACTTCCTATAACAAGAGCGAATATTGAACCAATTACTCCTGCAGCTAAACCTAAGATTCCTGCTTCAAAAATAAATATTTTTCTTATATCTTTTCTTCTAGCCCCAATTGAACGTAAAATTCCAATTTCTTGAGTTCTTTCTATAACACTTATATATAAAACTATTAAAATCATTATTGCGGAAACAACCATTGAAATAGCGGCCACCCCGGTTAACACAGTTGTACCTAAATCAATATAATCTAAAATTACTGATGATGAGTCGTCATATAATGTATTACTGAAGCCTTGTTTAGTTAAAGTCGAGGCTACTGCATCTAAATAGGTAATATCACTAACTGTAACTAATAATGTATTAATTGTTTTTGTAGAATTAGTAAAATAATTGTTTAAATATTCGTTACTAATATAACATTTTAATTTAGATGATCCAGTTGAATCTTCATATATTCCGCTAATAATAAATGTTTGATTAATATTATTATAAGTTATATCTAAACCTTGACCAATAGATGATATTATTCCGCCATTTGCCAAAGTACTTGCGAAGCTTTCACTTATAATAACTTGATTGTTAGTTGTTATTGTTGAACCATATAGCATTGTTGGCGCAAATTTTAGATAATATTCATTTAACATAAAAATACTATTGGTACTATCATTATAAGTATATGTAGCATTAGATGCTGTGTGGGTTGCATAAACTGTATTTACGCCATCAACTTCTTTTATTGCTGTAATTTTTGAATCTGATATCGTTCCATTTATTGTTGAGGTTATATTTAAAGACATACTATCAGCGGCATAATAATCTTTAACATAATTGGTTAAGCCTTGACTAAGACATAAAATTAAAATAAATGCTGCAATTCCGATAGACATTGCAAAGCTGACTAATATATTACGATTTTTATTATTCCAAATATTTCTTTTGGATATTTTTAAAATATTTTTAGTTTGAATATTTTTAGGATTTGGTTCTTGAAACTTAGCAAACTCTTCATTTTTAAAACGTTCTTTTTTTGTATCTGAGGTAATTATCCCATCATCTATTTTTATAATTCTATTACAATCCTCCGCCACTCTTTGGCTATGGGTTACAATTATAACAAGTTTTCCAGACTGGGCAATCATTTTTAAAATATTTAATATTTGATTAGCTGATTCTTTGTCTAATGCTCCAGTTGGTTCATCAGCTAAAATGATTGATGGATTATTTGCTAAAGAACGGGCAATCGCAACACGCTGCTTTTGACCTCCGGATAATTGTGATGGAAGTTTATTAGCATGATCGTTTAAGCCTACCATTTTTAATAAATCTAAGGCTCTTTCTTTACGGATTTTCTCTTCAACATCAGACATTTCCATTGATATCTCAACATTTTCAAGTAAAGTCATATGAGGGATTAAATTATAGTTTTGAAAAATTAATCCAACTCTTTTTTTCCTATAATCATCCATTTCACACTCTGTATAATCTCTAATGAACTTTCCTTTAATTACAACACTCCCTGTATAATCATTATCTAACCCTCCTAAGATATTGATTAGTGTTGATTTACCACATCCACTTTCACCTAATAATGCTACCAGCTCTCCACTATTAAACTCAACATCAATTCCTTTTAAAACTTCTTGAGTTTGGGTATTAGTAATATTATAGGTTTTCTTTAAATTAGCAATTCTTATTATTGCGGCCACTTTATAAATACTCCTTTTTCTTAATTTTCATGAATTATTTTATTAAAAAAAAGTAGGATAAATATATTATAAATGTGTGAAATAACTGCATATTATGGACATTTTTTAAATAAAAAGATATTTTTTTATAAAGAAAAAGACCTAACTAAATTTTGCCGATAGGTCTTATAACTATTTTTAACTTTATATTTTAACTATAAAAATTAAATTTTTTTATAGTTGAATTATTTTTTTAAATGTATCAGTTATTAGTGCATAATTCTCCCAAGGAATCGAAATTAATAATTCATCAATAAAAGAAAATACTTTTTCAGGAGATAACACAGCAAAAACAACTCCCAATTTTGCTTTCAATTCTAATCTTTTCTGTGTGAAATATTTTGAAACGTTACTACGATTCTCATCTATAAAAGCAATACTTTTTTCAACTATCAAACGATCATATTCATTTTCAGCTATAGCATTTAATAACACCGTTTCCAAAGCTCCTGTTTTGTCAGCTGGTATAATAATAATCAAAGTGTCAATTACCGCTAATTTTCCAAATAAATCTATATATGTGTTATTATTCCATTGGTTATGTTCGAACTTATTACTGATATTATTAAAATTTTCAGAAAAATCTTTTTCTATTTTATGATTTGTATTTTCATCTTTATCAACAATAATAACTAGCTTAGAAAAAAAATTTGTATTTAATTGCATTGATTCAATGTTAGTTTTAAAAAAATTAGCAAATTCAGTTACTCCACCTACACCACAAATAAGTAACCAATCATCTTCTTTAGTATACCAATAAATAGATTGATTCTTTCTTTCTTCAATTTTAAAATCAAAATTTTTAGGCGCTTTATTTATTTTCCAACCAGAAAGTTTACACAATACATAACTAATTAAAATTGCATCTGTTTTTCCTTCACACATTATTAATGAATTCATGATCTAACCTCAAAATTAAACTTTTCTCTATTATCATAAACCTCTTTCCCCGTTAGAACTCTTGATAATGTAGTTTTAGTATCTTCATCTTTTCTCAATGTAATTACACTAATATTATTATTATCAATAAATACACCATTTTCTTTTTGGGTACTTAATAAACCATCTAATGCTTCAATACTATGAGTAGTAATAAATAATTGCACATTGAATTGTTTTGCTGCTTTTAAAACAAATCTTAATATATCATCATAATACTTTGCATGAATAGCTGTTTCTAACTCGTCAATTAATAATATGGAATTACTTGCCGAAGCTATCGCATTAGAAAGTGAAATGACTTTTTTAATACCATCACCAAAGGTTGATATAGGCATATTCCCAAGTTCTTTATGATATATATAGTTAATCATTTCACCAGTAACGTCATCCTCTAAAAGCAATAAATCTTCTATTTTATCGTCAAAAATTTGTAAAACTTTTATACAAATTGATTTGTAATTATTATCACGTAAAATGGTAGTAAAGCGAAAAGTTTTCAAGTGATCTGTCGGTGACAAATAAATAATTTTTATAAATTCATCAGGAAGAACCCTACCAGTAATGGAAGTAAATCTATTAAACTTAAATGATTGATATTTTGTTAAAATGCCATCATTATATTTCAGGTTGCATAGCAATTCGCTTGTTTCAACTACAGTTTCAGACTTCTTCCCATAATATCCCCTTACTTCTTTCAAATCTATCATGATTTGTCTAATTTCACCATTTAAATTAAATGAAACAATTTCATTATTAAGTTTAGCAGATAAATCAATTGTTAAATCATTATTTTTATTAAACAGATTAAGTAAACTTTCAAATCTATTAGAGGGATACATATATCTATAATTTTGTTCTCTATTTATAGATATTCTAATCATATTATTAAAATCCATTGGATTTCTCAATATCAGAATAGACTCCAACAAACTAGTCTTACCAACATTATTATCTCCTACAATAATATTAACATCTCTCAAATTTTTTAAATCCAATTTTTTTATGCCACGAAAGTTATTAACTTTTAATTCATTTATATAAATAGACATTTCTTCACCTGATTTCTATTTTAATTTTTTTATTTAAGCCATTAACAATCTTTTGAAGTATCAAAAGTGTTGGATTAGTTGTTCCGTTTTCTATTCTACTTATTGTTGTTTGTGGAATTTTTGTTATATTCGATAATTCTTTTTGCGTTATATTTAAATCTTCACGGCACTTTATTAATTGCTGTGCAAATTCCATAACAATATTATTTTCTTCTTTTATTTCGTTTTCTAAATTCTTCAAATTCACTTTAGACAATTCAACATCTAAATACGCTTGCAAATTTTTACTCATACACCCTCCAATAATATTTAATGTTATATATAACCAAATTATAACATATAAGTAATATTATGTCCAATTATATTAGATATATGCGAAAATTCAAAAAAATATTTTTAAAAGAGGTATTTCAAATTAAAATACAAAAAAGGTACTCATACGTACCTTTATAACATTAATATATTTAACAATTATTCAATTGCTAAAATTTGAACTCTGAATTCTCTTCCAGTTTCTGTTGTAATTAAAACTGTATCAGATACTTCTTTACCTAAGATTCCTCTTCCTAGTGGAGAATCATTTGAAATCTTGTTTGCAAATGGATCAGCTTCAATTGTTCCAACTATTTCACATGTAACTTCTTTATTTGTTTCTAAGTATTTAATAGCTACTTTTTTACCAGTAGATACTTTAGATGATGAATCTTTTTTAATAATTTTAACATGCTTTAAAATATTAGTAATTTCTAAAATACGAGATTCAATTCTTCTTTGATCTTCTTTTGCTGCATCATAATCCGCATTTTCAGATAAGTCACCTTGCGCACGTGCTTCTTGTAATGCATTTATATTTTGAGTACGTTGATTAGTAGTTAAATCTTCTAATTCTAACTCTAATTTTTGTTTACCTTCTTCTGTTAATTCAAATTCTTCTTTATTAATCATGATATATCCTCCTAAAACGATACGTAATTTTGATTATACTATAAATTTTAAAAAAATCAAATACTTTTTAAAATTTATCTTTATATTTAAGTCTTCTCAATTCTTTTTGAAGTGTCTTTGATTCTTTTAATTTTGTTTCTAAATAATTATAGAAATCAGATTGATGTCCATTATATTTTATATGCGAAAGTTCATGACATATTACATAATCAATATATTTGTAATCTACTTTAGCTAAAATACCTGAGAATGTAATTTCATGCAATTTTTTATTATATTTACCAAAGAAAGTTTTAGCGTAATTATATTTAAGATTAACATTCGTATTAAGATCATTAAATAGTTTTTTATAATATGGTAATCTTAATTCAATTACTTCTTTTATTTTTAAAATATAAAATTTTTCTACTATTTTTTTGATATAATCATTATCTAATTTTTTTGTATATATATTAATTTTATCATCAACAATTAAAACATTATTTTTATTTGATTCTATTAATACATATTCGTAAGATAAACCAAAAAGATGAAGTGAATTTATTTGTTCTACTTTTTCTTGATTGCTAATATACTTTTTTATAGTATTTAAGTTTGAGTTAAGTAATTTATAAAGATCATTATTACTTAACTTAACATATGAAGTTATAAAAATAGTATTATCTTTAAATCTTAAATAAATATGTTTATTTGTTTTCTTGATTTTAATAACCACTTCTATTTTGTGCCCGTCTACTTCATAAAACACTAAATCACCTACTTGAAAGGATATTTATGAATAATTTTTACACTAGTTTAAAAAATGCTTTTGGCTCAATTAAAGATTTTGAGGAAACTTTAATTAAAGCTGCTTTTATATCTAAATCTAAAAATATATATTTAGTTTTAGATTATTATAATAATTTTAAAATCATTAGTAATGATGATAATTTATTAATCAATAATGATTTATTAAAAATTGATTTAAATAATACTGATTTATTTAATTTCATTGATGATATTGATTATGAAAAACTAAAATGCTCTTACGAATTATTATACAATTCTTAACATGTCGTATGGATATAATTTGAAATCCGTATAAAATTTAATTATTTGCTTAGGATGCCTTGCAGCATCAAGAGAGTTCATTTTATCATCATATATTTCTTTAATATTAATTAATGCCTCATCAGTCTTAGGACCAAACACTTCAATAATAGAATTAGGTAGAAAATAATTTCTTTGTTCAATTGTTGCAAGTTTACTTATATCATCATACTCTAAGACGATCCCAACGAATTCTTTAGTTGGAACTGATTTATTTAAATCATATAATTGTTCATTAATTGTCGTCATTCCCTTTAAAAATCCAATTGATGTTTCTCTATTCTCAGCTTTTTTTATTTTATTTTCATAAACTGAAAAATCTTTAATAAAGCCATTTTTAAGATATTCATCAATTAACATTCTATACGTTTTAACAATTGTTGCGATATAGTGAAGACTTTTCATTCTTCCCTCAATTTTAAAAGAACTTACTTTTGCATCAATAAGTGCAGGTATCATTTTAATAGCACATAAATCTTTAGAAGACATCGCAAAGTAATCATTATCTTTATTAAGCTTTATCCCATTATCAAATATATCGTAATTCCAGCGGCAAGAGTGAGCGCATCCTCCGCGGTTTGCATCTCTATTTGTTAGGTTATTTGATAAAACACATTTCCCGCTATATGATACACACATTCCACCATGAATAAATACTTCTATTTCATTATTAGTTGAACTTGTGATATCTCTTATTTCATTAATGTCTAGTTCTCTTCCTAAAACTACTCTACTTGCCCCTAGGTTCGTAAAGAATTCAACACTTTTCTTATTTATTACTGATTGCTGAGTTGAAACGTGAACTGGTAATTTAGTATACTTTAAGGCAACACTCATCATATACATACTTGATACTATTATCGCATCAACATTAGCTTCTTCAAGTCCCTTTAAATACGTTTTTAAATTATCTAAATCAATATTATGCATTACTATATTACAAGTCACATGAACAGAGGCATTATAAAGATGTGCAAAAGTAGTTGCTTCCTTTATTTCTTTTAAAGTAAAGTTTGAAGCTCTACTTCTTAGGGAATATTGATTCCCCCCAATGAATACGGCGTTCGCTCCATACATAATCGCAATTTTTAATTTTTCTAAATCTCCAGCTGGAGCTAATAGTTCAACACTCATTAGAACTCCTCCTTTTGATAGACTGTATCAAGATAGATAAAACCATCTTCATAATCTAAATTTAAATCTAAATATAAATCAAAAGCATCTTCAACCATAATCTTATTATTTATTGTATTTAAATAAATATTTAATATTTTTAAAAATAAATCATCAGATATATTTAAAGAATCTAAGAATATATAATCAATTTTGTTAAATAACAATGCTTCTTTTAAATAACATAGTGGATAATGTCTAAAAATAGTTGTCCCGTGATTATCTTCTATAATTTTGTATTTATCATTTCTTAATGCTTCTTTTAAGCTAAGATTACTTCTATCAATCGATGTATGAGAATATTCTTCATAAAGACTTAAAAGTTTTCTTTTAGAATGAAACATTTTTTGATAACCAAAAACTTTGTAAAACATTGGTAGTGATGAATAATTTTTTGATATAATTACATCTTTAAAAGGTATTTCATAACTCATTGAAGAGGCGTGCATATTAAGGGATGCTAAAAAATTAAAGTCTTCTTTATTAGCAATCATAGTTGGATTATCATAAATAAAATGATGTTCTAAATTTAAATCTTTTAATATTTGGTAAACTCCAATATCAATACCAACATAATAAATATGATTATCAATAAACTTTTTAATAAAGTTTGTGACTTTTTCTATATCCTTTGATTCCATATATAAATCAATTTTTAAAAACATTAATTTATTATTTAAAACACAAAAATGAAGAATTTTTTCTAATTCTTCATTGGTAAATGAAACATTTAAGTTGGTGGCAAAGTCGCTATTTCCAACCATTACACCATCAATTAAATCTATGATACTATTTAAATTTGAAAGAGAACTAATTGTTGTTATAACTTTCATACTTACTCCATTAATTAAAAGCGGAAATTTCCTCTTCCTTTTCCTTTGCCTTTATTTACTTTAGGTTGAGCTATATTAGAAAAGTTTCCATTTTTAGCATTCATTTCCATTTTTTTCATATCAGCTTCTGACATACCTGACATTTGCTTCATTGTTTTTACTTGCATTTCTAAGGCTTGACGTAGTTTATTAACTTCACTTACACTACGTCCACTACCTTTGGCAATACGTTCACGGCGTGATGATGATGTATCTATAAGACGAGGATTTTTTCTTTCTGCCTCAGTCATTGAACTTATAATAACTTCATAAGAATCAAAGGCATTATCACTAATACCATTCATTTGTTCTTTAATTTTACCCATACCTGGCAAGAATCCCATGATTTTTGATAATGATCCCATACGTTTCATCATTTTAAATTGTTTCATCATGTCATTATAATTAAACTTACCACTCATTAACTTTTCAGTCATGTTCATCATTTCATCTTCATCAATATTTTCAGTAACTGTATCGATTAATGATAAAACGTCTCCCATTCCTAAAATACGATCAGCTAAACGATCAGGATAGAATAATTCCATTTGATCTAGTTTTTCACCTGTTGACATAATCTTAATAGGAATACCAGTCATTTCTTTAATTGATAATGCGGCACCTCCACGTGTATCACCATCAAGTTTAGTTAAAATAACCCCTGTAACATTTAATTTTTCATGGAAGGCATTTGCCACATTTACAGCATCTTGTCCGGCCATCGCATCCACGGTTAATAAGATTTCATCAGGAAGAGCAAGTTTTTTAATATTTACTAATTCATCCATTAATTCTTCATTAATTTGTAGGCGTCCTGCAGTATCTATAATAACAAAGTCATAACCGTTTTCTTTAGCATGCTTTAATCCTTCTTTAACAATCGTTTCAGCTTTTTCTTTTACTCCCATTTCAAAAACAGGAACATTTATTTGCTTCCCTAATGTAACAAGTTGATCAACTGCGGCAGGACGGTAAATATCTGCAGCTATAAGCATTGGTTTTTTATTCATTTTCTTACGGTAATATGCAGCCATTTTGCCTACTGCCGTTGTTTTACCAGCACCTTGAAGACCAACAGCCATAACAACAGTCATCCCATTAACCTTCATATTAAGGGATGCAACTTCATCACCTAGAGTTCTTTTTAATTCTTCACGCACTACTTTTACTACTTGTTGTCCAGGATTTAATCCTTTTAAGATTTTTTCACCCATTGCTTCAGCTTTAACATTAGCTAAAAACTTTTTAACAACTTTATAATTTACGTCAGCTTCTAATAATGATAGACGAACCTCTTTAAGCATTTCTTCTATATCATCTTCGTTTAATTTTCCACGCCCCGTTACTCTTCTTACTGCCATTTGTAGACGGTTGCTTAGTGAATCAAATGCCACATTATCACTCCTTTATAATTTTAATGATTTCTTCATCATTATTTGTATATTTTAAAATAGAATCAAATTTTTCTTTTAACTTTAAATTGTTTTCATAATCTAATAAAATATTTTCAACTTTCTTAAGTTGATCAAAAATAGCATTTCTAGATACACTATTATTTAAAGCAATTTCAGTGATTGATAAATCTGAATAATAATATTCTTCAAAATATTCTCTTTGCTTTAAGGTTAATAAATTTTGATAAATATCATAAAGACTTATCATATTTTCTCTTTTATCATTTTCCATAATTATTCCTCAAAGAAATCAGCGAATAATCCATATAAGTAGTTTTCAATATCAAAAGGTTCTAAATCTTCAATAGCTTCACCTAAACCTACATATTTAATTGGAATCCCAAGTTCATGTCTTATTGCTAAAACAATACCACCTTTTGATGTGCCATCAAGTTTTGTAAGAATAACCCCACTAACATCTGTTGCTTCTTTAAAAGCTTGGGCTTGACGCATTCCGTTTTGACCTGTTGTTGCATCAATTACAAGTAATGTTTCATGTGGTGCATTAGGACAATTTGTCTCTAATACTCTTTTCATTTTCGATAATTCAGCCATTAAATTTACTTTTGTTTGTAATCGTCCTGCCGTATCGCATAATAAGACATCATAATTTTCATTCATTGCTTTTGTAACTGCATCATACATAACGCTTGATGGATCTGCCCCATCGGGTTTAGTTACGATATCAACACCAGTTCTTTTAGCCCAAATATCAAGTTGCATAACTGCACCAGCTCTAAATGTATCTCCTGCAGCAAGTAATACTTTTTTACCTTGCGCTTTTAAAGAGGACGCAAGTTTGGCAATGGAAGTAGTTTTTCCAACTCCATTTACTCCAACAAATAAATAAACTGATAAGCCTTCTTTATTTACTTTTAAATTGGCATTAACTATTTCATTATTTAAATATATCTCAAACATTTTGTCCATAATCATTTCTTGTAAAAGCTTTGAGTCGTTAATTTTTTTATTATATACATCTTTTCTTAATTCATCAATGAAGTTAACTACCGTATCAACTCCAATATCAGCACTAATAAAAATTTCTTCTAATTCATCAAATAAATTGTCATCTACTTTAGGATTTCGATCTAATAATTCCTTTAAAGTATGAAAAGCACCTTCACGTGTTTTGTGAAGACCCATTTTATATTTTTTACTTTTTGCTTTGTCTTTTCCTTTAAATAAGCCAAAAAAAGCCACAATATCAACTCCTAAACATTAAAATTATACCATATGAATATTATATTATCAATTAAAAAAAACAATACATAAGTATTGATTTTTTATCATTTACAATCTTTGTTTGAACAAACTAAGTTGTTTTCATCCTTAAGTAAAACACTTCCACAATTTTTACATTTTTGTTCTGTTGGTTCTAAACTATAGATATTTTTACACCTAGGATAATTTGAACATGCATAAAAAGCATTTCCAGCATTACGCCCTTTTTTAGCTATTTTTTTAACAATATGACCTTTACCACAACTTGGGCATATGATTCCTTCTTTAGCAGATTCTTCTTTGTTTTCTTCATCGCAGCGCTTTGAACAAATTAAATTACCGTCTTTTCTTAACATCATACTATTACAATTTGGACATAATTCTGTAGTTGGTTCATCACTGAATGCTGTTTTACAATCAGGATAATTTGAACATGCAAAGAAATATTTGCCTTTATTACGGCCTTTATTAGCCATCTTTTTTACAAAATGACCTTTACCACAAATCGGACAGATAATTCCTGTATCTAATTCTTCTTTTTTCTCTTCTAAAATATATTTACACGCTGGATAATTTGAACAAGCAACAAATTCACCATAGCGGCCTTTTCTTATAACCAAAGGCGAATTACACATAGGACATAATTCTCCAGTTTCTTTTGGGGCAATAACTTGCATGTTTTTTTTAGCGTTATCTAAAATAGGTTCAAAGTCATTATAGAATTCTTTTAGATTTTTAAGTGATGATTCTTCACCCTTAGAAATTTTATCTAAAGATTCTTCCATGTTCGCCGTATATTCAACATTAAAGATTGGCAAAAAGAATTCATTTAGCTTTTCTGATGTCAGCATTCCTTGTTCTGTTGGAAATATCTTCTTTTCTTTTATTTCAACATACGCTCTTTCAGTTAATGTAAGCATTGTTTGCGCATAAGTTGAAGGACGACCTATCCCTAACTCTTCCATATCTTTAATTAGTGATGCCTCAGTATATCTTGTTTTAGGTTTAGTTTCTAAGTCTTTAATAATTATTTCTTTTGCCTTATATGATTCACCAACATTAAATAATGGTAATAATGCATTTTCATCTTCATCAGCTTTTCCTGACACTACTAAGTATCCATCAAATAATAATGTTTGACCATTTAGTTTCCATGTAGTTTCATTATTGTTAAATGTTATTTTTGTACTTAAAAATTTGGCTCCACTCATTAAAGAAGCTAAAGTACGATTATAAATAAGCTTATATAATTTATATTCATCGTTACTTAAATAATTAGATAACGATTCTGGAGTTCTTAAAATGGATGTTGGTCTAATTGCTTCATGGGCATTTTGGGCCAACTTTTGATCACGCTGCTTGGCATAACCTAAATAATCATTTCCATAATTAGAAATAATGTATTTTTTAGTTTCATTAACAAATAAATCAGATAAGCTGGTTGAGTCTGTACGCATATAAGAGATTAACCCAACTTCCATTGTCCCAATATTTTTACCTTCATATAAGGCTTGGGCTATCTTCATTGTTTTAGATGAAGAAAAATTTAATTTATTTGAAGCATCTTGTTGAAGTGTAGAAGTTGTAAATGGAGGTTTACTTTCTCTTTTAGTTTCTTTTGATTCAATTTTATCAACAATAAATTCATTATTTAAGCTGTTTTTAATTTCTAAAGCTAAATTTTTATCTGTAATATATATTTTTTCATTTTTATAAGTCAAAAATTCAAGTTTATAACGATCAAAAATGGCTTCAAGTTCATAGTAAGACTCTGGTATAAAGGCTTTAATCTCACGTTCTAAATCACATATAAGCTTCAAGGCAACGCTTTGAACACGTCCAGCACTTTTGCTTTTTATCTTTGATTGAAGTAATTTAGATACTTTAAAACCAATTATACGGTCTAACATTCTTCTTGTTTCTTGGCTTGATACCAAATCCATATCTATTTTTCTAGGATGATTAAAAGCATCAATAATTGCTGGTTTAGTTATTTCATGAAACTCAATACGGTTTACTTCATTAAGATCTAACCCTAAAATTTCTGCTAAATGATAACTAATAGCTTCTCCTTCACGGTCAGGGTCGGTTGCAAGATAAACTTTTTTACCTTTACATTCTTTTTTTAAATCCGCTACAATCTTACTCTTGCCTTTGATTATAGTATAGTTAGGAGTAAATCCATTTTCTATATCTATCCCCAAACCATCTTTACCTGATGTCGCTAAATCCCTAATGTGACCTACAGAGGATAAAACTTTAAAATCACTTCCCATATAAGATTCAATTGTCTTTGATTTTGATGGTGATTCCACAATAATTATATTTTTCACAATTTTACCTCGTTTTCATATCAATAATAATCTTTTACTTTTTGATAGTCAATATGATTTTTTTAAATTTTATATAAACTATACATATAAAATATATTATATTTTAATACGCTAATATTTTTTTATAACCATTTTACTTAATATTTTTTACAATTTACTCGACAAAAAAAGGGAATAAATCCCTTATAAATCAAATTGCATTTGCTTTGAATAATATTTATTTACTGGCGCAAATGTTTTTCTATGAATTGGACATGGGCCATTTTTTTCTAAAGCTATAACATGTTCTTTTGTACAATAACCTTTGTGACGTTTAAATCCATAGTTTGGATATTTAAAATCCATCTTAGTCATATAGTTATCTCTTGTAACCTTAGCAACGATGCTTGCAGCGGCTATTGAAGCACTTTTTGCATCACCCTTAATAATTGAGGTATGTTCTATTTTAAGTTCATTTAAAGGCATTGCATCAATTAAAACGTGCTGGGGTTTAACACTTAATTTAGAAATAGATTCTAGCATTCCTTTTTTAGTTGCTTGATAGATATCAATTCGATCAATAACCTTTTCTGAAATTGAAACAATAGAAACGCTTATTGCTTCTTTCATAATTATTTTATATATTTCATTTCTCTTTTTTTCACTTAATTTTTTAGAATCATCTATCCCTTTAATTCTTAAAGTTGGAGGTAGTATAACTGCCGCTACCACTACAGGTCCTGCAATTGGTCCACGACCAACTTCATCAACACCGCAAATTAAATTGATACCATTATCTTGTAACTCTTCTTCAAATTTATATAAATCATTCATTTGGTCGTTCAAAAGTCATCGCCCCTATTCTTATGTTTCTAAGATCATTTAAAAACATTGTATTCACTCGGTTGGTATCTACTAAACCTTTATGTTTATATAGATTTTTCTTTTCACCGATTAAATTAATAATTTCCTCACCACTTAAATCTTTAATATCAGTTTCTAATTCATATCTTTGAGTTAGTAAATTCGGATAATATTTTTTTATATAATTTATCGCATAAGACGTTATTTGTTCTATATCTAAGATTTCATCTTTTATAGATCCACATAAGGCTATCTTCATTCCAACATTTTGATCTTCAAATTTTGGCCATAAAATACCCGGAGTATCAAGTAGTAACAATTCATCATCAACCTTAATCCAAGTTTGAGTTTTTGTAACACCAGGGCGATCTCCTACTTTAGTAGCCTTTCTTTTAGCTAGCAAATTTATTAATGTTGATTTACCAACATTAGGTATGCCTAAAACCATAGCCTTAAAAGATATTGCTTTTAAACCTTTACTTTGTTTTTTTTCTATTAAATCCTTTAAAACTATTTTAATTGAAGGAATAATTAAATTGATATTATATTTAGAAATAGAATCAATATCTAAAGCATATATGCCATCTTTTTTAAAATACTCAATCCAGTCTTTAGTAATTTTTGGATCAGCCATTTTAGATTTACATAGTAATATTAAACGAGGTTTCTTACCTACTATATCATCTACAATAGGATTTTTTGATGATAAAGGAATTCGCGCATCTCTTAATTCAATAACGATATCAACCAGTTTTACATATTCACTTATTTCTCTTTTCGCTTTGGCCATATGGCCTGGAAACCATTGAATTAAACCCATAATATCGTCACTTCTTCCTTCTTTTTTAATCTATATGATCTATAATATTTGATGTTGGATTTCCCATCTTATTAAATGGATAAAACCTAAATATGACTACACCTACTATATCACTTTTATCTATCATACCTAGTATACGTGAATCAGCACTATCAAAGCGATTATCCCCTAAAACGATAACTTTATTTTTAGGAACTATCATTTCACCATTAATATAATATTCATTATTATTTGTAATTTTTTTAATTTGATATGTTGAAATATTACTTTCTACCGGATTTTCATAATCATGATTAACATACATAGTATATAAAAATTTTTCATTTAATTCAAATGTCACTATATCATTTTCTTTTGCAACTATCCTTTTTATATAATACCCGTTCCCACCATAATCTTTTGCATCAAAGACAATTACATCATTATCTTTTATCTTATAATTTAAATGCCAAACAAAGACACGATCATTACTTGAATATGTCGCTTCCATGGAACTTCCTTCAATAGTGCAGGGTGTTATTAAAAATAATATAACAAAATAAAGACCCACAAATGATGTAGCTGCAAAGCTAACAAAATCATATATATTGTAATTTTTATATAATCTTTTTAATTTTATATTTTTATTTTTCTTAACAATGTAAATATATGCTAAAACACTTGTGAAAAATAAAATTAAAATAATTAGAAAAATAATAAATGAATTTTTTGAAAATAATAATTTACTTGAGAAAAAAGCGGTTTGAGTTAAATCAGTTAATTTTTCAAGTTTATTTATATTTAAAAGCGAAACAATCAAAAATATGCCAAATAATAAAATGTGCCAAATAGAACTCATTTTAACACTTTTAAAAATTTCTTCTTTAGAAGTTTCATCATCTTTATAACCTAATATATTTTCTTCTATTTTTCTTTTCGTTATTTTTTTCAAAATATCACGCTTTCTTATATATTCTTAAAAATTAGATTTTCCAAATATTTCATCTAATTGGAAAGTATCTACTAATATTTCACGACTCTTTGTCCCATTTTTAGCTGATACAATTTTTCTTGCTTCTAAAATTGTAACAATTCTTTGGGCACGATTAAAACTAAAATGAAATTGTTGGGTTATTGCATTAATTGAGCAATTTGATGTTTCTAAGCAAAATCTAGCAATTTCATATAAAACATCTTCACTTTCTGATGCATTATTAATTTGATTAGGATAATTAACATTTTCTACTTTTTTCTCTAAATCCTCATGGGTGAAAATATAGTTAGGTTCTACTTGATTTCTAATAAAATCACATGTTGAATTTATTTCATCATCAGATATGTATGCTCCTTGAACACGAATAGGTAAATCATTATCCTTTATAAGCATATCGCCCCTACCTAATAATGTTTCTGCGCCACCTTCATCTAAAATTGTATTTGAATTGATGAAGTCAGCCACCTTAAAGGCAATACGACCTGGAATATTTGCTTTAATTGTCCCACTTACAACGTCTACTGTTGGTCGTTGAGTTGCGACGATTAAATGAATACCAGCTGCACGAGCTTTTTGCGTTATACGTTTAATAGAATCTTCAACATCTGCACCACATTGCATCATTAAATCTGCTAATTCATCAATAACTATAACTATATAACTCATTTTTTTCATACCAAGCGTTGATTTCGCTTTTTTATTATAATCTTGAATATTTCTTACGCGAGTTGCTGAAAGTGTTTGATATCTTCTTTCCATTTCTTCTACAGCCCATTTTAATGATTCAGAAGCCATTGATGGTTCTGTAATAACTGGCGTAATTAGATGAGGAAGTTCACTATAAAAACTAAGTTCAACAGTTTTAGGGTCAATTAGAATTAATTTTAATTCATCAGGTCTGTTTTTAACAAGTAAACTAATTAAAATTGTATTAATACACACTGATTTACCGCTTTTAGTTGCTCCAGCAACTAAACAGTGTGGCATGTCATCAATTGCTTTAAAAATTGGCTTTCCATCAATATCTTTACCTAAAGCAACTAATAATGGACTATCTTTTTCTATGAATTCCGAAGTCATAATATCGCCATAATTTACAACTTCAGCAACATCATTGGGTACTTCAATTCCAATCGTCGATTTACCAGGAATCGGAGCTAATAATCTTATACTTTTTGCTTGTAAAGCCATTTGTAAATTATCATAAATTGCTGTTATTTTATTAACTTTAACTCCAGAAGCTAAAGAGATTTCATAGCGGGTAAAAGCTGGACCTTTTGTGTATGTAACAACTTCGCCATCAATATCAAAAGCTGTTAAAACTTCGTTAATAATATCTTTTTTCTCTAAAAGCCATTTTGGAAATTCTTCGTTTGCAGATTTTGCATGTTTAAATAAAGATGTTGGTGGTAGTTTATAGTCATCATATGAATCGACAACTTCTTCATACTCATCTTGATTCAATTCATTATTCTCAATAGGATTATTAATAAATTTATCTTCTTTTTCAATAACTACTTCTTTTCGTTCAATATGAATTGGTTTATTCTCATATATTTCTTTTTCGATATCATCGTCTTTATCTTTATCAAATAAAAATTTTGGAATATTTTGAGATTTTGGTTTTTCTAATTTAGGCGAAAATGAACCATATTCATATTCATCATCTAAATCAATATTAAATTCTAAATTAATTGGCTTTGAATCTTCAACTTTAACATTTTTTGGTTCAAATGAAGTAAATTCATCTTTTGTTTGCACAAAAGAAAAACCAATTTTTTGATCTTTTTTAACATTTGAATTATTATTATGTGAATTATTATTTTCATAAATTGTTCCGAATGCTTCTTCTCTAGATTTATTTGAAAGCATTTGAAATTCATAATATTTGGTTCCATGTTCTTTTATTAATTCTTCTTCAGAAATTCTTTTTTCATTTGTTGGTCTAAAAGCATCATATGCTTTTTTAATATCAACATTACCAGCATTATCTTTATAAGCAATAACGTCTGCAACTTGTGATCCAAAAAATACCGAACCAATAGCACTCTTTTTAAAGGCTGGTTTAGCTTTTTTTAATCCTTCATATGATTCATCAATTTGAGGAATAAAAAACTTTGACTTAGTCATCGATGTTTCATTTTTATTTTTTTTCTTTAAAGCCATCTTTATTTTCCTCCAAATCTTTTGAAAAATACTTTTTTAGTTTTTTCTTTTTGATTCATATTTTCAAGGGAGTCAATAATTTGGGCAATATTATTTTCCGAATTATTTTCATCCGTCATTTCATCAAGGTCTTCAGTTGATAAATTATTATTTATATCTAAATTTATATCATCTACAATATCATTTACACCACTATCTAAATCTACATCTATATTAAATACGCTCTTTGAATAAATTTTGTAAGTCTCTTCACCAATAATACCAATAATAGCTAAACATAATTTGCGCATTATAACGTCAAATATTTGATTTACAACTAATTTTCTTACCCAATAAATTGGATTAACAACATTTATTACACTTTTAAACGCATTAAAAGTTTCTTTAATTTTATATTTTTTTGTAGTCTTAATAATTGGATTATCATCTATTTCTTTTTTAACTTCACCTAAGCCTATAAATGTTGATATTTTTATTTTGCGAACGAATCTTAAACCTCTATGATCTAAAATTTCATCTACTCTTTTTGAAACATAAACAAATAACAATATAACTTCATCAACAGATAATTCATATATAGGGTGCTTACTTTTTGGAAAAAAAGCTGTCGCAATATTTCTAACTAAATTTGTACTAAGCGTTGAGGCATACCCTATCGTTGAAGCTTCCCCTTGAAGTTTTTTATCTTTGAAAACCTTTTGCGTTTCATTTATCATTTCAAGAATAACTTCATCATTTACGTCTTTCACTTGGGTCATTACAATGTAGTTTTTCTTATGCATTGATGATACAACTAAAAGCAAATATATAAGCGCAAAAATAGCGATTCCAATCGCTACACCAAAAAGGAAACTAAATAACATTGATAAATCAAAATTAAATATCCATATTTTAATAAGAAACATATTTTTAGCTCCTTTCAGTTTAGTTATATTATAATATAAAATTGGCTTAATGTGAACAAAAAATTGATTTAAGCGCAAAAGTATGTCATAATATCTAGTGAGGTATTTTATGAAAACATTATTAATTTTAGATTTAGATGATACACTTTTAAATAAAAATAAAGAAATATCAAATAAAACGTTAGAATTTTTAAAGAATAATCCTAAATATATTATTATACTTGCTAGTTCAAAAAACAAAGATGACATGCTTAAGTATTATAATGAATTAATGCTTACTTCATTATTGATATCAAATAATGGAGCTTTTTTAGGCATACCTAAAAATAATGAAAAACCTTTATATAACGCTAATTTTTGCCAAAATGAAATAGATGATTTATTACAAAATTTTAATGAAGATATTGTTTCAGCATTTTATAAAAATAATAATGTAACACATGTTTATAATTATATTGAAAGATTAGAACGCTTTTATAATGCTACTATTTTAGATACTTCTATTATTAATTTTTTGAATAATAGTATTCTTAGTTTGACACTAATTATTAAAGCAACAAAGATGAATGAATTTGAAAACTATCTTAACTCTAAAACATATTATTTTCGTTTCTTTGGTTCTGATACTAAGAATGCCATTTATCAAATATATAAAGATGAGGTCGATAAGTCTTCAACACTTAATTTAATTTTTGATTATTATAAAAATCAATTTGGTGACGTTATAGTTTTTGGAGATTCTACTTTTGACATACCATTATTTAAAAAAATAAAGCATAGTGTTGCGATGGAAAATAGTCCTAATGATGTAAAAAGTGTTGCAGCATATGTTACAAAATATGATAATAATAATGATGGGATATATCATTATTTAACTAATCTACTATGAGAGTATTAATAGATGCAGATGCTTCTCCAATTAATCATATTGCAATAGATATTTGTAAAAGAAATAATATAGATATTATTTTATTTTTTGATGATTCTCATATTTTTAATGATGATTATGCTAAAGTAATCATAACCTCACAAGGTGCAGATAGTGTTGATTATTTATTGTTACAAAATATTATTATGGGGGATATTGTAATAACTCAAGATTATGGGTTAGCTTCATTAGCACTTCTTAAAACTTCCTCTGTCATTAGCCCTAATGGATTAATATATACAAACCAAAATATAGATGAACTTTTATACAAAAGATATTTAGGAAAAATGGCTCGATTAAGCAATACTAGGACTAAAGGTCCTAAAAAAAGAACTCTTGAAAATGATATGGATTTTATTAAAACTTTAAATAGTATTATCAAAAATAATTAAATTAAAAAACATTTTTCTTAAAGAAAATGTTTTTTTATATTTATATAATGTATTCTATTATTATTCCAAATAATTAATTTTTTTACCCCTTGCTTTTGCATACTCAATTTCAGATTTAGTGCTTGAGCCTATATATCCATTTTTATTTATTACAAAAATTTCATCACTCATATCTATTTTACGTTTATGCATATCTTTTAACATTTCTATTAATTCATTATTAAATACATCATCTTCATTAAATTCAAATAGACCAACAGAAATGACAATATTACCGGCTAATGATAGTTTTTTTTGTACACTAAGAAATTCATCTTTAAATTTTATGCTCCCACACAATGTAATAACTTTATATTTTTTGATCATATTTATCCTCATCAAATTATTTTTAAAATTGATATTTCTTCATATCAACTTTATTTTTAATTACTATAATTCCTTCACCTTCTAATAAAGAAGCTTGTGACTCCCATCCATTAACTAACCTACCATCTGAATGGATGATTCTGTGACAGGGATATTCTCCAAAGTATTCTGAATTACTTAAAATCTTTCCAACTTGTCTAGCATTTTTAGGATAACCAGCTAATGAGGCTATCTGACTATAACTAGCAACTTTGCCATATGGCACTTCTGAAACTATGGATAATACTAAATAAGCAAATTCTTCATTAAACAATTCAACATCCCCCATAACTTAAAGATTATATTTTCTAACTTCAATTATATTATATTTCCTTTAAATAACAAATAAAAAATATGTTTTTTAAAAAAACTTCAAGAAATAAATATTCTCTACTTTTAGTAGAGTTACAATTTTTTTTGTAGAATATTAGCGTATCTCTTGATTTTTAACTGTTTTTTTGTATAATTGAGGTATTATGAGAGAGATAAAGAAAATAGTTGCAGCAAATTTAATAGAATTGCGAAAAATTAATAAATATACTCAACTTGAAATTGCCGAGCGTTTTAATTATTCTGATAAAGCTGTATCTAAATGGGAACGTGGAGAGGCGTTACCCGACTTAGAAGTTTTAGTAGAGTTATGTGATTTTTATCAAGTAGATATTGCCTATTTATTAACTGAACAAGGTTCTATTGAACAAAAACAATATAGAAATTTTAAAAAGCGTATGACAAGTAATCAAATAATCATAACTTGTTTGGCTGTTTCCTTAGTATGGATTATTTCAACATTAGCATATGTTTATTCTTATATTATAGGTGGAACATATCCATGGATTTTATTTGTTTGGAGTATTCCTTTATCAACAATAGTCTTAATTGTCTTTAATGGAATTTGGGGTAGAATTAAATTTGTCTTTCCTCTACTCTCACTTCTAATATGGAGTTTATTAGTAAGCTTTTACTTACATACACTTAATTTAAATCTTTGGTTAATTTTCATTTTAGGAGTGCCAATTCAAATAGCTATTATTCTATGGAGTCAAATTAAAAGACGAAATAAAAGATAATTAAAAACGATTGATTATTAATCAATCGTTTTTAATTTCAGCAATTACTTCGATTTCAACTAAGGCATTAAGCGGTAATTTGGAAACCTCAATAGTTGAACGAGCAGGATTGTTAGTTATATACTCACTATAGACATTATTAAAATCTTTAAAATAATCTAAATTAGTTAAAAAACAAGTAGTTTTTATAATTTTATTTATATTAGAATTAGCTTCTAATAAAATATTACTTATATTTTCAAATATTTGCTTTGTCTGATTAATAATATCTTTTGCTTCTATTTGATTTGTTTCAGGATTTATAGCAACTTGCCCTGATACATAAATAAAGTTCCCCGATACTACTGCTTGTGAATATGGACCAACAGGCATCGGTGCATTAATTGTGTTAATTTTCTTCATTTTTTACCCCTATATATTCTTATATAAATCTTCAACAAACTCTTTATCAAATAATAATTTTAATTCTGATGCTTCAATCGGTTTTGAAAATAAAAAACCTTGAATCAAATCACAATTATATTTTCTAAGTAAATTAAATTGCTCAAACGTTTCAACACCCTCTGCAACTACAAGCATGTCTAGACTATGGACTAAAGAAATAATCATTTTGGCTATTTCACTATTTCCTGTAACTAAAAATCTTTCAATTAATGATTTATCCAGTTTTACAACATCAAAATTAAAATCTGTTAAGTAATTTATTGATGAATAACCCGTTCCAAAATCATCTAAGGCAAGTCTTAACCCATACTCTTTAATTTTATTTATAAATTCAATATTACTTTTTGATTTATCTAAAAATATAGATTCTGTAATTTCTATTTCAATAGTCCGAGGCTCTATTTGATGTTTTTTAAGTAACGACATTATATAATCCAAATAAGATTTATCTCTTATTTGGATGGTCGAAAAGTTTATTGAAATAACTTTTGGAGCAAATCCTTGGTCTTTCCATTCTTTTAATTGTTCAATAACTTTTTTTACAACAATTCTACCTATACTGATGATTTGCCCTGTTTCTTCAGCAACTGGAATAAACTTAGCAGGAGATATATTTGAATCTTTTAATCTTAGCAATGCCTCACAACTAAAAATCTTCCCATTTCTCACGCTAACTTGCGGTTGAAATAAAACTTTAAATCCATCATTATCAATTGCAGTTTGCAGCAATTGTTCAATTTCAACAGAACTTTTTAAATTATTATGCATTTCTTGATTATAATATGAATAATTATTTTTTCCATTTTGTTTGACATTATACATTGCAGAATCTGCACTTGAGATTAATACTTCTCTTGTCGTAGCATCCATTGGATACCTAGCAATTCCAATACTTATTCTAATGATAAAAGAGTTTTCACACATTTCAAATGGTTCTAAAAAAGAATTTTGAATTTTATCAATATAAGAATTAATTATAGTTTTATTATTACTATCAATTATAGCGACAAATTCATCACCTGCAAAACGATATATAGAAAACTCATTAGTACATACTTTTGAAATACGTGAAGCAACTTCCATTAATAAGGCATCTCCAACCGTATGTCCTAAGGTATCATTCAGTTTTTTAAAATTATCAACATCGATCAAAAGAACTGCACAACCTTCTTCTTTTGAAATCTTATTATTTAAATGTTCTTCAAAAACTTTACGGTTCAAAAGGTCCGTTAAATAATCATGATTTACAATGTAATTCAAATCATTTTTTGCTTTTGTTAATTCTTTTGTAATTCTTCTTCTTTTTAAATCATCAAAATAAATAACTATTATTGCAATAATCAAAACTGTAATAATTATAATTGCCGGAATAATTACATTTCTATATTTTACAAAAGGATTTTCAGCAAAAAAATTTGATATATAAAATTTATCGTTTGTAGATGTTAAAAATGTTGATACTTTATCAATTAAAAGAATATTTGACATTTTATTCACATCCATTCATAACTATATTCTATACTAAAATCATATTTTTTTCAAGTTTTTGGTATTAAATATAACTCCTTGATAAATACTAATATTAAAATACGAGTAAGGGGTGATGTTATGTTACTATTTAAGCTAATAGTTAATAAAGAAATAAAATTTATAAATATTACTAAAGATGATAATTTCGTGATAAATCATAATGAATTAGATATTGAAATTGATGGTTTTTTAGAATTTTACAAGATTAAAAACAAATGGTTTATGACTAACAAATTTCCATGTCATCTATGGTATGGTACAAAAATATTAGGTGTAGGAAAATCTGCAAAATTATGTTGTAATAAAAAAATAAAACATAATGGCATGTGTTTATCTTTAATGAAAATTCAAAAGAATAAACTTTTAAAAATGATTAAAATGGGTTCTAAAAATTCCAGTTTTAATCTTAATAAAAGAACAAAAACAATGCTTGGTAGATCTTTAGCTTCAGATATTATATTAGACAATCCACAAATTGATTTAGAAAATACAGTTATTTATAATGATGGTCATAATTGTTATATTGAGGATTTAAAGAGTTCTAACGGTTTATATGTTAATAATAAAAAAATAAAAAGGAAATGTTTAGAAAACTATGATGTTATTTCCTTACCTGCTATAAACTTTGTTTATCTTGATAAAAAGTTAATATATGCAAAAAGTAAAAGTGGAATTAGAATTGATGTAATGAATCTTAATAAACGAGTTAAAGATATATTTACAAAAGAAACTATAAATTTAGTTAATGATGTATCTTTTACTATTAATGAAGGAGAATATGTAGCAGTTGTTGGTGGTAGTGGGGCTGGTAAAACAACAATTCTTGATTGTATTAATGGCCGAAAAAAAAGTTCGAGTGGTGACATTTTCTATGATTTTAATGCCTTTAAAGAATATCAGCATTCGTACCAAAATATAATTGGATATGTTCCACAAAGAGATATTATGCATACTGAATTAACAATTAAGAAAAACCTTTATTATTATGCAAAAATTAGAATGCATCATAAATTATCTAAAAATGAAATTATTGATATTTGTGACTCCGTAATGAAAGATGTCCATATTGAAGATAAAGCAAATGTGAAAATATCTAATTTAAGTGGTGGTCAAAGAAAAAGAGTTTCTATTGCCATGGAATTACTATCTAGTCCTAAAGTCTTGTTTTTAGATGAACCAACATCTGGTTTATCTCCAGATTTAGATTATGAGATTATGTCTTTATTAAAAGACTTATCACAAAAACAAGAAAAAACGATAGTAGTTATAACTCATAATATGGATAATATCGATAAATGTGACAAACTTATTTTCTTAGGTGTTGGTGGAAGATTATGTTATTATGGAAATCCAGCAAATGCTTTAAGCTTCTTTTCAGTAGAAAAATACTGTGAAATTTTTAATAAATTAAAAGATTTAGATGAAACTATAAAATATGAACGTAAATTAAGAACTGAATCAAATTATAATTTCATGATAAAAGAACATAATTATATAAAAGCAGGTGATTTGTCACATGTTAAGTAGAAAATTAATAAATTCATTTAAAATAAATTTTGTTCATTTTAAAACTTTAATTCTTAGATATATTAATATTATATTTAGTGACAAATTATATCTAACGACATTACTTTTGCAAGCACCTATAATGGTATTTGTAATTAAACTTACATGCCAAACTAATTTTACATATTATGATGGCATGATGACACTTTTTATTATTTCTTGTATCGCAACATTTATGGGAATATTAAATTCTTATCGTGAAATATGTAAAGAACGAGATGTTTTATTTAGAGAATATAAGGTTGGGTTAAATGCTCCAGGCTATGTTTTAAGTAAGTTCTTCGTCCAAGGTTTAATAAGCTTATATAACACTATAATCATTGTTATAGGATGTATAATTTTTACTAAAATACCTATTTTTAATCAAGATGATAGTTTTTATAGATTACTTATGTTCATTATAATAATATATTTAACACTTTTAGCATCTTCTTCTTTGGCATTAATGATTTCTTCTATTATAAAGAACTCAGAAAGTGCGATTTTACCAGTTTTAATTATAATAATATCACAAGTAGTATTATCAGGAGCATTAACGGATTTGCCAGCTAATATATCATTTATGAGTAATTTTACAATTTCAAAATGGACTGTTTCAGGTTTAGGTAGTATATTTGATATCCCAAATATTGCGAAAAATCATGTGATCGGTTTTAATAAAGAATTAAATGTCCCCATAACTTATCCTCAAAGTCTAAGAGAAATATATTATATTCCATTATATATAAATATTTTAGTTTTAATTGGAATCTCTGTAGTTTCAAATTTTCTTTCAATTATATTTATCAGAATATCTAATCGTAAAATGCCTTCTATTTAAATTTTTTTTATAATTTTATACCTAATTCTTTTTAGAATAACAAAAAAAGTAGATTTGGCATTATTAAGCCTTATCTACTTTTACTTTACAATTTAATTTTATATTATGTCAACGATTATCTTTTCATATTTTAGGATTAACATCATAATATTTTATTGAATGATTCTTATAGTTTCCCAAAAAATTAATAAGTGCACTCTCAACATGTTTCATCTTATAGATATTACATACTGTTAAGTTTTTGCCATTTTCAAATGTAAAATATATACTATCACCATTTTGATCTTTAAGAAAATTTCTAACTATATAACCTAATATTCCAAAAAAATAATCGCTTTTTTCCATTTCAGCAGATTCATTATAATAAATTTTATAACTTTTTATTTGAGATTTTTTTAGATAAATATATTTACTATCGCCGCTTCTCATATATGTACTATATAACTCTATATTTCTTTCAACATGAATAATTAATTCATCATTATTGGTATAAATCAGTTTGGAATTATGTTTGATTTTATCAATTAAACCAATAATTAAAAAAATACTTCCTATCACAAACATTATGATAGCAACAATTGTTGTACTTCCATCATCTGTTGCAAATAAGAAAATAACTCCTCCAATTATTAGACAAATAAAAAATACTAGACCAACTGTAAAATAAAAACTAACTCTTTTAGCGATTAGCTTCATAGTAACCTCTCAAATTTTTTATAAAATATTAGTACATAGTGATAATGTAGCATATTTTTTTATTAATATCAATTACTATATTTAAATAAATCTTCTAATTAATAGTAATAAAAATCCACCAGTCTAACTGGTGGTTTTTCATTTTCGGGCATAGCCCTCTATTATTGGCTGCGCTTAGTAAGCGCATATGTGTAGCCTACCTATTGCATTTCTTATTTGCTACCCGTAAACGGGTCTCCTTCAAAATCTATACTTAATTGGGTCATCGTTTGATCTTCTTTTAATTGATTTTAAATGTATTCTGCTATTTTATTGGTATTCTTTCCTACTGTATCTACGTAGTACCCTCGACACCAGAATTCTCTATTCCGGTATTTGAATTTCATGTTTCCCCATTTTTGATATATCATTAGACTACTCTTTCCTTTTAGGTATCCCATGAATCCTGATACA
>JAVBPE010000019.1:0-53162 GCA_031549865.1 Anaeroplasmataceae bacterium | reverse complement strand
TTTTGTAATCATATTTATCACACTTCCTATGACTATATTTTACCATTTTTAGAACTACTCATAAAGAATTACTTTTCCACTATATTACTTACAATAAAAGAAAAAGCCTACCTTTCGGTAGACTTTGTCAACACTCTGAAGATATATCTATTTTGCAAAATAGATATATCTTTTACTCAATCCTCAAATTTCCAATTTATCAAAAAATCTTCTAAATTACTTAAGTTAATTGGTTTAGAAAAATAGTACCCTTGAATGACATCACAATTTATTTCATTCAAAAAATTTACTTGTTCTTTTTCTTCTACTCCCTCAGCAATTACTTCATATCCTAGACTATGGGCCAAAGAAATAATATACTTAAGTACACCTTGTTTAACATTATCAGATATACAATCATCTATAAATGTTTTATCAATTTTCAAATGATTAATTGGCATTTTAGTTAGATAATTAAGGGAAGAATATCCTGTGCCAAAATCATCAAGTGAAATTTTAAATCCATATGATTTTAAATCACTTAATACATTTAAAACATATTCATAGTTTGAAATCATTACACTTTCTGTAATTTCAATTATTACATTTTTATAAGGAATTTGATTTTTTTTGCACTGCGTTTTGATAATTTCAATAAACCCAGATGCTAATATTTGCTTTGCAGATACGTTTACAGCTATACTAAATTCATTATTTTTATTTATAAATTTTTTCATTTCATTGAATGCCAGCTTTAAAACATATTCACCAAGTTCATGGATTTGACCAGTTTTTTCGGCAAATGGTATAAAATCAAGTGGTGGAACAATCTTACCATCTGCTTTTTTCCATCTAATTAAAGCTTCTACGCCTATAACTTCTTTCTTTTTAATATCAACCTTTGGTTGGTAGACTAAGAAAAATTCGTTATTGCGAATACCTTCATAAATCTGTTGTTCCATAGATAAAGTATTTTCAATTTGTTTCATTACTTCTTCTTCATAAAAATAATAATTAATGCGATTTAAATCTTTTGCATAATTCAAAGCTATTTCACATCGTTTTAATAATTCATTTGGATTTATTATTTCACTAGAATAAATTGCTCCAATTTTTATATTCAATACTATATTTAAAGTATTAATGACTATTGATTTATTTAAAGCTTTAAATAAATCATTCATCTTATTTTCCAATTGAACTTTTTTTATGTTCTCAAAGAAAACCATAAAACGATCTCCAACAACTCTTATAATATGATTTTTATTAAATTGTTCTTTTAATATTTCAACAATGTATACTAATATCTTATCACCGAACTCATGACCATATGCTTCGTTTATATTTTTAAATCTACAAATATCAAGTACAAATGCTCCAATGCTTTTAACATTAGAATTAAATTTTAATAAACCATCCATTAAATATGATAAATTATTTAATCCAGTTAGCGTATCTTTATAAACACGTTCAGCTAACTTCAATTCATTTTCTTTTTGTTTTGTGACGTCAGTGGAAATACCATAAATAATTTGTTTATTATTATCTAAAAATTTACCACTAGCATGGATCCATTTTTTATTTTTATTTTCATCAAACATATAATAATCAAATTCATATTGCGGCGTTTTACCTTCAATGTAATCAGTTATTCTTGATTTAAATTCTTCATAATCTAAATGATTTAACTTAGAAAAATATTCATCTAAATCGACTAATTGAAATACTTCTTTCTCATCTTGGGTATTTTTGTTAAAAATTTTCATAGTATTATTTTTAGGATTCATCTCCCAAAAATATCCATTTCCAGCTTCAAGAGCTAATAATGTTATACCTTCTTGGCGTTTTCTACCATCAATCGACATAGACATTCCATAAATGGAATTAGATTCCGCTCTATATACGCCTCTAGTATGGAGCCATATTATTTCTCCTTTTGAAGTTACCATTCTATAATCAACACTCAATAAACCTTTTTTGTGCAATATATAATCACTATAAGCTTTATTAAACTTCGCCACATCATCTTTATATATATGTTTTTGGTAATTGTAGCTATTATTCTCAAAATAATTCGGTTCATATCCTAATAATTCCGTTATATTTTCAGTGGCACTAAAAACATGCGTCTTTGGATTTAATATCCATATAAATGAATTAACATTTTTCAATATAAAATTGTTTATTTCATTGATTTCTTTTTGTTCTTCTTCTAATTCTTTACGTTTGGTAATATCTGTTGAAACAACTAATATTGCTTTTTGGCCATCACTCCATGTAATTAAAGAATTGTCTAATTCTAACCATTGCTTAGTAGGTTCATTGTATAAATCAAAGGAAATCGAGCGACATACTTCATTTAAATAACCATGATGACAAAAGTGACAAACACCTTTTAAATCTGGACGAGCAACTTCATAACAATACTTGCCAACGCTATATCTATCTTTATATTTTTCACGATATATTTTGTTGGCAAAAATTAATTTTTTTGTTTTAGATTCAATTACATATATTGAATCTTTTATATTATCTAAAATTAATTCTAAAGATTCATTAGTTATTTTTAATTTTTCATCTTCTTCATAATGAAGTATTAATTGGGTAAAATAAAGCGAAAAATTTTGTAAAAATAAAATATCTTCATCAGTCCATTTTTTTGTATAATTAAGCTTTTCAAAAGATATTGAGTGACGAGAATTATTCATAAGTGGAAAATAAGCGAATGATTTTATGATTATTTTACTACCATCATACATACGCTCAATACTTACTTTATTTTTAATTTGATCTACAGAAAAATCAAATGAAAAAACATCTTCATTATTTGATTTCGTTATTCTTTTTCTACTTTTGACATCAAAGATATATTTTGAAAAAATTTGCCCATCTTTTCTTTCAAAAATATGAATATAATCAATGTTTAAAACATTATTAATTAAACCCATAAAATCTATTAATAAATCACTTATGTTTTTATTTGAAAAGAAAATACTCATAAGTGATCTATTGGCAATGTCATAGTTTGTTAATAACTTTTCATCCGTCAATTCCAAGTTATTACCTCCCTTATAAACGTCATACGTTCACCTTTTAAGGTTATATGTATATATTATCAATTTCTCAGTTTTTTTTCAAGATTATACCTCGTTTTTTTTATTTTTTTATACATATAGTGCTCTTTTGACAAGAAAAAAGAATAAATGTATCCATTTATCCTTTTTAATTATTAATTTTCGATAAAATGAAATGAGATTAATGCAACATTTTTATCTTCTTGAGATGGTACTCTTATTGCTTTAACAACACAATTTTGATTTAATATTTTATTTTCGACAACAGCTAGTGCTTCATGATAACCTAATTTTAATTTTTTTACAGGGCAATTTATACATGATTCATTTCTATTAACCATATAATAACAAGGCTTACCAATTAAACTATTATATTCACTTAGACTATCATCTAAATACTTAAGCTCATAATTTTCTGTATCTATAATGTATAATTGGTCATTATGACTTTTTACAATTTTGCCCACAGCATAATCATATTTATTATCTATTGGTTTATTTATTAAAGACTCTCTTGTGTTATAGCTTAAACTAACAAATACACAATCGTCATTTGCATTTAAAGGAATATCTGAAGCGGTAGCTAAAATATTTAAGCGATGCTTAGAACTATAAAAGCGAGCACTTATTTGGGCATAGCCATTTTTAACCATTTTAGCTGGACAATTTAAACATGGCATTGATTTTCCAAAAACCGTCTTATAACAAATATCATCAATTTTAATTTCAGGATATAATTTAACTAAGCTTTTATTAAAATATTTAATTTGATATGTTTTTGTATCAATATAATAACAAGCATTTTTGTTACTTGTTCCACTTATATAAACTTTATCTTTAATCTTTTCTTTTTGAGTTAATAAATGTTTTTGATAAAACACTGAAATAACTTGAGCAATATTTTTTAACATTTCTATTTCAAGTTTACTCCAGATTTTTGGCCCAAAGGAATAATCTAATCCAATAAACCCAACCATACTTCCATCAGAAATAATAGCAACATGTAAAAATGAAGTAATTCCTAATATTTCAGAAACTTCTTTAATTCTGCCTGTTAAATCATTCTTTGAATCATTACAAACAAATATTCCATTTTCATCATAATTGTTTATATAATTTCCTAATGTTTGATAATCAAGCTCTGGAAATGATTTATAATTTTCATGTTTATTTGGATTAACCCATTCACAAATTGCTTTAGAAGACATATTATCGTCTGAATTCCAAAATATGTGTCCACCAGTAACATCAAAGTTTTCACAGGTTGCAATTAAAACATTATTAACAGAAGTTATAAAATCATCCGCAAAGTATAATTCTTCAAAAATATTATTTAATATCTTTGAATAGTCGGCTTCATTCCCTTCACGCTTTAAACTTTGAAGCATAGATCTAACATCAGAATGCATTATATTCGGATCATAAATGCTATATGAATTTTTTCCTGTATACTTTGAATAATACATCGCAATATCAGCATATTTATAAATTTCAGTTTTATTATATTCAGTTTTATTAAAATATAGAATTCCAATACTTGCCGAGATATTGACATCATTATCATCAATTTTATGAGTAATAAGCAATTCGTTTTTCATTTGATTAGCATATTCTTTTATTTGATTTAACGATAAAACATTCTTTATAAAAACAATGAATTCATCGCCACCATATCGACCTATTATTGAATTAGAACCGAAAATTTTTCTTAATTTATTAGCAAATAAAATAATTATTTCATCACCCGTTACATGTCCATAATTATCATTAATATGTTTAAAGTTATCAATATCTAAAAAAAATAATCCATGATTTTCGTCATCTTTAGATTCGTTTATTTGATTTTCAATTAAACTCTTCGTAGTTTCTATATTATATAATTTTGTTAATTTATCTTTTTGATTACTGCTCATTAAATCTAATATAGTATTTTGACTTAATGAATTCAAAATTAAAAAAATAATTGTTGAAACATTTTTATCAGATTCTATCTTTGGTATACACAAACCATTTAGTCTTGTTCCTAAAGTAGGAATATCAATTCCAAATTCCAGCATTATTGGTTCACTTAATATCTTATCAATTAAATCATCAAAAGTAGTTGTTTCTAAACCGTCAATAATTGTAACTTCAAAATGTTTTAGTTCTTCAAATTTTGGCTCATGATTAATTATATCTTTCATTAATTGATTATATTTTATTGTTTTTGATTTTACATCTAAAATAAAATTGGCAAAAGAATCAAATATTTGTGTTTTTATAAACTCATTTTGCATAGCATCACTCCAATCTACATATATCAAAAATCGACTTATTAATATAATTATACCTTAATTATTATAATTATAAAATATTTTTTTAAACATATATTTATCTTTCTATAACAAAAAAAGACTAACTAGTAGTCTTATAACACTTCAATAAAGAAAATATTTTTATTATTTATACTTTGGGTGATTTTTACTTTTAAATTAATTATGCCTTTTTGACCATTTAATGTAATAGTGCAATCATTAATTGGATTTAAAAGAATAGTAAAATCATCTTTTAAAAGTATTGCATCTAAATAGTTTTGATGTTTATTTAAATAATCCCAATCTTCATAGCCAACTAAATTTAAAAATTTGGTAGTATGATAGATAAGTTTAAAATGATTATTTTCTTTTAAATATGCAACCATCATTTTATTATCAATTAATTCTTTTTCTTCTATTGTTAGTAATTCTATTTCTTTTTGTAAAAAAATGTTTTCATAATATATTTTTAATTCATTACTTATCAAATTATAAACAAGGATATCACTTATTTTATTGTTTTCTTGATATATTATTCTATAAAAATACTCATCCGTATCAAGTTTAACTATGAAATTGTATTCTAAATAGTCTTCTCCTACATGTAACAATCGCTCATTAATTAATTCATAATTATTATATTTTTTTACTAAATCTAAAAATTGTCTATACTCTAATCTTAAATATGATTTTCCATTTATAGTTGCCAAAAAGCTTTCTGATAATATTTCTTCATTAAAATCTTTATTATTTAAAAATAAATTATCTAAAAAATATTTTGTCATGATATCGCTCTTTCTTTTAATAATAATTCTAATACTTTTGCTTCTCTTAAAATATATTTTGAATAATATTTTTTTCCAAGTTCCATATTTATTTCATATGCTTTTTTAATATCAATATACACAAGCTTATAGCGTTCGTCCGCTTCATATAAATCTAATTTTTGTTCAAATTTGTTGTTTGTTACTTCAGCAATATAGTATTTAGAGTAGTGCTCAAATATTACATTTTCCTTATAATCACTTTTTCTTTTTTCAAATATCATACCAAATTCTTTAATTGAGGTTGGTATAACCTCTAAACCTACTTCTTCTTTTGTTTCTCTTATTAAGGCATCAATCTCACTTTCATTCTTCTCAATACCTCCACCAGGAAATTTGTAATAACCTTCTGTTTGACTGTAAACCATTGCAAGCTTATCATTGTCAAAAATTATAGCTCTAACAGCAGTTCTTAAAGATATTTCGTCAGAATCATTATAATTTTTATCATCAAAAGTAAATAGTAATTCCATAAAAACCTCCCAAGTTTAATTTATTTCTATATTATCATTTTTACGCATTTTTAAAAATAATGGAATAACAAATGCTCCTAAAGCATTTCCAAGAGCCATTAAGATAATTGGTAAAATACAATTTAAATTCCATGATTTTGATAAAGTAATATAAAAAATATTTGCAACAACATGTTCATAGCCACTTAAAATAAAAACAGTAACTCCTAGAAAAACACTTAAATATTTCATCGGATTTTTATCTAATGATTTATATGTGTAAACTGCAAAATGCATTAAAAAACCGCAAGGAATTGAAAGTAAGAATAAACTTAAATAAGTATCATTAAGTTTTGTATCTACCATTGTATGGGCAATTTCACTTAATGCCTCACCATCTCTTGTTCCTAAAATAAGGAAAGCGAATAATGCGCTACCTATCAAATTTCCTAAAAAAATTATTCCCAAATTTTTAAGATATGAAAATCCATTATCTATCAAATGTCCTACTTTACCGGTAAATAAATCTAATTTATAAACTACTATTATATATAGTCCTGTAGCAAATAATATTGATCCAATTACTTTCATTAAATCATAGTTTATGCCACCATTTTTTGTGGCAAGATTTAAACATGATAAATAAACCGTTCCACCTAAACCGATAAGCATTGAAGCAAAAATTGCACTAACTAGTAACTTCAAATATTTCATTTTTATATCTCCGTAATTTCTATATTTCTCTTTCGTTTTGAAAGTTATATTCTTATTATTTTAAAAAAACTTTGTAATATTCTTTTTAAATTAAAGATGCTTATATTATAGCAAATAACAAATTATTTTACTAGAGAAAAAAGGATTAATCACCTTAGATTAACCCAATTTATCTATTCATTAGTGTTTAAATATTTTTTGGAAAAAATAATAGCATCAGCAATTTCTTGTTTATTAGGATGTGTTAATTTAATAAATAGAAAATTTCCAAATGCGTGATATTCTTCTTCATACACAAAAACATTATTAGAAGTAAGTATATCTCTTATTTCATCTTGATTATTCTTCTTAGTAACTGATGTAGTAATCAAAATGGCTCTTTTAATATTTGATTCATTTAAGTTTTTAAAATATTCAAGCGCATCTGGTAGACTTTTTCCGCTATAAATACCACCAATAATAAAAGCTAAATCGACATCCTTAATTTGAGGTTTATTCTTAATATCAAAAACTTCTAATCCCAATTCTAAGCCCATTTTTGTAGCTATTTTTTTTGAATGACCACTCATTGATCTATATAAAATAATATTTTTCATAACTTTCTCCTTCTAATTTCCAGAACTAGTATATTTTCTTAAACTATATCGCCAAAATATATAAACTAAACTATATATAAAAATTCCAACGAATGGCGATATATACATAAATATATCTGGATATGCCATATCCGGTTTATGTAATAAATATTGAGCTGGAAAATAATTAACAAATGCAAATGGAACTATAAATACTAATAAGTATTGTACAAATTTTGAAAAAATTGAAATTGGATATTGGGCAAATTTTCTACCATTTCGATATAGTAATTCCTCAACACTATTAGTTTTTATAAAATAAAATGATAATGACGAAATAAATAAAAATATTGCACCTTGAATCAATACTCCACCTATAACCGTTACAATATAATATATAATATTTAAGGCATTCCAGTCAATGCCTATTTTGTTCGCTGATAATATAAATAAAATTATCCCTAATAGTCCATGACCTATTGCGGCAAACCAATCAGCGTTTGAAGACAAAACTTGAAATAAAACACCTCTTGGTCTTAATAAAAAACGATCAAAAGTTCCTTTATCTACCATCTTTGCAAAATCTCTTAAACCAGTAAAAAATAAAATCATAATCCCATATGTTAAAAATATGAGACTAAATAAAAATAACATATCATATAAATTCCATCCATTTATAGAATCGAATTTTAAGAAAGTAAAATATATTGCAATAACTGATGTTGATTCTCTTAAAAATACTGCAAATGATCTTAATATTGCATCTATTCTATATTGAAACCATGAGCGCATAGTTATTTTAGTATAATAGAAAAACATTTTAATTGTGCCATATTTCATAATTTTAGCCTCCTTGAACTACAAGTCTTTTGCGGCCACTATTCCACATTAGACTACCAATGAATGATAATAAAATTATCCAAAATATTTGCATCATAAATCCTGATAGTATTTCCGTATTAGCAACCTTGCCTAAGTAAATATTTAAAGGTAGAAAATAAATACTATAAAAAGGAGTATATTGTAAAATACTAACTAAAGAATTTGGCATAAACCAAATTGGTATTAAGGATCCTGATAATAAATTTACAAAAACATTTTTTATTGTTGACATACTCCAAACATTAAATATCCAAAACGCTGTCATTTGGATTATTAATGAAATCGAAAAATATACTAAAAAACCTAAAATTAAACTAAATAGAAATAATAAAAATGCAGTTATATTAACAGGTGGAGCTATCGGTAAAAATATAATTGATATTATTATTGCTGGTAAGAAATTAACTAATAATTTAAAGAAAATATTTCCTAAATTTTTTGATAAAATCATCCATTTATATGAAGCAGGCTTTAATAATTCATTTCCAATTGTACCATCTTTTAATTTATTTTGAATTTCAAAATCACTAATATTATACGAGTTAATCAGCGCTAGTCCAATTACGAAATTTGTAACAACCATACTATAAGAAATACCATCAACATTTTCTTGAAATTGATATAAAGCTTTCCAAATTAAACAATAAATAAAAATTTGTAAAATAGTATTTATAATAGAAATTATTAAATCAAATCTATATACAAAATTACTTTTAAATGATAGGTATATTTGATAAATATATTTACTCATGTCAATTTATACCTTCTTGATATATCTTGCTTATTATTTCGTCAATATTTGTATCTAAAATTGTAAAATCTTTTATTTCATAGTCTTTCATTAGTTTAGATATTAAATCCTTGGTAGATATTTTTTTCAAATCAAAGAAAATACATTTTTTATTATTAGGAAGATTTTTAATTTTTATATCATTGAACTCTTTAATGCTACATTCTTCTTCAAATTGAACAATCAGCTCTCTATTATCGTTATATTTTTCTTTTATTTCTTCAAGCATTCCATCATAAATTTTTTTGCCTTTATCAATTATAATTAATCTTTCGCATGTTTGCTCTATATCTTTTAAATCATGAGTTGTAAATATAATAGTAACTTTATATTCTTTATTTATAAATCTAATAAAATCTCTAATTTTTTCTTTTACTACAACATCTAACCCTATTGTTGGTTCATCTAAAAAAACTATTTTTGGCGAATGAAGTAGTGCTGCCGCAATATCTGCTCTCATTCTTTGACCTAAGGATAACTGCCTTACTTGTTGATTAATAAATGATGACATATCTAATATTTCAATAAACTCTTTAAGTTTTTTTTCATATTCTTCTTTAGAAATACTATAGATTCTTCTTAGTAATTCAAAACTATCAATTACGGGCAAATCCCATTGTAATTGTGATTTTTGACCAAAAACCACTCCAATTTTTGAAACATATTTTTTCCTTTGTTTATAAGGAATTAAACCATCAACTATTAACTCCCCCTCTGTTGGATAAAGTATTCCCGATAGCATTTTAATAGTAGTTGATTTCCCAGCTCCATTTGGTCCTATAAATCCAACTGATTCTCCTTCATTTATAGAAAACGAGATTTCATCAACTGCAACTTTTGTTTTAAATTTCTTAACAAAAAGATTTGCAATTCTTCCTGGTAATCCTCGTTTTCTTTCACTTATCTTAAACGTTTTTTTAAGATTCTTTGCTTCAATAAGTAACTTCTCTTCCATTTTATTTTCTCCCTTAAAATAATTTTATTTAATTTTTTAGTTTATAAATATATTTTTCATTATAGCATATATCTTCTTAATTTTCATTTAAAAACTAATTATATATAATTTTAAAATGAGAAGTAATTTTTATTAAAGATGAATTAGATATTACATATGCAAAGAATAATGTTTTAGTAGAAGTCATAAAAAATGATGAAGTATTATTAAGTAAATATGAAGCAATAACTGCAAATAAATATTGGCCAATTACGTACTATATACTTGTTATACTTGCAATTATATTTAATATTATATTTTTCTTCGCATTATTTATTATCGTAAGAAATAAGAAAAAAAACTTAAATTAATATGATTAAAAAAACACAATTTAATTCAAATTGTGTTTTTAATCTTACTAGCAGCAAATTCATTTAATCTCTAATAAGAGTATATGTATTTTCTCCACCTTCGGGTGCTGTATTAAAATAGGTTGTTCCATTAATTTCATAGTGAACAGCATATGTAATACCGCCACCCCCATCTCTAATGCCTTTTATTTGTACTTCTCCAGTTGATGGAACAATAACCTTTACTGGTTTATGTTTTATCATAAATACTTCCGTAATCTTTTTACCATTAGCATAAACTTGAACATAATCACCATCTTCTGCAGCATAATCCCACACCCATATTACTGTTTCATCATCACTTGTTTGATGTATTATTTCATGATTTTGATTAGCTAATGTTTCATCATTTGATAGTAAAATAGTTCCTATTGAAAGAGATGTTGATATTTGACTTACAAGAGCATCAGAAGCTGCAACAGATGTATCTACTGTAGGTTCACTTCCAACAATATAGCTTGCAATTATGCCAAAAATTAAAAGTATTATTCCAAATCTTTTAAATATTTTATTTGAAATCATTTTTTTATTTTTAACATCTTTTTGAATATCTTCTACCTCATCAGCATTGTTGTATAAATGTTGATTTTGTTTATTAATATCATTTGTTACTTTTCTTTGTGAAGTTTGTTTTTTTATATTTTTTTGTTCGTTCATATATTTTACTCCTTCACATTTTTTAATGGTTTAAACTTATAATAAATACATGTTAAAAGTCTTAAAACCACTAAAGAAATAATTGATAAAATTAAAAATATTGTATTCCTTGATGTATCTTGTACCTCATAGCCATAATTAAGTATATAAATAGCAATAGTTACAATTAATAAATCAACTGTAAGTATCTGAGTGTAAACATATAGCCAAGGTAATTTTTTATAAATACGTCTAAATGGTGGTACAAGCATTGATATTCCGCAAATTAAACCATAAAGTGCAATAATACTTATTCCAAGATTTTGACCAGAAAAACCAGAAGATTTAATAGCATTATAGTCTATTATTAATCCAAATATGCAAAAAGGTAATAAAGCTAGAAAAGTTAATAAGAATATAGAATATAGAATTGTTAAAAAATCACTAAAAGAATATTTCATATTTACACCCTTTCTATATCTAAATCTATAATTGTGATGAGTTCTTCTTTCGTCAAATCATTATCTGTACTTAATCTTAGAGCTTGTTTGTTTATTGATTTTTCAAAAATATTGCGAACATATCTACCATTACCAAATAGTGTTTCTTTTTTAGCTTCTAACAAAATCTTTTCTAATTTTATTAAGGCTTTTTCTTCTAAAATATAGCCTTTTGTTTGATAGAAAATTTGTGATAGTTTCATTAACTCTTCAATAGAATAATCACTAAATTCAATAATATTTGGAAATCTTGATTTAATACCCGCATTTAATTTTAATAAGTTATCCATATCACTGCTATAACCAGCCAAAATAACAACTAAGCGATCTCTATGGTCATCCATCATTTTAACAAGCATATCTATCGCTTCTTTTCCATAATCATTTGCTCCACCTTGAGAAAGTGAGTAGGCTTCATCAATGAATAAAACACCATCTAAAGCGTCTAAGATTACTTCTTTAATTTTAATAGCTGTTTGACCAACATACCCAGCAACTAATCCAGCACGATCTGTTTCAATTAATTTATTTGTTTTAATGATGCGCATATTATATAAAACATTAGCAATTGTTCTTGCCATCATTGTCTTTCCAGTACCTGGATTACCTTTAAAAATCATATGCAAAGTTTGAGTATTGTCTACTTGAAGCCCCATTTTCTTTCGCTCGTTTTGTAATCGTAATTTAGCATTAAGCCCACGAATATAATTTTTAACTTCTTCTAAACCAACTATTTTTGCTAAATCATGCTCCAAATTATATTCTAGATTATCAGTTTTTGAAACAATGTCGGTAGCCACTATGACATTCATTTCTTTATCATCAACATCTTCCATTGCTATTCTCGCCGATTGATTTCTAATAATTTCATCTAAATAGTTTCTTATCATTCGACCATTTCCTGAATGAGCATTTGAATGTCTATGAAGTGTTTCTATTTGTTCTTTTAATAATTTATCACAACCACTATCAAGAACAAAGCCTTTTGACTTAATCATCATTAAAGCAATTTTTTCAAGTTCATTAACAGAATAATCTGGGAATTCAATATTTAATGGGAAACGTGATTGTAAACCAGAATTTGACTTTAAAAAATCCTTCATTTCTTTTTTATATCCAGCTAATATAACAACAATTTCACCACGATGATCTTCAATTAATTTAACAAGAGTATCAATTGATTCTTTCCCATAGCTATTTCCATCTGATGACAATGCATAAGCTTCATCTATAAAGAGAACGCCACCAAGAGCTGATTTAAAAACTTCTTCAGTTTTTTTAGCTGTTTGACCAGCATATTGGGCTACAAGGTCACCTCTATCTACTTCAACAAGATGTCCTGATTTTAAGAATCCCATTTCTTTAAACATAGAAGCAACAATACGAGCAACAGTTGTCTTTCCGGTTCCAGGATTACCAATAAATATCATGTTTAATGATTGAGTTGTATCAACTACCATACCCGCCTTACGTCTTTTTTCTTGAGCAATTAATAATTTATATTGAGTGCGGACAAAATCTTTAACATTTTCTAAACCAACAATTTTTGCAAGTTGTTTTTCTAAATCAAATGCCGATGTATCTTCAAATTGGAAATCATCATATACAAGTAAATCCATTTGAACATCTTTTTCTTTTAATAAACGTTTAGATTGTCTTAAAATTGCTTCTTCAATAACATTTCTAACTAATCTTCCATTTCCACTATCATTTCTACCCTTAATTTGCTTTTTATTATATAATTTTAAAAGCGCATCTTTACAGTCTGATGAAATAATATAACCTTTAGATTTAGCGGTAATTACAGAGATATCATACATTTCTTGGGCTGTATAATCATCAAAATTTATTATATTAGGAAATCTTGATTTTAAGCCTGAATTAGTCTTTAAGAAATCTTTCATTTCATCAGAATAACCAGCAAGTATAACTACCAAATTATCCCGATTATCTTCCATAGCTTTAACTAATGTATCAATTGCTTCAAGCCCAAAAGTATCATGATCATTTCTGCATAATGAATATGCCTCATCAATAAATAAAACGCCACCAAGAGCTGATTTTATAACATCATTAGTAATTTTAGCTGTATGCCCGACATATTGCCCTACTAAGTCATTTCTAGTTACTTCACGTAATTGGCCAGAAGAAAGAACCCCTAAAGCTTTTAAATACTTAGCAACAACGCGAGCAATTGTTGTTTTACCTGTCCCAGGATTACCTGTAAATATCATATGCATTGAAATATCAACAGCTTTAAATCCTGCATTTCTGCGCATTTTTTGAACTTCTAAATTGTCCTCAAGACTAAGGATATACTCTTTTACTTTTGATAATCCGATTATTTTATCAAGTTCTTTTTTAGCTTCTTCTAATCCTGAATTATCGCGTTTTGGTAAAATATCTGATAAGAAAAACGCAGTATTTTTACAGATACATTTATATTTAGTATCCTCAAGTGTAATCATTACATTTTTTGTATCAAAAGAATTTCTTAATTTATATTCCGTTAATGGTTTATAAATTTCTGTTTGAATATATTCTATCATTCCAGCTATACCAGTATTTACATCAAAGGCATTAACAATATTCTTTAAAGCTCTATCATCAAAATCTATTGAAATTTGTAATGTATTTAGACTTCTTTCACTTAATTCTTTCGTAAATTTAAAAGCAATTCTTGTTAAATCATCTTTACTAAATTCTGCTAAAGTAATGATATCACTTATATGTGACATAAATTTAGAGCCAAAAATATCCACTATTGAACTTTCTTTTTTTTCTGAAATAAAAACAAAAAATTTCCCATTTGCACTTATTTCACTAATACTATTTTGAACAAGTGAACCTGTTGCTTCAACTAAGCCATTTGCGGTCATAGTATAACGCTTATCCATTACATATGTGCCTTTTTGAACTAATGACGATAAAATATCAATCATACTACTATGACATTTTTCATAATTTTCAAATGCGAGAATATCTGAATTTTCATATAAAGCTTTATAAACATCAGAAATAAAGATATCATATTGTGTATTATTAGAATATCTTGCTAAATCAAGTGTTGATATATAATCATATTTAATTATTTTTTTTGCCTTAAGTAGTGCTGCCATTGTGATTACTCCCAGCATTTTTCCACTACTTCTTTTTCCACAAATAAATATTGTGTTCTTTGGCTTTATATTATCATATCCCGCAATATAAGGTCGCTTAAATGCTGCTGTAAGATTTGATGAATATTCTTTTTGACCAATTAAAACATTATTCATTTCAAAATTTATATCTCTAAATTTGTCATCTAAATTAAATATCTGCAACTTTTCAAAACTTGTACTTGTATAGACTGTAGCGTTTTTTAATGATTCTCTTTGGTTAGATGATCTCGCTTGATTTTGATTTGTTGTAGATCCGCTTGCTGTTTGTTGAACCCTACTATTTTCTTTTACCGTTTGTGTACTTTTTAAACTATTATTTTTTTCAATGAAGCCTTCTTCTTTTATTGCTTCAATTATTTGGCACTCTGGAAAAAGAAATCTTATTACAGATTTTAATTTGAAACCCATTTGTATCACTCCCATATATTTTAAAGATTTGTTTTACTTTTGATTGTATCATGTAATTGTTTAAAATACAATGAAAAATCCTTCACTTACCTGATTTTATCGAAAAATCATATAGAAAAAAACGCTAATTTTATAGCGTTTTTAATTACCTTGTTAATTTAATTTAAATATACTATTATGGTTCCACCTTCAAGAACTTTTTCACCTGCTTGAGGTGATTGATCAACTACTAAATCTCCACTTCCCATATAAACATAATTGTAATAGTGAGATGCTTTAATACTCTTTTTATTTTGGCCAATTAGATTTGGTACTTCATATGTTTTTGTATCTAAGCCCCATCTTACCTCTTTTGAAATTTGATTTGTATAGTCCCTTTCAATTCCAAGATATGTTAATGATTGTTCCATGATTTGACCAACAAGTGGTGCTGTAACTACCCCTCCATATTGAACAACATTTTTAGGATTATCAACAGCTAAATAACATGCAATTTTAGGATTATTCATAGGTGCTACTCCCATAAAAGATAAAATATAGTTATTACTTAAATATCCTCCATTTTCACCTATTTTTTGAGCCGTACCAGTTTTACCACCAACACGGTATCCTTCAACATACGCATTTCTTCCAGTCCCTTTAGCAACTACACATTCTAATGCATAACGCATTAAAGCACTTGTTTCTTCTGATATAACTCTTCTTTTAACTTGTTTTTTTCCTGTGTAAAAAACTTCATTTGTATAACTTTTAACATTTTTAAGGATATATGGAGTTAATAGTTCCCCACCATTTACTGCAGCTATTGTTGCAGTTGTAAGCTGTAATGGAGTTACAGCATTCGCTTGACCAAAGCTCATGGTCGCAAGTTCAACAGGCCCAGCATTCTTCTTATTGACTAATATTCCTTTTGATTCACCTTGTAAATCAATTCCTGTTTTTTCTCCATAACCAAAAGCTTGCAAGTATTTATAAAATGTTTCAACGCCTAAGCGTTCTCCTATTTCCATAAACCCTGGGTTACATGAATTTTGAATAACTTCTAAAAAAGTTTCTTCACCATGACCACCTGCTTTCCAGTCCTTAATTCTAACCCCAGAAACTACACGATACCCAGGATCGTAAAATCTTTCATTTAAGTTAAATTTACTTTCTTCTAAGCCAGCAGCAAATGTTAAAACTTTAAACGTAGATCCAGGTTCAAAAGCAAAAAAGATTGGTAAATTTCTATTTATGACTTCATCTGAATATGATTGATAATCAGATGGGTCAAAATATGGATATGAAGTCATCGCCAAAATTTCACCAGTTTCAACGTCCATCATTAATCCCATTACTTGATCAGGATTATACATCGCAACTGCATTATTAATAACATTATCCATAATCGTTTGAAGTTCTATATCTATAGTTAAATATAAATCTAAGCCAGCGGTTGCACTTTCATAGTAACTTGTCATATCATTCATGATATGCCCTTTTGCATCAGTATAGATTGATAATGATCCACTACCACTTTTTAAATAATCATTGTAATAATATTCTATTCCTGATAATCCATCACCATCAATACCACAAAATCCTAATGTTTGAGCTAAAGTTGTTCCATATGGATAACTTCTTTTAGAATCACTTACAATATAGACTCCATCAAGATTTAGATTTACAATATTTACAGCTTTTTCATAGCTTATTCTTCGACCTTCTGGCTTTATCCACTGAACACTTACATTTTTATTTAAATATTCTAATATTTTCTTATAATCACATTCTAAAATATTAGCCAATGTTTTAGCGGTTTTTTCTTTGTCAGTAATTTGTCTAGGCATAACGGCAACTGAAAGTGCAAGTTCATTTCCAACGATTACTTTTCCATTACGATCATATATTATCCCTCTACTACTATTTACTGGTATCTCTCTACTCCATAATTCGTCTGCCAAAGGATTTATAGTATTTGCTAAAATAAATGTTACATATCCAAGTCTTGTAAAAAGCATCCCAAAGCATAAAATAAAAATTATCATGCAATAAATTATTCTTTTTTTCATCAAATGCATTTTCATAAAATCACCTAGTAATTATATGTTTTATAAAAAAAAATAAGAACGAATATCTAAAATAAAAGAACTAGTCTAATTTATTTAGATAGCTAGTTCTATTTTTATCATTTTTATTTAAATTTTTTATATAAAATAACTGCAATTATAACCCCTAATATGGCCATTAATAATGTTATGCAATTTGGAATTAGTAAATAATAATAAGAGGATTTTACCAAAATATTATAAATAATAAGCCCAATAGTTATAGCACTATAAAGTATTGTTGCAATAGTTAATATTATTATATTTTTTCTTAAAAGTATTTTAGTCTTAATAGAATAAAAATTATTATTGTCAATTAAATTTGTAATTTTAAAAAATATTATTAAAGATATAAAACCTAAAATTGATATTAGAATATAACTAAAATATACAAAAATTGCCTTAACGAAGGCTTCTTTAGGGACCTCACCATCATAAGATAAAAACATATATTTAATACTATAGGGATACAATGCTATGCACATAAATATTCCGATAATAAACATTAATATAATTAAAATTCTAATTCTATCATATTTCTCATTTTCCATATTAAAGTCCCCTATCTACTTTATAATTTCCTATATTTACTTTATTATATAATTCATTCTTTATTTATTCAATTTTTTAATCAATTTTATCTTCATTTTCTTCTAAAATATTAATATATTCTATCGCAATCGTATCGTCATTTATTTCAATTCTTTCTTTTGATATAAACATAAGATCCATTCCAAACCCTGATATCTTTTTGAAGCAAGCACTTATCATGTCCTGATCATTACTAAAACCATCAAAATGTTCTAAAACAACTTGAACCTTTGGTAAATCCTTTATATTTTGAATAGGATTTAATTCTAAATCAATAGAATTTTCTGATTTACTTTTTATAAGTTTTAAGAATATATTTATCAAAGGAGATTTTGAATATAGAAAACTTTGCGATAATAGCCAATAACTGTTACAATAATCATTTATTTTTAATATTATTTCATCTACTGTACTTATACTTTGACAATCAATTCTTATCATATGTTTATAATAATTATTATCTTCTTTATCGAACTTTCTTAATAGCCTTTCATAAATATTATAATAATAACAATATTCAAAGGCTGCATTTACAAAAAGAACATTTTTATAATCAAGACCATAAAGGTTTCTAGCTTCATAATAGTTTAAATCATGAGTTTTCATTGTTAGTAATTTCTTAGTTGCATTTTGTTGATATTTAGCTAAATTCTCATATTCTAATTCTTCGTTATAATCTAAAAGATAAATTTTCATCGCAGCATTATCCCTAATTTTAAAATAATTATCCAGTAAGTCCTTACTAAATAATATGCCAACAGGTAATAACATGTAAATTAAATTGTAAAAATCAAAAATTTTTTCAACGAAAAAAGTTGAAATAGTAGCTATAAAGATTAAAAGTATAATAAAACAAAGTAAAATGCTTCTAACTGAATTATATGGCTTTTTAAAAGTATCATTTAATATATATATAACTGAAAAAATACAACTAAATGCAAAAACTATTAAATAACTGAAATAAAACATATTAATAATATTATCATTTAAAGGAAAAATTCCATAAGAAGAAACTTGATAAAGCAATAATAATATTAATGATAAAGTAAATGCACATACAATATTTATAATAAATGATAGAATAATACTAATTTTTGAATACATTTTCTTATTACAAAACTGTCCATATTCTAATAAATATTCATTTGCAATACTTTTTATATACATAAATGTTTCAAATGATTCTGTAACTTCAAAATCTTTTACTCCTTTAATTTTTTTTAGAGATAAAAAAATTGATATACTATACAAAAATAATACCGAAATATTTATCCAAATCCATGATTTGTCAATTATATCAAATAAACATACAGTGAAAAAAATAAGACTTAAAATAAAAAAAACAATTGAAAAAATTATATATATTTTTCTTTCTTTTTTTACGTTTATAAAAAGTGAGAAATTTAATATTAACACACAAATAAAGAAAAATAATTCTACATTACTAAATATTAATTCCGTTAAAGATTTTAGATTTAATATAGAAATAAATAACACAATATATATAATTAAACATAATATAAATGAAATTTTATAATTTGAGCAATTAATTATTTTTATTAATTTCTTTTTTACTACATCCTTATTTTCCATTTTACTATCCCCCATTTGTAATTTATAATCATTTTAAATTTTATCTTATTTTGTAGAAAAAAACAAGACTAATGTCTTGCCTAATTTACTATTCTATGAATTGATATATCTAAATTACCATTTAATATTCTTAAATCATCTATTAATGATTTTTCACTTTTATTATCTTTTAATGCTATTTGATACGTTACTTCAAATAGTGAACCATAATCAGTTGTCTTAACTTTAATAAAATTTTTGTAATCACAATAATTGTTTAATACATCATCAAAAATATTTTCATAATCTAAGCTTTCTGGTAAAGTTATTTTTAATTGTTTTTTTACAAATTTATTTTTACCATAATTAATTTTTTCTAATAAAAATATTAACGCCATACAAACAATTAAGATAATCAAAGAAAGCCAAATATAGCCTAAACCACAAGCTAACCCAAGTCCAGATGCTAATAAAATATATGTTATATCTTTACTTTCTCCTGGTTCACTTCTAAAGCGAATAAGTGCAAATACACCTGCTATACTAAATGCACGGGCAAAATCAGATGCAACTAAAATAATAATAACTCCAACAATTACCGGCAGCATAAATAAGGTAATCGCAAAACCTGAACTCTCGTTTTTATTTTTATGAGTATAAACGTATACTAAACTTGTAACTAAACCGCAAATAATTGAAACTATTAATACTAATACTAATTTTTGTAAATCTAAAGTGTTTGATTCTTCAAACAAACTTTCAAACATTATAATAATTCTCCTTTAATTTTAATTTATATATTTCCCCATATTTTGAAAAACTTTGGGGATATATTTTAAGCTCACTTAAATACTTACTTAACCATAATGGGATTGCATATTTAAATTTTATTTCCATAATATATTGATCATCTTTTAATAAAGATGTACCATAATCACCGTTTTTAAAATCGATATCGTCATATCTAAAAATTATATCATTATCAAAAGTAATTCTTAAATCATCGCTATTTATATCATAATAAGCTTCTCTACTATATGATAGATAAACCTTAGGATGAGAATCATAAAATTCTATTGTCTTATCAAGCTCTTTATATATTTGATTATCTTTATATGATGATAAGGTTAATGTGCTTTTATTAACTGCATAATTCATAATATTTTCTATTCCACAATTAATGCGGCGTTTACTAATTTCTTTACCAATTTTTCTTTTCACTTCAAAAAAACAACAAATATTAGATGTACTTATATCGTACGTTCTTATTCTTATTTTTTCTTTAAAGTAGGGTTTTAAGTTTGATAAATGAACAATTTTGTTTGTATTAGAATCAAAATATATATTATAAACTTTATATGATCCGTTTATTGAATAATAATCATCCCTAACTTTGTCTCTTATTTTTTCTAATAATAAGTCGTGCTGTTTTTTTGTTATTAGATATTTTTTTTCAACACGCTTAAAAGTGTTATTCATTTGTCTCACCTCGTATATACATTATAGACTTTAAATATGTTATAAAAATGGGATAATTTTTGGAAATATGTGCATAAAATTGAAAAAAAAACACATTCAAAATTTGAATGTGCATTTTATTTATTTGAATAATTCTTCAACATAATTAACGAAATCTAGTTCTTTAAGTTCAATTAAGAAATCTTTATGATGAAATTTTTTATCTGGTAAAAGAATAAATATTGTATATACACTTAATCCACTTGATGAATAAGCTTGATTGTGTTCTAAAGATATAATTGTTATTCCTTTTTCTCTTAAAAACTCAACTAACGATTTTAAACTATGACGCGTGTCAAGTTCAATATGTATTTCCATTCTAATTGCTCGCATATTAACTAATGATTCTAATTTTGGTAATAATGTTAAAACAATTAAAATTACAATAAAGCCAAATAGAGAAAGTGTATAAAAGCCGATTCCTATACTTAATCCCATACATGCACATGCCCATAGTCCTGCTGCAGTAGTTAAACCTTTAATTTGATTTCTTGAAGTAACTAAAATTGCTCCTGCTCCTAAAAACCCGATTCCACTAATTACTTGAGCTCCAAGGCGCGCTGCATCGCCAGTATCAAATGATTCATATATAAACTGGTTTGTAATCATAACTATACAAGCCCCTGCACAAACTAAAATGTATGTTCTAAGACCTGCAGCTTGTTTTTTTGTCGCTCTTTCTCCACCAATTAATCCACCAAATAAAATTGCTAAAAATAATCTTATAAGGATTGAAAATATATTAATTTCAAATAACCAATCACCTAATAGCTTAGTAATTGGGTCAATGTTCTTAACAACCTCTAATATCATATTAATCAACTCGCATCCATAATTTATTATATTATAACATTATTTTTATAAAAAACAAAATTTGTTATTTTTTGGCATTATTACCAGCTATATACATTATAAATTGTTCTGCAGAGCGCCCAGATAATGCGCCTTTTGTCATTTCCCATTCTTGAGCTTTTTTCATCAATTCACTTTCAGGGAGTTTTATATTGTGGCGTATTGCTAGGGTTTTAATAATATTCTTGAATTCTTTATTATCTGGTGACATAAATAAAATGGATAATCCAAAGCGTGAAGCAAGTGATAATTTTTCAGCGCTTGTTTCATTGCGATGTAAATCATCATTAATACTTCCATTATCTTTAACTGATTCTTTTACTAAATGCCTTCTATTAGATGTAGCATATACAAGTACATTTTTAGGCTTAGCTTCTAAGCCACCTTCTATTATTGATTTTAAATGTTTATATTCAACTTCTGATTCTTCAAAAGATAAATCATCCATATAAATAATAAAAAAATAATTTCTTTCTCTTAAACTCGCTAGTAATGCTGCAACATTAGACATTTGATTTTTGTATACTTCAATCATTCTTAAACCATTTGCATAATATTTGTTTAAAATTGCTTTTATTGATGTTGATTTTCCTGTTCCACTATCACCATATAATAAGACATTGTTAGCTGGTTTATAATTGATAAAGGAATCTGTGTTGTAAATAATTTGTTCTTTTTGATATTCATATCCAACTAAATCATCAAACGATACCTCAAGAACATCCTTTATTGGAATTAGATTCCCTTCATTAGAAATTCTAAATGCTTTATGAAACCCTAAATCTCCAACACCATTAGTTTTGTAAAAATTAAGAATTGTAGAATAAAAATCCAATTCATTATTTTGTTTAATTAATTCATCTTTAAAATTGGAAATAATGTTAACTAAATGTAAATTATAATGTTTATAGTTTTCTCTTTTTAAAGTGAAGTTAGAAATATTTTTTTCATATTCGTTAGTAAATAAAGAAATATCTAATTTCATTAAATCCATATATATTTTTACATCATGCATGATAAGCGCTATGTCTCCATTAATGCATCCGTTATTTTCAGCATTAATTGAAAATGAATTCTCATTAAACGCTAAAATATATGCAATATAGTTATGCCATAAATTCCCAACAAACCCGTTACTTAAACCAAAATTTAATAATTCACCAATTGCATTGTTAGGCTCTTTTTTTAATGCTTTAAGCACTTCATTTAAAACCTGTTTTTCTTTTATATTATTAAATAAAAATAATTGTTCCATCTTACTCCTCCATATATTTGGAAAATGAATTAGACATTATAAAATCTTTTATAATATCAAATCCTAACTCCAAACTGCTTAAATAAATATATTCTTCTTTTGTATGAGCCTTAGCTCCCAAATATCCTCCAAAACAAATCGAAGGAATATTGTTAGCTAAAAAAGTATTGCAATCTGTTGAACCGCTTGTAAGTTTAGGAATTTTATTTGTATATTTAAAAATTGAATCAATAGCTTTATTTATTAAATTATCCATATCATCTTTATTAACTTCTTCACCTGCAGGTCTATTTCCAACTAATTCTTTTGTAACTTCATAAGGAATTGAAAATAATATATTATGAAATTGTTCACGTATTTTCTCCAAAGATTTTTTAGATGTTGATCTAAAGTCAAATAAAGCACTGCATTCTTGGGCAACACTATTAACGCTTGTGCCACCTTCAATCACGCCAACGTTATATGTCGTGTTTAATGAAGGTTTTATTTCATATAATTTAGATATTAAGCGTGACATTTCTACTATTGCATTGGATGCCCCAAAATCACGATATGAATGTCCACCTTCAGTTTTTATAGTTACTTTATAACGTAGTGACCCAACAGCTTCATTTACAATGCTATCGTATTTACCATCTAGGGCTATTACTTCTTTTATACTTCCCTTAAAACACTCATAAATGTATTTACTACCCTTTAAATTACCTAAACCTTCCTCACATGTATCAAAAACAAAAATAACACCATTATCAGCTTCATAATTCTTCTTAACTAACTCTTTAATAAAGTAAATTAATAAAACTATATTTGCTGTATTATCCCCTACACCAGGATAGTTGATTTTATCATCACATATAATGTATTCTTCCGTTATTTCTCTAAAAACAGTATCCATGTGTGCAATATAAATAGTATTACTATCTGTTACTTTATATGGATAGATGACATTACACGCATCATCAATATATACACCACTACATCCTAAATTAGTTAAATATTCTTTTATAAAAATTGCTTTTTTAATTTCTTGATTAGTAAAAGAAGGAATCATGCATAAATCATAAAGTAATTTAATCATTTAAATACTCCTTTATCATCGGTAACTTTTCAAAATATCTCTCTAAAAATTCTTCTAATTCTTTCATTTTTTCACTATCATTTTTTATCTTATAATATCTATATAAAGACAATGCATTATTAGCATTTATATATTGATTATTGGTATTATAAAGCATTGAAGTCGCATCATAATGCTCGATATAATTTTCGCTAAAAAACTTAATATTATTCATTAATGTTTCAATTACTTTCTTTAGTCGTTCTTCTTTTGGGAATATAGTTATACTGTTTAAAAAATCTAATGCTTCTTCATATTTTTGTTCTCTTATGAAGGCGTTTGTTAAGACCGCAATATATACTTGAGCATATATCATATTCGTGTTCTCAGTATGTTCAAATTCAATCGAATAAATTATTTTTAATGCTTGATCTTTATTAACATTCAACAAATAATTAGCTTCCATGCATTTCAAATAATTTCTAGTTATACTATGTAATGGTTCTTCATATAATTTGTTTAAACCTTTATTTAAAATTTCAATATCAAGCGTTTGTTGATATTTTTTTAAGAAACTAAGACTTTGTGATGAAGCAAAAAGCGATGCCAAAAAAATAAACACAAAATAAAATAAAATAAACACTATTATACTTATAAAATAATTGTAAAAAGGATTAATATAAATTAATACAACCATTACTAATCCTCCACCAATTAGAGATATTGTTGTAATGTTTTGTTGACTTTTAGAATATATGAAAGGTGCTAATTTCTTATCCTCGTTCACATTTTTAGTTATTTGAATCTTCATTTTTGGCTTTATAATCTCATATAAAGTTATGAATAAATAAGGAATTAATAATATCATAATTATTAATGAAAAACTAAATTCTTCATCATTGTTAAATTCTTTAAACAAAAAAGCAGTCGAAATTAGGACAATTAATAGATATGTACCTTTAGCAATTCCTTTTTTTTCTGTTTTATTAAATATAAATTCTAAAATAAAAAGAATTAAAGTAATACCGGCAACTATATATGTAACATAATCAAAAATTAAATAAGTAAATTCATCTCCTATAATTCCATTTATTATGCAAAATAAAGTTAATAAACTAAGAATGATAATGCTTATAATTCTAACAGTTAATAATTTTTTCATAATATTCTCCCTTATAATAAATTTAGTTATATTTTAACATAAATTAAATAAACAAAAAAGTTTAAATAATATTTTCAATAGATTTTAATCTTTTATTTAAAACTTTATTAATTATAAATAAAAAAGCGATTGTTGTAACTAATGAAGCTATTAAATCTCCAATCATTTCAGCATAAAAACATCCCATTATCCCCATACCAAAAGGTAAGAAAAATGTTAATAAAATTATCATAATTTTTCTATTTAACGATAAAGCTAATGCTGCTTTAGATACACCTAAATTTGTGAAGCCATCAACAAAGCAATATTGAAAAGATAAAGGAACTATTCCAATCATAAATATTCTAACTATTTTCGCACTCAAATTTTTTATTTCAAGATTTTTAGTAAATAAATCTATAAATACCCCTTCAATGATAAAAGATAGACCAAAACAAATTGTGGTAAAAACTAATGCCGAGGCCACAATATATTTAAAAGCTTTTTTAACTTTTTCAATATCTTTTGCACCATAATTATAACTAAGCACACTACCTGTCCCACCACTTATGCCAAGTAATGGCATAGTTATAAGACTAAAGAAACTAAAAGCAATCGTAAAAGACGTAATATATGTATTTGCCATCTCTCCACCATATTTTTTTAAGCAATAATTTATTATGATTACTACTACTGCATCACTTGCAGCAATCAAAAATGGTGAAACTCCAAGTTTCATTATTTTTTTTATAAGTTTAGAGGAATAATTTCCAAAACTAATTTTTACTAAACTCTTCTTAGATAAGAAATATATTACAAATAAAAATGAGAAAATTTGAGAAATAATTGTTGCAAGTGCTGCACCACTTACTCCCATATTTAATGTAAAAATGAATATGGGATCTAAAATAACATTTATTACTGCCCCAATAATCATAGTAGCCATTCCTATTTTAGAATAACCTTGACAAATAATAAACTGATTTAGTCCTAATCCCATTATCGCAAATATTGAACCAATTAAATAAATTGTAAAATATTCATTTGCATAAATAAAGTTTTCATTTGTCGCGCCAAAACTATATAATAATTTATCTTTAAATATAAAAGCAATCAAAGTTACTATAACGGAAATAACTAGTAGTGCTAAAAAACTATTAGCTAATATTTTTTTGGCATTTTGACTATTTTTTTCACCTAAGCTCATTGATAAAAGTGGTGCACCACCAATACCAATTAAAAAACTAAAAGATGAAAGTAACGTAATAATTGGACTGCAAATCCCAACTCCACCTAAAACTAAATCCCCTATTTCATTTAAATTACTTAAATATATTCTATCAACAATACTATATAAAACATTGATAAATTGACCAAGCATTGCAGGTAAGGCCAAAATTAAAACCGTTTTAAAAATCTTATCATTGCCTAAATCTAATTCTCTCATTTTATCTTTTTAATAACTCGCATCTTCGCGCTATGGGCACGATTATTTTCTTTTAATTCTTCTTCACTTGGTAAAATAGGTTTTTTTGATACTAATTCAAAATCAGCCTTTTCGGTTATTATAATCGGTAGTCCTATTGGTATATCAAGTGTAGTCTTTTCTTTGAAAATTGTCTTACATATTCTATCTTCTAATGAATGAAATGTAATAACTACAGCATAACCATCTATATTAAGCATATCTAAAGCATCTAAAATAGATTTTTCAAATACTCTTAATTCATCATTTACAGCTATTCTTAAAGCCTGAAATATCTGCTTTGCAGGATGCCCTTTTTGATGTAAAACTTTTTGAGGAAGGGCTCCTTTTATAACATCAACTAATTCAAAAGTTGTATTTATTTCTTTAATTGCTCGATGTTTTTCTATATTTCTTGCAATTTGTTTAGAAAAAGGATCTTCTCCATATCTAAAGAATATTTTAACTAATTCTTCATAAGAAGCTTCATTTATTATTGTTTTAGCACTTACTGGACTCATCTGATCCATTCTCATATCAAGCATAGCATCATGATTATAAGAAAAACCACGCTCTGGGATATCAAATTGAAATGATGATACTCCTAAGTCATAGATAATCCCATCAATTTTATCAATTCCTAGTTTATTTAATTCATTTTTTAAATTAACAAAATTTGATTTAACAAAAGTGTAATTATTAGATATTTTATCTAATCTTTCTTTAGTTCTTGTAAAAGCATAATCATCTTGGTCAAAGCAATATAAATGCCCAGTTGTTAACTTTGATAAAATTAAAGAGGAATGACCTCCTCCTCCAGTTGTCGCATCAACATAGATACCATCTGGCTTTATATTTAAATTATCTACTGCTTCATCTAATAATACTGTTTTATGAATATACATTGCTTCACCTCATTTATTTAATATTATATCATAAAAAAAGTCTTATAAATAGAAAATAGATGCCCAAAGCATCTATTTCTATAAGACTATTCTTGTTCTTTCTTATCCATTACTTTAACTTGTTTTCCTTTGTAAAAACCACAGTTACCACACATATGATGTGATATTGTTAATTCTCCACAATTTGGGCAAGTTATCATTCCTGGAACGCTTAATGCTTGATGAGAACGTCTCATTCTTTTCTTCATCTTAGAGACTCTACGAAAAGGTACGGCCATGCAAAACACCTCCAAATGTTTATAATAAATCTCTCAATGATGCAAACGCTGGATTAATTTTATCTTCTACTTCTTCATCTTCAAAATCATCAATATCATCTATAAAATCATAACCATCAAGCGTTACACGCATTGGCTTTTGTACTATTACATGAGCTAAAACAGCTTCTTTAGTATCTAATACTTGATTCTCAATTAAATATGTTTCTTCCGTTAATTCAGTAGTTGAAAATACTTCTTCCACAAATGTATCAATGCTATACGGAACTTCTAAAAGCGAAACTGCACATTGTAAGGTTAAATCAATCTTAATTTGAAATGAAACTTTATAAGAATCTAGTCCTACTTCGTTAAATGTTGTTTTAACATAAGCAATATCACTACTTATAATATCTTCAAATCCATTAAGTTCGACCGTTAAATCCATTTCCTCATTAACAACATAAGGCATTGGTTGTTTCCTTAATTGTGCTAAAGGAATACGCATAAAAATCACCTCAGCATTTCTATTATATTATTTTATTAATAAAAGTCAAGAAAAATATATAATATCCATCTAATTTAATGCTTTATACAAAACCTATAGTTAAATGATATTTTTGTATAAATTATATAGATTAATTTTTTATGATATACCAATAAGGAATATCTCTTTTAGTATATTTAATTAAATGTTGTTTTGCGCCTATATAATAATTTCTATACGACTCTACAACACTTTCAGTTTTATATTCGTTTGGCATTGAGCATGGCATTTTTGTAAAACCTTTATCCTCTAAAGTGGGAATAATTAAATTTTTCGCTACTTCTCCGGCTTTATGACTTCTATTAAAATATCTATATTTATATTCCTCATATAAAACTAAAGTATAATCTCTTAACCATATCCAGTTACTGAGTGAATATCTTAACCATTTTGCAATTGGATGATTAGGATTAGATAAATAATAAGGTGATAAATTCTCTTCATTTGTAAAAAAATAAGCAGAGCATAAAAGTTCAACATGTTCGGTTATCATTCTTACTACATGTTTATCACAAGTATATTCTGCAGACTTTTGCATATTTGAATCAAGTACAAAGACATTCATAAAATCACCTAAATTATTATTTACTGATTTTACTATTGTAATACTCTATCATTTTAATTAATTCATTATAATCTATTTTATAATTATGTCTAATATCAACCGGTAATTTTTCTGTTACAAATATTTCAAAATCATACTCTTCATATTCATATATTCCCTCAAAGCCAAGTTTGAAATTTGATTCTATAAATAGATATCTTTTATTATCATAGGGAATAAATGCGGCTTTACTAACATTTTCATAATTATTCGTAACATTCATTTCAATTCTATAATTATATAATTTTAAATTTGGCTCAATAACAGACATCTTCTTACGCCCAACTAAATAAACCTTATTCTCTAATAAATAACCCATATCTGCAGTATGATGTAAATCAGTTGATAATACTGCACATCCTTTAACACATATTTCTCCAATACCTTCATCGTCTGCATCTATTATTTCAATTTCAACACCTTCTACAATATTACCTATACAGATATCGCCTTTTTTTAACGAAACTAGATAATCCTTAAGAGTAGTTTTAGATATTAACACTGCTTCACTAGCACCATAAACATAATTAAATTTTGCATTAGGAAAACAACTTTCTATCTTAATAGCATCACTTAAAGAAATAAGTGATCCACCAGTATAACAATTAGTGATATTGTAAAAGGGTTTTGTAAATAATATATATTTACTAACTGAGGCACTAATTGCATTAGTATTCGTTTTTATTAATAAATCCTCTAATTCTTTAACTGATTTTTGATTTATATTCTTTAAAAATAATAATGACGTAATTCCAAATAACAGGTTAGCTAAAACATATATTGGTAATAATGCTAAAACAATAGTACTATTATCTATATCAAATGTATTTTTAACAAGCCTAAATTGATTATCTAAATCCATTATACTTCTTTTAATTAATTTAGGTTCTCCTGTTGATGCTGAAGTGAATGTCATTAAAACAGGTGCGTCTGTAATGATATATTTTTTATATATACTTTGATGCTTACTATATTTTGATATATTTATTGATTTTATTTGCCTAAATGACTTAAATATATTTTTTATATATTTTGTTTTATTATTTAAAATAATATAATCCGGTTTTGATTCATTAACCATTATTTTTAATTTATTTTTATTTTTAAAAGAGTCAATAACTATTACTTGGTATGACATATATAATGAGGCTAACATAAATATGTAAAAATCATATGAAGGTTTTATAAAAATTAAAAACTTCGTTTGAGGCTTTATGTTTAGACTATCCATATAATTTATCATTTTAAGTAAATCATCATAAACATCACTATATGTTTTATTAATAATATTATTTTTATATTTATATATAAAAGCGTTTCTTAAAGGGTTATTTTTTATATTTAAAAGAAAATCATCAATTATCATTGTCTATAACCTCATAAACTCTTAAAGCACTATAGTATAAACCTTTATCTTTTTTGAATAATTCATATGAATCTATTTCTTTAAAATCGTTTGAAATAAATTTCCTATCTACCATCATATTCCAATAAACAAATAAAGCATTTTTATTAGAAATACTAATAAACATTTTCTCATTATTTAATGTTTCTTCTTTATTCATATACTCAAAAATATCAGATAAATTAAAGAAATCAAACTTATAATTAAGTTTAAAAATATCAAAAGTATTTCCTTTAATAAATATTAAATTATCAATATTTTCTTTTATTGTTAAAAAGTTTTCTTTAATTAGGTAATGTGGTAATGATTTAAATTCATTATAGACAGCATAATTCAAATATGGATTATCCTTATTTAAAACATTCTTAAATCCTAGTTCTAACCTATTAGTTAAATGCGTTGATAATGAGCCACTAGCATATGCAAAATAATCTTTATCTCTACCATGACGTTTCATTGTTTTATCTGAGAAAAACATTTTAAATAATAGTTTCCATCTAAAATTGTTAAACTTAGTTTTATATATTTCCCATTGCTCTTCAATGCTTGATGCATTCATAAATTTATTCAAAACTTTTTTACTATGGGTAAACTTCAAAATATACTTTTTAAACAAACTAAAATAATGCTCAAATCTTCCACAGTTTACAAGCTTTAAATCTTTAATTAAGAATAAATGATTATCAAAATATGTTAGGGTATCCTTATCTAAATACTTCTTTAATTGATTATAAAAAGCTATAGAATCTCCCTTTACTATGCCAATAAATATTAAAAACTCATCGTAAGTTAAATACTTAATCCCACAGGCTTTAAGCTTTACTAAAGCAAGTTGACTATTATTATAATCAAAAACTACTACTTTACTAAAATTATGAGTTAATAAGCTAAAACTATTATCTCCAGCTGAGGCAACAGATAAAGCAAATTTATCTGTCTTTTTTATTAAGGATAATAAAACATTTGGATCTTCATGACAATTACTGTAATGAATGTAATCTTCTTCTTTATAATAATTCTTCATAAATCTCAACCTCACCTTTAATGCCATCAACTTTAATTTGCATATTATTTTTGATAATTGTTGTAGCACCACTTACTCCAACAACTGCGGGTATTCCCATTTCTCTAGCTACTACTGCTGAATGTGATAGAATACTTCCTTTTTCAACTACTATCCCTTTACAAAGTGGGAATAATGGAATCCATCCTGGATCAGTTCTTAAAGCTAGCATTATATCATCTTTTTTAAGTAAGGCCTCATTAGGGTTTGTTACTAATTTAGCTCTTCCACTCACTACTCCAGCTCCTGATGGAATACCTTTTAAAATATTTGAATTAGAAGTTTCTTGCTCAGTATAAATTGGTAGGACTTGAGCGCCATAAATAACTAGTCTGTTATAAGTCTCTTTAGTCTTATTTACATCATACTCTTTTTTGCGGTTTTGGATTAAACTTTTAAAATCAATTATTTCATTTTCCTTTATATATGAAAATATCTCATGCTTTGTTAAATAGAAAATATCTTTACTTTCATTTATAAGATTCAAATTTTTAAAATTATTTCCAATGGAAATAAATATATTTCTTACAACTGAGTAAATATAAGTCCTTTTTAACCTTAATGATTCTCTATTTTTAATAAAATATTTTGTCTTTTTTACTAAATGCTTAAATAATGGCCTTTTTAATAAACTTACATGAACATTAAAATCATTATTAGGTTCATGACCTATAAAATCTATATCATTAATTAAATAATTTTTTAACATGTCATATAAAAATATTGGATCTTCTATTAAAGTGATAGTCTCTAATTTCAATTCATCCATAACTCTTGGTCCAAATATTTTAATATACTCATCAATTGATGTTGATAGTTTAGAATTATATTGATATTTTTCATATAATTCTTTACTATTTAAAGTATTAAAATCAATTTTTATTTCAGCATTATTTTTTATATCATTTAAAATATTTAAAAATAATGGCGCCGAAGTTGCACTTAATACATCCCCTTGTCTTCCAACCAAATAACTTATATAACCATCTTTATCTAAAATATTTATTTTTTTAACAAATCTTGTAAGCATTGCATAATAAACCATTGCCCCACAATCATTAATAATTGGAGTAGAAAAATCATTTAAAATGTTTTTTTCTAATGATTGATATAGTTCTATTAATTCTTGATTATTTTTAGTATTAAAAGAACATCCAACATATGGCATAACAATTTCATTAAATTTATTAATAAATAATTTACTATCTTTAGGCATTCTTTTCAATCGCTTAAGAAATATTATCCCAAACTTTAGAATTTGAGCTATATTCATTTTAACTTTTTTAGTATTTGTTAATTTAGATTGAACACCCATCATATTTTCCATATTACTACTAGATTTTTTTCCTTTAAATATGCTATTTAAATGATACCAACTGTTTAAGTTATAATAGACTTTATTATCATAAAAATATAATAGTTCTCTTAAAGAAGAATCAAGCGAATTAATAATTTTCTTATTAACCCTACCAGCTTCTAAAGTTTGGGTATATACTTTATGATATACTTCTTTAGCAAAACTAAAAGTAAGGGGAGTAGTTACCCCACAATATGATTCAATAATGTTTGAATTATCTAATACTATTCTTTTTTCTTTATTATTTATATTTGCATATGTTGCAATCGCTCTTGTTTGTAAAAAATATACTTCTTTATCCTTAATAGCAAATTCTATATCTTGGAAGGTGTCCGTTCTTTTTATAATTTCTTTAGTTATTAATAACAATTTATCAATAATATTTTTCGAAAGAAAATCTTCTCCTCTAATCTTAATATTACTGTCATTTATAAAATAATCAGTTGAATCAGCTTGTCCAGAAACTAAACTTTCGCCTAATCCTTTTACAACACTAATAATAATTTCATCAGGATTATTAGTAATAGGATTAATTGTATTTATAACACCAGCATAATCAGCATCAACCATTTCTTGAATTATAACAGCCATTTGAATATCTGAAAAATTAATATTATTATACTTGTTATACTCTATAGCTTGTTTACTATATGCACTTAAATAACATCTTTTTATAGCATCAAATACATTTTCTTTTGCTATATTTAAATATGATTCCATTATGCCTGCATAGCTATGATTTATAGAATCTTCATTGACCGCAGATGAACGAACAGCATAGAGATTATCACTTAGTTTATTCTTTATTTCATTTATGGTATCTAAAGAAAATGGCTTATTTAAAACAATATTTGATATTTCTTCTAATTTATTATTTTTTAAATATGAATTTATTTTTTCTTTGTCATCTTTTAACCACTCATTAAAAAAATCAGTTGTCAAAACAAACCATTTTGGACAAGTTAAAAATGACATTTTTCTAAGATTGAATGCTTTACCACCAATCAGATTTACATTATTTAATTCAAGTGGTGAATTATAATTATAATATTTCATTTCTATTATGACCTTTCTTTATAAAAGAATATAAAATTGATATTAAAAAAGATACTAAAATGAAAAGGTAACAATAGATATTTTTAGTAAGTTCTATAGATATAAAAGTAACCATCACTAATAATGGTAAATATAATGCTTTAATTAATTTTGGTATTTCATTAAAAAAATTTATTAAGAGTATTAATATTGCAATAGAAAGATTTAAATAATGTTTAAAATAAATTGACATTATAAGATTAATAATAAGTATTATTATAATGATAATAGCCAACGTTTTTTTATTAAATATATCTTTGCTTAATTTTTTATCTTTTTCATAATCTTTATAATCATCTAAAAGCCTAATCATATACGCGTCTAATAAAAGTAATAGGAAAACAATTAGTGAATTTATAGATAATAAGTTTTTTAAATCATTATTAATTAATAATAAAGAAAGACATATCAAAAAAAATATAAAAACTAAGGGAATTATTAAAATATATTTTCTTATTAAGGTTTTAAGCATTTTACCACCAACGTTTTCCATAGATCTTTGCTTTAGTTAATAAAAAAGTTCTATTCAGTTTAGCGTATTTACATAATAATTGCATTTCCGATTTTGGATATTTAATATTTTTTACATAAGCTAACTTTAATGCTTCTTCTCTTGTAATAGTTTTTTGTCTAACCATAACACTTAATTCAGGCATAGCATGAGCACGTCTAGCCGTAATATTTTTTATATATAATGCTGCATTATGAATTAGGCAATCAAAATGCTCTTCTTCATCTTTTACACGCCATGTAGTATTTTTAGTTATATAATTTATAACTTCATTTTTATCATATGGATGGTATAAAAAGTAGGCGATAAAGTCACGATATCCATTCTTCTTAGCATCATATAAAAGTAAATCCTCCATCTTTTTAGCTAAGGTTTTATCCACTAAATTATTAATTTTAGCTAAACTAGATTCATATAAAGTTTTTAAATCTATTTCTTCAACATCTTTTAATCCCGCTAAAACAAATGGTTTAAAAGTATCATCATGTTTTAAATCAAAGCCCCTTAACATTTGAGGTATACTTCTACCATGCATTCCAACCGAAGCATCTACTTTAGAAGCATAATTTATCATTACTGTATACCCTAAATAAGAACAGGCAATACAAGGCGATAAATATTTACCTATAATATAATGATACATCTCTTGTAATAATTTCATATCACATATTACATATTCATGTTCAACATTTAATTCATTAACTAAACTATTAATTTTGTCTTTTGCCTCTTGTGACATAAAACCATTATCAAGCGTATAGGCAATAACATTTAATTTATATTCTTTAACTAATTTATATAAAACATAAGTTGAATCTTTCCCACCACTAATACCTAAGGCAACATCATACTTATGTAGTCCTTTTTCTTTATTGATTCTTTTTAAAAAATTCTTTTCTAACTCTTCATAATCATTTATTTCTTTTTCTATAGCACTATAGCTATGACAAAAATTACATACTCCATCATTATCAAATGAAATATTTCTAACAGTATTATCGTTAACACAAGTCTTACATTGGACTCTTTTCATTATAGCACCTTATGAAATAAAGCATATCTTTTACGCTTTATAATTGTATTTTTCCAAACTGAAGTTAAGATATGTTTTTGTTCATTTTGAAAATGATATAATACTTCGCTATATTTCTTTTCTTCCATCATTTTATATGATTCATCAATTAATCTTAATATTAGTTTTCTATTTTGAAATTTGCTTTTAATACCTACAGTTTTTGAAACGTAATATTTTTTATTAATATCTTCATAACAAAATGAAAAAGCTATTGGTTCATCTTTTGAATAAAGAATCACAATATCTGGATCAACTAATTTTATATTTTCTAAATATAAATCTTTAAAATCATCAAAAGTAATTGGTGAATATAAATATGCTTTTTGAAAACAATCAATAGATATTTCATATATATCTTTAATATAATTAAATGCTTCTTCTTTATGAACAACTATTGATTTAATACCGTCATCAATTTTTATTTTTTTACATTTATTCCATAAATTATAGTCAATTGTTGAAAGTAATGAAGCATATGTATACTTTTTGATATATCCATTTTTTTCTAAAAAATTAACCTGATTAAAATCATTATATATATCTGGATATAAACGCCAATCAAAATTATCTATTGCAAGTCGATAATTAAACCATGTTGTATAATCGATTGGCCCAAGTAATTCTTTGGCATCTAAAGTTTTTGCCGTTTCTTCTAGTATTTCAAATAGTTTGAAATTATTCTCCTCTGCTTCACTAAAATGCCAAAATCCAAAAAGATAATCACTATCTATTTGATTATTATTTTTCATAATAGTTATTTTTGCATCATTATATTTAAGTACTTTAAAATATGAAGCATTTCTTAATATAGTTGCTTCATAGTTGGCTGTTGAAATAATTTTATTTAATTCACTAAAATCTTTTATTTTATAATCATAATTTTGACATTCTTTATAACCATATGAAGCATACACAAACTCAATATTTTTATCTTTTATAGCCTTAAAGTCGTCATTTGAATCACCAACCATTAAAACACTTTTCAAATCGTATTTTTCTATCAATTCATTTATATTACTTTCTTTAGTTGAAGAATCCGTTAAATAACGATAATCAATAAAGATATCACTTGTATTTGATTTTTGAAAAAATACATCAACATATTCTTTTGGACAATTACTCACTATAAATAATTTAGTTTTTTTTGATAATTCAATTAAAGTTTTTTGAACATTTGGATAAAGAGTAGATTCATTTTTTAGTAGATACATACATGAATGATATAAACATTCTTTCATTAAATTAATTTTAGTTTCTAAATCCTCATTTGAAAAAACAACATTTGCAACAATGTCTAAAGTATTACCCATTGTATTTAATACTTGTTCATCTGAATGTACTTCTTTAATTTCTTTATGTGAAGCTAAAACCATATGGTATGCATAAAGATAAGAATCTCTTGTTTGCCATAATGTTCCATCTAAATCGAAAATAATTGCATCATAATAATTCATAAAATTACCCCGCTTACATATTTCTTTTAGTATAGCATTTATATATACAATTTTCTATTTTATTTCTTATTTATTTCTTATTTATTTCTTATTTTTTTTAAATTTATATTCTATGTTCTTACTTGCGCTAAACTTTATCAATTATTACCTTGCCTAATAAATTCTACCAAAATTTATTATGTAATGATTATAATATAATAGTTTTTAATTATTTTTTTAATATTTAATTCTTACTATGTTACTTAATATTTTGTAAAACATATTTTTATTTTAAATTTATTTTGTCATTTTTAGTTGAAATATGACTAAATAAAAAAAATAATGAAAAACTGTCGAAAAATTATGTTTGACATATGATTTGCATAAAATATAATTGAATTAGGTACCGACGAAATATGATTAAAAACGATACTAATGGCTTTATAAAAAAGGACTTCAAAACGGGATAGGGAAATAACAATATATATTTAAACTTTTTCTATCCTTTAATAAGGTTTTAAATCGTTTTTATCAAAACAAAAAAGGAGAAAAATATGAAGAAAAAGTTTTTTTTAAGTATCATTACATTAATGTTTTCATTATTATTTTTCACATCAAACATTAATGCAGCATCAAGTGATGTCCGTAGTTATGAGTTTGCAGATAACAATACAAGGTTATATAGTACTAATAATACTTGGAATGATGGATTATTTAAGTATTATGAAAAAACAGGAATTGATTTAAGACCATATATTAGTGATTTTACTCCAAAGTTAACACTAAATATTGTGGGTTATAGAGAAGTTCAAATTATCTTTAAAAGACCAGCAAGTAGAACATACTATGATTATTCATCTTCTAGTGACTGGTCTTATAGTAGTGTAAATTTATTTGGATTTGGCAGTATGATATCTACATATGAATATTATAATTATTATGGTTATAGTTATTATGGAGATATCAATCATCGAAATGGCAACAATGTTCAACCGTTCTTTTTATTTGTTAATGGAAGTGGCACTGCTTACGCCCCAACATTTGTCGAAAGATATGATATTAATTATTTATATGCATCATTTAGTATACCTAATCTTCCAACAAACCAAAATTTCAAATTAGGAATTTCATTCTCAACACTTCATTGTGATTATTATGGTGATGCTTATGATACATATTTTTGGGAAGTTGGAAATTCTAATATTGTCTTATCAGATAATTTATATTTAAATTATTAATTTAAAGAACTCACTTAACTATGGTACCTTAATAGTGAGCAAATAAAAAAAGAGCTGTGAAGGAATAAATTTCTAATTGAGAAATTTATGAATTTTTAGCTCTTTTTATCCTAATTATTTTGCTTGTCTATTTTGGAAAAACAATATCATAAAACTTAATAAAGATTTTAACTAACTTCGTTATCTTTTTGTCTACTTTTACTTTGCAACTTCACCATTAAATTAAAGCACCTTTACGGATGTGCTGAAATCCTTGGTTATATAATAAGGGCAGAAAACATAAAAGTTTTCTGCCCTTATATTTTAGTAGCTTAGGTAATTCAAGAATTTAGTTTAATAATTTTTTTCTTTATTCTTTTATATTTTTTATAAAAATCTTCTCCAGAATTAATTAATATTTTTCCATATCTATTGTTAAAATCATTAAGCTTATCTATCCAAATTTCATACATTTTATTAAAGAAATCTAGAAATGAGTTTAAATTATCTTTTAATGGAATTTGGTTACTTTCAAGTGATATGAGAAAATTTTGATTAGAAATAATAAATTCATATATAATTTGACATCCTTCAAAAAAAGATATTAATGAGAATTCAATAGTTGATTCTAAAACTTCGTTTTCTTTAATCTCTAATAATAAATCTAATGATTTAGCTTTAGTAACAATTCCATTCATTGTTATATTTATATAAAAACTTTCCATTCCCATATTTAAACCTCCTAAGGTATTAAAAAGAACTTAACACTTATTAAAGCCTGGCCAATAATCTATAATTTCGCTTTTTCTGTATCATATTCACAAAGGTGTAATTGTTATCAAATTATTTAGATTATTAACTTACTTAAAATATTTACTAACCATTTTCATTCTTTTTTATTTAATAAAATCTTTGTTGTCGTTCTAAACTTTCTAATGTTTATTTTAGATAAATCACTTTTTAGATTAAGTTTTTGCTTTTTATAAAATATTATCTTAATCTGTAAAAATAACTTCCCTCATAATGTTTTTGAACATTTTCATCTGAATCAAATTCAAAAAACACTTCATGATTATAATCATTAAAATACCCCAATTCTTTTAGCGTTGACAAATATTTTTCTTTTATAATTATATCATATCCATTTTGTACAGCATTTTGAAGATCAAAATTTTTTTTATAAAAAATATAAATATATAATTTTATGCCATAAATAGAAATATGCATAATTTTGAAAATTGGATATAGATTATCATTAAAAAATTGATTCATTTTTATTTCTGCCAAATTCACAAAATTATCTTGTTTTCTTTGTAATTCTTCCATTTCAAATAGTTTATTATTTCTCATGTTTTTTTCCCTTTCATTAAGACTAAAATAATGGTAAATTTGTAGATAATAATAATTATGATTTTTTAATATTCAATTCATGTAACAATTTTTCATTAGTGCAATATCTTAATATATCATCTCCAATATCATCTACATAAACAAGCGATATAGTTTTCATAAAAAATCTTGCTGTTTCAATCCCTACTCCATCTAATTTCTTTTTAGAAAAAACTATCCATGGATTAATAGGGTTATATAATTTTATATCTACTAATTCTTCCCAAGATATAAATAAAATAGTTTTATTGAATCTGCTTTTTATTATACCTTTTTCGTTTATCACAATAGTAGTAAAGCATAATTTATACATTATCAACAAAAGGATTAAAGGCAATACTACTAACATCAATATGCAAGCAATTATATAATAGATACTATCTCTTATATTCGATATATAAAATAACGTTATAAATATTGAAAAGCCTAATAAAGTAAATACTAATACTAGATAGAAAATTCCTAATGACCCATGATATTTTTTCATTTATCCTCCTAATTATTTTCTCTTAATGAATTTGTACTCGGTAACGAATAATTCGCAAACCAAATTGAAGCAGATATTCCAATCAATGATGCTCCTCTAGATAAATAAGGAGTTCCTGGTTTTGACCATAAAGCTAAATTACTCACAAAATCAGCTTTAAAACTACCTGTTTTTGGAAAAAGGCCCGATAATGAAAGGGCACCTGTTGAAGCTGCAGCAGTAAATCCACTAAGTAATCCTTGCGCCAATGCTGGCATAAGTTCAACATTACCATAAGATATTGCCTGACTTACTATATTGCCAGTAAATCCACCAACAACAGTACCTATTGCCATCAGTCCAAAGAAAATCATTGTCGAAGTTATTACAAAATGTCCAGTGCTATCTGGATATATTATTGGGTTATTATTACAATAATAATATAAATTTAAAGATATAAATTAACTATTATTCAAACAATTTTTAAAAGAAAGAAACAAAGTAAGTTTTTGCTTCTTATAAAATATTATCTTAATCTGTAAAAATAACTTCCCTGATAATTTTTTTGAACATTTTCATCTGAATCGAAATGATATTCAATTCTAACTATATCATTCTCATTAACTCCTAATCCTTCTAGAATAATGCGATGTTGATTTTTTGTTATTTCTAAAAAGTTATTTTGCTCTGCTAATTTTAAATCTACATCCGCTACAAAGAATATATATAATATTAAATTCTTATTAAATTCCATCCATGACCCCATGGACTTAAAGAAATTATAATTTTGAATAAATAACCACTCATCCAATTTTTTTCTTGCTAATGAAGTGATTTCATCCATATTTTTTTTATTACTATTCATAAATTTACCTCCTAAAATAAAGGCACATAGAAAATCTCTTTTGACAAAAGATATGCTAATTCTTTCATAATATCCTTCAATTGTTGAATGTGCTGCATAAAACGTTTTACTTGCTGCTATTATTGTGTGACATACTTAGCAAGTTTTGCATAATTACCATTTTGAGCTGTTTTTAATTTAAAACCAAATATCACTATCAATTTATAACGGTAATCTAACTAAATAAATGCTGTGGTTCTTAGTGTAATTATATCATTTTTAAAGCGATTATAAAAGAAAAGAGTATTCAACTTCATAGTGTCGCCATGAAATTAAGCACTTCTTTGGAATGTGCCGAAATGGTCGAATATATAAAAAAACTAGAAGTTTTTAATTTCTAGTTTCTCATAGTGATTAATTATATGTCTAACATTTTTTTTATTTCATTCTCGTCAGTTATATTATCAAAAAAAATATTTAAAAGCATTTGTGTTGCTTTGCGAAAAATCATTTCACTAGATCCAATTTCACAATTAGCAGAAATATTAAATATTATTTTTCCTGATAACATATAATTATTATCGAATTTTTTTTTCACTTCTTCAAAAATAGGTGCAACATATTCTTTTGGCAATCCACAATATTTAGTTTCAGCCCCAAACAAATGATCATTTATATATTTTTCGGAATTTTTATCGCTATAACTAATATCTACTTCTAAATAATTATCATCACTGGGCAAATATTCAAATCCGAGCAATGCATAATTACTTGCGTGCCTTAAAAAAGACAATTCTATGCATATTTTTTTATAGTTCTTTAGCTGATTACATAACAATGATATTTTTTCACAAAAAACATTTGAATTTACATTTTTTATTTTTGGAAATTCATCAAACCAAAGTTTAATACGTTTAGTTTCAGTTTCTTTTTTATAAATCATCGATTTAAATGAAATTATTTTTTCCATATTATTGCTCCTTTTTTATTGTGTTAGTCCCCAATAAGCAAACCAACCTAAGTTAAAATATAACGAACCAAACGCTTGTATAACTGCAGGATGATAAATAGCAAATCTAGACATTTGGTGATATGCTAATGTTGCTAAATGTGCTTCGCTTGCAGCTAATCCTTTAGCCATAAGAGTTGCTTCTCTCAATTCATGTATAAAAAAATTTCTATCCGCACAAGTTAGTTTAGATCCACTTTGATACACATTTTGCAATCTTCCAATCATAGAATCATTGGGAGCATAATCAAATTGACTTAAATGATTGGAAATTTTACCAATCGTACTACTATGTGCTTTGATTGCCATTTTCCCCAATTCTTGTAAAGCGAAGTGTGTATATCTCCAAGTTCCACCTATTACAGCTCCTGCAATAGCGCCAAACATAAATCCCTATTTCAAATGCGTTTGGCATAGTTTAGTACTCGCGAGCATGGCTTATTAGTAAGTCCATGCTTTTCGCGAGTTTTCCTAAACTGGGGCACCAAACTGGATTGTTGAAAAATGGTTAGTTTTTATAGGCACGTTCAATTATTTTGTTTTAGATTCTATGTCGAAAAGGTGTAGCTAGTTCCTGCCATCATGGTAATTAATTAAAGTTGTATCTACAATTTTAAATTAGAATAAATATTGTAATTACTTAATTAAAATATTTTTGATTACCATGGTTCATCAGGGATATAAAATTTTATTTTTTCATATATTTCCTTAGGCAATTTTTCTATATCTTTATATCTTATAAATAGACTATATCCTTTTTTTTTGTTCACTTTTTCTTTTAAATCTATGTATAAAAAGCCTGTGCTTCTCCAGTCTCCGAAGCCTAAAGATAAATAATTTCTTATCGTGAATTTAGCGTAATACATCTTTTTAATATTATCCAAATTTATTATAATATTTTCTTTTCTCTTTTTAATAATTATTTTATTAAAAGAAAAAATTGCTTTTTTAAATTCTATATCTTCATTATTTTTCATAGTACCCTCCTAAAATAACAACCCTAATCCCATTCCAATAAATTCACTTGTAAGATTTTCAAGTCCAAAATAAATTATATTAATACCAACTTTTACAAAAGAATAAGTTCCTTTGGCTAATACAAAAGCTGAATAAGCACTATTATAATTACTCACTGTTTGTCCTACCGTTCTAGCTATATTGGCCCCACTAAATGGCATCTTAGCAAAATTCTTAACGTTGCTTAATGGGTTTAAAGCATTATCTAATCTCGTTTGAGCAGAATTCAAGCGTGATACTCCATTCGCAATCTTGCTAGCAGATAATCCGTATTGTATCGCACCAAATAGACCTCCTGCGATACCACCAGCTATACCACCTTTTAGAACACCTAATCCTACCTCTCTCCAACTAAAATTATCAAATCTATTTGTGAATATTTGTGTTCCAGCACTAATCAATGCACCGGTGGCGGTTCCTACTGTAGCACCAGCAATCGATACGCCAAGACCGGCCGTGGCAGCAATTGTAAGTACAATTGCTCCAACTATTAATCCACCCCTGATTAGCCATTGCGCCCATTTTGGCATATGCCCGTCGCTATCTGTATACATTATTGGATTATTTCCACAATAGGTATATAGATTAAGTCCATTAATTGATTCTAGGTCTAAGTAATCGATTGAATCTGGAGATATCCAACGACCAATTTCATGGTCGTAATAACGCGAGTTACAATAAAACATAGATGTCTCGACGTCACTATATTAAAGAACCTACAATAACCGTGCGTTTTTTAAAACTAATACATATAATATTTGAGTACTATTTTTGATAGTTACTGAAATGGCATTCACGCGCATGTTGCCAGCAGGTTAAAACACCATTGACTGCACATTTACGATATCATGCGCGCACATTACCGCTATGTTTCTGGCATTATTTTGGATAGAACACCTACTTCAATGAATCATTAAAATTTACAATAGTATCATAAATTATTTTTCCATATGGCCCTTCCTTGATAACAACGATTTTTTTAGTCATTAACGGCAATAGGATTCCTAATCTCTTCTTTGTAACAATTAGATAAAAACCTGCTTTCTTTATTTTGTCATTTTTCAATTCCTCTTCAGTTAAGTAATGGTCACTAAAGTAAAAATAATAATCATATGAGTTTCTGGCAAATATTGGTTTAGAAAACGCCATCGTAACATACACCTCATGCCAATCGTACTTTTCTTTTTTATAGTAAATGCTATCTTTCGAAAAAGATATGTAGTTAAAATGTTTAGTCTTAACATAATAGACAATTGATAATACGCAAATTACAGCTAGAACCAACATCCCATATCCTTCTAAATTAGGCAAAAGTACTATAGATAAAATCATAGATAGAATTAACATCATTCCTATCATTGATACCATTATTACGCCATTTGGCACTGTGTTTAATTTGTTTTTTTTCATTTTTTACCATCCTACTATTTGATTTACTATCGTGTCAGTTACGAAATTATGTCCAGAGAAAATTACAGCACAAACATAACTAACAAAGAATTTTTCAACAATACCTTTTGATCCATTCAACATATAACTACTAGCTCCATTACTAAATCCAGCAAATAAGCCCGCTGTTGCTCCAGCAGCTAAGGCTTTTAGCAAAGTCGTTCCACTAGCTTTAACACCATTGACTCTATCACTTAACAAAGACATTCCTGCTGCTCCAAAAAATGCCGCCCAACCACTTATTCCACCAATTGCAGGTAATGCGATATTTGTGGTCCAATTCCAAGCAGAACTCATAGCATTTTCGATCGTGTTCCCTACATTATTAAACCAGTCACCAACACCATTCCAAAATGATTTCCATGACGTACCCATAGGGTCTTTTCTCATAATCGGATTATTATTACAATAGAGCGACCATGCTTAAACAATTTTGAATTATTTTCAAGCATATTATATCACATAATTGAATCCCAATATAATCCTAAGACTTTATTTGCTTCTAAATATTGTGGTTCAATATCTAAGTTGTTTTTAACATCAGTCCATATTAAATCAGAATCTCTGTGATACCACATAATAACTTCCCTGAGTCTTTCCTCGGTAAAACTTCCAAATGAATCTAAACTATTACTTGTTTTATATTTGGTATAAATAGTTTGATATCCTGTATCTCTTACTAAATCATTATGAAATGCTGGTAGGGTACCTTGATAACATAAAACGCTACTTCAGCTTTGGTATCTTCAAAAAATGATGATGACTTAACATTAATTGTTATAAAGAATAATGATAGTATAAGGCTAAGAAAAGAATTATCTTTTTTATATTTGTCATTCTTGTTTTCTCTTCTCCTTTCTTACTTTTTTAATGAGGAAAATACTAGCAATAGAGCTAATGATTATCACTAGTACTTTCCATATTTTTTTAAATATTTCAAAAAAGAAGAATCTAATAGCCGTAACTATAGTTCCTTATTAGAACTTGAGTTAGCTACTTTTAAATATTTGAAGATTTCTATAATAAAAAAAGACCTCACTCTCATAATAATGGGTTATCTCCTAATAAGAAAGAAGATATTTATTTTAATTCTTTCTTATAATATTTTTATCTTTTTGCGTCTCTTCTATTGACTATGATGCAATTCCCTTGTTTTTCTTATCTAGAAGTTTTAGGATTTCTTTTATACGTTTTGTACTAAAACCTAATTCTTCTAAAACTATATCAATCTTTCCTTTGCATGCAATGTAGCTAATTTTTAACCTCCTATCTATTTTCGTTTACTTTATGCGAGATACATTTGTTCTCAATTAGATTTAAGCTGATTTAAAATAATAAATTGAAATTTGGGCGTTTTTTTATACGAGATATTTTTCTATTCTCAAAGGACAATACGCCCTTAATTTCAAAACCTTTCTTTATATGCATGCCTACATAAAAAGAAAAACTAAGAGTCTCAATATATTAAAAATAAAAAGTAAGAGATAAACCCTTACTTTCATTATACGAAAAGAACAAAACTTTTTATCGCTTTGCTCTTTTTTTCTATAATCTATTCAACAACATCTATATTATTTTCTTTTAATAAATCTAATAATAAAATATAGCCTATTGCTTGATTAGAAAATTTAAAGATTTTTTTGTCTGTATAAATATTATAAAGAGTTAGTCCCCTTGAATAATGTACTATCTTTAATTTCTTAATATCATTGAAACTATACTTCTTTGTCTTCCCTATTATCGGGGTATATATTATAATGTTTCCCTTAACGACAATTTTTTGTCTTAAAGATTGTATGCATCCAATTGCCATTAATATTACTATTAAATCTAAAAATATATTTGCAGCAATTTCTAAATTATCGAAAATGTTAAGTAAAATTATTGATATTAGAAGAAAAAATGTCATCATCATTAATAATATACTAAAGCTTTTTGAAGCTCTCATTATAAAATTTTTTTTATTTAATTTATCACTTTTATCTTTTGCTTTTTTTTGCGTTTGTACATACACAATCGGCAATAATAATGTCACAATAAAAGGTATAATTGCATAATATAGATATTCCATAATTACCTCCATTAATTAATAAATATATAAGGAAACGAAGATAACGAAGCTGATGTTAAGCTTGAGTATATCCCTAATCTAAACCATGGGTTTGCATTATTAATCAATACCTTTATTGTGGCCAATGAAGTGTCTTTAAATGCATTTCTCATGCTACCCTTTAATGCTGCTGACCCCATATTAAACGGACTGCCTTGTAATTGCTGTACCGCCAATGATTTAGCTTTTCTTCCTTGATTAAAAATAGAATTAGCCTTTCCTCTTAATATTAAATCACTTACCCCTTTGGCGATGACACTAGCCGCTCCGCCAATCGCAAAGGCTAGTAATAGCGTTTCTAAACTTGTCACAGATCCACTAATTACACCGCCAACAACAGATGCAGTTCCTCCCAAACCAAAGGCCCCCAAATAGCCAAGAACTCCTCCTCCTGTTGGAATAGCTGATATAGCTCCTGCTGCTGCTCCACCTAAGCAATCTCTAAACACTTGCATTGAGTCGATACTATCCCAGCCGTTGTGTACACCTTGTGAAACAACACTTACGCCTACGCCTATATATGCACCTGCTGTAGCACCAACTATCATTGTTGCTGCTAAACCAGTAATAGGGGCTGCAGCACCCAAAGTAGCTATAGTCAAAGCCGTTAGTCCGGCAAGTGCTATTCCAGTTAAAAGCCAACCTAACCATTCTGGTGAATGACCGGATCCGTCAGTGAACATGATAGGATTATTATACCTATAGAGCGGCAGCATATTTCAATAAATTAACGCATCAAAGTATTGTAAGGAATATCTTTGATTTTTTCTATCTCCCTAATATATTCCAACACCTTTTGGTCTAATATAAAATATTTTTTGTACTTATTCAAAGAATTATCATCTAAAGTAAAATATAAAAGACTCTTTTCATATGATTGTTGAAAATTTAAATAGTCAACTAAGTCATTTATCGAAAATTTTCCATTGTTAATTATTAAATCTTTAATATATTCTTGAATGAATGTTAATTCCATTCTATCAATTTTATCAATAGCATTAATAGTTATAGTAGTCGTTTTGATATAATACAATATAATTTCCTTAAAACTATGATTTTTATGTATACTAGAAAAATTATTATATACACTGTTAAACTCCACATTAATAATCTCGTTATTTGTTTCTAAAATTTTATGATACGTAAGAGTCCTAAGAATTAAATCTTTTAATTCTTTTTTAACATATTTATCAACTATGATTTGATTATCTAAATAACCTTTTGCTATCATTATTTCCAAATGTTTTTTTGATATTTCATAAATACTATCATTAGCATATAACTTTCGTATATAATTGTAAAAAGCTGTATCATACTTTCCATCAATATTGTTAGCTAATGTTAAAACTGAAAGTGAATATATATTAGCTAAAAACGTGGATAAAGAAAAACTAAAGCTTGGATGAAGAACTTCTTTAACCTTGCTTATAGGATATAAATTCTTAGTAAAATCCTCATAATTATCATTTAATTCTTCTGATTTATCTCTACATAACAATAATATTTCATATTTATTTATTATATCAATTACATTTTGCTTCTCTTTTTCTTGGCCTGTGGCATTTCTATCTAAATAGTCATATATTTCAAATAAACTATGGTCGGAAATTAAAAAATAATTATTCTTTGCAAGATAATCCATTATTGAAACGACTCGTTTTTCATGTTCTAATAGTCTTCTTAGAACGTTTGTATCAATTAATATATTTTTTTTCAAATCCCCATCACCACGCTTAGACCATTTGCTTTAAATATATTATAGCAAACAATTTTATTTATTAAAAGAAAAAACATCAATTCAAATGTTTTGAACTAGTGCCTAATTTCACGCTATCCCTATAAACTTATAATAAATATCTATTTGTTGTTTTCTTACGTTATCTTCATAAATACATTCATGAACAACAATTTTTTCTATAAGCTCATTGACTAATGCAAAGGATAATTCTTTTATGTCTTTAAATTTTTTTATTACCTCAGTGAATTTTACTACATTATTTTTCATATCTTTGAATTCTTCTAAACGATGATTTAAGGCATTAATATTCGAATTTAGAGTTTGTTGCTCTAACTCAAAATTCCTAGACATACTTATAAATCTTTCTTCTGTTATTTTACCTAATACTTTATCTTCATACAAATTTTGAATTATAACATCAATTTCATTTATACGCTTTTGTGATTTAATAATTTCTTTTTCATATTGAGAATATTCTTTTTTATTCTTTAATTCTGATGACATCATCAGTTCTTCAAGTAATTTATCTTGATAGATATTTGATATTTTAATATGCTTTTTTATATCCTCTAAAACGACTTTATAAATGTTCTCATAACTTATATAATGCATTGAACAATAAGATTTTCCATATCGTCTAAATGTACTACAAGCGTAACACCCTATAGATGTTCTTCCTTTTGACCTACCATACGTTAATGTTTTACCACATGTAGGACATCTGAGTAATCCAACAAACAATTGATGTACACCAGTTGATTTAATTGGCATTTTTTTTACTGTAGTAACCTTTTGTGCTAATTCAAATGTATCTTCATCTACAATTGGTTCATGCCTGTTCTTAACTTCTATCCATTCCGATTCATCATTCTTTATTAATCTTTTATCTTTAAACGACCTTGAAGTGTTTTTATTACAAACGATATGTCCTAAATATTCTCTGTTTCTTAAAATACATAGTACTGTCCTTGGACACCAGTCATATGGATATTTTAGGTAACTCTCAGATACATACTTTCCTAAATCTCGTACCATTTTAGCTCTAGGTTTTAATATACCTTCTTTTTTTAATCTCATTGCAATTTGATAAGGAGTAACACCTTGCGTTGCTAGTTCAAATATTTGTTTTACCACTGGTGCTGTTTCTTCATCTATAACTAAATGATGTTTATTATTTGGGTCTTTTTGATATCCATATGGTGCATATGGTCCTGTAAATTCACCTTTAAGGGCTTTCGTTCTATAAGCTGACTTTATCTTTTTACTAATATCTTTAGCATACCATTCGTTGATGATGTTCTTAAATGGTGTAAATTCGTTATTTTCTTTAAAGCTATCTACATTATCATTTACTGCAATATATCTTACTCTGTTTTCAGGGAAATAACATTCAATATAATAACCTGTTTTTAAGTAATCGCGTCCAAGTCTTGATAAATCCTTTGTGATTACAGCTCCTATTTTACCTTTTTCTATATCTGAAATCATTCTTTGAAAATCAGGTCTTTCAAAGTTAGTTCCACTATATCCATCATCAACATAATAAGCGATATTACTAAAACCGTTATCAAAAGCATATTGTGATAACATTGATTTTTGTGTTGTAATACTTGAACTATCACCTTGAAATTCATCATCGCGTGATAATCTACAATATAACGCTGTAGTTTTATTTATTTGCGTTTGCATACGTTATCTCCCTTCTTCTAATTTATTTACTTCTAATTCTATTAATTTGATTAAATGACTTACTATTGAACTGTCACCATTAAAGTGATTTGTAACAATAAATTTAGTTTCATTCTTAACTATTTCTTTAGAGTAGTTTATACTTGGCACTGTTTTAATATTTATCACGCCCCTTCATATATCAATGATATAGGGGGATATAGACACAGTTTGTCCTTCAAGTAAAATTATTATAAAGTTATCGACATTCCTCTATATAATCTTCCGCAACCATAGCTAATTGATCTAGCTGCCAGACCAATTACGATATCATAACCATAAGAGTCTAATTTTATATCTTTACTATTAAGTTCATGAATTTCTTTACAGCCAATCATTACTTCCTTGAAACCTAGCCCAATTAATTCTTCTTTTATTTTAGGTGTAATGATTTTAGCTTTACTTATTATTAAGAATGTTTTAGTTAAGATATCTAGATAATTTATTCCTTGAACTGTTTTATTTAAGAGATTATTGTAGTGATTATTTAGTTCTTTGATAGCTAGATGTAGGCACATAAAATAGTTATCTAAGTATTCTTTTGAAATATTGATAATACCCTTTTCAAGGATTGATTTTTCTTCCATATATTTAAAGGTTACTTTTATTGGTTTTATATTTAATTTTGAATATATTAAATCAAGCGTTACTTTCAGTTTATCTTTTAATTCTATTTCTAATTCTTTTATCATGGTTTTCCTCCTTTTTGCAACTTTAAGTTGCTTATGTTTTTATTATATTAAACTTTAAGTTTCTTGTCAATTAATTTATGCAACTTTTTGTTTCTTTTCTAGTGTTTTTAAATATTTTGATTTATAATTATATTTAAGAGGTGAAAATATGGATGATATGAAAGTAATTCTAGGTACAAACCTTAGTAAATATTTAAAAGAAAATAATATGACTCAAAATGATTTAGCTAATCATCTTAATATTTCACATACTGCAGTAAACAAATGGGTTAAAGGTTATAACTATCCAGATTTCGCTTACCTTTTTCAAATGTGTGAATTATTTAAAGTTACACTACATGATTTCTTTGGTATAGATATTGATAATGAATTTAATGAACATGAAAAAAGACTTATCTACAGTTATAGAGATAAGCCTAATGTTAGAGAAGCCATTGATGTTTTATTGAATATTAATAATGAAAAAAAATAAAGTTATCTTAATTCTATGATTCGTATCTTAGAGTTTATGATAACTATTTTCATAGTGTTTTTTGACTTTAATAGGTGCCGTTATACCTCTTCCATAAATCCCTATTTCAAATGTGTTTGGTAACATTTAGTATTCGCGAACACGGCTATTAGTATAGCCATGTTTTTCCGCGAATTGCCTAAACTGTGGCACCAAACTGAATTGTTGAAAAATAGGTAATTTTTATAGGCACGTTCCGTTATTTTGTTTTAGGATTTTGTGTCGAAAAGATGTATCTAGTACCTGCCATCATGGCTATTAGTATCACCATGAATCCAAGCACCTTTTTGAATGTGCCAAAATGTTTGAATATATAAAAAGAGCAGAGAACTTTTTATCGTTTCTGCCCAATAAATATTTAAAATAATTACTACTTTTCAATTTGATAATTAGGTAAATTAACTATTTCTTGATTAGTATATAATTGTATTGTTTCAAGAATTTTTGTAGTATTAACTACTTGTATTTGTTCCTTTTGACTTCTAGCCTTTCCTAAGCTCATATTACTTAAACTTTTTTTTGAAAAGAATATCCATCCACCGCCAGTCGGAACCTGTATAAACCGAATCTCATATAGTTCTTCCCATGATATATATCGTTTAAATAAAAATCCAAATAATTCTCTCCTTATACCACTTTGGTCTATTATTACAACAGTCCAGCCAAATTTAATTGACCAAATTGTTAATCCCCATGGTAATATTAAAAACATTATATCCGCGACAACTAATACCCATTTCTCAGCCTCTCCGTCAGTAAAATGAACTAAACACCAAAGAATAGTTGTTCCAATCGCAAATATTAACATTATAATGGGCGCACTAACCCATGTAAGAAATTTGTGTTGTTCTTTTTTTTTCGATTGATTGTCCATACTTACCTCCACCTACGTAATATGATATTATTCCAGCTATTCCTACATTAACTCCTAATACACCACCGTAAACAACATTAAGAATAAAACTGTCAATTGTAGGCGCCAATGCCTGAGTGAACCTATTAATAAATGAGCCTGTTAATTGCTCTCCCACTTCCTTCATAAAGCTAGATGCAATACCGAAAGAAATCATGTTAACTAATGCAGAAATTCCACCTTTGGCAAAATGCATTTCATCTTTCCAATTCCAAACTCCTGTGCCTAATCCTGTTTCAACTACACTTCCAAAGTACCCGCCGGCAAATCCCGATACACCAGCTAATAATAATCCTGGAATACCACCTAGTGCCAATCCTGCGGAAACACCCAAACCACTTATTGCTCCAGTTAAGAATCCTCCAATAAAGGCAGCTCCTAAATCTTGCCCAGTACCTAAAGCTGTTACTACGCTTGTTACTCCTGATACAGATCCACAAATTAGTGTAGTAGCTAAAATACCAATAAGCAGCGCACTAATCGCAAAATGTCCGTCGCTATCTAAGAACATTATCGGATTATTCCCACAATACCAAAATAAATTAAGCCCATTAATAGAACTAGGATCCAAATAATCCAAACTATCCGCAGTAATAAATCTACCAATAAGGGGATCATAATACCTACTTAAACAATAAAACATTTTTAAATCGACA
>JAVBPE010000022.1:0-28435 GCA_031549865.1 Anaeroplasmataceae bacterium | reverse complement strand
ATCTCTATAGCTTTGCACCGTATGTCAAGACCTGGTAAGGTTCTTCGCGTATCGTCGAATTAAACAACATGCTCCACCGCTTGTGCGGGCTCCCGTCAATTCCTTTAAGTTTCATACTTGCGTACGTACTACTCAGGCGGAATGCTTAATGCGTTAACTTCAGCACTACCTCTCGGTAACACTTAGCATTCATCGTTTAGGGCGTGGACTACCAGGGTATCTAATCCTGTTTGCTCCCCACGCTTTCGTGCCTCAGCGTCAGTATTGGTCCAGTAAGCCGCCTTCGCCACTGGTGTTCCTCCATATATTTACGCATTTTACCGCTACACATGGAATTCCACTTACCTCTACCATACTCTAGTCTATTAGTCTCAGTGGCCCTACGAGGTTGAGCCTCGCATTTTTACCACTGACTTTCTAAACCGCCTACGCACCCTTTACGCCCAATAATTCCGGATAACGCTTGCCCCCTACGTATTACCGCGGCTGCTGGCACGTAGTTAGCCGGGGCTTATTCATTGGCTACCGTCAATTTGTTTTTTCTTCACCAATAAAAGAACTTTACATACCGAAATACTTCTTCGTTCACGCGGCGTTGCTCGGTCAGACTTCCGTCCATTGCCGAAAATTCCCTACTGCTGCCTCCCGTAGGAGTATGGGCCGTCTCTCAGTCCCATTGTGGCCGTTCAACCTCTCAGTCCGGCTACGCATCATCGCCTTGGTGGGCCATTACCTCACCAACTAGCTAATGCGCCGCAGGCCCCTCCATAAGTAGATTGCTCTTTTAAATATTAAAACTTCAGTTCTAATATCCTATCCAGTTTTATCCTTCGTTTCCAAAGGTTATCCTCGTCTTATGGGCAGGTTACCTACGTGTTACTCACCCGTTCGCCACTAAGATATAAATATCTTCGTTCGACTTGCATGTATTAGGCACGCCGCCAGCGTTCATCCTGAGCCAGGATCAAACTCTCCAAAAATTTATCTTTTTGTTTTTCGTTTTTTCTCTTGTGCTCAATTTCTTTTTGTTATCTTTTGTTATCTTGCAGAAATTGTGTTTTTTAATTCACGATTCTTTTTGTCATTATTCAGTTTTCAAAGACTAATTGCACTTTTTATTGCGCCATGATAGGATATCATGTTTGTAACTTCTTGTCAAATACTTTTTGAAAGAAATTATAAATAAGTGGTGGTCGGGGCTGGTTTCGAACCAGCGAACCCTAAGGAGCAGATTTACAGTCTGCCGCGTTTAGCCTCTTCGCTACCCGACCAAATTTGATACCTTCATTTGCAGTGCTTTTTAATTTTACTACAACTAAAATGTAAAAGCAAGAGTTTTTTTATCTTTTTCAATAAAAAATATATTACTTTGTTATTTTCTTTATTTTCTTATCAAGTTCAAATGAAGACATCATAATTATACGCTTGCAAGAAACACATTCAAGCTTAATATCGGCTCCAGTCCTTATTACTTTCCAATCATGAGAACCACAAACATGTGGTTTTTTCGTTGTTACTATTTGATTAATTTCGTACATATAATTTCCTCACTAAATATTTATAAAGGTTTTTCTTTTATATTATTAAAAATTCTTGGATATTTCTTAGGGGTTTCCTTTATTTTTTTTATAACAATTATTTGTCTTAATCCGGCATCATTTGGCAAATTGAATTCAATCACTTTTTCTACTTTGCCACCCAAAATATTTATTCCATTTTTTGCTTCTTCTAGTTCTTCATTTGCACTAGATGCTTTCATGGCAATAAAATACCCATTTATTTTTACTAACGGCAAGCACAATTCAGCAAGCACATTAAGTCTAGCTACTGCTCTTGCTGTAACCACATCAAAAAACTCTCTTTTTTCTTTAACATATTCTTCAGCCCTTGCATGAATAGAGTTAACATTCTTAAGACTTAACTTTTTAGTTAGTTCATTTAAAAAATTTATTCTCTTATTTAAAGCATCAATTATAGTAACATCAACACTATCATAACAAATAGCTAAAGGAATCGAAGGAAATCCTGCTCCAGAACCAACATCGCATAATTTTATTGATTCAGTAGGATTAATAGCTTTAATAATTGTTAGTGAATCATAAAAGTGCTTTAAATAAACTTCTTCTTTTTCTGTAATAGCAGTTAGATTCATATATTCATTCACTCTTATAAGTTCTTCATAGTAAAGATTAAAAGAATTCAACATATCAGTACTTAGATTAATATTTAGTTGATTTAATTCATTTTTAAAATCCATTAAAATCACTTCCTATTCATAGATTCTACATAAACAATTAATATTTGAATATCAGCTGGATTTACTCCGCTAATACGCATTGCCTGACCAATAGTTTGAGGATTTACCTTCTTAAATTTATCGCGCGCTTCTAAAGCGATATTTGATACTTCATCATAATTAATATTATTTGGTATTATTTTAGTTTCATAAGCCTTCATTTTGACTGCTTCTTCTAAGGATTTGGCTATATATCCTTCATATTTAATTTCAATTTCCACTTGTTCAAATATTTCATCTTTATTATATTCTAATAATGAATCTAACTCTTTCGATTCTTCAATACAATCTAATACATTATTATAATTAATTTCTGGACGTTTAAGTAAATTATAAGCCGTTATACTTTCGTGAAGTATTGCTGAAGGTATAGACTCTAAATAATCATTATTTTTTTTATTTATTCGAACTTTTAACGTTTTAAATAATTCTATGATTTTTTTGATGTTATTTTTCTTTAATAATAGATTTTTATATTGCATATCACTAATTAATCCTAACTCATATCCATATTCACGAAGTCTTAAATCTGCATTATCATGACGTAATAATAAGCGATATTCTGCTCTTGATGTAAGTAAGCGATATGGTTCTTTAGTTCCTTTAGTTACTAAATCATCTATCATTACACCAATATATGCTGTTGATCTATCTAATATAAATGGTTCTTTTCCTTCTAACTTTAATGTAGCATTAATACTCGCCATTAACCCTTGAGCTGCAGCTTCTTCATATCCACTTGTCCCATTAATTTGACCAGCTGTAAAAAGATTTTTTATAAGTTTAGTTTCTAAACTAGGATACAAATTCAAAGGATTGATAGCATCATATTCAATAGCGTACGCATATCTAATTACTTCACAAGATTCTAACCCCGGTAAGGAATGAATCATTTTATCTTGAATTTCTATTGGCATTGATGTTGAAAAGCCTTGAACATATGTTTGATCAAGTTCCATACTTTCTGGTTCGAAAAATATTTGATGACGTTCTTTATCAGAAAATCTTACAATTTTATCTTCAATGGAAGGACAATATCTTGGTCCAATTCCTTCAACCATTCCTCCATACATCGCACTTTCTTTTAAATTTAAAGTAATAAATTCATGAATTTCTTTAGTCGTATATGTCAAATGACATGGTATTTTAACCCCTAATATTGAATCATATCCTTCATCAAAAGAAAATTTTGTAATATTGAAGTCCCCATTTTCAACGCTTGTTTTTGAAAAATCAATAGTTGAAGTTTTAATTCTAGCTGGTGTTCCGGTTTTTAATCTTTGAACATCAAAGCCTAATTCTTTTAGCTGAGAGCTTAATCCTTTAGTAGTTCTTTGTTCATCAGGTCCCGATTCATAAGAAGTATGCCCTCTTAATATTTTACTTCTTAAATATGTACCTGTTGTAAGTATAACGGCCTTAGCATATATTTTTGTTCCATCTTCTAAAATTATTCCTAAAACTTTATTATCTTCAATAATCATTTTATCTACATATGCTTCTTTTAAATCTAAATTGGACACACTTTCTAAATGTGCTCTCATTTCACGCGCATATAACATTTTATCTTCTTGATTTCGTAATGCTCTTACAGCTGGGCCTTTAGAACTATTTAGCATTTTAGTTTGAATTTGACACTTATCCGCATTCTTGCCCATATATCCACCTAAGGCATCAATTTCTCTTACAACTACACCTTTGGCTGGACCTCCAATTGAAGGATTGCATGGTAAAGAAGCTGTCATATCAAGATTTCCAGTTACCAATAGCGTCTTAAAATTTCTATTTGCAGAAGCTAAAGCTGCTTCACAGCCTGCATGTCCCGCACCTACAACAATTAAATCATACATATAAATCACCTTTTACTTTGTTAAATATGCAATAATAAGATTTTTAGTTCCTTCTAATGCATCAAAATGTGTTCTTTCCATTCCGTGAGAAGCATCTACTCCAGGTCCAATTAGTGCGCCCTTACAATCAACACCTGCTTGGTGAGCACTAGAAACATCAGACCCATAAAATGGAAAAATATCCACAACATAGTTAATATTATTATCTTTAGCTAAATTAATTAATCTATTTGTCAATTCATAATCATAAGGGCCGTTACTATCTTTAGCGGCAATACTTACCATATATTCATTTCCAGCTAAATCATCGCCAACACATCCCATATCAACAGTAACAAATTCTGATACTTCTTTTGATATTGTTGATGCACCATGACCAATTTCTTCTTGATTCACAAAATAAATTAAAGTTTTATAATTAGGCTTTAATCCCTTATCATTCATTTCTTTTAATGCCCACAAAATGGCGCAAACAGAACCTTTATCATCTATAAATCTTGATTTTAAAAAATTACTTTTTGTTATAGTTGTTTTAGGATCTATACAAATATAGTCACCATTATTGATTCCTAATTTCATAACATCTTCTTTGTTTTTAACAATTTCATCAATACGAACTTTTAAATTTTTTAAATCACGAGGCTTAGTTTTACTATCTTCATAAACGTGTCCTGATGGAGATGTCGAAAGTATAGTTGCTAAATATTCTACACCTTCTCTAGTTACTACTTTACAATACTCACTATCAAGTGTTGGAAGTGTTGGCCCACCAACATTTGTAACCGACAATGATCCGTCTGCGTTTATTGATCTTACCATTAAACCTAATGTGTCAACATGCGCACTTAATGCAACTGTTTTTCCATTATCTAGTCCAGGTATTTCTATAAATAAATTACCTTTATTCGTTTCTTTAACGACATAATTAAGTAATTTTAATTCTTGTTTTAAAACTTCATTTATTTTTTTGAAATATCCCGAAGGAGAATCTGTTAAAAATATTTTAGTAATTAATTCTTTTAAATAATCATATATCATATTAAAACCTCTTTCTTTTGAATGAAGCACCTATTAATTTTATCATTTCTTCTTTCTAAATTCAATTTATATTTACTTATAAGTTTTTAAAATAAATTAGGCTAGTCAATTCGACAAAATTATGATAAAATTGAATTATAGATCCTAGTAAGGAGACGATAATATGAATAATATAAAAAATAATAAAACTAATGAACTTCTAAAACTTTTAGATGGAATTGTTTTTCAATACAATTCAACAACAAAGTTAGTTCATTTTGGTTCTATAAATGGTGAGATTCTTTGCGAAAATTGCACACGTGAAGAATTTTTTAAACTACTTGCGCAATCGACAAATTTAATGAAAGATGATTATTCATTCAATGAAGTAATTGAGCTGTTAGACTCTACTAAAACTTCAAATTTTAAAAGCATTATATCTATTCCAAAAAATGATGGTTGCTATATTCGATTTGAAATACATAGAGTAGAAAGCAACGAATCAAATAATATTTTAGTAAGTTTAATTGACTTAGATAAACAAAGAGAATTGGCTAATCTATTTGATCCATTAACTGGCTTGCTTCAAAGAAATGCTATTCAGTTAGAAATAAAAAGTGAATTGGAAAAAACAAAACCTACTCCTTTTTCTATCTTTATTTTAGACGTTGATAATTTTAAAGATATAAATGACTCATACGGACATATGTTTGGGGACTTAATCCTTGTCTTAATAGCCAATACAATTAAAGATTTTTTAAAAGATGCTAAAGTAGGGCGTATTGGGGGAGATGAATTCTTAATTGTCTGTTATGAAACTGAATATGAAAAAGTTTGGCAAATTCTTCATGATATGTGCGAAAAAATTCGTGAACTATCAAAAACTAATTCCAATAATGCCCATATAACCGTAACTGTTGGTTGCGCCCGTTATGGAATAGATGGAACAGACTATGATACTCTTTTTGTTAAATCGGATAAGGCATTATATCGAGGTAAAAGAAAAGGGCGAAATTGTTTCATAATTTATAATGAAGAATTACACAAAAATATTACATCGGAAATATTTAAAAATTTGGAACAAGCTGAAAATAAAAATGCTTCTAATAATTCATTATTAATCTCAGTATTTGATCTTTTAACAACTAAACAAAATTATTCTAAATGTATTAATGATTTAATTCATCTACTTGGTACATTTTTCTTACTTGATAGAGTTTCATTAGCCGTAAAATTTCCTGATGGTGAAAATCCATATATGTTTGACGAGTGGTCAAACCCAAATTATCCAAAATATGCAAATCTTATCGATAAAAATATTGAAAATTTCAAATACTGGAAACGACATATGAACGAACGCGGCATTTGTCAAATTCATAATATCTCTAATATCTTCCATACTGATAATGAATTCAATACATTGCTTAAGCAACAAGAAGTAAAATCTACATTAGCTTTTGAACTTTCATTTGATGAAGAGACTTTAGGCTTAATAAGATTTGATATGTGTTCTAAAAAAAGATTTTGGCAACCAAATGATATAAACACATTACAAATTATTTCAAAAATTTTAGCAATTTATTTATATAAAATGCGTGAAAATATTACGTTAGAAAGAAAATTATATCGCGATAGTTTAACTGGATTAGATAATTATAGTCAATTCTTGGATACATGTAATTCAAAATTATTGCATCGCACAATTGAATATGCTGTATTCTATTTTAATATTGAGCATTTTAAATATGTAAATGATGTTTACGGATATACAGTTGGAGACCATATAATAATTCAATTAGCTAATATTTTAAAATTCGTTTTTCAAAATACAAGTGATGTCATTGCTCGTTCTTCTGCCGATAGATTTTTAGTTATGACAAAATTTATCTCGATTGAAGATATTGAAGATAAATTCACTCAAGTAATTGAACAAGTCTCAAATATTGCATATAAAGATACTAACCTTAAACATAAATTGATAATTGTAAGTGGAGTTTATGTTACTGAACCAGATGAAAAAAACATTTCTAGCGCCATAAATAAAGCTAATTTAGCTAGAAAATCTAATACATCATCAGGATATCCAAGATATACTTTATACGATGATAATATTTTAGAAACATATCGTTTTGAACATCAACTTGAAGAACATATGTTTGAAGCTCTTAATAATGATGAGTTCTTAATTTATTTACAACCTAAAGTAAATGTTAAGACAAACGAAATAATAGGTGCGGAGGCTTTATCGCGTTGGTATTACAAATTTGAAAAACTTTTAATGCCTTTCCAATTCATACCATTGTTTGAAAAGAATGGTTTCATATGTGAACTCGATTTCTATGTCTTTAAAAAAGTTTGCCAAATTCAAAAAAAATTTGAAAATGATGGTAAAGTACTTCTCCCAATTTCCGTAAATATGTCTAAAGCTCAAAAAGACTTACATAAATATGTTGAACGCGTTGAAGCAATTAGACAAGAATATAATGTATCTCCTCAAATTATTGAAATTGAAATAACTGAAAGTATGCTTTCTAATAATGTCGATGAAATAATTTCAATCATGGAAGAGCTTCATGAATTGGGTTATAAAATTTCAATGGATGATTTTGGTAGTGGCTATTCTAATTTAGCGTTATTATCGGTTTTAGATTTCGATATTTTAAAATTAGATGGCAATTTTTGTAAAGAAGACTTTGAAGGTAAAGATAAAGTAATTATTTCATCTATAATAGAAATGGCAAAAAAGTTAAATATTTCTTTAATTTGTGAACGTGTTGAAACGCAGCAACAAGCAAAAAATCTAGAAGAATTGGGCTGTCAAATAGTCCAAGGTTATTTGTATGATAAACCAATATCAATAGATGAGTTCGATAAAAAATATATGAAATTTAAAGACTAGTGAATCAAATCACTAGTCTTATTTTATATTCATTTTTATTATATTGCTTATTAAAAACCTTTTTTTATCTTGAAGAATAATGCATTTTTTTAAAACATCAATTTCGTCGATAAAACCAGTATAGTTTGTTATTACCCCATCATTATAATAATCGAAATTTATTAAATTCATTTTTGCATAGCATTCTAATAATAAACTATCTAATTCTTCAAGTTGATCTTCGCTTAAAACTGGTTTTTCTAAATAATTATATTTCCTATGAATATTATTCAATGATTCTTTAAAACCTTCTAATGCATCAAATGGCATAAACTTTTTTGCCTTCCTATCATTCACTATTATGCCCTCCTGTTAATTTCTTTCTTTCTTTTATCGTAGATTCTTTGGTATAACTTATTCCTCTAAATACCTTATCATTCCCGATATTATTTTTTATTTTAGTCAATGCGTTTAATAACTCTTCTTCTTTTTTCAGTAACAAATCTTCAAATAAAGAAAGTTGTCTACTCTTAATAGTACTTAAATCAGATACTGATATACCAATTTTTTTTATAGGATTATTGGAAACATTTAAATTATAACTTTCTAAAAATGATGTTGTAATAATATTATAAGATGCATTGTAATTTTCGAATGTCATTCTCTTATGAATACTTGGCACTACTTCTTTATAAAATTGAATTGAGTATGAAAAATGTCTACAATACAGCCTTTTTTCAATCATTTCAATAACTAAATCATTTATCATTTCTAAAAAAACAGTTCTTGCCTTTTCTTTATCCAAAACTACAAATAGGACCTGCCTTCTAGATAAACTCTTAGATTTTGGTTGATAATTTTTTATATCAAGAATTGAAGTGTTATCTTCTCCCCAAGCATGTTCATGTAAGTCATTTCCAATTACTCCAAATTCTTTTTCTAAAATTTTTAAATCTAATAAAGCCAAATCATGAAGATTATAAACATTGTATTTTTCTAATCTTTTTTTTATTCCCCTACCGATAGACCAAATGTCTGTAATTGGTTCATGATACCAAATATCTTCAAAAAAAATCTCCTTACTTAAATATCCTATATTTGAGATATTTTTTTTAGCTACAATATCTAATGCTACTTTCGCTAAAAATAAATTATTACCAATTCCACAGCTAGAAATTAATTTCAATTCTTTAAAAATATATTCTTGTATCATCTTGCCAATTTCCAATGCGGTAGCATTATATAATTTTAAATATGGGGTAATAAATATGAATGACTCATCAATACTATATACATAAATATCTTCTTCGGAAAAAAAGTTCAAAAAGCATTTATATACTAAAGATGCATATTCTATATACTTCTTCATTCTTGGCTTTGCACAAATGTAATTTATATTTTTAGGTATTTGGAATAATCTACATCTACTGCTAACTCCCATATTTTTTATATAGGGAGTGGCTGCTAAGCATATAGTTGCAGGTCCTCTTTCTATATCAGCAACTACTAAAGCCGTTTTAAGTGGATCAAGTCCTCTTAAAACACATTCTACAGATGCATAAAATGATTTTAAATCAATGCACATAAACTCATTCATTTTATCACTCCTATAGTAATTTTAATTCTTATATATACATTATTAATGTGCATATTAAAAATTTTTATTCAAAATAAATTGTAATCTATATTCTAATTTGATATAATCAATATGTTGGCGGAGGTATAACATGTATTTAACAAAGAGAGATGTTGCTTTAGTAGTAATCTTATCAATTATTACTTGCGGATTTTATACTTTATTTTGGATTGTAGTCACACAAGATGACTTAAATAATGAATTAAAGGAATTAGATGAACCAAGTGGAATAATGGTTTTATTACTAACAATTATTACTTGCGGAATTTATGGTATTTATTGGTATTATAAAATTGGAGTGCGTGTAAGCAATTTGACTGGTGAAGAAAATCTTGGTATCTTAAACTTAGTTTTATGTATAGCTCAATTATCAATCATTGGAATTGCTTTAACACAAAATGCTTTAAACAAATATATCGATAGAAATAAAGAATAAAAATCTACAAATGTAGATTTTTTTTATTAAAAAAGTGCATCTTTTAGATGCACTTTTCATTATTCAATTTCTTTATACAACTTATAAATATTTTCTAAAGTAAATCCATAATATGATGCAATATGCTTAATTGGCATTGATGATCCAAATGTATCTATTCCAAACACATTTTGACTATATTTGTACCAAGGCATAGTAGAACCCATTTCAAAAGCGAATCTCTTAGTAATTTTCTTTGGTAAAATAGATTCTTTATATTCAATTGATTGCTTATCAAATGCAAACATTGAAGGCATTGAAACTACACGAACATAATTTCCTTCTTCTTCTAATTTTTTAGCAACTTCTATTGCAAGTTCTAATTCACTACCACAAGTAATAATTATACCCGAGAAAGATTTCTTTGGTTCAAATGCTATATAAGCTCCTTTTTTAACACCTTCATAATTAGTACAAGCTAGATTTGTAACAGCTTGACGTGTTGAAACAATTACAGTTGGATTAGTCTTTGTTTCAAAACCAATTAATAATGCGGCAGTCATTTCATTAGCGTCCGCTGGACGAATTGTATTTAAATTAGGTGTGCTTCTAAACATTGTAAGTTGTTCAATTGGTTGATGAGTTGGTCCATCTTCTCCAACACATACAGTATCATGACTAAAGAAAAACATTGAATTTAAACCCATAATTGCTGCTAATCTTACTGCTGGTTTTAAATAATCACTAAACACAAAGAATGCCGCACAAAAGCCTCTTAATCCACCATGAACAGTGATTCCATTCGTAATCGCTGCCATCGCATGTTCTCTAACCCCAAAACGAATATCACGTCCTTGTAAGTTATCTTTATCAAAAATACCATTAACACCTTTAACCATCGTTGAAGATGTTAAATCTGCTGAACCACCTAATGTATTAGGTAATTCATTTTGAATCCAATTTAGAACTTTACCCATAACATTTCTTGTAGATTCTTTGCTTCCTACTTCATATGTAGGCATAGTTGATAAATCTTTCAATTCAATATTTTCATAAATAAAATCTAAAAGTAAATCATAATCTTTTTTATACTTTTGTTCGTAATCTTGCATTTGCAAATTCCAATGTGTATTACGATCCGCCCCATGATTTATTACATGTTCTTTATAATACTCATTAACTTCACTATTTACAGTAAATGGTTCTTCTTTATATTCAAAGAATTCCTTTAATGACAACAATTCTTCCTCACTTAATGGTTTGCCATGAACTGAATTATCTCCACTATTTGGAGCTCCATAACCAATGATAGTTTTGATTTCAATAATGGTTGGTTGGTCCAAATTGCGTTTAGCATTTTTAAGTGCTACTTCAATCTCATCAACATCATTACCATCACAAACCTTAATATATTGCCAGTTCATTGATTCATATTTTGTTTTTACATCCTCAGTATTTGCTAACGAAACATCACCATCAAGTTGAATATCATTTGAATCGTATAAAACAATTAATTTACCTAATCCTAAATGGCCAGCTAAACTCATTGCTTCTTGAGTTATACCTTCTTGTAAATCACCATCACCACATAATACATATGTATAGTGATTAATAATTTGATTATCTAATTTGTTAAATTTAGACGCTAAATAAGCTTCAGAAATAGCCATCCCAACTGCGGTTGATAACCCTTGTCCTAATGGGCCAGTTGTAAGTTCTATCCCATCAGTATGCTTATATTCTGGATGTCCAGGTGTACGGCTATCCTTTTGTCTAAAATTTTTAATGTCATCCATTGTAACATCAAAACCTGCTAAATGATTTATAGTATAAAGTAATGCAGAGCCATGTCCAGCACTAAGTACAAATCTATCTCTATCAAACCAGTTTGGATTTAGAGGATCAATATTTAAAACTCTTGTATATAAAGTATGTAGAATAGGAGCTGCCCCTAAAACTATTCCTGGGTGCCCACTTTTTGCTTTAGCAATACTTTCTACCCCAATAACTCTTATATTATTTATACATAATTCATCAATTTTTTTCATGTTAACCGCCTTTGTTTTACTTCTTTTCCTCTGTTTTAATTTCTTCTTTTGCTTCATCCGCTACTGTTTCTTCATCATTTTCATCTTTTACTTCTTCATATCCAAAGAATTCATCAGTATAAGATCTTTGCGCTTCTAATAATTGTTCAAATTTATTATTACCCAAATTCTTTTTTATTTTTTCAATACTTTCTACATTTTTATTAGCAATCTTGCCTTTTGTCATTTTATTTAAAATCATCAAAGCAATTAAGAAAACTATTATTATTCCAATTACAAAATAATTACGACCTGCTTCAGGAATAAGTGTTATTCCCACGAAATATAAAGCTATTGCTAATAAAGTTATTGGCAAAATATATACTTTAGTAAATTTTGAAGAGATTCTTTCACAGTCATCCCAAAACTCTAACCAAATAGTATTTATATTTTTACCATATAAATCCTTTAATTTTTCATAATATCCTTTTTCTATAAACAAGCGATAACTTACCCCATCAAGTGAAGACCATACTGCAAATCTTGCTTTTGAAGTAAATTCATTATATATATTTTCAAAATCATTCATTAAAAACATTTCAACAGTTCTACCATCTATTTCTTGTACTTCAAAAGGTGTTGCTCCATCGGCTGCTATATAAGCTTTTTGATTAACTTTCATTATAAATTTCTATTAATATATTATATTAATTTTCTCCTTTTATTTAAATTTTGTACTTTATTATTATATCATGAGTGTAAAAATATATAAAGAGAAAGTTATTTTTTTTTGATTTACAAAATATTTTCACATTTGACAATTAAATAATATGTTATACTTAAAGAAAGAGAGTTATCTTGGAGGGTGTATTATGGCGAAAAATAAAATATTAATTGTTGAAGATGAACCAACAATTCTAAGAGTTATAAAAACTTATTTTGAAAAAAATAATTATGATGTTTATACAGCAACTGATGGTCAAGAAGCTTTAGATATATTCAAAGAAACAAATATTGATTTATTAGTTTTAGATATCATGCTCCCAAAAATTGATGGTTTTGAAGTAGCTCGTATTATTCGTTCTAGTTCAAATCTTCCGATAATTGTAATGACAGCAATGGGGGAAGAGCAAGATATGCTAAAGGGATATAGTCTCAAAGTAGATGATTATATCGTTAAGCCATTTAGCCCTAAAGTTCTAGTTGCAAAAGTTAATAATCTTTTAAATCGTATTTTAAATCCTAGTGAAATGAAACAAATATATGAACTTGGAAACCTTAAAATAAACTTTGCCGCTAATCAAGTTTTTTTAGATGACACTGAGTTATCTTTAAGTAAAACTGAGTTTTCTTTATTAACGTTCTTCGTAAAAAATATGGATAAAGCTTGTTCCCGCGAATTATTGTTAGATGAAATATGGGGGATGGATGTTTACGTAGACGATCGCATAATTGATACTTATATAAAAACATTAAGAAAGCAATTAAAGCCTTATAATTATATAAAGACAGTTTTTGGAGTGGGCTATAAATTCAGTTTAAGTGAGTAATATGAAAAGAATAATTTCTAAATTAAATCCTAAAAATTTGCCAATGTCTATTCAACAATTCCTTTTACTATTTTCTATTTTATTATTGTTTATAGGACTTGAAACTAGAATATTTAAAATTCTGGAAAACAATTTATATAATAATGAAAACTATAAAAAGTATGCTGATGAATTCACAGCTTTAATAAATGAAGATACTCCAGACTATTTAAAATATCTAAATAGTTTTTCTGAGGATGAGTCAATAATATTAAAAATTGATGATAATTTTAATTTAATAAATCACTCTAATTTAGTTCAAATATCTATTAACGAAAATACATATTATTTAAATACAACTTTAAACATAAAAGTTAATGATATTGTTTATTATAATTGCATTGATTCGTCAATTCAAATAATAGATTTTAATTATTTTGAAAATGCGATAAGCGGTACCGTAGAAAGTATAACTTATCCTACTTCTATAAACTATATTTTTAAAAACGATATAAAAGTTTTAGATTTATTAAATTCTTTAAAAACTGAAAATTTCAGTGATCAATTAACTTATAAAACATTTACATTAGTTAAAGAAAATCAAAAATACATTTGCTTTTTAACTAAAAATAATTTCAATGAAAATATTTTAGTTATTTACACTTCAATAGCTAAAACAGAAATAAACTCTATGCTTTTTCCGTTTCAAATTGCCTTATATGTCGGAATTGGAATGATGTTTTTCTTAATTTGTGTCTTAATGAATTATTTATATGTAAAACCCATAAAAGACATGCGCTATGTTGCAAAAAATATAAAAGATTTAAATTTTACCCTATACACTGATGAGTATTCAAATAGAGATTACAGACTACTTGGTGAAGAGATAAATGAAGTTTCTAATTCACTTCACGATGTTATAGATAATCTAAATTATAAAAATGATGAAATTACCAAATATATTACTTTTCAAGAGGAAGAATATCAATTTAAAAAACAATTAGTTGCGACTATTTCTCATGAAATAAAAACACCTCTTGCAGTTATTCAAGCAACAATTTGTGGCGTACTAGATGGAATTTTTGAAGGTGATGAAGTTCCAATAGAATTAAATAATGTGCTAGTCGAAATAGATAATACTAATAGTATGCTTCAAGAAATAGTCCAGTTATATAAACTTGAAAGTAATAAATTCGAACTTGATTATAATGAAATAAATATTCATCATTTAATTTTAAAAGCAATTAATGAATTAGAAAAAATAGCTGAGAAATATGAACAAAAAATTTATTATGAAAATTCAAAAGATATAATGGTTTTTGTAGATGAAAAACAAATTGTTCGAGTAATAAATAACATTTTATTAAATGCGATTACTTATTCTCCACCTAAAAATGATATTCATATTATAATTAAAGAAACATCTAAATATTATGCTTTTGAATTTATAAATTATGGTATTACAATAAATGATGACGATTTAACAAAAATATTTGAACCTTTTTATCGGGTTGATAGAAGTCGTAAAAAATCTGAAGATCATGGAAATGGTTTAGGACTATACTTAGTTAAAGAAATCTTACAAAAACATCATTTTGATTTTGGAATGGAAAATGTTTTAAATGGAGTTAAGTTTTACTTTATTATTCAAAAATTATAAATAAAAAAGTATTTCAATGATAAATTTTAACAATTGAAATACTTTTTATTTGTTAGAAGAATGCCTTAAATAAATTTGTTACTAGATTATTATTATATAACGCTTTTGATAATCTAAATTTATCACTCTCAAGTTGCATATCAATTACTAAGAAATTTTTAAGTGATTCAAAGGAAGGCATTGCAATTAAAATTGATAAAACATACATTACAACATATACTACAATAATAAATATTATGCCATAAAATATAGTCCCTAAAATTCCATCACAAATTCTAATTAAAGTAGCTTTTCTAAGCAATTTTATTAAAATTTTTAATATCATACATAATATTGAGAATCCAATAAACAAAATTAAAAATGAAACAAAAATCATTGCAACCTTAGTTAATGCTGTAGTAATATCAAAAATTGCATCTGTTGTATTTAATAATTCTACATTATGAAATAACGAGGCCAGCGTTTGAGGTAATCCCATTTCCTTCAATACTCCTTCACCGGTGATATTTCCATTTTTAAATATTTCTAAACCAGAAACATTTTCCTCTATTTTAGAGAATATTGAACTATATATTGAGAAAGCATTACTCGTTTGCAAATATGAAGCAACATCTTTACAAAATATTATTGCTATTAATAATCCACATAAAACGTTAGCTAATTTGACGAATTTTTCTAAAAAACCTTTTTTAAAACCTATAATCAAAGTTGCAATAAATAAAACTACTAAAATTATATCGATAACTCCAAAAAATACAAAATCCATATTATGCCTCCTTAAAACAAAATTACTCTTATCTCTTATTTAATTTAATTATACCACTTTATATTTATTCTAAGTGTAAAAATTGTGAATAATATACTTTCCTTGAATATTAAGTTGGAAAAGAATATAATTATTATAAACAAAATAAAGGTGGTTATACAATGAGTAAAATTTTTGAGTTCCAACGTCTCATGCAAAATAATAAATATGATGTATATATTGTGCCGACATGCGATTTTCATGGAAGCGAATATGTTAATGATTATTTTAAAGCCCGCGAATTTTTATCTGGCTTTACAGGAAGTGCAGCTACTTTAGTTATAACTAAAGATGATGCTAGACTTTGGACTGATGGAAGATATTTTATTCAGGCTCAAAAAGAACTTTTAAATAGTGATATTTCTTTAATGAAGATGGGTAATCCCAATTTTCCGACCATTGAAGAATATCTAATTAATGTCTTAAAAGATGGGATGTCTTTAGGTTTTGATGGAAGATTATTAAATTCAAAATTTGTTATAAATTTAGTAAAAAAAATAAAAGTAAATATAACATTAAAAACGGATATGGATTTAGTAAACATCTTATGGAATAGTCGTAAAGAATTGCCTTGTCAATCAATATATAGATTAGATGAATTCTTTTGTGGAAAATCGTATATTGATAAAATAAATACTATTAGAATACAAATGGCAAAACACTCTGCTGATTGTCACATTATTACATCCTTAGAAGATCAAGCCTGGTTATATAACTTACGTGGAAATGATGTCAAAAATACACCTATATTCTTAAGTTATACGATTATTACAACTACTGAAAATATCTTATTTATTGATTTAAAGAAAATCAATCAATCTATTAAAATATATCTAAAAGATAATAACATTATTATTAAAGAGTATTTTGATTTTTATAATTATATTAAAACATTATCTAATAAGAAAATATTATTAGATATGCGTAAGATTAATTATAGTACATATGAAGGGTTAAAGGATAATAATGAATTTATTGATTGTGAAGACCCAACAATAATGTTAAAAGCTATCAAAAATGATATAGAAATTAAAAACACCAAACTTGCCCATGAAAAAGACGGAGTGGCCTTCGTTCGCTTTATGAAATATGTCAAAGAAAACATTGGCATAAACCCATTAACTGAAATAAGTGTTTCTAATTTTATTGAAAAAGAACGAACAAAACAAGATGGTTTTATAAGTTTAAGTTTCAATACTATTTGTGGATATAAAGAGCATGGTGCAATGATGCATTATAGCGCATCAGAAGCGACTAACTCTACTTTAAAGCCTGAGGGGTTTTTATTAATCGATTCTGGAGCTCAATATCTTGATGGTACAACAGACATCACAAGAACTATTTCTTTAGGCAAATTATCCGAAACTGAAAAAAAACATTTCACAGCTGTTTTAAAATCAATGATTAATTTATCTACAGCTAAATTCTTAAAAGGCTGTAATGGACAAAATTTAGATATTCTAGCCAGGGGGCCAATTTGGGATTTAGATATTGATTATAAATGCGGTACTGGTCATGGTGTTGGACACGTTTTAAGCGTTCATGAGGCACCTAATGGATTTAGATGGCAAACTGTTGTTGAACGCGATGATAGTGCACAATTATTGCCTGGTATGATCACTACTAATGAACCTGGTATTTATTTAGAAAACGAATATGGTATCCGTATAGAAAATGAATTATTATGCAAGGAGTCTATTTCAAATCAATTTGGAGATTTCTTAGAATTTGAAACAATTACTTATGCTCCAATAGATCTTGATGCCATAAACATTAATGAATTAGACAAAAAGCATATAGATTGGTTAAATAATTATCATGAAAATGTGTATAAAATTTTAGAAAAACATTTAAATGCCGAAGAAAAAGCTTGGCTTCTAAAATATACTCGAAAAATCGACTAAAAAAGTAAAAAAAACTTATTTATTATATAAATAACACATTGACTTTAACATAATAAAGTGAGAAAATAATATTATTAAATTTAATTTGAAAGAGAGAGATTAAAATGGCAAGAATTTATAATTTTAGTGCAGGTCCTGCTGTATTACCTGAAGAAGTATTACAAAGTGCTGCAGATGAAATGTTAGACTACAAAGGAACAGGGACTTCAGTAATGGAAATGTCTCATCGTTCAAAAGCATTTGAAACAATTATCAAAGAAGCTGAACAAGATTTAAGAGATTTAGTTAATATCCCAAGTAACTATAAAGTTTTATTTTTACAAGGTGGAGCATCACAACAATTCGCAATGATTCCTATGAATCTAATGAAGAATAAAGTTGCAGACTATATTATTACTGGTCAATGGGCTAAGAAAGCTTATGAAGAAGGAAAAATTTATGGAAAAGCTAATGCAATAGCTTCTTCTGCTGATAAAACATTCTCATATATTCCTGATTGCAGCGATTTAAATATTAGTGAAGATGCTGATTATGTTTATATTTGTGAAAACAATACGATTTATGGAACAAAATTCCATACATTACCAAATACAAAAGGTAAAATTTTAGTTGCAGATCAATCATCATGTTTCTTATCAGAACCAATTGATGTAACTAAATATGGTTTAATTTTTGCTGGTGTTCAAAAGAATGTTGGACCTGCTGGTATGGTAGTTGTAATTATTAGAGAAGATTTAATCACTGAAGATGTATTACCATATACACCTACAATGTTAAAATATAAAATTCATTCAGATAATGAGTCATTATATAATACACCTCCATGTTATGGAATCTATATTTGTGGAAAAGTATTCAAACACTTAAAACAATTAGGTGGTCTTGAAGAAATGAAGAAAATTAATGAAGCTAAAGCTAAAGTTTTATATGATTTCTTAGATTCAAGTAAAATGTTTAAAGCAACTGTTGAAGTATCTTCTCGTTCATTAATGAATGTTCCATTTGTTACTGGCAATGAAGAATTAGATGCTAAATTCATCAGTGCAGCTAAAAAAGCTGGTTTTGAAAATTTAAAAGGTCATCGTAGTGTTGGTGGAATGCGTGCTTCTATTTATAACGCAATGCCAACTGAAGGTGTAGTTAAATTAGTAGAATTCATGAAAAAATTCGAACAAGAAAACGCGTAGGTATTATAAATGAAAAAAATTAATTGTTTAAATCCAATTGCAAAAGTTGGTTTAGATTTATTCTCTAATGATTATGAAATCGTTAATGATTATAAAGATAGTGATGCTATCTTAGTAAGAAGTGCAGCAATGCATGAAATGGAATTACCAAAAAATGTTTGCGCTGTTGCTCGCGCTGGCGCTGGTGTTAATAATATTCCTTTAGATAAATATGCTCAAGAAGGTGTTGTAGTATTCAACACACCTGGAGCAAATGCTAATGGAGTTAAAGAATTAGTATTAGCTGGTATGCTTCTTGCAAGCCGTGACATCGTTGGTGGTGTTAACTGGGTTAATGAAAATAAAGCCGATGCTCAAATTGATAAAACAACTGAAAAAGCTAAAAAAGCCTTCGGTGGAACTGAAATTTTAGGAAAAAAACTTGGAGTTATCGGTTTAGGAGCGATTGGTGTATTAGTTGCTAATGCTGCTGTATCTTTAGGTATGACTGTTTATGGATGTGACCCATTCCTATCTGTTGATCATGCTTTAAAATTAAACTCTAAAGTAGTTCGTGTTAAAACAAATGAAGAAATTTATGAAAACTGTGATTTCATTTCTGTACATGTTCCTTTAATGGATTCTACAAAGAAAATGATTAATGAAAAAGCTTTTAATTTAATGAAACCTACTACTGTTGTTTTAAATTTTGCTCGTGATTTATTAGTTGATGAAGTTGCTTTAAAAGTTGCTTTAGAAAATAATAAAATTGCTAAATATGTAACGGATTTCCCTAACACTACAGTTGTTGATACTAAAAATATCATTGTTATCCCTCACTTAGGTGCTTCTACTGAAGAATCTGAAGATAACTGTGCAAAAATGGCAGTTATTCAAATCGCTGATTTCTTAGAAAATGGTAATATAACAAACTCAGTAAATTATCCACAAGTTGATGCTGGCATTTGTCAAACAGAAGGCCGTATTGCAATTGCTCATAAAAATGTCCCAAATACAATTTCACAATACACAACTATATTAGCTTCTAAAGGTATTAATATCGTTAACATGGTTAATAAATCTAAAGGAGACTATGCTTATACAGTACTTGATATTGATGGTGCTCATGATGATGTAGTAGCTGAATTAGAAAAAAGTGAAAATGTATTTAAAGTAAGAATTATAAAGTAAGGTAAACATTTATGAAATTAGGAATGCCTGTTTTATATGAGTTTGATAGCGTTAAGGAAAATATGGAGCTTGCTAAGAAATTAGGTTTAGATTTTGTTGAATGGAACCTAAACTTCTCTTATTGCCGCGATGCATTAGAGCAAAAAGGATATATTAAACAATTAGTTGATGAATATAAACTAGATATAACACTACATTTTTATGATGAAGCTGATTTTGGAATTTATCCAGAAGTTGCAGGAGCCTATTTAAAATTATTAAAAAGATATTTAGCTTTAGGAAAAGGATATATTAAAAATTTAAATATTCACCTTATTGAAGGACCTATTGTAACAATATCAGGAGTAAAAAATTATATATATGAAAAAGAATTTCCTATATATATTAAAAGACTATTAGACTTTTTAAAGAAAGTTGATAATCTTTGCAATAAATATAATTGTAATTTAGTTATAGAAAATAGTAAGACATTACCATATATGACTAAAACATATGCAGAACTTGAAAAATATGGATTTAAATTTACTTATGATATTGGTCATGATAAATGTAATAATGAAATTTTATTTAATTATCAAAAAGATAAAAATATGAATTTTGCTGAATTCCATTTCCATGATGCCGATGGTACTAAAGATCACTTATCTTTAGGCAAAGGTACAATAAATTTAAAATATTTTAAAGAACTTGCAATAAAAAATGACGCTTATGTCCTACTTGAAGTAAAATCAAGTTCGGACTTAGCTGAATCGATAAAAGTATTTCATACATTATAAAAATAGCACGGCAAATTGTCGTGTCTGTATGTTGACAAAGTCTAACGAAAGTTAGGCTTTTTCTTTTTTCCATCAGTTTCGTTCTTTCATGATTTCTATAGTATAACGAAAAATAGATGTTGACCATGTTAGCCTTGTCTACTTTTACTTTACAACTTCAAGTATAAATGCCCCGTTACAGTGTAAAAGACAAAAAAGAGAATAAACATTTTATTGCTTATCCTCTTAAAATTTTTAGTTATTTAGCCTCTTTTATGACTTGCTAATCTAATGAAAATTTTCCAACCATATTTATTTCTCGATTACTAAATCCATCCAATTCCCAATTTTGTCTAATAGTGTTTAATCTATTCATTTCATTTGGTAAATAAGATAAAGAATAATTTTTGTATCCTCCCCGCATCATTTCTAAGGGTGTACTCTCAAAGTTGGCGTTGTTATCACAAAATGCAATTTCAAATTTAGTCAAATGAAATAATTTTAAAACCAAGTTATCTAAATAATACATGCATTCGATATAATTGTTTTTCAAACAACTCACAAATGTCTCTTCATGGAAATCCATTTGAATTGCATAATATTCCTCTAATAAGCTATTTGAAATTATTATCTGAGTTTTCTTTTCAGAAAGCACTGCTTCAAACTTTATCGTAAAATAATCGCTTGCGATTAATTCATTTAATTTTTCTAAAATGATAGTATTAACTAAGTATTCTTTATCTTGATCCAATTCATTGCAATATGTAGTGATTAAATATTTATCAGTTTTGTATTGAGCAATAATATTGGCTAAGCATTGAATTATATTTTCTTTTTTATTAGCTTTGTATACTATTCCTAAACAGATGTAGCTTCCAGTATAATTTTTCATTTTACTCTCCTTTAAGTGACTCGCGTTAATATTTGAAAATCGGTAAACTTCCAGCCTGCAAGAAGGGTGTCAGTGTTATTTAAATAAACTCCTATGCCCGTACTCTTATTAAAATAAAGCGTTGCAGGAGTATGTTTCATGTACATAACATTTTCCATAATATTTGTTGCCTTATTAACTTGATCTTGTATAGCTTCCTTAAATAATTTTGCATTTGCTTTATTCCAAGGTCCTTCAATTCCAAAATCTTTTGCATGTCGACTAAATTCATGTTGAAGATTGCTTTCATTAAAGTTAACACAAGTATTATGAACAAGTATTCCTTCTGTACCAACATAATAGGTATGAAAATCTTCTACTTCAAAATTATAGGTCATTTGAGGTTCATCGTAATGTTCAACTTCAATGCTACTTATTATAGCATTTTCTCCATTAGAAAGCAATAAATTATCGCCAACTTTTAAGTCCTTAGATGCTATCCAATTACCTAATGATTTCTTAGTTTGTTCATCAGAGCCCTCAAAGATTACCTTAGTTCTTTCTTGAGTTGCATTTAAAACAAAGAATGGATGTTCAAAAGTGCAAGTGATTAAATCTAATACTTCATTACTATTTGCTTTTGTAATTCCAACCTTAATCCAGTCCCTTACACCCTCTGAAAAATCCGGTACATCAGTGACCTGTCTTCCATTCCCTAAAACATTTTCATATACTACACAACATAGAAATAAAAAACCGTATCTTAATTGATACGGAAATCTATTTTTTAGGCTCTTTTAACCTATATGCAATTGTGACTATTCTTTGTTTATGCTGTTTATATCCACCAATATTAGCTATTTCAATACTTTCTATTAAACTATAAATAGTTTGTTGATTCAAAACCTTTAAATCCAAAAAAGACTTGGCAATATCTTCATGATAATTATCTTTGTTTTTTTGTTCAATCAACAAAAGATTATGTTTTTCATTTAAATCTTTTTGTTCATTTTGATATTTCTTTATTAAATCCAAATAAGTATCTTCGTTAATTAGCTCTTCAAAATAATCATCATATACTTTTTTAGTAATATTTGATAATATATTTTGCCTTGTTTTAATTTTAGATAATTCTTTTTCATAATCAATAGTAATATTACTTGATTTAATTGTACTACGAATTAAATCAAGGATTTCTTTATCATTTTTAAAAGTGGAAAAATATTCTTTTAACTTTGAAATAACTATCTCTTTAATATCCTCATATTTAATCGTTGTCCAATGTTTGGCTTCTTTTAGTCTATAACCAGTGAAAGTATTACACCTGTAATAGGTTTCTAACTTCCCTCTTCTTATGCGAGTAGTGAGTATTAATGCTCTCCCACAGACAGAACATCTAATTAAACCTCTAAATAAATTATCAACATGATATTTTTTCCTCATATTGTGACGATATTTATATAATTCTTGAACGCGATAAAAATCTTCTTTTGTGATAATTGCTTCGTGAGTGTTAGGGACTACTATTCTTTTATCTTTAGTATTTATAATACATTTTTTAGTTTTATAATTAGCAATATAGGTTTTAGAATTAACCATATCCCCAATATAAGTTTGGTCTTTTAAGATTTTATATACTGCTCCATCTGTCCAAGTATATTCATTACCAAATTCATTATATCTTTGATATCTCATATCTCCTAGTTGGGCTTTATAGGCTGAGGGAGTAAGTATTTTTTCACTTGTTAGCTTTCTTGCGATTTCTACAGTTCCATATCCTGTTAATAATAGGTTGAAAATATATCTGATAACCTCAGCTGTCTCGTTATTAACAATCAGTTTGTTTTTATTATTAGGGTCTTTAAGATATCCATATGGAGCACTACTTCCAACAAAAAGTCCTTGCATAGCTCTATGTCTGATCGATGTTCTGATCTTTCTTGATAGGTCTTTGGAATACATTCATTTAGGATATTTTTAAATGGGGCTATATCATTATCTTGTTTGAGAGTATCTATGGAATCATTTAAGGCAATATATCTTACTCCTTTTGATTGGAAGTATATTTCAGTGTAATAACCACATTGGATATAATCTCTGCCAAGTCTTGATAAATCTTTGGTAATAACGATATTAATTTTGTTATTTTCAATATCTCTAATCATTCTTTGAAATGATGGTCGATTAAAGTTAAGTCCGGTATAGCCATCATCGATATAAATATCATGGACTTCAAAATCTTGCTCAATGCAATATTTTTCTAACATCATTTTTTGGGTTTGGATACTTGATGAATCCATTGCTTCTCCAGTTGCATTAATATTTCCATCATCTTGTGACAACCTGCAATAAATGGCAGTTTTAGTATTTTGATTTTGCATTTAAAATTTCTCCTTTCGTATTTGTTAATAAATCTTTTATTAGTTCTTTTAATTCTTTAGTTCCTTTAAATATTTCAATTACTATAATTTTATCTTTCATAACTATCACTCCTTAAGTGATTTAAGTATATAAAAGACATTAGTCACTATGTGTCCGACTGAAAAGAAAGTTATTATTTTTTAGTTAAAATTATAAACTAAAGCCCGATATAATCTTCCTGAGCCGTAAGCTATCGTTATAGCAAATATCCCTACTGCTATATCATAATCAAAGAAATCAAGTTTTAATTCTTTAGCTGTAATTTTATGGTTTTCTTTACAACCGATAATAATCTCTTTAAAGCCTAAAGAAATAAGACTTTCTTTAATATCTCGAGTTATGAATTTTTTCTTACCTAATGATTTGAAAGCATTAGCTAAAATATCTAATTTAGCCCTTGTATTTTCGTCTATATCCATTTGAATTAATTCCTGTAGTATTATTTCAAGTGAGGAATAAAAGTTCTCTAGATAGTCTTTTGAGATTAAGATTAGGTTTTCTGATTCTAAATATCTAGACTTATCCTCCATGCTTTTATACTGTATATCGACTTGTTTTATTTCAAATTTATTACAGATTAAATTTAGAGTATCTTGTAGTTTAGTTGTTAATTCGTTTTTTAAGTTTGTCATTATATCATTTCTCCTTTTTATTTTGTTCAACATTATTGAACTATGTTATTATTATAATTCAATAATTATGAATTGTCAACTATAAAATTCAAATATGTTGAATTATTAGCCTATTTAATGTATAATAATATTGAAAGTTGGTGTAGTATGGGAAAAATCAAAGATAATATTGCTGTTAATCTTGTTTTCTTTTTAAAAGAAAGAAATATGACTCAAAAAGAATTAGCAGAAAAACTTGATGTTGCTAGATCATCTGTTACTAATTGGATTAAAAATAATAATCTTCCTGATATTGATGTACTACAACAAATATGTGAAATCCTTAATATTACATTAGCTGATTTATTAGGTATTGATTTAAATGATTCCTATACTGAAATTGAAAAAAAAATAATAATGCAATATCGAAACAAGCCAGAACTACAAGAAGCTGTTAGAGTTTTGTTAGATATTAAAAATAAATAAAAGAAAGCTCAAGTTCATTTTTATGATGACTTGAGCTTTCTTTTATTAAAATGGTAATTCTAAAGTATCTACTAAATTCTTTAACTTTACTTCTAAATCAAATATATCCTTAATATCCAGCATTTCTAATCCTGATTCTTTCATATATAGATTTAACTTATATAATTTCTTTTTATTAAAATCATGGATTAAATTAATTATTTCATTATAGATTGTGATATTGAATGAAGTTATATCATTTCCTTGATGGACTAGTATATTAAGTAAATAAAATGATACTATGGATTTAGACCATTTTAAATATGTTTCATAGGTACTTTTCTTATTTTTGTATTTTTCCACTTTAGCTTTTGATGCATTATTTAAAAAAGATTTCCATTTATTATCGGTTTCTACTTTATGTTGATTGTCTTCATCATAATTATTGTCAATTTTTAAATCTAACATTGTATATAATAATCCAAAGATATAATTGTTATATTCTGGTTCTCCTTTATTTATAATATCCATACAAACATTATAAGCATTATCTTTAGTATATCTGATTTCATAACGAAGCCAGTATGTTTGAAAGCATTCAATTCCTTTAGTTAACTGTTCTTTTAGTTTTTCATAGATTACTAACATTTGACTTGATTTATGGCTTCCAAATTGTAGTGAGATACCTTTTTTATCATTGCCATGAATTATATAATCTTTATCTTTAAATGAGGTTGTAAAGTATTTTAAGTCTAGTTTTCTTTTTATTTCAAGTAATGTTATATCTATTCCGTCATAATCATCAATGGCTATATCAATTCTTGTCGGTGATGCATTAAGTCTTACTAAAAAGAATTCCAAAAAATCAAACCATGATTTATTACTTACTTCTTCAAACTCTCGACAGCCATCTCCTTTTAGTTCAATTGAACAGGATTTATAACCACTTTTTAGAACTGGCCCACATAGTCTTAAAGTGATATTTTCTCCCAGTTTATATTGATAACTAAATCTATTTTGCGCATAGTCCTGTTTTTCAATTATATCTTTATCTATTCCTATAAAGTCAGATATATAGTTTACTATATCTTGGATTACCTTTAATTCAAAATCGTCTTCATAAATTCTAAATGGAAATGTTGCTGCAAAGTAATCAATAATAATATGAACTTCACTTTTTATATTTAACATTATTATTTTCCTCCTCTCTTTAAATGTGTCAAATATAAACTGTTAAGTTAGGTATCAATTAGAGTTTGGGTATGTTTACTCCGCGATAACTCGGCTATTAGTATAGCCGAGTTATACGCGTGAGAATAAACACTGGCACCAAACTTGATGATTAGGATTTGCTAACTTAATATCTTGTTTATATTTATGACCATATTCATTTTAAGGGAGAGAATAGTCACTATGTGTCGTGGTGGTCATATTTTTTAGATTTTTGCAATAAAAAAGAACTAAACCGTCTTAATCAGTTTAGCTCTAAAATTTTATTATTCAGGAAATATTCTAATCAAATTTTTTATTGGTACTGTAAGAGAATCTCCATCTTCAATATATTCGGCTTTTAAACTTGGAGATAATTCTAGCAAAATTTCTTCTTCTATTACTTCACAAGGTTTTAAACGCTCATAGAAAAAATATTCATCTTGGGTTAATAAAGCCTTAATAACAGATTTTTTTGACATTCCACCAGTTGCAAAAACTAAATTAGCTGGAAATCCTATTTGATCATTACAATTAAAAATTTTATTATTATCAATAGGTTCTAGAAAGTTTAAAGCGCCTTTAATCTCCTTTTTATGTTCAAAAACAAAATTTATGAAATCTTGAACATATATATTATAATAATTATTATTTATTTTGACATATATATCGTTTAAAAAAGTTGCATCTCTTAAAATTAAATCTCCTTTATTATCTTTATATGCTCTTGATTCGTCTGTATAAAATATTTCTATATTCATTTTTTCCTCCTTATCATAGTGGTGGTCCGAATAACTCAAGTGTAATGAATTTATTAAATTGACTTTTACTAATTATATCATTTGATACTATTAGGCAATGAAATGGATCAGTGGTTGATGGAGCATGAATTAACTTGTACCCTTTAGGCAATGACATTAATTGTCTTGGTGCTCCATGCGTTGCTGCCGCTGCTTTATCTGCACTTACAGAAAGCCCATATTTTCCTTGATCAGGGCCAACCTTGGTTATTAGATCTTTATTAGTGACATATGCATTGTCGCCGCCTCTATAAACAACCATTTCTTCGCCATCAATATTAACAGTGGGACAAGTATTATGAACAAGAATACCTTCTATACCTACATAATAAGTGTGAAAATCTCGCACTTCAAAATTATAAGTGGTCTGTGGCTCATCGTAATGCTCAACTTCAATACTACTTATTATAGCATTTTCTCCATTAGAAAGCAATAAATTATCTCCAGCTTTTAAATCTTTAGCAGCTATCCAACTACCAAGGGATTCTTTAGTTTGTTCATCAGAACCCTCAAAGATTACCTTAGTTCTATCCAGTGCTGCATTTAAAACAAAGAATGGATGTTCAAATGTACAAGTAATCGAATCTAATATTTCATTACTACTTTCTTTTGTTACTCCAACCTTAATCCAGTCTTTTACACCATCGCCCATTTCTTCATTTGTAGTCCACTTCTTACCATTTCTAAAAAGTGTTACGACTTCTTTTAATTCTTGCTCTCCAGTCTCTTCATTATAAGCCCAAACCTTGTCTCCAATTTCAATGTTTTCTATTTCTTTATGGCCTGATTCTGTTAAAATTGTCGTCCCTGCTATAAAACAATTTCCTTGTTTTGCGCAAGCATTATTTACTTGACCAGCATTATTACAAGCATATACCGCACTTGATATGCAATACATTAATGCACCTGTAGTAAAACCATCTATTAGT
>JAVBPE010000007.1:0-6723 GCA_031549865.1 Anaeroplasmataceae bacterium | reverse complement strand
GACACATATTGTGCAACATGGAGAGAAAGAATATCCCAATAATCTAGTATTCAACCTTATTATACTTTAGGATTATCCGATGTCTATATTGAGTTAGTAAAGTCTCATTAAAAACTTTACAAATACATTATACGAGGAGAAAGATGATGGAAAAGAAGTTGCAAATATTTATTTCTTCAACATATACAGATTTGGTTGAAGAAAGACAAGCAGTAGTTGAAGCGATTTTAAATGCAGGACATATTCCTGCGGGTATGGAACTCTTTAAAGCGGGAGATCAAACCCAAAAAGAAATAATAGAAGAGTGGATTAAGGAATCAGATGTATACTTATTGATATTAGGTGCAAGATATGGATCAATAGATCCAACACTAAATATAAGTTATACAGAATGGGAGTATGATCTTGCTGGTAAACTCGGAATACCTAGATTTAGTTTAGTTCTAACTGATGATTATGTTAATGAAAAAGTAATAGCTGGGGAGCTAAGCATTCAAAATGTAGATAGAACTAATGAGCAATTTAAGAGCTTTAGGAGAGAAGTAGAATCTCATATTGTCGTATTTATTAACCATATTGAAACGATTAAGGGAGCGGTATTAGGATCATTAAATAATATTATGAAGAAAAGGCAAGATTTAAAAGGCTGGGTTCGTTATTCTGAAATATATGATGAGCAGCAATATTATAAACTAGCTAAAGAAAACCAAGATTTAAAAAATCAACTATTAGATAGTAGAATAAAATTAAGAGAACAAACTAAAGAGTTGAAGCAAGGTGAAGATTTGTTAAATATTAGAGTTGATTATCAAGTGTACGAGAAGGTGTTACGTATAAGTGAGAAAACGCAAAAAGAATATTCTCAATATATGTTTAAAAAAGGAGAGTATTTTGAGGTTGAAATATCTATTAATGATATTTTAAAAAATATATTACCTTACTTAGTTCAATATGATAAGCAAGGAGTTTTTAAAGAAGATGCAGTAAAGCAATTAGAAATTTTCATTCTTGAAAAAGCGCACATTTTAGAGTATAAAATATATTCTAAAGATAAATCGCAGTATAAAGCAGACTTTACTATTCCAGAAATAGATAGAATTATTACACAATTAAGTTTATTAGGTTTCATAATGTTTCAACAAATCAAGGGGAATGTATCTATTGCAATAACAGATTTAGGGAAAGAAGAAATCCAAAAAATTTATGCATATAAAAGATAAAAAATTAGATATGGACATTAAAAAAAATACTGAATGGTGGCAAATATGATAACATTAGAAGAATATATTTTAAAGCGCAAAAAGGAAGACGGTATTAATGAATGGGATAGGGATAAACGAGCGGAAAATACTCGGATTTGTGTTAACTATGTTTTTGAATACTTTAATAATTATATGGAAACAAAAGCAGCTGATGAGAAGACTATTCTACATGAGAATAAAATCGAAAAATATCGAAAAATAATAATGAATTACGATTCAGAAATTCAAGAATGGTTAATATCTTTGTATTCATCATATGGAAATTATATGCATAAGAATTTAATAAATTATATAGATGATCCATATTTTTTATTATATAATTCAGATGCAGAATTTAGAGCATTATCCTATAATATTTATCCTAAAATAATTAAAAAATTTAAATTTCTAAATAATCATTCAGAATATATTTTTTTATTTATTAAAGATCAACATCGAGTGGATAGTCTGCTTTCTCCCTATAATGAGTACCACATAACTGATACTATTGATGAATGGATTGAAGAAACATATCAAAAACATGGAGTTAATCTTTTTCAGTTCTGTTTTAATTGGGTAGAAAAATTTTCTGACAACCCAGATATCTGGCCTGTTCATCATAAGAAGAAAAGTAAAGATTACTCTAAATATTCCAATCAAACAGAATTTAAGTATTATAAAACATTACTTTGAGATTATGATTATACACAAAAGAATAATTTATTTAATTTAGATTCGTTATATAGAAGCATGCCAAAAAAGAGTTTTACAAAAGGAAAGAAGCAAGAATTTGAGACTCTTCTTCTCTATTGTTGGTTACACTACATGGTGTCTGATGATTTGTATTGGGACACGTATTTAAAGATAGTGGTGCCAAATCTTTAGAGCTAGGGATATAATGAGAAACTATTTCAATGTAATATCATTAATATGAAATATTGCCGAAAAAATTTAAAGCAAGAAAATTATTTCTTGCTTTTCTCTTGAAACAATAGTATCATCATAGTATAAATATATATCCATGTTCAACCAAAAAGTTCGACATAATTAGGATGTCGGGGACCAATTAGAAATATGAGAAAGCAGAAATGCTTTCTTTTTTTATTACTTAATTATCATTTATTTACTTTTTTTACGGCATTAATATACTTTACTATAGCTGTTGATGGATCATTGGCGTATATCAATCCATAGGGAAGCGTATAGATAGTCTCTAATGGTATTGTATTTAAGTTTATATGGATATCAGGAAAAACAGGTTGAGTTATTAGAACATATGGGTTCATTTCAACCATAGTATAGAGAGTCGATAATATTAATCGATGGATAGTTTGTTTTAATTTCATTTCTAAAAGCGTCTAACTCAGTGATGCCTTTTCAATTGGCATAATTAAGTATTCATTTCTTAAGTCATCAAGTGTCAGTTTTTCACGCTCTTCCAGATGATTATTTCTAGAAACAGCACAACAAATTGGTGTACGCATTAATTCTACGAAACTACAGAATCTCCATGCAACTTGATGTGCAAAAAACACCATCAAGGATATCATAGGCTACTCCTAAATTGAGAAGTTGTTGGCTTTAGCAAGTAGTTCTGTTAATGATTGAATTTCAATGGGAAGGTCAGATTCAATGTTAGTAAAGATCTATATTTATACTAAAATATTAAGTTATATTATATTGATAAAAGGTGAAAAATGTTATTATTAAGAGATAAACATAATAAATCTTACAAAAAAAAATTTTTATAAGATTATATGATAAAATTAATGCATGAAAGGAGAGTGATTACTATGACTAATGGTGAAAGAATAATAGATACCATTTTAAACAGTTGTCAGGAAAGTGGATTATCTTCAGAACAGTGGACAGATTCAGGTGGAGCGTACCATGATTCTGGATGGAATGATTCATGGCCAGATGGATGGACTGACAGTCACGGTAAGTAAGAACTATGTTCTTACTTTTATTTATTAAATAATCAAGAGGAGGTATTATGGTGAGAAATATAACACCAATATTGAAACTAGCTGAGTACTGTAACTATAGTTGCTATTTTTGTAGATATGCGCAGCATCCTAAAAATGATGTTATGAGTTTGGAGGATGCAAAGACAATTATTGAAAAGATTATTAAGTATAATTTAAAAAATGATAATAAAAAAAATAAAATTATTTTTCATGGTGGAGAACCATTGCTTTGGGGCATTAATAATTTTAAGAGTATAATAGATTTCGAAAAGAAGCTTGAAAGTGAATTAGATGTAAGTATTAAAAATTCTATTCAAACTAATGGCTTTTTAATAAATGCTGAGTGGATTGAAATTTTTAAAGACAATCACTTTGAAATAGGAATTAGTATTGATGGTCCGGGGGAGTTGAATGGACATTATGGCATAATTGGCAATCAAAAATCGGTAAATAAGGTACTTGAAAGTATAAAATTGCTGGTAGAGAAAAATATAAATTTTGGTGTCTTATCAGTAATAACAACTGCTCATATGGGTAATGAGAAGCAATTTTATGAGTTTCTCGTGAACAATAAAATAAAGAATGTTGGCTTATGCTATTGTTTTAATCCTTTTGATAACGAAGTTATAGACCCCGGAGCATTAGGAGATTTTTTGATAAATTTATTTGATCTATATTATTTTAAAAATCATGAATTAAACATTAGAGAATTTAATGATGCTATATTAAAAGTAATAACGGGGAAGAATATCACATGTAGTACCTCGTGCAGAGAAAAATGCGGCAACTTTTTAACGTTTGGAGCAGATGCAAAGGTATATTTTTGTGATAATTATGATCTAAATAAAAATATTATTTTGGGTAATGCGCGTTCAGATGAGATAACAGATATTATTGAAAGCCTAGATTATAAGAAAAGTGTTAATACTGCTAAAAAAATGTTTATAGAGAAATGTAAAAACTGTAATTTTTTAGAAATATGTGGTAGTGGTTGCGCGAGAAATGATGTAGATATATTGAATAACAATTATTTTTGTGAAACATACAAAAAAATTTATAGTCATATATTAGAAATACTAAAGTAAGATTTTAGAGTTTTAGGAAAAAATTTAAAGCAATCAAGAAATGGATTGGCCAATACATAATAAACTGGATCTTTAGTTTGAACTCTCTGAGTATTAATCTAAATGAAGAAAATAATTATATAATGTAAGTATATATTTGCTTTTGATAGATACAGGTAAAAACATTTTAATATGTCGAATTTTGTTGAACGATATTAGTCATTATCAGAGTATAAAATAATTATAATAAAAATATATTGGTATTACTATTCTTACAATTTTCAACTATCATTTAAGAGGTATTTATTTCTGTGTTATCAAGATAATCAATAAAATAAACAAGAGGAGGTGTGTTAATGGATGCTGAAAAAAATCCTGGTGAATTAACTTTTACAATGACAGGTGATGTACATATGCCGCAGTTGGTTTCATGGTCGTTTGTAGATCATCCATCTCTTTCAGAATTGCGAAGGGAATCTTTGCGTATGCAGGTATTCCATCTTAACCAAGAAGCTATGAAGGATTACCAAAGGCGAATACAACAGTATTATTCAGAGTAGCCTAGTTTAAAATATACGGTATAACAAATATAGATACTGATACTAAAAAGATAGTAGGGTTTGATAGAAACTAACTTTAAAAAATTTTGGGGTTTTGGCATGAAAAAGTGCATATACTTTTAATAGTATTTGCATCTTTTGCATTTATAAATAACTATTTATTTTTAGGATGTCGGGGGACCAATTTTAATATTTAATGATCTTTATAAATATATTAATTATTTATAAAGATTTTTTATTTTATAAAACAGTATATTGACAATAAGGAATATTGAAGTATAATATAGTTAGTTAAACTAACTAACTATGTAAGAGGTGAATAAAATGAATATAGATTATGAAGTAATAGAGAAATTTTGTAGACTTAATATGAATGTTAAAAGGGATATCCCAATTAGATCTAGTGAGATGGGAGTATTAATATATATTAGTAATAAATCTGATATAGTTACACCATTAGATATTTCTAATTTTTTAGGGGTTACTAAGCCTTCTGTTACCCCTATTGTAAACACATTGATTAATGATGGCTATTTAAATAAAATACCTTCTATGATTGATAAAAGGAGCTATAATTTAAGTTTAACAAGTAAAGCGCAAGATTTACTTAAGTTATCATTAGAAAAGTATATAGCATCTATTAATATTCTAAAAGATGGATTAGGAGATGCTGATTATAAACTATTAATTGAGTTATTAGACAAATCAAATGAAATTCTCAGAAAAGGAAATTATTGAAATGAAGATATTAGTCACTGGTGCTACTGGTAATGTAGGATCATATGTAGTTAATGAATTACTAAAAATGAATGAAGATGTTGTAGCTGCTGTTATTGATTTAGAAGAAGCAAGATTAAAATTAGATAGTAAAGTTGAGCTCGTTGAATTTGATTTCACAAATCAAAACACTTTTGATAAAGCATTACAAGGAATTGATAGAGTCTTTCTAATGAGACCACCTCATTTAGGTAAACCAGAAGATTTATATCCTTTTATTGATAAAATGAAAGAAAAAGGTATAGAGCTTGTAGTTTTTCTATCTTTAATGGGTGTTGAAAAGAACACCATCCCTCCTCATCATAAGATTGAAAAGTATATAGAGGCAAAGGAAATATCATTTTGCCATATTAGACCAGGATTCTTTATGCAAAATATATCCGGCGTTCACTCAGTAGAAATTCGTGAAGATAGTAAAATATTTATTCCTGCTGGCAAGAGCAAAACTAGTTTTATAGATGCCGCAGATATTGGATTAGCAATAGCGACAGTTTTACATGATGCAAAGAAACATCATAATACTTCATATACTATTACAGGTAAAGAAGCACTGGATTATTATGAAGTAGCACAGAAACTTAGCAAGATAACTAATAGAAAAATAACATATGCTAAGCCAAGTTTTTTAAGATATAGAAGCTATTATATCAATAAAAGGAAACTTGATAAAACATATGTTAATGTTACAGTAGCCCTATATTTTATGACTAGAATGGGAACAGCTAAAGATGTTACCGATACATTCTATACACTAACAGGCAAACAGCCAAACTCATTTGATGAGTTTGCTATAGCTAATATAAAGGCATTTGTAAAGAATTACAGTATTTTGTAGTCTATAATATTGAGAAAGTGGAAATACTTTCTTTTAATAAATTTTAATTATTGCATACGGATGGTTGTTGTGACTAAAATTTGCATGCCAGTATAGAATAAGAATTAAGCGAACAATAATCGAGTAAAATTAATATTTGTATATTTGTAAATGATGTGAAACAGTTTTATATATAAAAAGTGATATTTATATTAGTTTATATTTAAGGAGTAGTTGTCTTTGTTCTTTCGGTGTTTTATAGTTCAGTACAGCCATAGGGATATTATTCGATCTCTT
>JAVBPE010000012.1:0-39095 GCA_031549865.1 Anaeroplasmataceae bacterium | reverse complement strand
TTTGAAGGAGACCCGTTTACGGGTAGCAAATAAAAAATGCAATAGGTAGGCTACACATATGCGCTTACTAAGCGCAGCCAATAATAGAGGGCTATGCCCGAAAATGAAAAACCACCAGTTAGACTGGTGGATTTTTATTTTTTGATAAAATCTTCAGCCTATCTGAGGTTTTTGTATTTAGAACTTTTAATCTTTATGTTGACTTAATATTTTTATAATGTTATAAATAATTTGAAAGTATCATTTGAAATTTAATATTAAAGGAGAATTATGAAAAACAAATTTAAGGTTATTTTATTAGCATTTTTTTTATTTACTACTTTATGTCCTAGTATTGAAGCCAAAATATTATCAACATCAAACCCTGATAATTATTCTAACCTTTTATATACTGAATCTAATAGTACTAATACTTTAGAAAATTATATTAGTGGACATTTAACATGGGAAGATGACAAAGGAATCATTCATCCATTGCAATTTGTTAAAGTAGAGTTATATTTTACTTTGTTGGGAATGGATTTATGTATGAATACAACATATACTTCTGAAAATGGCGATTATGTACTAAATTATTCAAAGAATGATATTATGCAACAATTTATTACGAAACTCTTTATAAGAGTGTCACCAGCAAGTGATAATGTAACTGTTTGTAATTCTATGAGTGTGCCTTATTATTGTGATATCCTTGTAATAGGTGCATTGACTGGAGTAATACAAACAACCCCATATGACTATATATTTAAAATGAATGATTATATAGGGCAAGCATTTCAAATATCTCAAGCGGCGATAACTGCTGCAAGGTTTGCAGAAGAAATGAGCAATTCCAAAATGACCAGTGTTTCTATTATTTATCCTCATAATCAAAGTGATAAAGGGTGTTATTATAAAAGAAATGATTTAGCTATTTACATTAATGAAGAAATTGCTTCTAATTCCAATCCAAATTCATATGCTGCATGGGATGTTATAATGCATGAGTATGGGCACCATGTTTCATATGAATTTGATATAATAAATTCTCCAGGTGGTTGGCATAGATTCGGAATTGATATGGCTGATCACTATAGAGCGCATGTAGATGGTACAAATAATCAACAATGTACTTGTAATGCAAATGTTGCTAACTATTCTTTTTCTGAATGCAAAGATAAAGCGAATAGGCTAGTATGGTCAGAAGGATGGGCAACAGTATTTGGAATAATCGCACAAAGGTATTATATTGATATTCTTCCAAATATTTCTACAGTTGGCAATGCTTCATTTGAGTCTAGATCTTTAGAAAATACTCAAAAATGTTATAGTGAATCTTATGAGTTAAACATAATGGAAATCTTATGGGATCTTTACGATGATTATAATAGTGAAGAAATCCATGATGAAATTGCTTTAGGGTATCAAAAATTTTGGGATTTAACTACCAAAAGTCATGCAAAAACATATTATGAATTTGTGCAATATTTTAATGCAAATATTGAGGACAAAAATTTAATATCAGCACTAGGAAAGATTAATTCCTATTATAATTTTGCACCCAGGGAATTTAAATCTTTGAATGATTTAACTGAAATAGCCCCTACTTTTACTTGGTGTTCAATTAATAAAGAAAGTAATTATTACTTCAATTTTGAATATTATATAGAAGTTAGAAGCATGAATGGAAGTGTTTTGTTTGAGTCTAATACTATCAGTTTAGCTTCTGGCATGGGGAGGTATACATTTAGTCAAAGTGATTGGACAAATATATTACAAAAGTCAAATGAGTTATATATATATCTTTATGGAGGAGATAGATTATCAAATAAATATAATACTGAATTAATTTATTTTAAGTCTGAACATATTCATCAATATACAAGATATAGTCGATATTCAATGTCACAACATAAATCAACTTGCTCATGTGGAGAGTTTATTTATGAATTTCATATATGGAATGCAGGAATGACAAAATGCATTCTATGTAGTGAACGTCCATTAATAAATTAATATCAAATTAAAGTTTATATAATTATATTATGGAGAAATGTTGATTAAACGCATAATTAAGTCAGGTAAAGGCTTTGCACTTAGGACTATAATTTATCGGAGTTTAGCAAAAAATGAATGATTTATATTAGTGTAAATGTTTGGAATTTATTGAATAATGAATTATCAACAGATGGAGAGTAATTATATTGAACTTAGTAAAAAACAAACTGCTTAAATTGATTTATTTTGATTAGAGGAAATACTAAAGTCGGTATTTTTAAATAAAAATCTATACGACGAATTAGATTTATTGATATAAATAATAGCAATCGATTTTGAAATAATAATATAGAAAGATATTTCAAAAATAGATTTGAAACATATCTGCCTCATTCATGTATTGCTGAATGGAATTAAAGTAATTATAAAAAACATTAAAATAGAAATTTTATTTGATATTAGTTAAAGGAGGTATATAATGAGCAAATATGATAATTTATGGAAGTATATAAAAGAATTGGAACAAGATAATTTAATATTAACTTATGAAGAAATAAAAAACATTTTAGGTTTTGAAATTGATCATTCATTTTTAACTTATAAAAAAGAACTTAATAATTATGGTTATAAAGTTGATAAAATATCTTTAAAAGAGAAAAAAATCTCATTTTCAAAAATTTAAAAAAATAGTATTAATTATCTTTTGTTAAGCATAATATTTATAAATGACCTTTCCATACCCATGAACAATTGGCACAGAGGTCATTTTTATTTAGTAGTTTTTATTTATAATAAGTATTGCAATATTTTAAAAATTATGTTAAAATACTAACACTAATATAAAAAATGGTTTCTCCATACCCATGAACAATTGGCACAGGAATCATTTTTTTATGCTTAAATTTGAGTTTTATTGATATATATGTTATAATATACTTGAAGAAAACGTAAGAATGATTTCTCCATACCCATGAACAATTGGCACAGGAATCATTTTTATTTTATAAAAATAGTTATATTGCTTTATTCATAATTTATGATATTATTATAATTACGATGTATTTTCTTTTTAAACGGGGCTGGGTGATAGTATGGAAAATGAATCTTCAAATTTTTTTACGGAAAATGAATTAAGATATTTAATAATAAATTTTATTTTGCCTTTTTTGTCTTTAGAAAAAGAAATGCAATTGAATAAAAAAAGTGAGTTTTTTGATGATACTAGAATAAAAGAAGCAGAGTCATTAATCTTTTACGATATAGATGAAAATGTTATTAGATGTTTTCCTTCAAAAACGCCTAAAAGTGATAATGAAGAATTTTTCTTTGAAATAAATACTAATGAAAATAAAAAGTTAAAAGTTGTCAGGGAAATTTTAACTCATATTTTAGAAAATAAAAATATAATAATTAATTCGAATAATAATGAGGATTTTATTAAAATATCTTTTCAATATTTAATTGAAAAAGGTATATGTTCGTGGTTAACAAGGCGTAAATATAATGATTTGGTTTATAAATTGATTTCTAAATTAAAAGATTGGTCTATGAAAACATATGAAGGGAATAAAGTTTCATTTATTATAGGAATAAAAGAAGAAATTAAAGTAGAAGATGCTTTTAATTTTATTGATTTTTTAGAAAGTAATTATTCTGCTACCATTTCTAATGCCAATATTTCCGGAATAATTATCAATGATAAAGGACATTTTGTATCCCATGAAATATTAGATGACCCTGAAAATGATGATAATCAAATACAATATATTGTTCCGAGTAGATACTTTAACGTTGCTAAATCATTATATAATAAGGGATGTAATTTGATTTTCTTATTAAAAGAAAATGGAGAAATTCTTATCTTTAAAGTCGAAGAAAAAAAAGAAAAAAAAGAATTAAAACTTGTATTAGCACTTAGAAATAATTTGTGGAAAAATTATGATGCAATTAATTTTCAAACTTTTATGTATAAAAAAGGCTATGAATCAGTAGAAGCTAACTCTATTTATACAGCAGCTTTGGATGTTGCTTTTGAAAATACTGGTGGTTTAATATCAATTTGTGATGACGATAAATTAGATGAAATAGAAAAAATTATTGCTTCTGATGATAATTTAATTATAGATTCAATTCCTAAAACTGAAGAAAAACAGATGAAAAGAAAATTTATAGAAAAAATTATAGAAAAAAGTACAACAGATGAAAAAACATTTTATACTTTAAATAGATATGCAAGACTCGAAATATTAAATATGGATGGAGCGAGTATTATAAATAAAAATGGTAAATTTATTTCAATTGCAACCATTGTAAAAGAAATAGAACCAGGTGAAGCTATAGGCGGAGGTAGAACTGCTGCAACAATTAAACTTTCTAGCTATGGTATTGCAATAAAAATTTCAACGGACGGTGGAATTCTTTTATACAAAGATGGTAAAAATGAATTTTGTATTTAATTTAAAAAGATTTCTTTTATATAAGGAATCTTTTTAATTGTTTCAAACGCCCTCTTTTGTGCTAAAATAGATACAAGGTGATAACTATGATAAATAAATTAATAAGTAAAATAAAAGAATATGATAGTATTATAATATTGCGTCACAAAAGACCAGACTTAGATGCTTTAGGTTCACAAAGAGGTTTAGCTTTAAGCATAAAAGAGACTTATCCAAATAAATCTGTTTATATTACCGGAGATATGAGTGATAATTATAAATTCTTAGGAGAAATGGATAGGATTGATAATTCAGTATTTATTAATTCACTAGTTATAATATGTGATGTCGCAGTTTCAAATATGATAAGTGATGATAGATATAAAATTGCAAAAGAGGTTTTTATTATTGATCATCATACAAATACTTCAGATGTATCTTTAAATACTATTATTGATAGTTCAAAGTCTTCATGTTGTGAATACTTAGTAGAAATTTTGGATAACAATAACTTCAAAATTCCTCCTTATGCCGCAACTAGTTTGTATGGTGGTATGGTTACCGACAGTGGAAGATTTCAGTACTCTTCAACAACTTCAGGTACATTTAAAATTGCGGCACGTTTATTAGAATTAGGTGCTGATATGAATTTTATTTATAATAATATTTATGTTGAATCTTTAGCTTCAAAGAAAATGAAGACTTATTTTTCTAATAAGTTTGATGTTACAGATATGGGCGTTGCTTATATGTTTAATGACAAAGAAGTATTTGATTTGTTTAATGTGGAATTTTTTGCGATTAGCCGCGGGATGGTTAATGTTATGGCAGGAATAGAAGAAGTTAAAATTTGGGCTAACTTTACATATGATAAAGATAGTCAAAAAGTTATAGGGGAATTTAGAAGTCGTGGGATTAAAATAGTAGATATAGCGAAAAAATATGGTGGTGGCGGACATGATGAAGCATGTGGTGCAACCCTTGATGATTTTGATGTTGCTAAAGAAGTGGTAAATGATTTTGAATTATTATTAAAGGAGTTAGCTAATGGAAAAAATATTAAATAAAATAAAAGAATATAACACAATAATCATTCATGGACATCAACGCCCAGATGGAGATTGCTATGGTTCTCAATTTGGGCTTCAAGATATAATCAAAGAAACTTATCCAGAAAAAAAAGTATATGTTGTAGGCGAAAAATGTGATTATGTCGCCTTTTTAGGAGAAATGGATGAAATTAGTGATGATGTATATAAAAACGCATTAGTAATTGCGGTTGATACTGCTACATTAGAAAGAATATCTGATAAGAGGTATAACTTAGGAGCATTTTTTATAAAAATCGACCATCACATAGCGGTTGATAATTATGGAGATTATGCTTATGTTGATAGTAATGCTCCAGCATGTGCGGAGATTATTACTAAATTTTATATGACATTTAAAAAAGAACTTAAACTATCTATTAAGGGCGCAAAAGCATTATACACAGGAATGGTTACCGATACTGGTAGATTTAGATTTGATTCAGTAACTTCTAAGACTTTTATTGCTGCAGCGGAACTTTTAGATAATGGCGTTAATATTGAAGAAATTGATAAAAAATTAAGTATTGAAACAGTTAGAACATTGAAATTAAAAGGAAATATTTTACTTAATTTTGAATGTTCAAATAATGGTTTTGTTTATTATAAAATGACTAGAGATATAATAAATAAATACGAAGTAACAGATGAAGAAGCGGCGGCAAACGTATCAACATTAGGTAATATTGAAGGTTGTCCTGTTTGGGCATTAATTATTGAATATCCAAATGAAATAAGAATTAGATTACGCTCTAATGGTCCGGATGTTGATAAATTAGCTAATAAGTATCAAGGCGGCGGACATGCTAAGGCAAGTGGTGCTAAACTTAATGATTGGTCACAATTAGAAGAATTCATAGCTGATGCTGATTTCTTAGTAAAAAATTATAAGGAAAATAACTAATATTTAAAAAATGGGCTTGCATTTTAACTATTAATTTAGTACAATAATACAGGACTCATTTTTTAATGGTCAGGCTAGGACTATAGCCAAGCGGTAAGGCAAGGGACTTTGACTCCCTCACGCGAAGGTTCAAATCCTTCTAGTCCTGCCATTTTTTTTATTTTTGCGAGAACGAAAGTAGTACTCCCTCATTCATATATAAAGAAGTTGATGGTTTGTTTAAAAGACATTTTCATTTAGCTTCTTCTTTTTTAGAACAGTTTAAATCGATTGTTCTTTTTTTTATTTTAAATGTTATAATTTATTTATATTAAATTTCTATAAATAATAAATGAATAAATTTAGTAAGTAAATATACACAAAATGTGGATTCTCTTTTTTTGCCTTTTTAGTAAAATAGAAACATAAAAGGAGATGAAAAATTGAAAATTACAGAAAAAATCGCTAAAGAATTGTTTAAAGAAAAATATCCATCAGGCATTGGATATGATTTTAGAGGAAGAAAAATGATTCTTGAAAATTATAATATGAAAAATATGAATGATAATTTCAATATTGATCATATATTGCCTGTTTCTAAAGGCGGTAAAACAATAAAAGAAAACTTGGAATGCACAAACATTATTACTAATGAAATAAAAGGTGACAAAACGACATGGGAGGATAATGGTATAACTTTTCAAGTAAAAAGAGTAAAGGGCAATAAAGATGCTCATATTGTAGTTAAATTGGAGGATTAGTATGGATAGTAAAATATTAATAAAAAATAAACTATTATCATTAATGGAAGATGAGAATATGTCAAATGCTGAATTTTCAAGAAGACTTGCAGCTATTAGCGAAAGTGATAACCTTACACCCAATCACATTAATAATTGGCTTAACGATGATACAAGAGGCGTGCCAATTAAATATTATTCATATATAGCAATTTTGTTTAAAATTGATGAAGACTATTTAAAATATGATAAATATAATGTTGTAAAGAATGCAAAAAGCATTCACTATAACGTTAAGATTAAGCATCAGGAACTATTAGATAAAATAAGTAATTCAAATAAAGAATTAGATATGAATTTTAAAAATGATATTGAAAAAATAATAAATCATACTAAAGAATATACTTCTAAACAAAATAATCATATAAAGTCTATTTTAGCATTAGAAAATGAAGAAGTTAAAATTGAATCTTTTTTAAAAGCAGATTTAAATATGGTAACAAATAGTGATAATATATTACTTCAAGAAGAAAAACAAAGATTAAATGATATTTATAATTCATTAAATGATGCTGTTGAAAATATGGATTCTAATAAGATATATGAAGCGGCAAAAAAGTTATCTTACGCTGATTTAATCCTCCGAGATGAAGAAATTATGCTAAATGATTCTATTAATTTTTATAAAGATTTAAATGAAGTAAAAAGATTAACTGAAGTATTTAGTGAAGAATTTAATAAAATCGATAAATTAAGCTCCGAAATAAACAAATATGGTCTACATATTTATAATTTAAAAAGTAATAAAGAAGAAGATTCTAAAAATCGTAGAATTCTAAAAAGTCTTTTTGATGAAATATCAGAAATATGTAATACAACATGTAATGTTTTAGATGCTTTTAATGTAATAAATGTTAGAGATTATTTTACTAAATTATATAATCATTATAATATTTCTTTTGATGGTCCATACAAAGAATATTTATTAAAAGATATAATAGATATTAATGAGCTTTTAGAACAAAATACTAATAATACTTATAAAGACATAATTGATGTAGTTTATAATTCTGCATTTGATTCTAAATATTTAGAAAATTATATTTATAAAACAATTGAAAAAATAAAAAGCATTCCAAAGAAAATTAATCCAATTTTAATTGAGATGAAAAAGCTATATAAAATTTAGTAAAGGAGGAAATAAGAATGGCTAAAGATGGAGTTTCAGGTTACACACACACTCAAGAACAATTAGATCATTATGCGAATCAAAACAATCCTAATAATGATGCATATCAAGATGATTTAGATAATCATGCAGATCAATTGAACCCAAATAATGATGAATATAAGGGTTAAGAGTAAAATATAGAACGGAAACAATTGTTTCTGTTCTATTTTTATATTAATTATTGACTTTTAAGGTCTAAAATAAGTACAATAAGATAGTAATAAATCTAAATGATTTAGGAGTTAAGTATATGTTAAAAGTAATCTTAAATAAGAACGAAGAAATAGAGAAATTAAATGGTTTTCCTTGGATTTTTAATAATGAAGTAAATAGTTTTAAAGGTGAAATAAAAAATGGAGAAGTATGCGAAGTAGTCACTATAAATGGAGATTTTGTAGCATATGGCTTTTTAAATACTAATTCTAAAATAATGATAAGAATATTATCTTTAAATAAAGAAGATATTATCGATTATGAATTCTTTAAAAATAAAATAGAATATGCTTTAGAACATCGTAAAAATCTAAACTTTGGTTCAACTTCAAGATTGATATTTGCAGAAGCAGACTTCCTACCAGGACTAATAGTAGATAAATTTGGTGATTACTTATCTATTCAATTTTTATCTTTAGGGATGGATAAAATAAAAGATATGATTGTTAGAATATTGATTGAATTAATTAATCCAAAAGGAATATATGAACGTAGTGATGTAAGCGTAAGAGAAAAAGAAGGGTTACCTTTGGTTAAGGGCCCATTATATGGTATTTTTAATCCAAGAGTTAATGTAGTTGAAAATGACATTAAATTCATTGTCGATTTAGAAAATGGACAAAAAACCGGTTATTTTTTAGATCAAAAATTAAACAGAGATATTTTAAAATATTATGCTAAAGATAAAATAGTATTAGATTGTTTTTCGAATGTCGGTGGTTTTGCGCTTCATGCATGTAAGTACGGTGCAAAAGAAGTTACTGCTTGTGATATATCTAAAAAAGCTTGTGATGATATTTTATATAATGCTAAATTAAATGATTTTAATCAATTAAAAGTAGAATGTGTTGATGTATTTGATTACTTAAGAAGTTCAGATATAATTAATAAGTTTGATTTAATAGTACTTGATCCACCGGCTTTTACCAAAGATAAATCAACGGTTAAAAAAGCTTATAAAGGCTATAAAGATATAAATCTTCAAGCAATGAAGATAATAAAAAAGGGTGGATATTTACTGACATTTTCTTGCTCGCAACATATGACTCCAAATTTATTTATGGAAATGTTAAATGATGCAGCCCGTGATTCTAAAAGAAAAATTCAAATGTTGGATTTTAGAATACAATCTCCAGATCATCCTGCATTATTAAGTTCAGAAGAGCAATTATATTTAAAATGTTTTATATTAAGGGTAATGTAAGAGGCCATGCCTCTTTTTTTTATTTTAATTTTATTATTTTTTCATTTTATAAAAAAAATGTTATATTTTGTTTTTTTGTTTGAATTTCATATGAAACTTGGTATAATAATAAGGTATGATAATAAAAAATCAGGGAGGACATTTTACATGTCAATACTATTAGGTAAAAAAGTAAAATTATTTAGTTTAAGTGCAAATAAGGAATTAGCTTTAGAAATTGCTGACTCAATCGGAATTCAATTAGCTAATTGTGAAGTATTGCATTTTGCAGATGGCGAAATCAATATCAATATTAATGAAACAGTACGTGGACATCACGTATTTATTGTTCAACCAACATCTGCACCAGTAAATGAACATTTAATGGAACTATTAATTATGATAGATGCTTTAAAAAGAGCTTCAGCTAAAACTATTAACTTAGTTATTCCATACTATGGATATTCTCGTCAAGATCGTAAAGCTAAGTCTCGCCAACCAATTTCAGCTAAATTAGTTGCTGATTTATTACAAGTTGCTGGAGCAACTAGAGTAATCGCGATGGATTTACATGCTGCACAAATCCAAGGTTTCTTTAATATACCAATTGATAATTTCTTAGGATTACCAATTTTAGTAAATTATATTATGGATAAAAAATTAGAAAATATCTGTGTTGTTTCTCCAGATCATGGTGGAACTACACGCGCAAGAGAATTTGCAAAAATATTAGAAGCACCAATTGCAATTATTGATAAACGCCGTCCTGAACCAAATAAGGCAGAAGTTATGAATATTATTGGTAATGTGGAAGGTAAAACGTGTATTTTAGTTGATGATATGTGCGATACTGCAGGCACTCTAACTGTTGGAGCTGAGGCTTTAAAGAAAGCAGGTGCTGTTAGTGTTTATGCTGCATGTACTCATGCTGTATTAAGTGGACCAGCTATCGAAAGAATCAAGAATTCTTGCTTAGAAGAAATGATTGTAACAAATACAATTCATTTAAGTGAAGAAAAAAGAATTGATAAGCTTAAAGTATTGTCAGTTGGATCATTATTAGGACATGGTATTTTAAGAATTTTAAGTGATGAACCACTAAGTGGATTATTCACATATTCTTATGATAAATCTAAAAGAGAATTATTATAGTCTATGAAGCTTATCGTTGGATTAGGTAATCCAGGAGCACAATATGAAAAAACTCGTCATAATGTCGGGTTTATAGCAATTGATTCTTTTGCAAAAACAAAAAACGTAGAGTTTAAACTTGATTTAAAATTAAAGAGTATGATTTGTTTAGTTAATGATTTAGGTAATAAATACATACTGCTTAAGCCAATGACATACATGAACTTAAGCGGACAAGCAGTACGCTTAGTTATGGATTACTATAATATTGATATTAATGATATTGTTATTATAAATGATGACCTAGACTCTATATCTGGAAGAGTAAGACTAAGAGATAAAGGTAGTGCTGGTGGTCATAATGGACTTAAAAGTATTATAGAATCATTAGGTACAGATTCTTTTAAAAGAATAAAAATAGGAATTGATCGCAGTAGTGTTATTCCTGTAGTTGATTATGTATTACAAAAATTTTCTAAAGATGAAGAAATTAATATATTATCATCAATAGATTTAGTTGCTAAAATTTTAGATGAGTTTTCAAAAGGAACAAGTTTTAAAGATTTAGCTAATAAATATAGTAAATAAGAGAGGCAATTTTATGTGGGAAACTATTTTAAATGTTTTCATGCTAATTGTTGGAGTATTTATTTTAATTAAAGGGGCAGACATTTTTGTTGCCTCTTCGTCTTCTATTGCGAAGAAATTAAAAATATCTTCTTTAGTAATTGGTCTTACTGTTGTATCATTTGGAACTTCTGCACCGGAGCTTGCTGTTTCACTATCAGCATCAATTACCGCTCCAGTAGGTGCTACTGCAGATATCGCTATGGGGAATGTTGTAGGCTCTAATATAATGAATATTTTAGTGGTATTAGGATTATCTTGTATTATTACCCCACTTGTTATAAGTAAAGGTATTAATAAAAGAGAAATGCCTTTTCTAATATTATCAACTTTAGTACTTGTAGCATTTTCATTTGATATTTTATTAGATTCAAGCTTATCAAATGCGATTGTTAGAGGTGAAGGTATAGTTTTAATGTTCTTATTAATATTATTTGTTATAATTTCAATAAGAGGCGCTAAACAAGATGTTTTAAATGGAGATATCCTTATAGAAGAAGAAGTTGAACAAAAAGTTATGAAAACTAAAACTTCAATAATATTATTAATTTTAGGACTAGCTGGAGTTATTGGGGGAGGGGTGCTTGTAACAAATGGAGCAAGCGCACTTGCTACTAAAGCAGCTTTGGGACTAGGTTTGGAAGAATCACTTGTAACAACTTTAGTAGGTTTAACAGTTGTCGCAGTTGGAACAAGCCTACCAGAACTTGTAACATCAGTAATTGCTGCAAAAAAAGGTGAAAATGATATTGCAGTAGGGAATGTTATCGGCTCTAATATTTTTAATACATTGTTTATTGTTGGAGCATCTTCAACAGTTACAAAATTAGGTATAAATAATGAAGTATTAGTTGACATTATTATAATGACTGTAGTAACATTTATCTTGATGATATTTTCAAGAAAAGGAAAATTAGGCAAAAAAGTTGGAATACTATTTTTATGTCTATATGCATTATATTTAACATACATTATTTTGAGGGTATTTATACCAGCACTTAGATTTTAATCACAAAAAAATATAAATGGGAAAAGTAATTTTCCCACTTTTTGCACTTAGAAGGGAGAAAAATATGGACATTTTAAATTATTTATCGACACAAAATTCAATTAAAGAGGTAATTACTTCAAGAAAAATGTCAATAAAAGGGTCAAATGATAACGCAACTATATCACTTTTAGCCTGTGATTTCATTACAAATAATGATAATATTTTTGTTGTATTACCAAATCTTTTTAGTGCTCAAAAATATTATGATGAATTAATAAATATTCTACCAGAAGAAGATGTGTTATTTTATCCAGCAGATGAATTATTAACTTCTGAGCTTTTAGTATCAAGTGGGGATTTTAAATTTGAAAGAATAAATACTATTGCAACATTATTAGAAGGTAATAAGAAAGTAATAGTTACTCATACAAATGGAATTATCAAGTATCAATTTGATAAAATAAGATGGCTTGAATCAATTATAACTTTTAAAACAGGTGATATTGTATCACCAGATGAATTAATAAAAAAATTGGTTTTCTTAGGATATGAAAAGACATATACGGTTTTAAAAACGGGACAAATAAGTAAGAGGGGGAGTATTGTTGATATTTTTCCACTAAATTATGAAAATCCAGTTCGTTTAGATTTTTTTGATAATGAAATTGAAACCATAAAAACTTTTAATATTGAATCACAGCGTTCACTTGATTTGATTAATCAAATAAAAATACTTCCAGTCAGAGAACTGTTATTTAATGATGAAGAAAAAAAGACTGCTTTAACAAAATTAGCTATTTTTAAAGATGAAAATAAATTAAGTACATTAGAATTAGAAAAAATTGATAACGATATAAATAAAATTAAAGAAAATATGGATTTAGAATTGATGAGTCGATATATTTCTTTTTTTACTAAACCAATTACTATTTTTGATTATGTAGAGAATAAGAAATTGTATGTTATTGATTTGCCTAAAATAGAAGAATTATATAATCATCTTCAATTAGATTTGGGAGAGTATTGTGACAGCATTGGTGGATATAGTATTTTTAAATTAGAATACTTTTCTAATCTTAATGAGATTAAGGATAAATACTCTCAAATTACAATTGAAGGATTAAGAACTATTGAATCTAATTACGACTTACTTTCAAGCGAAGTAGAGCCTTTTAAAAGTGATGAAAAGAAAATAGCTCAATATTTATATAATTACTATAAAACTAAAAAAATTATTATTACTATTCAAAACGAATCACGCTATAAAACATTAGAAGATACATTATTAGATAAAGGAATTCCTTATACAAAATTACGTAATAATGAAATGATCAAATATGGTCAAATTCATTTGTTATACGGTACTTATTATCCCTCTTTCGAACTTATAAAAGATAATTTAGTAATAATTAACGAAAGAACTATTTTCGAAATATCCCGTAGTAGCAGGAAAATTAAATATAAATCTACATATCAAAATACAACTAAGGTAACTTCCTTTGAAGATTTAGAGGCTCTAGATTATGTTGTTCATTATGACCATGGTATTGGTCAATATTTAGGCATTAAAACTATGGAACTAGATGGGATTGTTAGAGACTATATTCATATTAAATATGCCAATGAAGGTGCTTGCTATATTCCGGTGGAACAAATAAATTTAATAATGCGTTATGAAGCTACAGAAGGTAGTAATGTTCGTTTATCCAATTTAAGTACTGGAGAATGGGCAAGAGCTAAAGCTCGTGCTAAAAATAGAATTAAAGATATCTCAGAACAACTAATAAAACTATATGCTTTAAGAGAAGCATCGGAAGGTTATCGTTGTGAACCCGATACTATGGAGCAACTTCAATTTGAAAATGATTTCCCATATGAATTAACTTTAGATCAAGAAAAAGCAGTTATTGAAATTAAGCGTGACATGGAAAGTGGAAAACCAATGGATCGCTTGGTTTGCGGTGATGTTGGATATGGAAAGACCGAAGTGGCACTTAGGGCTGCCTTTAAAGCCATACTAAATGGAAAACAAGTGGCGATGCTTGCGCCAACTACAGTTTTATCACGTCAACATTTTTATACATTTAAAAATCGAATGGAAAAGTATGGGGCTAAAGTTGAATTATTAAATCGTTTTGTTAAAATGAAAAAACAAGAAGAAATTATAAAAAAGATAAAAACGGGTGAAGTAGATGTTGTAATTGGAACACATCGAATTCTATCTAATGAAATTGTATTTAAAGATCTAGGGCTATTAATAATTGATGAAGAGCAACGTTTTGGAGTATCACACAAAGAACGAATTAAGGAAATGAAAGTTAATGTCGATGCAATTACTTTATCTGCAACTCCGATTCCAAGAACCCTTCAAATGTCTATTGTTGGAATTAAAGATCTATCAATGATTGAAACGCCACCTAAGAATCGCTATCCTGTTCAAACATACGTTTTAAAAAGAAACGATGCAATAATTAGAGAATCAATTGAACGTGAAATGGCTCGTGGAGGGCAAGTTTTCTATTTATATAATTTTACAGAGGATATAGAAGATGTAAAGGTGCATTTGAATAAATTAGTGCCAGAAGCAAGAATATGCATTGGACATGGGAAGTTATCAAAGAATCAATTAGAAGATGTTATTTGTAACTTCATTGATAAAGAATATGATGTATTGTTATGTACAACTATTATTGAAACGGGGATAGATATGCCTGATACTAATACGCTTATTATTCATGATGCAGATCGCTTAGGATTATCTCAACTATATCAAATAAGAGGACGTGTTGGGCGTTCAAATAAAATTGCATATGCTTATTTAATGTATGACGAAGGAAAGATTTTAACTGAGACTGCAGAAATGCGTCTTCAAACGATAAAAGAATTTAATGCATTGGGAAGTGGATTTAAAATCGCAATGCGTGATCTATCGATAAGAGGTGCAGGTGATATTTTAGGGGAAGATCAATCTGGGTTTATAGATAGTATAGGATTAGAAACATATTTAAAGATTTTAGAAGAAGAAATTGAAAGTCTTAAAGGTCCTAAATATAAGGAAAAAGAATTTGAACAAGATATAACTATGAAAAAGGCCATTACGAATAGAAGCATTCCAACAAGCTATATTGATAACGAAGGAATGAAAATTCAAATCCATAAAAAAATTGATAAAATCAAGAAAATGGAAGATATTACGGATCTTAAAAAAGAATTAATTGATCGATTTGGACGTTTTGATGAATCATTAGAAAGTTATATGTATGAAAAATTATTTAAACAACTTAGTAAAGAAATTGGGATATATAAAATGCAATATATCCATAATACTATTTTGGTTTTATGGATAAAAGAAGAGTATTCTATTAAGTTGGATGGTAATAAATTATTTAATAAAGCAAACGAATTATCACCTCATATTGGGTTAAACTATAAGAATAATCAAATTCAGATTTTAATTGATACTAAGTTTTATCCAAATAATGAACATTTAAAACTTTTAGCAACTTACCTAGATATTATCTTAAAATAGAATAAATTACCAATATTCGGTTAAAATAAATGACGAATGGAGGTAAATTATGAAAGAAACCGGTGTAGTTCGTCGAGTTGACGAGCTTGGACGAATAGTTATTCCTAAAGAAATTAGGAAAAGATTTCAAATTGATAGTGGGGATTTCGTTGATATTGCAACTGATTCTAATCGTATTGTATTGGAAAAACATCATCCACTAAATGAAATGTCGTCTAGCCTAAACCCTTTAATTGATGCCCTTTTTTCAGAATTCCAGTCAAATATTATAATCACAGATAAATATCAAATTGTAGTTTCTACGATAACTGAGATTAATATTGGTGATTTATTGTCATTAGAATTTCAAAAGCGTATTAAAGAATTAAACGAAGTAGAATGTTCTAAATCATTGCAGTTAAAATTAACAAATGATTACACTATTAATTATGATTTTTTTAGTAAAGAAATTTGGATTGATAGTGAATATTATGGACAAGTAATAATATTAGACCATATGATAACAAAGAGAAGTAAAGAAGTTTGTAATATCATTATAAATTTCTTGAAAACATCAATATAAAAAACTTAGCTCCTTGGAGTTAAGTTTTTCTTTAATTAATCTTGATTTTATGATATTATATCTTGGAGGTGAGATACATGAAAGTATGTTTATATCAACAAAATGAAAAAATGCTTAAAACATCAGGTATAGGGCGAGCACTACGTCATCAAGAAAGTGCACTTATAAAAAGAGGAATTGAAGTAACTTTTGATTGTAAAGATACATATGATGTTATCCACATTAATACACTATTTAAAGCTTCATATCGTTTATTAAAAAAATGTCAGAAAAACAACATTCCAGTTATTACACATGCTCATTCAACAATAGAAGATTTTAAAGATTCATTTAGACTATGGCAAGTTATTGCAATATGGTTTAATAGATGTATATATAGAATGTATAGACGCTCAAAGTTAATTGTTACTCCTACTGAATATTCAAAGAAACTTATCGAAAATTACAAAGGTGTTGATGCTAAAATTATAGCTATCTCAAATGGTATTGATTTGGAAGAATATAGTTATAATGAAGATAATATTTTAAGATTCAAGGAATATTTTGATTTAAAAGATGATGATAAAGTAGTAATGGGAGTTGGGTTATATTTTAAAAGAAAAGGGCTAGATGATTTTATTCAAGTCGCAAGGCTACATCCAGATGTAAAATTTATTTGGTTTGGATATTTAAATAAACTTATCACAACAAGTTATATAAATAAAGTAATAAAAAATAAACCTGATAATGTAATTTTACCAGGATTCATTAGCGGTTCAATAATAAAAGGTGCATATTTAAGTGCTAAAGCAATGTTATTTCCATCACGTGAAGAAACAGAAGGAATTGTAGTATTAGAAGCACTTGCTTCAAAAACACCGTTAATTGTTAGAGATATACCAGTTTATGATGGTTTATTAGAAGATAAAATAAATTGTCTAAAAGGAAAAACAATTGAAGATTTTTCTAATGCTGTTGCATTTATTTTGAATAATGATATAACTGAAATAACTATTAATGGCTATAATAGTGTAAATGAAAGATCAATTGAAAATATAAGTTATCAATTAGAACAAGTTTATATAGATGCTATAAATAAAAATACTATCTAATTTTACATCTTTAGATAGTATTTTTATTTTGCTGCGATTTGGGAAGGATTATTTAACTTTTAAGTTATTGAATAATTAACCTTAAAATTATAAATTAAAATATAAGTTATTAGATAAAATTATATTTGTACTTCCGGCAGTTCTACTAGTGTAATCCCAACCTGAATCATCACGGTAATACTTATGTATAGTTGTAAAAGAAATACCCATTGTGAAGTTTTGATTGGTAGGAACATTCAAGAAGAATGCAGCGTAGAAATATGAAGAATTATATCTACCAACGAATGTTGGTGCATATGCAGTCCCCGTACCTCTTAGAAACAAGAAGAATGGTTGTACATTAGTTCCGTTTCTATGGTTGGCATCTCCATAATTTGAGTTTCCATTATAAGTATAATAATTAGTTCCATAACTTAAATCACCAAAATTGAATAAATCAACAGAATAGTAATAATAACCATTTTGCACAAGATCATATACATAATCATCAGTTATCCTAAATATTACGTGAATTTCGTTTGCTGATACTATTTCTAAAGTTAATTTTGGAGTGAAATCACTAACGTAAGGTCTAAGATCACGTCCTGTTTCTAAATAATATGAAGTCAGGCCATTGTTCCAGTTACTGTCTGAACTAACTAATCTGGTATTATTGTTAGCAAATTCATAACTACGAACATCTGCAGCAGCACTAATACTTGGTGATTTTATTAATAGTAAAGTAAACATTAATGATAAAGCTAATATAAAAAATCTTTTTTTCATAAATCTTTTCTCCTTTTATTTTTTAAATGATTATAACGAACTTTTAGCAATAAATAAGATATATTATTTTTTTACCCTTCCCATCACATTTTTAAAATATTTTTTATTGCTATAGTGTTAATAATCGTTTGTACTTAATTAAATTATAAATGTTTATTTAAAAAAAGTCAAACAATGCTTTTCGACAAAATCGTTTTTAATATTTTAAATAAAAATCAAAACCTATTATATTAATTTAAAAACAATTGTAGACTTCTATTTTTATGATATAAAAAATTATAAATCTTTCTTTTATTAAAATAATAGATTTAAAATCATAAATATTGTATAATAAAAAAAGATAGTAAACAGAAAAATATAGGTGATTTATATGAAATATGATGTAGTAATTGTTGGTGCCGGTCCATCAGGTATTTTTTGTGCATATGAGCTTCATGTCTTAAATCCAAATTTAAAAATATTACTAGTAGATAAAGGACATAATATTTATGACAGAAGATGTCCGGTTTTAGAGCATAAAATAGAAAAATGCCCAGTAAACAAAAACGGCATAAGTGGGTGTAATCCAGCATGCTCAATTACCAATGGATTTGGTGGAGCAGGAGCATACAGTGATGGCAAATTTAATATAACAAGTGAATTCGGTGGATGGATGACCGATTATTTAGAGAGTAATGAAGTTGAGAATTTAATTAAATATGTGGATTCAATAAACTTAAAATATGGCGCAACTAAAACAATAACAGACCCTACAACTGATAAAGTTAGAGATATTGAACGTAGGGGATTGGCTGTTGGTTTAAAATTATTGCGAGCTAAAGTAAGACATTTAGGAACTGAGAATAATCTACAAATATTAAAGGAAATATACGAAGATTTATCTAAAGTAGTTGATATGAAATATAAATCGGAAGTAACTGATGTTATTGTTGAAAATAATTGTGTAAAGGGAATCAAAATTTTAGATGAGATAATTGAAACTGATTATCTTTTATTAGCCGTAGGCCGTGATGGGTCAACGTGGTTGCAAAACATTTGTGAAAAAAATGATATTTCTTTAACTCATAATCAAGTTGATGTCGGGGTAAGAGTAGAAACAAATGACGTTATTATGGAAGAAATAAATGAAAATTTATATGAAGGTAAGTTTATTTTTAGGACAAGTGTTGGAACTGAAGTCAGAACATTTTGCTCTAATCCTTCGGGTCATGTGGTGGTTGAAAATCATAGTGGAACTATATTAGCTAATGGACATTCATATGCAGATCCAAAATTAGGATCTAAGAACACTAATTTTGCCCTTTTAGTATCTCATAAATTTTCTGAACCTTTTAACAGACCAAATGAGTATGCCCATGAAGTAGCTCAACTTGCTAATCAATTAAGTTGTGGATCAATTATTGTTCAACGCTATGGTGATATTTGTAAAGGAAGAAGAACGACAGAAAAAAGATTAGCTGAAGGATATGTAAAGCCGACATTAAAAGAGGCTGTTCCTGGGGACTTAGGCCTAGTATTGCCATATAACACGATGAAATCAATAATTGAAATGATTGAAGCGTTAGACCATGTTACACCAGGTATTGCTAATGAACATACATTGTTTTATGGAGTTGAAGCCAAATTTTATTCTGCACGACCAGTTGTAAATAAAGAATTTGAAACAAAAATTACTGGCTTATATGTTGCTGGTGATGGAGCAGGTATGACAAGAGGTTTAGCTCAGGCTGGAGCTAATGGCGTATGGATAGCTAGAAATATTGTTAAAAAATTGGGTAAATAAGACTAATGAAAAAAGAACCTTTGTTAGTAAGTAGTTGTTTAATGGGCATTAACTGCAAATATAATGGTCAGAATAATTTTTCTAAAGAAATAATAAATTTGAAAGATAGATTTGATTTTATTTTAATATGTCCTGAAGTATTAGGTGGACTTGGAATTCCTAGGGAAAAATCCGAAGTTGTAAATGACAAGGTGATGACTATTACAGGCGTAGATGTTACTGATAAATTTAAAAATGGTGCATTGATGGCATTAGATATTGCTATGAAACATAATTGTAAAAAAGCAATTTTAAAAAGTAAAAGTCCATCTTGTGGTAAAAGTTTTATTTATGATGGAACTTTTAGCAACACCATTATTAATAAAGATGGTGTATGCGCTAAAATGCTTAAAGAAAATAATATAGAAATATATACAGAAAAAGAATTAGATTTAATATAAAGGAGAGATTATGGAAAATACTTCATTTTTAAAAGATTTGAAAAATTATATACCTTATTTAATATTATTTCTTATTACATGCTTTGGTTTATATATTTTATTTTATAATGGTATGCCAGCAGGGGATGATACTATCTTTCACTTTGGCCAAATTTATGATATTTATTATGGTTTTGAAAACGGGTTAGCATTTAGTAAAAGTAACCATATAATTCTCTCTTTTTTAGGATATAACGCAAGAATATTTTATGCACCCTTATCACATTACTTAGTTGTTATTGTTGCTTTAATTTTAAAACCCTTAGGTGTTCCATTAATTGTTGCATATAAATTTGTTTTATTAATGACGACTTATTTATCTGGTATTGTTATGTATAAGCTTATCTTTAGAATGACTAAGAATAAAGTCGCAGCATTAATAGGTGCTGTAATATTTTTAATTTATCCTTATCGTATTTTTGCGGCATTATGCAGAAGTGCTTTTGCAGAAGCGTTAGCAGCTTCTTTCGTTCCTATAATATTTTTAGGAATTTATGATGTTATAAATGAAGAAAAGGTTTCTTCTAAATCTTTTGCAATAACCATTATTGGGGTTACCCTAACATTGCTAACACATAATATAACCGCTGTATATGCAGCATTGTTTGCAGGAATATATATAGTGTTTAACATTCATAAAATTATTAAAAAATTGAAGTATAAGGAATTTGTATTCTATGCAATTGTTAGTGTTATTTTAATTTTAGGACTATCATCATTTTACCTTGTAGGTGTTTTTGAAAATTTAGCAGATGGTTTATATCAAGTTTCTAGTGATGAAGCTATGGGAACAATAGCAAGTAGAGTTGCAAGTGAAACATACCGAGCGGGATCTTATAGTGGTTTTTTAAATCTACCTTATATTGCAGGTATGTCAAAAGAATATGAATCTTTGGCTAATATTAATCATAGTTTAGTAGTTTTAGGAATACTTAGTATTATTTTTATAATTGCTGACTTAATTAAATTTAAATCAGATAAGTTTAAAAATATTTTCCAACTTTGTGTAACAATTATTTTGATAATTATGGGAGTTTTTGTTGTAGGTAGAATAGAAACTTATATGACTTTTTTAATTTTTATTATTCTTTATTATTTTATGAAAAAAATTAAAATAACTAAAAACAAGAAAAAATTCTATAAAGATTTGAACTTATATTATGTTATTGTCATGCTTGCGCTTGTTTATTTTTTAATTCATAATCCAGACATATGGTATAATGCACCTTCATTTTTAAGAAAAATTCAGTTTCCATGGAGATTATGGGCATTCTTCCAAATGTATGTTGCACTTTTTGTAGGGATTGTTTTCTCTTATGTAACGTCTAGATTTCTTAAAGCAACCATTATTTTTGGTTCATCAATATTTTTAGCTTTAAATCAAGGAACAATGGAAAAAAGAGTAAATTATAATATTGCATTAAAACAAGAAGACAAGTCAGATATGGACTTATGGCATTATGATATTGATATAAGATATTCTTTATTAGGGCCTGCCGCTGGGTGGCAAAGAGAGTACTGCCCTAAAATTATCTTTGCAGAATATAGTAGTACAAATAGAAATTCGTTACTTAATAAAATGCGAGTTTTAACATATAAAACTAGTTTTAATTTAGAAACTTATAAACCAATTACACCAGTGCTTTTAGAAGGTGAAGGTACTATAAGCATAGTAGAAGTTAATACTCCAAAAATGATATATCAACTAGATGTTACAACTAATGGAGCAACGATTCATGTACCACTTTATTATTATAAAGGTTATGAGATTAAATTAATAACTGATGAAAAAACTCTTTATGTTACACCATACGAATTTGATGGTATATTAACATTTAATGCACCAAAGGGAAGCTACCGAGTAGAAATTAATTATATTGGTACTAAGAATATGCAACTTGCAGATTACATAAGTATAGGCTGTGTTGTTTTATTTATATCTTGGCAACTTACCTCAGTTATAATAAGCAAAAAGAAAAAAGAGATGTTAATAGATGAATCACAAAATAATGCTTAAATATATAGAACTTTATTTTATAGCAGTACTAAAAAATAATAGATTAAATAATTCCATCTTACTTGCAGATGGAATTAATATTTATAATAAAGAATTAGCTTCTTGGCAAATATCAAAAAATAAAAGTGTTATAATGAGTGATTTTTGTGCAATACAAAATTTTTTAAAAGCCTTATGCGCTTATTCATTAATAACTAATGATAATAAATATTATGAGGAAGCAAAAAGAATAACAAAATATTTTTTAGATAATTTTGTTGATAAAAATGGCTTATTTATTTGGGGGGCACATAATTTTATTGATTTGAAAACATTAACTTCATCAGGACCAATTGATAAATCTAATGTTCATGAGCTAAAGAATGCTTTTCCTTTTTATGATTTGTTTTATGAAGTGGATAAAAATAAAACTATAAAATTCTTAAATCAGATTTGGACCGCTCATATAAATGATTGGGATACCTTAGATTTGAATAGGCATGGCGCATATGAAAAAGAATATAATCCAATAATTTCTACAAAATTTGTTAACAAATTTGATGTTGTCGATCAAACAATTTTACCAGATTTAAAAGAAGCTAAAGGATTAACTTTTTTAAATATATGTAGTGATTTAATATATGCAAGTTTCTATTTATCAAAATATACAAACAATGATTTGCCTCTACGTTGGGGTGAGTATCTTGCGCGTCAGTTTATGCTTGCTCAAAATAAACAAACTAAATTACCAGTTTATCAATATACCAAACCTTTAAAAGTATTAGACACAAAAGATGATAATGAAACTTTCTCTTGTTATGGAGATAGAGTTCAAAGACAAATGAAGGAATTTGGTAAAATTGCCTTAGAAGGTAATCGCTTATTTGATCCACATTCAACAATTGGAACTCCATTAAATTTGGCTCTTAACTTAGCAATTGATTTTAATAATAAAAACATTGGTGATTGGTCAAGTTTTAGAATAAAAAATTATTTTGATTATTCTTATGACTTAGAATCGAATAATTTTAAGCCAATGTTTAATGATGGAATAGATTTGACAGGATATATACTTCTTAGAAATGGATATTTAGGTAAAAAAGGAAAAGTCTTGAAAAGAGTAGAATTCAGTGGCGAAATTGCAGTAAGCCTTTTATCGGCATATTTTTATAGTTTGGATATTGAAATATATAATTATTTAAGACATGCAATTATAAAATCTGGTTTTGGCGATATTGGGGATTTAAATCATGATAACATTAATTTAAATTATGATATAACTGATATTGACGAACAATGGTTAAATCTTTTTATTGAAATATATAATTATACTAAAAAAGAAGAATATGGTAATTATATTGAAAAATTAATTGAATTAGTATTCAAAAATAAATATAGAAAAAATTATTTTATTACGGATAAAGATAATTTGTATTCAAAAATAAATAATCCTTATCCATTATTAATATTAAGATATATTGGTATAAAAAATAATATATCAAATTTACCACCATACTATTCAACTAGTGGATTCATTCAAGGTGAATATTATAAAGATGGAGAAATTATAAATGTTAAAGATCGAGATTTAATTTATAATTTAAAGAAATAAAATACAAAGAGGATTATTTATGGATACTTTAATATCTAGTATTAATTTTATAATGGAGTTAATGCTTGAAGAAGCATTATTTATAAATGCTCAAGAAGTATCGATAGGTGATGGCTATATTTTAAATCAAATGTTGAAAAAGCATCCACTTGAAGGCTTAGATTTATATTTAATAAAGTTGATAAACGAATATAACACGGATGCATTAAAAATAGACAAATTAATTGATTATTTCTCTATGATTTTAAAGAAACATTATAGAAATAATGTCCCCTTTGATAAACTACAAATTGTTTCAAAATCATATGATACGTTTTATGAAATTGCTTTAAGTTACGGATATATTTTCAATAATGGAATGTTCAAAAAAAGATGCAATAAAGGATTTTATTTCGTAACATTTAAACACTTTGAAGAATTATCTTTAAACTTAAATAATGAATGTTTTTGGAATGTTTTTATTAATATAGTCTATGGACAGGTTTTAGATCATAGTGGAATTAACTATGAGACATTTCAAATAGAATCTAATATATTTTTAAAAAATTATTTCCAACATAGAGTATTATATTTAACTATTAATGAATTACAAGAAGAAACAAATGAAAAACTCATTTTTCCATTTAAAATTATTGATAAATCATTAAATTTAAAAAAAGAAATAAAAGAATACAAAAGAAAGCATAGGGAGAAAAGATCTTACGGTATGGTTTTAGGATTTGGAATACCGGTTACTATATTGTGGGGAATATCTTTTGGTTTTGCAATGGATAAGGCTTTATTTTCAATGCCGTGGTATTATATGTTGCTATTTATTATGTTCATAACAACTGGTTTTGGATTTGAATTTTTAATGAGAATTTCAAATAACCCTAAGTACCCATTTTTATTAAATGAAAAAGAAAATAAGAGAATGATTAAAATATATAATAAAAGAAATAGAAAACTACAAAATTAAAAATCTGATTTTTTTTATGAAAAATTCGTTTTTTTAAAAGTATTTGATATAATAAACTCATGAAAATAATTAATTTATAAAATTTAATAAATGGGAGGTGTACTAATGTATAAGATAGCAATTTGTGATGATGATGAAATATATAGAAAACAAGTAGAAGATGCAATTAACACATCACCTTATTATTCATTATGCGAATTATATTGTTATGATAAATGTAATGATTTATTAAAAAGTAACGAACAATTTAATATAGCTTTTTTAGATATTGAACTCTTAGATGGATCAGGGATAGAATTAGGTAATAATTTAAGAAAAAAACACCCAAAAATAATTATATTTTTTATAACTAGTTATACGCAATATATATCTGATGCATTTGCTACAATGCCGTTTCAATATATTATTAAACCTCTAAAAAATGAAATATTTCAACGAGAATTTGAACGAGCAATAGCGTTTTTAAAAAAAACAAATGAAATAATCACTTTTAAAACACAAGGAGATTATATTAAAATTAATATTGATCAGTTGCTATATGTAACTAGGTATAACCGCAAAGTATCAATTATATTGATAGATAAAAATGAATATTTTATAAATGAAAACTTCGATGTCTTAGAAAAGACTCTTTTAAAATATGATTTTTATAGATGTCATAATAGTTATATTATTAATATAAAATATTTAGAAAAAATAATGATTAGAAAAAATATGTTAATACTATATAAAAAATATGAAATTCCAGTAAGTCGAAAATATATTGATAATATAAAGCACGAATTCTTAAAAGAAGTTGGTGTTATAATATGAATATAATGGAAGTAATATATAATATTACATCTTCAATTTTACAATTAATGATAGTACATAGTTTTTTTAGTCTTTTTGGAATTAAGAAAAAAAATAATAAACCAAAAGATATAATAATAATAGTATCTTTTGTAACGTTAACTACCTTGTTTACATTATTTATAAAGGAACAAACTTTTTTTACTATATTAGTTACCTTAATAATAATTTTATATTCCTTTAAATTTTATATGAATATTATAAAAAGAATTTTTAGTGTGGTTTTAATTTGTGCATTACTTTTAATGTTTGAAGTTGTTTTTGGTTTATTAATTAGTTTAATTTATGATTCAACAATTGCACAAATGCAAACAGATTTAAGCATTTATATACAATGTATTTTGTTTTCAAAATTATCATTGTTAGCTATTATTAAGTTTATTTCTAATTTATATAAGCCAAAAAATAATAATATATCTATTCCTATTTTAATAACATTGGTTTTTTTGCCAATTACTACCTTCGTAATTATTTATACTTTAACATATTATGTTTATGATGAAGATAATTCAGCGATAAGATTTTTTATCATGTTATCATCATTTCTTGTGGTTATTAGTAACATTTTCGTTTTTTATACATTTGATTATATTCAGAAACAAGATGAGCAAAAAAATAATTTAAAATTGCAGGCCATGCAAGTGAAATTAGAGTATCAATACTATGTTGATTTATCTGAAAAGCAACTTCTTTCTAATAAGACACTTCATGATTTAAAAAATGAACTATTTGCTATAAGATCAATGCTCAACGTAGATAGTAAGATGGTAAAAGAAGAAATTGATAGAATTTGTAATATTGTAACTGATGCCCACTCAAAAGAGATAACAGGAATAGAATCAATAGATTCTTTACTTGCTTCTAAGATAATAGTTGCGAAAAGCAGAGATATAAAAATAGAAATTATTTCTTTTATATCAAAAATAAATCCAAATTCTATTATTGATTTGACTATAATTTTTGGTAACCTAATGGATAATGCTTTAGAGGCGTGTGAAAAAGTTGCAACAAATAAGTTTATTAATTTAGAAATTAGACAAATAAAAAATAATTTAATAATCAAAGTAGAAAATTCATCTATTGATAATGATTTTAATAATAAAACTACTAAAGAAAATAAATATTTACATGGTTTTGGCTTAAAAAATGTTAAAGATATTTGTGATAGATATGAAGGTATAATGGAATTTGGGATAAAAAATAATGTTTTTATTATAAACATTGCTTTATGTAATAATATAATAAATTAATAAAAAGGGGGGTTTTTTATGTTAGACAAGCTGGCGATTATATTATCAAATTATTATATAAAAAAAAATAAAATAGATGAAGAGGAAAAAGAAATATACGTTTATAGTTTTGAAATATTATTATCGACAATATTAAATTTCTTGGCTTTAATGATATTTGCAATACTTACAAAAACTTATTTTGAAGCTATTATTTTTACAATAATATTTATTTCACTAAGAGGTTGTGCGGGAGGATATCATGCTAATACACATTTAGGCTGCCTTCTGTGCCTTCTTTTAGTTTATAGCGGATTAGTTTTATTTGTTAAATTTCTTGATTTAAATAATTTTAAAAATATTTTTGTAATATTTTCATTTATTGCTGGTGTTACTATAATGATTATATCCCCTATTGATAATATTAATAATCGATTAGATATTTTAAAGAAACAAAAATATAAAAAAAGAGCAATAAAGTATATAATTGCTCTTTTTATAGTTATGAATATTTTATATTTTATGCCACTTAGTATTAATTTTATTTTTTCAATCTCATATACAGTTATAATAATTTTTTTGTTTCAAATATTTCAAGTACTTATAGATATTATAAAAAATAATAAATAATAAATAGAATGTTGTTAAAAACGTCAATTTTCGCGTTAAAAATGCATATAATATTGTTTAATATACAAATTATTTTATAATTATGCAAAAGGAGGTATACCTAGATGAGGGAAAGAAAAAAAGAAAATTGTAAGGGGATTGTTACAAATATAGCTAGAATTGTAGGTCAGCAAACTGCAACAACAAAATGTTATTGCTGGTTTAATCAACCTAGAATTCCAGAAAAGCTAAAAGAAAAAATAGCGAAGCAAAAAAACTAAGGGGGAAAGTTTATGAAGCAAAAGTTTAAAATGATGATGTATTTTGCAGTTGTAGCATTAATGGGATTGTTCACTGTATCAATGACATCAGATAACACAGATTTAGTAATGGGAAATAACAGTGCAACACAAGTCTATTATACGAGTAATTTCTTAGATTTATATTGGGGGAATATTATTTTTTCACCAATATTAACTGGACAAAGAGTAAAAAATGAAGTTACAAAAACTTCAGCGAATAATTCAAGTAGTTATACAAAATATGATTATCAATTAAGAGAATATATTGATTTAACAGGAGTAGTAATTAATAGAAATAATTATTCATCTGATGAAAGTTATTGGAATGCTTATAATCATAATAGTGCTAGTTATTTAAATAATATGACTATTTCAACATCTACATCAATTTCTGCTACTTTGAAAGGCACTTTAGGCGATGAAATAGCAAAATTGGGTGCTGAATTAGGAGTATCAGTTACGCAAACAGAAAGTGAAACAAGACAAATTTCTTTTAATATTTGTCCAGGACAAATAAAAGCTTTATATTCTTATAAAGTGGAAGCAAAATTATTTTCTGCTAAGCATAAACAAACAGTACAAACTCGTTGTCTATGGTGGTGGAATGATGGGAATTCATCAACATCATCTGGCACTGTTACGACGTATGGGTCAGGGTACGATATAATAGTTGTAAAATAAAAAATTATGATATGGAATTACTTTGTAATTCCATATCTATCTTATTAGAGGTAATGATGAAGAAGAAAAATATAATTATTTTAAGTTCAATTATTTTAATAATAATATTTGTTGTTACAGGGATTTTATTATTGCAAAATAATAATAAAAAAATTAATAAAAAAATAGTTTTCTATCAAACGCAAGGATTTATTAATATTGATGAAAGTGGATATGGATTATTAGTTTTAAATTATTATAATGCTGGTAATTTTGATGAATCAAATTTTGATTCAAAAATCTCTTTATTGGGAAGTGATGATAAAAGAATTAATGATTTAAGTTATGTAATTAAAGAAGTAAACAAATCGAGTTATTACGATGAAAAGCAAGTTATGATAGCCCTGCAAATGCAGGATTATTCATCATTTATAATTGAAAAAATTGTTATGAGTGAAACAAATAGCTATATTTATAATATAGGTAGTTTAAAAATTGTCAAAAATGAAAGAGTAACTGAAACTAATCAAGGGTATGTTTTAACAATTTCAAGTTTTTCTAGTGTGGAAATATTTGAAAGTTATCAAAGTTTAGTTTTAACTTTTAAAAATGATTCTGACCATGACGTTTTTATTGAAAGTATTAATGCTGGAAAAACAGAATTAATAAATAAAAATATCAAAGTTGGCGAATCATTAAAAATGAAGGTTGATTGTTCTAATTATTTTGATGCTTGGTATATAATTGTGGGTGGTTATATAAATTATACTAGTAAAGACGTGCAATATAGCTGTTCAATTGAAACATTAACATATATCAAAAGTATTACTGAGGCAAAAGTATTAGAATATATAGCTAATAATTAGGGAGAGGGCCATGAAATTAGTAGTTGAAAATATTTCAAAAAAATATAATGATGAATATGTTTTGAAAAATTTGTCATTATATATAGATAAACCAGGAATCTATCCAATTATAGGTTCATCAGGAAGCGGGAAAACAACATTACTTAAAATAGCTTCAGGGCTTTTAATGCCAACGAGCGGAAAAGTTTTATATAATGACATAAATATATTTGAATTAAGATTTGATGAAAGAGCAAGACTTAGAAATGAAAAAATAGGCTTTATCTTTCAAGATTATTTTTTAGAAGAAAGTTTTTCTAGTTTAGAAAATGTTGAAGTGCCATTATTTTTAAATAAAAAATTAAAAATTAAGGAAATAGAACAACAAGCAAAAAATGCTTTAAAAGCAGTCAAATTAGAAAACAAAGCAAATCAATTAACAAAGACATTATCTGGTGGAGAATCACAAAGAGTTTCTATTGCAAGAGCACTTGTTAACAATCCTGATATCATATTTGCTGATGAGCCTACAGGTAATTTAGATTCTGTAAATGGGGATATAATTATGGAATTACTTGAAGAAATAAGTAAAGAAAAGATTATTATATTAGTAACTCATAATGAATCAATTGCAAGTAGATATGAAAAATTTATTGAAATAAAGGATGGGTGTAAGGTTAATGATAAATAAATTATTAATTAAGAAAATTTTTAATAATATTTTTTATCAAGTAATAGTTATTTTTGTTTTAGGTATTAATATAGGTTTAGCTTTATTTGCTTTATCAACAAGCCTTAACGGTATAAATTATTCAAAGGATTATTTATCAAAATGTGAGTATTATAAAGAAATTACATATTTTAAAGATATTGATAGTATTTATAATTCGAGAAAAATAGAATCAGTTTATATTGATTCATGTGTTAAAGATACAATAAATATTGATTGCTTTCAAATTGGTTATACAAATAAAACCGAATTTTTATTAAACTGTGAAAAAGATGTTCTCTATACAGGCAGTATGAACATAGGTAATAATAATGCAATAATATTAAGAAGTTTAAATCCCACAATTGAAATAAATGATATCTTAAGTGTAGAAATTAATGGGGAGTTATATAATTATAATGTTATTGGAATTATTGAAGATGATAGTATTTATAGAAAAAATGGCTATCCTCAAATAATTACTTATAAAGAGAATCTAAGTAAAATAAGTTTAAAAACAATTGAAGTTCTTGAGTTTGAAGAATTAAATTTGATAGATTTAAATAATTCAATTAATTATAAAGATAATTATGATCAATTAAAAATATATAAAAATGCTCTAATAATCATTGGTTGTGTTTTAGTGGCCTTATTTTTTTTCATTTCAATAATAACTTTTGCGACATTATTTAAAAATATTTCCTTTCAAAATAGGAAAACATTTTTTATGCTTAATTTTTTAGGCATTAAGAAAAAAGAATTATTTAATGGGATTTTTATTATTTGTTTAATTTATAATATTTTAGCTTTTGTTATTGCGTTAGTTGTTGCATATTTATTGAATTTTTTAATATTTGAAGTTGTTAATATTAGTTCTCTACTGGATTATTCTATTTTTGCGTTAAAAATAAACTATAAAAGCATTTTAACAACTTTAGGTATTAGTTTATTATTGAATTTTTTAAATACTTATATATCATATAGATCGGTTAGACAATCAGGTGATCGATATGTTTAGATTAGGGTTAATAAATTTTAAGCGATATATAAAAAACATAAGAACTGTATTAATTTTGATAATAATTTCATCTACTACTTGGCTTATAATGAATAGCATTAGTAGTGGTAGTGTTAGGGTGTTTTCAAATTTAGTTGATGATAATATCTTAGTAAAACAAATAAAAATATCATATGGTTATTTTGAAGAAAACGATTATAAAAGTGATTATTTAAATGAAGAAGATTTATTAAGAGTTTATAATCTTGCAAATGTTAAATCATTATATAATAGATATGAATTAATAGGACAAGATAGCACTTTAAATCTAAATGATATTCGTATAAATTTTAATACTAATCTATATGTTAGTTATGCTAAATTTAATCAATTTAATGATTATTATAAAGAACTTTTTGATATAGAAAATGAAATAGTATATGGTAGTAAATTAAAAGATGATGGAATTATAATTAGTGAATTAGCTCTTTTTAATGCCGGCATAAAAGATTTTGGATCTATAGTAGGCCAGTATGTTTTGTTGAGAGTTGGAAATCAAACTATAAATGTAAGAATAGACGGTATATACAATGCTTTTTTAGGTGAAGATGCATTTTATGAAGATTATTTTAATACAACTATAATTTTGGAACAATTAAAAGATATAAATATGCTTTGTCCTTGTATAATTGGGATGGATGTATTTAACGCTTTAAATGTTAATAATAGTTTTGAGATGCATCAAACTGAAATTATTGCTTTAGTTGATAACGTTAGTAATGTTGTAAAAGTTACTGAAGAATTAAAAGAATTATTTTTAAATGAATTGTTTTCGGATGTTGAACAAGCAATGAATTTAATGAAGAAAATTAGCGATTTTACAAAACTGGTTAATGTTTTAACACTTATTGTTTTAATTCAAGTAGCCTTATTATTAATTTGTGCAATAATAACAAAGATTTATAATCAACAAAAATACTTGAAAATTTTAATAACACTCGGTTACCGTAAAATAAATATAATTAAAGCATATTTAATTGATTATTCTTTTATCTTAATTTTAGGAATTTTAATATCTGTAGTTTTATCATTTATACTAACACTGGGAATAGATAGTATATTTAAGCCAGTATATATAGAAATGTCTCTTGTTAAATCAAATGCTTTTATGCTAAATAGTAAAGTATTATTTCAATATTTAGGATTAATTTTTATAAGCTACTATACTTTGTTAATAATATTCATCTTAACTTTTGTTCATAAATATGAGAAAGGTCTAAAAGATGAAAACATTAATTAGAAAACCGATTGTAATATGTTTTATTTTGGCATTGAGCACAATAATATTATCATTAATTATAGTTCCTATATTAATTACACTGTTTGTTGATAATCCGACTAGTGCCATGCTCTTAGGACAAATTATAGGGTTTGCTATCCCTATTTTAATAGTTCTTTATATAACATCCTCAAAAGAAAAATCTTTATTTATTGATAATAATGATTTTAAGAAATTTTCTAAATTTGCATTATTAAAGATTTTGATTAATTCAATTTTAATATTTGGTTTAACCTTATTTTTTAATATAAGTTTAGAATTAATACTGGCCAAAACAAATCTAATACCTATTAAAAGTATTTCTAAATTCGATTTTTTTGAATTTTTAAGAATGATTATTTTTTATGCAATTATACCAGCAATTATAGAAGAAGTTTATTACAAGGGAGTATTAGGAAAGGTATCTTTATCTAAAATAGAATTATATGTAATTACAGTTTTATTATTTGCATTATCGCATCAAGGAATTTTAAATGTAGCATCTGCTTTTTTGTTTGGATCAATTATGTATTTTAGATATTTAAAAGATCAAAATATTAGTAAATTAATTATTATTCATTTAGTATATAATGTTTTGGCAATTATATTTGCTAATTACGTAATGCTGCCTTTCGAATTTAGTTCACTGATTAATGATTCTAGTTATATAATAAAATTACCTGGAATTATTTTTATAACGATTGCTATTGCATTAGGTTTTGGCCTATCATATTATTTATTTAATTTATCAAAAAATGAAATTAATAAGTTAGAACTAAAAAATATTGAGCAGTCTAGTAAAGTACATTATATTTTTTTAGGACTAATGATTTTAATATTTTTTATTTATTTTCTTATAAATAATGTAATAACTTTTATTTAAAAAAATGCAATTTTACTATAAGTTAGATTAAGTAAAATTGTAAAGAGTGTATTGTTAATAGAAAATCGGGCACAGAGATAATAAAATTAAAGAATTGAGTTTTTAAACTTGTAAGGTGTCATAAGTCCTAGTGATGAATGATGCCTTTTTGTTATATGTTTGAGATGCTAATTTTGTTGGAAAAATTTGACACGAGAAATTATTACAATAACCGCTGTTTATCTTTAAATTTATAATTACAAACAAACTCATTTGAATTTTAAGTGCAATATCTTTATTAACTATCAACTAAACGTTAAGAAAAAAATTAGACATAAATCATAATGCATTCCATATATAAACACTTTTAAAATGATTTTTATACTATTTCGTCTATTTTACAGATGATTTTTTTATTTTATTTAAAACATTTCTCTTAGGAAAACGTTTTCATTGATATAAATTAGCACTTGAGTGTTGACAGTGCCAAAAATAGTGATATACTATAGGTGTAATTGGCAAACAGCATATAAGAGTGCCAAAATAAATGAAAGAAGGAATTTGAAATGAGCTTAATAACAGAAATGAATTGCTTTGCCCCAATACTAAATAGTTTAAATATGGACCCTATAAATAAAATGCTGATAGATATTTCAAAATTAAATGAAAGCGAATATCTAATAGAAGCAAATCTAGCTGGTTTCAGTAAAGAGAATGTATCAATTGAATATAAAGACAATATTTTAACTATAACGGCAAAAAAAGAAATAAAAAAAGAGAGTAAATATCTTTTAAATGAAAGGAGTGGTGAATTAAAAAGAAATATTTACTTTGAAGAATTAGATGAAAATAGTATAAAAGCAAAATTAGAAAATGGTGTATTAAAAGTAACTTTAAGAAAAAAAGAAAAAGTTGCAAAAAATATCTTTATTGAATAAGAAATAATAAAAAACATATAATAAAAACAAAAGGAGACATAATTATGTATTATATAAAAAGAAATAATGATTTAAATATTTTTGATGAAATGGCAAACTTCTTCAATGAAGGATTCCGTGGCCCAGTAAAACATATGAAAACAGATTTAGTAGAAAATGAAAATGAGTTTATATTTGATATTGATATGCCTGGTTTTGATAAAAAGGATATAAATATCGAAGTAAATGAAGGATATTTAGTAATCAGTGCTAACGTAGAAGAAGTAAAAGAAGATAATACTAAATATATTAGAAAAGAAAGAATGACTAAATCTATATCAAGAAGCTATTTTGTTGGTGAAATTGATTTAGAAAAAATTAAAGCAAAATTTGAAAATGGCGTTTTAAATGTCGTTGTACCAAAAGTAAAAGAAGAAGTTGTAGAAAAGAAATTTATCAAGATTGAATAACCCCTCTCTCTTTTTAAGGACCGATTAATCGGTCTTTTTTTTATATTAAAAAATAATGTAGACATCAATAATGTATACTTACATATTACAATATAATTAAAGAAGGTGCTACATATGGATTTTGAAAAAAAGTTAATAATATTAGCGGATAGTGCAAAATATGATGTTTCTTGCAGTTCAAGTGGTAGTGATAGAAAAAATAGTAATGGTTTGGGAATGGGAAGTAGACCTGGTGTTTGCCATAGTTTTTCTGCTGATGGAAGATGCATATCTCTTTTGAAGATTTTAATGACGAATATATGTATTTATGATTGTAAATATTGCATTAATAGGCGTACTAATAGTATTGAAAGAGCTTTATTTACTCCAGAAGAAATTGCAGATATTACAATTAATTTCTACCGAAGAAACTATATTGAAGGTTTATTTTTAAGTTCAGGTATTATAAAAAATTCAGATTATACGATGTTAAAAATTTATGAAATAGTAAGATTACTGCGTGAGAAATATAAATTTTATGGATATATTCATGTAAAAGGAATTCCGGGTGCCAATCAAGAGATAATTAAAAAAACTGGTTTACTGGTAGATAGAATGAGTGTAAATATTGAATTACCTTCTAATAACAGTTTAAAATTATTAGCACCGGATAAAAATAAAGATACTTTAATACAATCTTTAGCATATGTAAATAATGAGGCCAAGAAAGATAAAAACTTCGTACATGCTGGACAAACCACCCAAATGATAATTGGTGCTAGTGATGATTCAGATTATAAAGTTTTATCATTAAGCGATGCAATGTATAAAAAATTTGAATTAAAAAGAGTATATTACTCAGCATATATTCCAGTTAATAATGATAATCTTTTACCAAGATTAAAAGAACCACCTTTAGTTAGAGAAAATAGACTGTATCAAGCAGATTGGCTTTTGCGCTTTTATGAATTTAAAGTAGATGAATTATTTGATAAAGATAACGAAAATTTTAATTATCTTATTGATCCTAAATCAAACTGGGCAATTAGAAATTTAAATAGATTTCCAATGGAAATAAATACTACAAATTATAGTGATTTAATAAGAATACCTGGTATTGGATTGACTTCTGCTTTAAAAATTATTAAAGCTAGAAAATATAAAAAATTAACTTTTGAAGATTTGAAAAATATGCATATATCTATAAAAAAAGCACAATATTTTATAACATGTAATGATAAATATATTATTCCTATAAATATGTTTGATAAAAGAATAATTGCAAATTCTTTAGTTTTAGAAAATAAAAAAGAGATTAAAGATAAAGGGTATACACAATTATCGTTATTTAAAGGTAGTGAAGTAAATGAATAAGTGGGTTTTTATTGATACTACCTATGTATATGATGGGACATTTGAAGGATTGCTTAGTGTTATAGAAAAAATATTAAAAACAAAGGTTATACCTTACCATATAACAAATAAAAATAATTATGTTCCTAATATTTTTAACAATATACAAAATATAGAAGTGAATGATGAGTATCTATTATTAATTAGATATTTGAAGCAAAATTATATTATTTATAATAATATTTATCTAACATTTCATTCTAGGGATCTTAACAAAGAAATGATTATTTTGAAATATATAATTTACTATAATAAATATAAAGATGAATTACTTAATATGAAACATTTAGATATCGTAATGAATTTGAATAAAATTTTAAATGATGTTGCCCATGAGTGTCATAAATATAAAGGTTTTTTAAGATTTAAAGAATTAAATAATAAAGTTTTATATGCTGAATTTGAACCGAAAAATGACGTAATAACCTTAATATTTAGCCATTTTAAAACTAGACTAGCTAATGAAATTTTTATTATAAATGATGTTTTTAGAAACAAAGCAATTATATATTATAAAAAAGATTTTATGTTTCTTGATTCAAAAACGATTAATAGGGATATTCTTATCAAAAGTCAAGATGAGAAACAGTATAGTAATATGTGGAAAAGTTTTTTTAAAACTATAGCTATAAAAGATAGAATAAACAAAAAAAATCAGATGTCTTTTATGCCGAAAAGATTTTGGGGATATTTGACTGAAATGGAGAAAGATGATGAGTAAAGAAATATTTTTAAAAAACGATGCTAAAGAAATTTTATTAGATGGAATAAATGAACTTGCAAATGTAGTTAGGATAACACTAGGACCTAATGGAAAAAACGTTATAATCCAAGATGAATTTAAAAAGCCTTTTATAACGAATGATGGAGCTACAATAGCAAGAGAACTTATTTTAAGTAATCCTACATTAAATGTTGGAGCAGAGTTGATCAAGGAAGTAGCATTGAAAACAAATGATTTGGTTGGAGATGGGACAACAACGGCTACTATTTTAGCAGTTTCTTTAATCAATGAAAGCATGAAAAGCATAAAGAGTGGTGTCAACCCATTAAAATTAAAAGAAAATTTAGAACTTTTAAGTAATAAAATAGTGAAATATTTGGAGCAAAACGCAATTATAATAAATAGTTATAAAGAAATTAAAACTATTGCAAAAATTGCTTCTAAAAGTGATGAATTAGCTAATATTTTTGAAGAAATAGTAAAAATTATTGGTAATAATGGCCTTATTAAATTAGAAAATACTAAGAATAGTAAAACTACTTATGAAGTTATGGATGGATATATTTTGGATAATGGGTATGCATCTTCAGTGTTTGCAAACACTGAAATTCAAAATTGTATTTTTGATAATTCACATATACTTATTACTAATGAAGATATTTATGATATTAATTTTTTAAACGATATATTTTTAAAAATGCAAAAAACAGGTTGTTCGTTAGTTATTATTTGTAATAGTATAAGTGAACCAGCGCTATCTAATGTGATTTCTTTAAAGGAGAAGAACGATTTAAAAATTGCAGTAGTTAATTTAATAGATACTAATAATTATCGAGATGAAATTTTAAAGGATATTAGTTATTTGACTAATGGGAAATTCTTTTCTAAAGAAATTTCAAATAATTTTAATAATTTATCATTTAATGATTTAGGCTTTACTAAAAAAATAATAATTAATAAAGAAACAACAAAGTTGATAAATGACAAAGAAGTAGATGAATATTTAAAAAATTTGGAAAAATTAATTGGATTAGCAACTACTAATTTTGAAAAAGAAATATTAAATCATAGATATTATCAATTAGCTAAAAAATATGCAATAATAAAAATAGGTGGCCAAACTGAACTGGAAATCACAGAGAAGATGATGAAAGCGGAAGACGCTTTAGGGGCAATTAATGCTACTGTTAAAAGTGGAGTATTACCTGGTGGTGGAAGTGCATATATAAAAGCAACATCTATTTTACAGTATAAAGAATATACGTCTAAAGAAGAAAAAATGGCAGTAAATATCATGAAAGAAACTTTATTTGCTCCCTTTAAACAGCTATTATTAAATTCGGAAATATATTTTGAGCAAGAATTATTAGACAATATTTTAGAAAGTGAGTTTAATTATGGTTACAATCTTTTTAATCAAAAAGTAGAAAATCTTATTGATTCGAATATAATAGATCCTACTTTAGTTGAAATTGTAGCTTTAAAAAATGCGGTAAGCATTGCATGTTTAATTATTACTACTGATGCTTTATTAGTAGATTCAAGTTATGACAGTCTTTTAAAAAAAGAAATTAACAATCAAATTATAAAAGATAGCATATCTGGAATGCGCTAGATTTGAATAAATATATTATTTAATAGAAAAAACAATTATTATTTAGATAATTTCATAAAGAAATTTATTAAAAATGTAACATGGGCAACTAAGGATATTAATAAATATATCTAAGATTCAATTGCCAATTAAACAATAATTTTTTAAGTTAATGCAGTTAAGCAATTCTTTTATGAATTGCTTCAGAGTGTTGACAAAGTCTACCGAAAGGTAGGCTTTTTCTTTTATTGTAAGTAATATAGTGGAAAAGTAATTCTTTATGAGTAGTTCTAAAAATGGTAAAATATAGTCATAGGAAGTGTGATAAATATGATTACAAA
>JAVBPE010000011.1:0-82383 GCA_031549865.1 Anaeroplasmataceae bacterium | reverse complement strand
TGTCGATTTAAAAATGTTTTATTGTTTAAGTAGGTATTATGATCCCCTTATTGGTAGATTTATTACTGCGGATAGTTTGGATTATTTGGATCCTAGTTCTATTAATGGGCTTAATTTATTTTGGTATTGTGGGAATAATCCAGTGATGTTCTCTTTGAGTGGTAATGGAAATTTTGGTGATGGCACTAATTCATCTAGTTCCAGTGCTGCAAGCGGTGGTGGAATTCGTACTTCAGGTGCAATTCAAAATTTAATAGGAGCAATTCCAGATATATTAACAGGGGCAAAATACCTAAGCGCTACTGAAATTCATAATAAATTTGCATATTCGACTAACACTAGATACTATTTTCCTATACTAGGGAACACTTGGCGTTGGACAGGTAAAACTGGTTCGTCTTTAAAAGATTTAGGGAATTTAACAAATGGTAGCTTTAGACAAATATTAACTGGAAATGCAAAAGCTACTTGGGGAGCGATGGCAAAATCATTTGGTAAAACAGCAGCATTAACCGGAGTAATCAATTTAGGATTTAACTTGATGGAAAATGGATTTGATTTTACAGATGGGGCAATGTGGCTAGATACAGGCATAGACACTGCCATTGGATTAGGTGCATATGGATTAGCAGCAGGAACAATGTCCTTAGCCACTGCAGGGCTTGCATTAGCAGGGCTTGCAATTCCAGGTGTAGCAGTAGTTGGCGGAATGATTTTATTAAGTATTGGTTTCGAATGGCTAATTCGAGAGATGACAGGATATAAGCAATAAATATTTTGAACATTATCTAAATAAGATAAATGCTAAATAAATGTTTTATGGAAAGGACTAAAATCATGAAAATAAAATTTAAGTATAGAAAAATATTGAAATATTTAACCTCAAAGGAAAAAAACAATTATAATAATTTAGATTTGATTTTTCAATTTTTTATTGATGAACAACTAACTAAAATAATGAATAATTGCCATTTTTCAAAAATTGAATGCTTTTTTCAAGTAAGTAAGAAGGGGAATTATTTGCAAACTAATTTTTGGTATTATAATTTAGTTGTTACAGCTGAGTTTCATGATTTTAATTATGAATATTGCATTTACTTACCTGGCATGACAGCATACCAAGTTGATGAAAGTTTTGTAAATAATAATTACGCTATCGATTTTGATATTGAACAATTTTTTAATAATTTAAGATTGCTTCTTGAAAATGATAATAGACTTATTAAAAACTAAAATATAGTTTTTTACAACCTACATTACTACAGTGCAGGTTGTTTTTGTATGTGAGAATAACATTGTATATCTCATTGGAATTAGCTTTTTTAAAATTGATTCTATTTTTTGAAATTTCTTAAATGAGATTCAATTATGTGATATAATATACTTGCAAATAAATTCAATATTATTTAAATAAGCATGGTCGCCCTATTGGTATAATAATCCAGTAATGTATATAGATAGCGACGGACATTTCGCAATAACTGCGACAATGATTTTCTTTGGACTGATGGCAATAGGGACTGTTGTTGGTGGAACAACTGCTGGCGTTATTTCGTACAACAATGGTAATAGAGGTTGGGATTTGGTAAGTCATATTGCATTAGGGGGATTAATCGGTGGAGTAATTGGAGGAACAATAGGCTATTTTGCAGGCCCTAGTATTGCAGGATTACTCGCTTCTACAGGCACAATTAGCGGAGGGTTAGCTTTTGCTGGCGGAGTAGGTTCAACTGGTGGTACAATTGCGCTAAGTACAGTTGGTAAATTGGCATTGGCTGGAACAATTGGGTTAACAATAGCTGGTTCAGCTGGCATTTCAATTATGATGTCTAAACATATGCCAGGAATGACTAATAAACCACCTTTTTCATGGACGACAAATCAAGAAGGAATGGATGCATTATCAAAATTTGGTGGAGATGCTAATAAAGCAGCCGATTATTTAATGGATAAGCACTTTGATAACTGGCATGACGGGGCAGGTCAGGCAAGAAATGCAATCAAAAAATGGTTGGATAGAGTAATAAGAAAAATGTTAGGATTGTGATAAAATGGACATAATTTATTTGGTAGAATTTCTTAGATATTATTATAAAGATAACATAGATAATGAGGATGTAGAAGATAGATATACAATTGGTTATTTTAGTTCATCAAAATTAGCATATAAAGCTGTAAAGGAATGTCTAGAAAATGATGAAAAGCTTAATGAAAAAGATTTTATAATTACCGAATTAAATTTCAAATATACTAAAAATCAAAAATATCTTTATGTGCTGAATTATGAATATTCAATTATCAATGATAAAAATCTATATGAAGATTTCTATTATAAGTATCCTCCTTGTAAGAATAAAAAAGAGTGTAAAGAACAAAAAAAAAATATAATTAATTCCAAGAATTTTTCTAAAAAAGAAAATGCCCTTTATGATATTTCAAAAGATGGTTTTTATATTGACAAAATATTAATTAATTTTACAAACAAAATAAAATTATAGAATTAAGACAAATTAATAAAAAATGAACAGGTTTATTTACTTAAACAAGCGATGAGCCTGTTTTTTGTACTCTAAAATTTAAAGAGTAAATCAAAAAATAAAACTACAAATGATGCAGATTAGTAAGTTGTAAAAAAACGGACTAAAAAATAACTCCCAACAAAATTGAATACCAACTATAAACAAAAAGGAGTGGATATCATAAAAAATAAATTCCTTTTTTTGTATACTATGTTTTTATAAAAGAAAGTAAATCTAACGAACTCATTAATTGGAGCTTTTCTATCTATAAATTAGAATTTTATTACATTCACTGAAACAATTGCTAATGTAAAGTTTTTAATGTCAGATTATCCTCATCATTATTTAAATAACAATTTTGAATTTGATGTTTTTGAAGAGGGACAATAATAATTGCAACAAGTATAATTATTTCAAATAGAATTTAATAAAATTTTTAGGGTTCACATTAAAACGATAAAAAGTTCTCTGCTCTTTTTTCTTAAGATGAGTTCTTAGTATAAAAAACAAATTAAATGAAATACAAGTATGTGATATAATAATAATTAGAAACATAGTCATTAGTGGTTAAAAAAGCATTGTCGCCTTACTGATATAATACCCCGATTATGTACGTAGATCCCGATGGGCATATGCCGTTTTTTATTTTAACAATGCTTATTGGAGCAGCACTTTATGGTACTTATCGTGGAATTAAAGCTTATAATAATGGTGTTAGAGGTGGACAATTAGTTGGGGAGATAGGACTAGAAATAGTAATTGGTGGGGCCATTGGAGCGGCTGTTGGATTAGCAACAGGAATTTTATTCGCAGCAAAAGCTACAGCGAGCATTAGTGCAGTATGGGCAGGTGCTAAAGTCATAGGAACGGCATATATGATAGGGGGGCCTGGAGCAGCTAGTTATTATATATATAACAATATGTATAAGTGGTGGAATGGTTATGATTTAAGTGGATTTTATCCATTAAATAGTTGTTTTTCATCACAAAAGTCTATGGTTTTAGATCAAGGATCATTAATACAACGATTTGGTGATACACCAGGTTCTTATGTTTCCAATATTGGCTCATATTATGACTCATCGTTACCATATAATCGAATTGGGCAAATTCCAAATTTTTATATTTTGAATGAACCAATTAATGTAATTGGCGGTCCAGCTGATCCGTGGTTTGGTCAACCTAGTGGAGGTATGCAATATTTATTACCACAAACAATACAAGAATTATTAGAAGCTGGAATTATTTCTGTCTTTGGAGGATAAAATGACAAAAAAAGAGTTAAAAAAAATATTAAAAAATTATAGTTTTCTTAAGAATAAATTTTATTTTGGAAAAGATGGAGATCCTGACAGTAGATATTGCTGTATATATAGATTTTTTTTAAAAAAATATGAAGTATGTAGATACGAACGAGGAAATAAATACAATTATAAAGAATTTTATAATGAAGAAGAAGCATATACTTATCTTTGGGAATTATTTGGTGGAGAAAAAACTATTGATTTTTATTTAAAAAATTCAAAATTGCAATAAATAAATGATGTCGATTTAAAAATGTTTTAAGGGGATTTTAATTTAATAGGAGATGTCAAAATGTTTAAAAAGAAAAGTAACCCAAATATAAGTCAAGAGAATTTAAAGCAAGCTGAAATGCTTTTTTTTAGATATGGTGGTAATAAGTTTGGAATGGAACGAAATGATGAATTAAAAAGATACGAGGGATACCATATACCAAAAGAAATAGAAAATCAATGGTTTGAAGTTATTTATAAAGATTTTGCAACTAAAATTGAGAATAAAATAAATAATGTGGATTTAATAATAAATATTTCATCTCTCATCAATTTGGGAATCAAGGAAAGTGAAACAATCAATTTTATAATTTCAATATTAAAGACTAAAGTATTAGATACATTTACAATAATTCGTATATATGAAGAAATGAAAAAAATAATTAAAAGCAGTAAATCTAATGATAATATTTCATTAATTAAAAATGAAATTATTAAAAGTCATGATAAATTGTTATCATCGCCAATCACAATTGCTAATGAGTACTTATCTCTTTCTTATATGAAGGATTATGATTTTTCCGATGAGAATATAAAAAAACGAGTCTCATCGCTATTAGTTTTCAATTAACATGATTATAATACTTTTAATATTAGAATTTTTATGAATGTTTATTAAAGATATTTCTTTATTAGGAATAATATCTAGCAAAAGAATTTAGTTTAAAAAAAAGCAAAAGTAATTTAATTAACAAAGTTTAAAAAGAGATTAAGACTAAAAACTTAATCTCTTTTTTTGCATGCAAAAATTTAAAATTTATTTAACTTTCTGACCTGACGGAAATATTGGTATAATACCCCAAATGTAGACAAAAATAGATTATAAAAAATGGATGTGACAAATAAAAAGAGGTAGAAGACAGGAAATTAACAGATGAAATTAGAATAAAATATATGAAACATAGTCAATAGAAGAGACACAAAAAGATAAAAATATTATTAGGAGTTTATCTCTTACTTTTTATTTTCAAAAAATATACTTAAAATTTAAAGTAAGTCATAATATATATAAAAGGAATGATAGATTGATAGATATTAATTTAGCTTGGCAAATAGCAAAAATATTAAATCTTAAATTTGATAAATATAGTTTTGAAGATTTTTATACCGGATTAAACATTGAAATGGAACATGGATTAATAGATCCTAATACTAATGTAACAAATAATAATTTAATTCAAACTGCAAAAATAGCCTTAGCACACTTAAATGAATATAGCGATTATTATAATAAAGACTACGGACTTCCAGCTTTTGAGGAATTCTTGAAAAATAAAAATAAAAGCCTAGAACAATAAAATTTTTATACATATTATATTGACATAGAAGAATAAAATCTCTATAATACAATTATCTCTTTGCAATGCAAGCAATTACATTACAATCTGATCAGGCGATACATATGTATGCAGCCGGGCCAAGTAGGCAACAGGAAACTACACATCCTGTGGGACAGTATCTCACAGGGTGTTTTTTTATAAAATAAATGAGCACCCTCATTGTCAAGTTGATAGAAAGGGTGCTTTTATTATGAATAAAGGTTTAACAGACGCCGAGGTAAAGATGCGTCAAGAAAAATACGGGTTGAATGAACTATATAAAAAAAATAAACATTCGATATTTAAGAAATTATTAGAAGTCATAACGGAACCTATGTTTATACTTCTAATACTAGCCGCTACAATTTATTTCATTTTAGGAGAGGCGCGTGATGGTGCCATAATGTTAATTTTTGTATTTGGTATGATTAGTATAGAGACAGTCCAAGAATGGAAAACAGACAAAACATTAAAGGCCTTAAAAGATTTATCAAGCCCTAAAATAAAAGTAATTCGTAATGGAATAGAAACAGAGATAGATAGTTTATATCTAGTCCCAGATGACATCATGATTATATACGAGGGCGTTAAAATACCAGCGGATGGGATTATATTAGATACATTAGGATTATGTATTGATGAATCGAGTTTAACAGGTGAGTCTGAAGGTAAATGGAAAAAAGTATTTACAGATGAAGAAGATGAATACTTTAAAACATATTGTTGTTATGCAGGAACGATATGTACTCAAGGAAAAGCATATGTTAAAGTAACTAATATTGGATTAAATACAGAATATGGAAAAATAGCTCACGCAGTTTTAAACGAAAAACCACAAAAGACATTGTTAGAAAAACAAACAAGTAAGTTAGTTAAAATTTGTGTTGCTCTTGCAATAGTATTATTTTTAACAGTAGGAATTCTAACTTTCATAATTTCTAAAGGAACTATTAAAGACAGATTTATTGAAGGAATATTATCAGGAATAACTCTTGCAATGGCAATGATTCCAGAAGAATTTCCAGTTATACTAACTATTTTTCTTTCTATGGGAGCCTGGAGATTGGCAAAGAAAAATTCGCTCGTTAAAAAACTTCCAGCTGTTGAGACATTAGGTGCTGTTTCAGTTTTATGTGTTGATAAAACTGGAACTATTACTGAAAATAAAATGGAAGTTAGTGAAGTATCATTTAAGTTAAATTCTATTCCAAATGAAACTGAAAAAAAAGAAATAGCTAAAATTGCCTTAATGGCCTCAATAAAGGATTCATTTGATTCAATGGAAATTGCCATAGCTAATTATTCTAGTAATTTAAATATCAATCTAGAAGATAAAATTGTATACTCATTTCCTTTTACAAATGAAACTAAAATGATGGGAAATGTTTATCAAATGGATGGTAAATATATCCTAGCAGTAAAAGGTGCATGTGAATCAATCATAGAATTATGCCCTTCATTATCACTTAATGATAAAGAAAATATTGAAAGACTTATAAAAGAATATTCATTAAAAGGATTAAGGGTTCTAGCATTAGCAAAAGAAGAAAGCAACGAAATAATTGATACTTTAGAAAATAGAAAAATGGAGTTTGTAGGACTTATCAGTTTCATCGATCCAGAGCGTGAAGGAATTAAAGAAAATATTTTGAAATGCTATAATGCCGGAATAAGAGTAATCATGATTACTGGAGATAATGGCTATACAGCAGGTGCAATTGCTAAAAAAATAGGAATAAAAAACTATGATAACTGCATTACAGGCTCTGAATTAAACGATATGACTGATGAAGAACTAAAACTAAAGTTAAAAGCCACAAATATTTTTTCACGAGTTATACCTGAACATAAAATGCGAATAGTTAAATGCTTACAAGAGCTTGGTGAAGTAGTTGCAATGACTGGCGATGGAGTAAATGACGCACCTGCATTAAAAAAAGCTGACATAGGAATAGCTATGGGAAAACATGGTAGCGATGTCGCAAGAGAAGCTGCTGACTTAGTGTTATTAGATGATAACTTTAATACGATTGTTAATACTATAGAAGATGGTAGAAGAATATATGACAATATAAAGAAAGCTATAGGGTATGTATTTAGTATTCATATTCCAATAGCTTTAGCTAGTTTAATTGCCCCAATGTTAAATATAACATCTGAATTTTTGTTTTTGCTTCCACTTCATGTTGTTTTATTGGAATTATTGATAGATCCAACATGTTCAATAGTATTAGAAAGGCAACCAGCTGAACCTGATATTATGAAAAGAAAACCACGTAAGATAACGGATCCATTAATAAAAAAAGATTTATTGATTAAATGTATTATTCAAGGATTAATATTATTTGCTATTTCATTTGGTTCTTACTATTATTACTATCAAATTTCAGATGTATATACGGCTAGAAGTTTTGGATTAACGATACTATTTTTAGGTAACTTATTTTTAGTAAATGTTAATTCTTCCAATAAAGATTTTGCTATTACTTCATTCAAGAAATTAATAAAAGATAAAGTAATGTGGATAACTAATATTCTAACAATTGCATGTTTAATTATAATATTATATACTCCATTAAATAATATATTAAAATTAGATCCGCTAACACCTATAGAATTTATAGCGGCAATAATTTTATCTATAATTTCTGTATTTTGGATTGAATTATATAAACTGGCAAAAAAATTATTGCTAAAAAAAAGAAATGATTAATAATTCAGTTTTAATAGAATTTTACTTTAAAAATTAAATTGTTTTGTTATAATATATATAAAGGAGTAAGATAACATGTTAACAACAAAACAAAAAAGTTATTTAAAAAGTTTAGCACATCCTCTTAAACCAGTGTTTCAAATTGGTAAAGATGGTATAAATGAAAATATGATGACAGACATTTTAGCTCATTTAAGAAAAAATGAATTAATGAAAATATCTATATTAAATAATTCAGATACATCATTTGAAGAAGCTATTAATGCTTTTAATGAAGAAAATATAGAAGTAGTTCAAAAAATTGGACACACTTTAATACTATATAAATATAGTACTAAAGCAGTAGATCCAATTAGATTTCCTAAAGTTGAAAAGAAGTAAAAAACAGGATAAATATTTGTCATATGATATTGTAATAAATTGAAGGTGCACTTTCAAAATATTGATGTGCACTTTTTTATTTATTTTATTTCAAATATTGTTGAGATAAAAAAATAAATATTATATAATTGAAATAAGAACTTTTTATTAAAAAATATTTAATTTTTCATAAATTAGGAGATGCTATGTTAATTTCAAAAAGACTTAAATTTTTATTTAAAATATACATATTTTTAACTGGATTCTATATCTTTATAGGTCTTCTTTTTGCAATTCCTAAGGGCGATGGTTTCCAATATTTTGTTTCCATTGTAGCATTTATTTTAGCAATTAGTAGTCTTGTATTAGCAATTATTGATTACAAAAAAAAACCAAATAATTTATTATATTACGAAAAAGAAACCAAATGTTTATTAATTGATACTTCTGTAAAAGCATTTGTGCCAAGACAAGTTAAAAAAAGTGACGATTCTAAATATTATATAATTTCATTAAAAGATATTAAATTGCTAGAAGATGATAATGAGATAAATGGCAGACCTAAAAAATCTTTAATTATTATTTTAATAATTGGTATAGCAGTTTTATTTACCTCATATGAGGTTGCTATGATTTATTTAGCGTGTTTATTTTCATATGTTTTTTACTTTTTTTCATCAATAAGAAGTGTTAATTCTTTAAGAATAAAATATTACGTTGAATCAAAAGAGAATACGTTAATATTAACTAATTTGAAAAACAAAAATAGCAAACAGCAGATAATAGATTTATTGAAATATACTAAGTCATAAATTTATTAATATAACACGGAGGCAATTTATGAGATCAACTATAGAAACAAATGAAAGAGCAATAAATAATTTATTAAAAACGCATTATTATAGAATAGATTATAGAAGATTAAAAAAAATAATTATCGAAATGGCTGAAAAAATGAATTTGGGATTTAAAAGCTCAAATGATGATTATCATGAAATAATTTGTGAAAACAATGATCAATTTATGTCATTTAGAATAACAATGATAAGTATTGAAGAAACTGCTTTAGATATTTTTATGGATAGCTATAAAGCTTTTGGCGGATTTCACAATTCGAGTATTTTAAAACAAATTTATGCTTATTTAATGAAGGAATGCAGTTTTGTTGGACTAGCTTTAAATAGAAAGTAGGTAATTATGAAAAAAATGATTTTAGTTGATGGAAATTCTTTAATGTATAGAGCATATTTCGGAATGGCACATCAAGCAAATTTAACACAAAATTCGAAAGGGTTATATACTAATGCTATATATGCCTTTGCTAGAATGATTAATACATTAGTTGGAAGAGATTATGATAATATTCTAGTTGCTTTTGATGCTGGAAAAAAAACATTTAGGCATGAATTTCAGACCGATTATAAAGCTGGAAGAAGTGCTATGCCAGATGAGCTTAGAGTCCAAATTGCCTACATTAAAGAATTTTTAGATATTATGCGAATTAAAAGATATGAACTCCCATTATATGAAGCTGATGATATTATAGGTACTCTTGCTAAGAGGGCAAAAGAGGAAAATTATCAAGTTGAAATATATTCATCAGATAAAGATTTATTGCAATTAATTGATGATAATGTAAAAGTAATATTAACTAGAAAAGGTATGAGTGATTTAGAAGTTTATACTAAAGAATCATTTTATGAAAAATATCAAATTCATGTTAATCAATTTATTGATTTAAAGGCAATGATGGGTGATAAGTCTGATAACTTATGTGGCATACCAGGCATTGGTGAAAAGAAAGCAGTTAAATATTTAATTGAATATAAAGATTTAAATACAATCATTGAACATGCACATGAAATAAAAGGTGCTGATGGAGAAAAAATCAAAAATAATATTGAAAGCGCATTGTTATGCCAAAAAATGGCAACAATAAATTGTGATAGTCCAATAGAGGTAACTATTGATGACACTGTTAAACATGAAAGAAATACAGATAGATTAGTAGAATTTTATCAAGAATTAGAATTTCAATCATTGCTTAAAGAAATGTCTCTTAAGAAAGTTAAAGATACTGATAAAGATGATTATATTGTTGTTAGTGATCCGTCTAAATTAAACGAAATTTTAATACCATATAGTAGCTTGATATTTGAAACACCAGATTACAATTATCATAAATCACCATTATTAGCTATTGGTATAAAAAACAAGATGGGTAATTTCATTTTAAAACCTGATATGTTATATAGTTCCTTTGATTTACAATTGTTTTTAGAAGATGAAAATAATCATAAGTCAATTTTTGATTATAAGAGAGCATACGTATTGTTAAAGCGTTTAGGCTATGAGTTACGTGGAGTTGATTTTGATTTATTACTTGCAACATATATTTTAAATCCAAGTATAGCTAAAGAAGAATTTAAAATTATTTCTGACTCATATAAATATTACGATGTATATTATGATGAGGCAATATATCAAAAGGGAGCAAAGAAAACTATCCCTTCTGAAGAGGTATATTTCGCACATATAAATAAAAAAGTAACATGCCTACATACACTTAAAAATGATGTAATAGAAAAGCTTACAGATCGCAATCAAATTCATTTATTAACAGAGATTGAAATTCCATTATCTAAAGTTTTAGGTAAGATGGAACATTTAGGAATGAAAGTAGATATAGATGAGTTAAATATTCAAGAAAAAGCATTAAATGATAGAATAGAAGAACTGCAAAAATTAATATACGAAATAAGTAAAGTTGAATTTAATATACAAAGTCCGAAACAACTTGGTGCAGTGTTATTCGAACATTTAGGATTGGATTGCCCAAAAAAGACTAAAAGTGGGTATTCAACAGATATTGAAGTTTTAGAAAGTTTACGCGACAAGCACGAAATTATAGATTTAATTATAGAATATCGTCAAGTAACGAAACTTAATTCAACATATGTAGCTGGATTAAGAGAACAAATTTATCCTGATTTTAAAGTTCATACAATTTTTCAACAAGCATTAACTCAAACTGGAAGATTATCTAGTGTTGAACCAAATTTGCAAAATATTCCAATACGAACTAAAGAAGGACATTTAGTACGTAAAATGTTTGTTCCAGCAAATCAAGATAATATTTTATTTTCAGCTGACTATTCTCAAATTGAACTTAGAGTATTAGCGCATATGGCTGATGTAAAAAAACTTATAGAAGCATTTAATACAAATGAAGATATTCATAGTAAAACTGCTAAAGAAGTTTTCGGCAAAACAGAAATTACCTCTGAGGATAGAAGAAGGGCAAAAGCTGTAAATTTTGGAATTGTATATGGAATTAGTTCATATGGACTTGCAACTGATTTGGGTATTTCTAATTATGAGGCATCTAACTTTATAAAAAAATACATGGAAATATATCCAGAAATTAAAGTGTTTATGGATGATACAATTGATTCATGTAAAGCATTAGGATATGTTAAAACAATAAAAAATCGTATGCGTTACATTCCAGACATAAATTCAACTGTTTATCAAGTTCGTGAATTTGCAAAGCGTACAGCAATGAATGCACCGATTCAAGGCAGTGCAGCAGATATAATGAAAATTGCAATGGTAAATATTGATAAAGAGATGGAAGATAGAAAACTAAAAAGTTCAATGCTTCTAACTGTTCATGATGAACTTGTTTTTGAAGTATATAAAGAAGAAGAAAAAATAGTAGAAGAATTAGTTCTTAGATTAATGGAAGGTGCAGTTAATCTTGATGTACCACTTAAAGCAGATCATTCAAGTGGTAAGAACTGGTATGAGGTGAAATAATGAAAGAAATATTTACTAGACGAAGTGTTAGATTTTTTGATTTAACAAAAAAATTAAGCGAAAAAGAGTTAATAAGAATTTGTGAAGCTGGTTTTATGGGGCCAACTGCGAAAAGACAAAAATCTGCTTATTTTATTATAGTGGATGATGAAGAACTAATTGAAAAATTAGCGAAAGTTTCACCAGGGTCAATGAATTTAACAAATTGTAATACGCTTATTGCCCTTATTGGTGAGGATCCAAAACTTTTAAAAAATCCAGTTATGCAAATTCAAGATTTATCAGCTGCTCAAGAGAATATGGCAATAGAAGCCCGTTATTTAGGCTATGGCAGCTGTTGGATAGGTGTTACGCCATTAGAAGATAGAATGATTCCTGCTAAGGAGTTATTAGGTGTTCCTGATGATTTATTTGTATTCTCCCTATTAGCAGTAGGATATCCACTGAAGGACGATGCATTTTTTGAAGCAGATAAAATAGAAGCCTCTAAAATTCGTCGTAATAGGTTTTAAATATGCCAGAGCTACCGGAAGTCCAAACAGTTATATCAACTTTAAAAGAATTAGTTTTAAACAAAAAAATTAAAAATATAAATATTATATATTCAAATACAATTGATGGAAATATCGATGAATTTAAGAAAAATGTGATCGGATTTCAATTTATCGATATAACAAGATATGCTAAATATTTAATTTTTCATTTAAATAATAATATGTATATAGTTTCTCATCTAAGGATGGAAGGGAAATATTATTATAAAAAAAATAGTGATCAAATAGTTAAGCATGAACATGTTATTTTTGAATTAGAAAACGGAATGACTCTTAGGTATCATGATGTGAGGAAATTTGGCAAAATGATCCTAAAAACCAAAGAAAATTTATTTCTAACGCCACCACTAAATAAGGTAGGTTTAGAGCCATTTGATAAACAGATGACTAAGGAATATCTATATTCAAAAATAAATAAATTTAAAACAGCAATAAAAACAGTTTTATTATCTCAAGATTATATTAGTGGTTTAGGTAATATTTATGTCGATGAAGTTTTATTTGAATCAAGGATTTTACCTAATAGAAGTGCAAATAGTTTAAATATAATTGATTGTGATAATATAATAAAAAATAGTATAAAAATACTCAATAAAGCAATTTTAGAAAAAGGAACAACGATACGTAGTTATACATCATCTTTAAATGTAATTGGAAATTATCAAAATTTTTTATTAGTTCATACAAAGGATGTATGCCCTATATGTGGAAAAAAAATCGATAAAATGAAGATTGGTGGAAGGACAACGTATTATTGCAGTAATTGTCAATTATAATATTCTTTTGACAAATAATAATCGTTGTGATAAAATGAGGTAGAATAATGAAAACGGTTGTCGGAATAACAGGAGGTATAGCTTGTGGAAAAAGCTATATTTCAAGCATAATAAAAGAAGAAGGGTATCAAGTAATAAGTGCAGATGAAATTGCATATGATTTAATGTTACCTAATCAAATTGGATTGATAAAAACTATTAATGCTTTTGGTGATTCTATTTTAAATTCCGACAAATCATTAAATCGCAAATATCTTAGTGATATTATTTTTAATAACAATGAAAAACGTGAGTTACTGAACTCTATAATACACCCCTTAGTTAAGAATGAAGTTATAAGACGGATTATAACATCATCATATAAATTTATTTTTGTAGAAGTTCCTCTATTATTTGAGAGTAAATTTGAGGATATTTTTGATTATATTGTATGCGTATATCTCCCTTTTGATGAACAATTAAAAAGGGTAATGTTGCGTGATAATATAAATGAAGTTAAAGCCACTCAAATTATTAACTCCCAAATGAATATAGAAGAAAAGAAAGAAAAGTCAGATTTTATTATTTCTAATCTAGGTACAATGGAACAAACAAAAGAGTTAGTTCTTTCATTGATAGAAAAAGTAAAGGAGGAGGTATTTGTGGCTACTACATTTGAAACTGTAGAAAAGAGTGCAGATCCATTATTAACAACACACTATTATAAGACGGACTATAACGGTGTTAAGAATGCATTCTTAGTAGTTTTAAAAGATTTAAATTACACTTTAAAGTTTTGTAATGATGAGTATTGCCAAATTAGAGCTGAGGGACCAAAAATTAACATATTAGCTAAAATAAATTGTTTATCCCCAAGAGAAACAGCTCTAAACTTAGTAGTTGATGTTTTTGCTGTATTTGGGGGTGCCAAAATTGGTTCCCAAGTATTAAATGACATTTATGTACTAATGGCATCAAAAATAGAGTTTAAAGGCTTAGCATTACATAAGTAGGAGGATTTTATGCGTACAATCGATAAATTGAATAAAATGTATGTTTATTCTAGTTTCGGTTTATCAAGTGACGATATAAATTGTTTATCCATATTATATGCACCACTCATTGGTAGTGGTGCACTTAATTTATATTTAGGATTAAATAGTTTACTAGAGAGAAATAATTTAAAGAGTGAAGAGTTGATTCATCAAAATATTTTTGATATTTTTGGATATAATGAAGAAACCTTTTCTAATGAAATTTTAAAGCTTGAAGCAATCGGACTTATAAATACATATTTAAATAATAAAAATGAATACATTTATTTACTCAAAGTTCCGCATACTGCGAAAACTTTTTTATCTGATGGGACATTAGGATTATATCTACAAAGTAAAATCGGCGATGAGATGTTTTCATATTTAACAAATCATTTTAAAATAGAAACAATTAATAAAAAAGAATATAAAAATATTACTGTGAATTTTGATGATGTTTTTAAAACAGAAATAGATGAACATAAAATTGTTGCGGAAAAAGATTTAATCGTTGGAAGAGTCCCTAATTCTTCTATTAAGGTTTCTAATCATGTTTTTGATTATAATGAGTTTATCAAAGATATAAACTTAGATTTATTAGAAGATGGACAAACCGAGAAATTTAAAAATACTATTATTAATACATCATATGTTTATAAATTTGATATTGGACAAATGCAAAGAATATATCAAGATTCAATTAATTCAAAAGGTATTTTTGATTATGAAATACTTAAGAAGAAAGCAAATATTTTATTTAAATATATAAATCAAAAGACAAGCCCTAAAATTGCTACAAAAGTAGAAGATAGAAAATTGAACTATGAAGTTTTAAGACTTGATAGTATAGATGCAATTGCTTTACTTACTGAAAATAATTGTGAGACAAGCTATGAAAATTTGAAAATAGTAGATGAAATATATAAAATAGATTTACCACGAGGTGTTTTAAATGCAATGATTGAACACTTAATTAAAACGAAAGATGGTAAACTGCCTGCATATCCTTATTTTGTGAAGACTGCATCATCATGGATGGAATTAAATATCTTTACCACAAAAGATGCTTATGAATTCATTAATAATAAAGAAGGATATATTGGAAGTAAAAATAAAGAAAAAGCATTAAATAATGAATCTATGCCTAAAAAACGTGGCCCAAAATCTAAAAAAGATTCTACTGAATGGGTAGATAATTATGTAACGAATGTAAAGGATGGTTTTGATCAATTATGATGAAAATGTCAAATTCTAAAATCAATGATGATACTAAAATTTATATAAATGAAGTACAAGCTAAAATAACTGATGTTAAAATAGATGTTTTAAATGTAAATAAATTTGCATTAATTCTTAATGAATCTTCAAACTGTAAAAAATGTAAAGCATTAGAAGAATGTAAGAATGATACAAAAGGTTATTTTAACGCATATATAAAAAATGACGATAAGATTACATTTTATGTAAAAAAATGTAAATATAAATTAACTGACGAAGAGCTTAGAAATAAAAAAAATTTAATAGAGACATTATATTTACCAAAAAATATTTTAGAAGCTAATTTAGATGAATTTGATTTAATTAATGAAAATAGAAAAAAAGCTTTTGAATACGCTTTGAATTTCATTGCTAATTATACTTATTCTAATTATATGAAAGGAATGCTTTTATATGGTCCATTTGCAAGTGGTAAGACATATTTATTGGCTGGGATAGCAAATGAGCTTGCTAAAAAAAATATCAAAACATTACTTATCTATTTTCCTGATTTGATTAGAGAAATTAAGTCATCAATTGGTACAACTAAATTTGAACAATTAATTAATATGCTAAAAACAGTTGAAGTTTTAATGCTAGATGATTTGGGATCAGAAATGCTTACTGCCTGGGTAAGAGATGAGATAATAGGCCCAATTTTAAATTATCGTTTAATGGAGAAATTGCCAATATTTATATCTACAAATTTAACTATTGAACAAATGGTAGAGCATTTCGCAACAACAAAAGACGAAGGTATAGATAATACAAAATCGGCAAGAATAATGAATAGAATTCAAGGATTATCGATATATTGTGATATTGGAAGCCAAACGTATAAAAGATAGTTGACAAAGAATTTAAAAAAGAATAAAATAAAAACAATCAAATAAATGTTGATGAATAGGACATGATTTATATTTTAAGCTTTATAGAGAGGTAGGTTATGGTGAAAACTACTAAGCGGTTATATAAGTTACTCCCTGCTAGACAAATAGACTAAAAACTATTTCGACTTACTCACGTTACGAGTTTTGAGAGCTAGAGCAATCTAGAACTAAGGTGGTACCGCGATTATTCGTCCTTTATGTTTTATAAAGGACTTTTTTTATTTATAAGGAGAAAAATATGGAAATTATATTAAAAGATGGTAGTAAAAAGCAATTTGAAAATGGAAAAATGATTATTGATATTATTAAAGAAATATCACCTAGTTTAGCAAAAAAAGCAATTGTAGCCAAACTTAATAATGAACTTGTGGATTTAAAGACAGTAGTAAACGGTGATTCAAATTTAGAAATATTAACTATGGAAGATAAAGAAAGCTATGAAGTGCTAAATCACTCCGCAGCTCATTTGGTAGCTCACGCAGTATCAAGACTATATGAAAACACTGGATTTGGAGTTGGCCCTTCAATTGAAGAAGGTTTCTATTATGATTTTTCCCTAAAATCTCCAATCGCCATTGAAGATTTACCTAAAATTGAAGCAGAAATGAAAAAAATTGTTAAAGAAAATATTTCTATAAATAGTTATGAAGTTACAAAAGATGAAGCTAAAGAAATGTTTAAGCATGACAAATTCAAAGTAGAATTAATTGATGCAGTAAATGATACTAACGTAAGAATTTACGAACAAAAGGATTATAAAGATGTTTGCCGAGGACCACACGTTATTTCAACAAGTATTCTTAAGAATTTCAAATTATTAAATGTAGCAGGAGCATATTGGCGTGGTGATTCAAAGAATGAAATGTTGACAAGAATATATGGTACATGTTTCTTTACTGAAGAAGATTTAACGAATCATTTAAATATCTTAGAAGAACGCAAAAAAAGAGATCATCGTAAAATTGGTAAAGAATTAGGATTATTTATGATTTCTGATTTTGGACCTGGTCTTCCATTTTGGCTACCAAATGGATATACATTACGCCGCACTTTAGAAAATTTCTGGATTAATTTACATAGAAATAATGATTATAAAATAATTCAATCACCTATTATGCTTTCTAAAGAATTATGGGAAATATCTGGACATTGGGATCATTATAAAGAAAATATGTATATCACTAATGTTGATGAAAATGAATTTGCGATTAAACCAATGAATTGCCCAGGTGCTATATTAGTATATAAAAATGAACTTCATTCGTATAAAGATCTTCCTATGCGTATTGCAGAACTTGGACATGTTCACCGTCATGAAGCAAGTGGAGCTTTAAATGGTTTGTTTAGAGTTCGTACTTTTACACAAGATGATGCTCATACAATGCTTACTGAAGATCAATTAGTTGATGAAATCGCAAGAATTTTGGCGTTATATGATCAAATATATTCATTATTTAATCTTGATTATAGTATTGAATTGTCAACTAGACCAGAAGATAATTATATTGGTACACTTGAGGTTTGGAATAAAGCTGAGGAAGCTTTAACAAATGCTTGTCTTAAGACTGGAAAAGCATTCAAAATTAATCCTGGTGATGGAGCATTTTATGGTCCTAAATTAGACTTTAAATTAAGAGATTCTATGAATCGTATTTGGCAATGTGGTACTATACAATTAGATATGAATTTACCTACACGTTTTGATTGTACTTATATTAATAGCGATGGTGAAAAAGCAACTCCAGTTATGATTCATAGAGCCATTTTTGGTTCACTTGAAAGATTTATTGCGATTATTACTGAAAATTATGCTGGTGCATTCCCAGCTTGGTTGGCTCCAGTACAAGTAAAAATTATCCCTGTTAATAAAGAATATCATTTAGATTATTCAATGAAATTAGAAGAAATATTCAAAAAAGAAAATATTCGTTTTGAAACTGATTATCGTGATGAAAAATTAGGTTATAAAATTAGAGAAGCCCAAACTAAAAAAATACCATATTCTTTAGTTATTGGTGATAATGAAATTAATAATAATTTAGTAACTTATCGTAAATTTGGCCAAACTGAACAAATAACTATTACTATTAATGAATTTTTAGAAATTATTAAAAATCATAATGAAAATTTAAATTAAAATGAAAAGAATACCATTTAAAAACGTTTATAATTTCAGAGATTTAGGCGGCATTCCTATTTCTTTAACTTCTTGGATAAAAGAAAAAGAGTTTTATCGTAGTGATGCTTTGCTTGACTTAAGTAGTGAAGAAATAATTTATATGAAAGATTTAGGTATTAAAACTATAATTGATTTACGTAGTCATAATGAAACTTCTAAGAAACCTAATATTTTAATGAATAATCAAGATTTTAATTATTATCATATCCCTTTTTTAGATAGGAATAAAGCAACGGACGTTAAGCAAAATACTAAATTTCAAGATAATAATTTATTTGACGTATATAAGGAAATAATAACAAATCACCAGTATGAGATTAAATGTGTTTTTGATTGCATTTTGAATAATCTAAATGTGGCAATAGTATATCATTGTTCTGCCGGTAAAGATCGTACGGGCATAATAAGCGTATTATTATTAATGCTTGCAAATGTGAATCCATTAGATATAATTGCTGATTATGAAGTGTCCTTTACATACTTATTGCCAAGATTATATGAACTCAAAAAAAATCATCCAAATATTCCAATGAATATGATGGAAACTAAAAATGAATATATAGAATATATAATAGATTATATAAATAATGAACAAAATGGCATCATAAATTTCTTATTAAATATTGGTTTGACTAATGAAGAAATCGAGCGTATTAAAAATAAGTTATATTAATTTCTTGCATAACTTAGACATTTGGCGTATCATATAACGTAAAAAGATATAATAAGGTGGTATTTTATGAATGAGATAGAAAAAAGAATGGAAATAGTTACTATGGTTAAAGATTTGGCTGATGTTTTTGAAAAATCTAAAAGTAATCTTTGTGAGCCATATAATATTTCAACTGTTCAATTAAATGTTTTATTTGATATTTTTATAAATGGAAAATCAAAAGTCACTGATATTTGTGAACGATTAAATAAAAATACGAATACTATTTCGCCATTAATAAATAGACTTTGTACTTTGGGTTATTTAAAAAAGCAAAAAGATTTAAATGATAAACGATTAACATATGTCCTTTTAAGCAAAAAATCTGAAAATATAATGGAAAATTATATGCATGATGTTAATACATATACTTATCCAATGTTTGAACAATTATCAAATAAAGAGATTGAAGAAGTATATCATGCTTTATCAGTTTTAATACGAGTTACAAATTAGAGATAAAGTGGGGAAATCCACTTTATTTTTTTAATTTATGGAAAAAATCATCATTTTGTGGTATAATAGTACTATTAGTTTTTAAGGCAGGAATATAAATGTTAGAAATTACAATTGCATTAATAAGACAAAATGCACAGTCGCTAATCATTTTAAATGAAGGTCATTTATTATACCAAAAAAAAGAGTATAGTGATCTTTCTTTTACTATATCTGAATATCGTGATTTTACAATTGAAGCAAAAGCTAATTTTAATGATGGAAAAATTGCAACACTTACAATAAATAATGAAATAAAAGGAACATGCGGTTGTAATACATCAAAACTTTGTGCACATGAAATCTGTCTTTTTTTCTTAATTAAAGATAAATTAAGTGAAACAGATTTAAATAATGCTAAACTTAATATTGATAAAGACCAAAATATAATGAATACGATGGCGTTATATATTCATGAAGAATCAATCAATTACAATAAATATAACATTATGCCTATTTTAAATTTTAATTCATCAAGTTTTTCTATAGATTTAGAAATAAAAAATGCCATTCACTCATTTTTTATTAATGTCACTAAATTCTTAGAGCTATATGATTTAAAATCAAATTATTCAAATGATAAACATGAATTAATACTAGAAGATAGAAATTTTGATAAAAAATCATTGCAACTAATTAATTTATTAAAATATCTCAAAAACAATGATAATTCAATTTATAACCTAGAAACTTTCGAATTTATATATGAATTATATAAAGATGAAAAGATTTATATTAAAGAAAATGGAATTAAAAATACTTATTCTTTTTGTCACCATAAGAAAAAATTAGAATTGTATTATAAAAATTATGAATTAATTTCTAAAGTTAATAATTTTATCATAAGTGGAAAGAAAAATACATTTGTTTTATTTCATGATGAAATTTTAGTTTTGGATAACGATATAAATAAAAAATTGATTTCAATTTTAACGCTTAGGGCAAATAATGATGTGATTTTTAAATTTGATCAAAAAAATGAAGTTTTATTTTTTCTAAATATTTATGACGGTTTAGAGGATTATATTATTTTAGAAAAAAAACAAGATATTTTTCATTTAAAAATTAATAGTTATATATCATATCAAAATAATATATTAACTATAAAAAAAGAAGAAATATTATATAAAAATAATTTAGTTATAGATGAAGAAATTTTATTAAATTTAAAAACTACGAACTATAATAATTTATTAAGCTATTTAGGATTTGAAAATTATAATCTTAAAAATGTAGAATTAATTGGAAAATTTTTAAAGAATGAGATAGATGAATTACAAAAATTTGGAGAAGTATATATAGAAGATAAATTAAGAAAGATTAATACAATTAGTTCGACTAATTTTAAATTTAATTTAGACTTTAAACAAAATTTTGTGGATTTAGTATTTAATGATTTAACGTATGATTTAGATGATTTAACAAATATATTTACTTCATTTCGAATGAAAAATAATTTTGTTAAATTAAAAAATGGTCAAATTTTAAGTTTAGATAATAATTTAATTGAAATTACGGATTTAATGGATAATTTAAAGCTTTCTGAAAAAGATTTATATGATAAAATAAATGTTCCAATTTATCGTTTGCTTCAGTTAGACAGTGTTTCTAATTTGGTTATTAATAAGGATAAATTTAATGAATTTATTGAAGATATAATTGAATATGATAAAAAAGAGATTGTATTGGATTCTAATTTAAATAATATTTTAAGAGATTATCAAAAAAAAGCTTATGCTTGGCTAAAAACATTATCAAAATATAATTTGGGTGGCATTTTAGCTGATGATATGGGACTTGGTAAGACAATAGAAATGATTAGTTTATTTTTAGATTCTAAAAGTGAGCTTAGATCACTGATAGTTGCTCCTACATCATTAATTTTTAATTGGGAAGCTGAATTTAAAAGATTTGCTCCAAATTTGAAAGTTAAAGTTATATATGGTCCTTATGAATCAAGAATAACGGACTTGAAAAACACTGATGCTAAAATAATTATAACGTCATATGAAACATGTCGTATGGATGTAGAGTATTATATGGAAGAAAAATTTAATATTTTAGTAATAGATGAAGCTCAATTTATAAAAAATCCAAATGCATTAAAAACAATAGCGGTTAAGAAGATAAATGCAAATACAAGATTTGCCTTGACGGGAACGCCAATAGAAAATTCGATTTTAGATTTGTGGAGTATATTTGATTTTTGTATTCCTAATTACTTAGATGATAAAAAGAGTTTTATAAGAAAATATCAAACTATGGATCAAGGTTTTATAACGAGTGATTTGCAAGCAAAAATACGTCCATTTATTTTAAGACGAGAAAAAGAGAATGTTTTAGAGTTACCTCCTAAAATTGAAAATTATGCATATGCAGTCATGGGCGCAGAACAAAAAAAGGTATATGAAGCATATTTATTGAAAGCTAAATCAGATTTAAAAAATAATAATTATAAAATAGCTTCAATTTTAAATATATTAATGTGTTTGAGACAATTTGCATGCGAACCCAAATTGTTTATTGAAAATTATGAACATGAAAATGCAAAATTAGATTTGTTTATGGAAATAGTTAATGAAAGTTTATTAGACGGTCATAGAATATTAGTATTTTCACAATTTACAACGATGTTTCCTTTTATAGAAAAAAGATTTAAGTCTAATAATATAAAGTATCAAATTTTAACTGGAGAAACCCCTGTTAAAAAAAGAGTGGAGTTAGTAGATTTATATAATCAAGATAATACAATTCAGATATTTCTAATTTCATTAAAAGCTGGTGGAAATGGATTAAATCTTACTGGAGCAGATACTGTAATCCATTATGACCCATGGTGGAATATTGCGGCAATGAATCAAGCAACGGATAGGGCATATCGCTTTGGTCAAGAAAAAGAAGTTCATGTTATAAAATTAATATTGAAAGACAGTATTGAAGATAAAATAGTTGAATTACAAAACAAAAAGAAACTTTTGTCAAATGAAATTATTAAAGATGAAAGTATGCTTGAAGCTTTATCAAAAGAAGAATTAATGGAATTATTTAAGGAGTAATAAATGAGATACTTAGTTATATCAGACATTCACGGTGCACTTGATCCTATAAAAAAAATAATAGAGATATTTAATGAATCCAAATGTGATAAAATTATTTGCTTAGGAGATATACTTTATCATGGTCCAAGAAATGATTTACCAAGCTCATATAATCCTAAAGAAGTTATCAAAATCTTAAACTCTTATAAAGATAATATTATTAGTATTAAAGGGAATTGTGATGCTTATGTTGATGAGATGGTATTAGATTTTAAATTAAATGATGATTTTATTTTAAATACAAATCTTAAAATTTTATTAACGCATGGTCATTTTATTAATCCTAGTGAGCCAACAAAAGAATCTGTTGATTTAGTTTTATATGGACATACTCATATTCATCAAATAGAAAAAATCAATGGAATTATTTATCTTAATCCTGGCTCAATCTCAATCCCTAAAGGAGATGGAATTGCCTCATATGGAATTATGGATGAAAAGAAAATTCAAATTTTTAATTTAAATAAAGAATTAATTGATAGTATAATTTTATAAAGTGTAAAAGGTCCCTGCAAAAGTGTTCAATTGCTAGGGACCTTTTTATTTATTTAAATAAATCATTTAAATCTGGTATTTTAACTGATAACATTTTTTGTAATTTATCACATAATTTTGATGCATGTAAGTAAGAAAATTGTGATGTGCCAAAGTTTCTTATAGTCATCTGAGGATAATTATATAAGTAATTTCCAATTTCTTTAAATGAGCCATCAAGTTTTTGTTTTACAATTAGCAAATCTAAAACTTTATTATTCAAATCAATTATCATGGAAATTTTAATATCATCATCTTTATTAAAATAAAATTCTTTGAATATTTCATCAGCAGGCGTTAATATTTTGGCTTCAAATACAACTAATTTATGAGTGTCTAATATTCTAATAGCACCATCATAGGCAGGTGTCTTAAAACGATATTCGCCAGCATAAGCAGTAGATGCAAAAACTAAATCATTAGGATGCATTTTTTCAATTTCTCTTTTGTATTCATCTAAAATCAATAATAAGAATGTTTCTTTGCTAGTGAAACCAATTTCTTTAGCAAAATTATTTAAATGATTTATAGGTTCTTTTTCTTCAATAATATCATCATAATTAAAGATAGGTTTAGTTGTATTTTTTACTTCCTCAGTTTTTTTGTTAAAATGATAATCTTCTTTTTCTTCAGTATTTTGTTCGTTTGTTTTCTTTTTATTAGTATATTTTACATAATCAGAATCTTTTTCTTCGTTTTCTTTTCTTATTCTTTCGTTTTTCTTTTGATTTTCTTTATAACCAAAATATATGAAAATGAATATGGCAATAATTATTATAAATTCCATAATTGACCTCCGTTTACAATATCATTATATATTATTATTTGTTTCAATATTTTATTTTTCACAAATTTTCCATTTTATTTAAGTAAAAGATAGTTAAACAGCTATATATTATGGTAGAGGTGATGAAATGAAGAAAATTATTATAACAATTATTTGTATTATATTAGGGATTATATTATTAATATTTTCTAATAATATTAAAAGTTTTTTAAATAATGATACTATTTTAGAAGAGAAGAATGATAGTAGTTATTTTTTTGCAGATGAATTATTTAGTATGATATATGTAGAGATAAAGGGAGATGTGAAAAGAACGGGAGTATATAAAGTATCCAATAATTTTACTTTAATAAAACTAATTGAACTAGCTGGATTAACAAACACTTCTGATATAAACAATATAAATTTGGCTCAGAAATTAGAAGATGGACAATCCTATTATGTTCCTAGTAAGGTCACTATCACATCAACAATTACTATTTCAAATCCAACATTAATTAATTCGACAGAATATTTTAATCAAACTTCTATAAGTGAAGTAGAATTGAGAATATGTATAAATACAGCGTCTTTAAAAGAACTAATGCAGTTACCAGGCATTGGAGAAGTTAGGGGACAAAAAATCATAGATTATATTAAATCGTATGGCAAAATTACTAGTTATGATATTTTAAAAACTATTTTATTAGGTATAAAAAATGCAGACTTTGAAACAATTAAACAAAAAACATATTTATGATAGATTACATTTATATGTTTTTTTAATTGTCTTAGTGGCAATAAGTTTTAAAGTTAAATATTTCTTTATTTTTACTATTATATATTCGCTTTTTTTAGTTATTAAAATGAGCAATAAATATATATTTTTCTTGGTAATATTAATTATTTCTTTGTATTTCTTTTCAATAAATAAAAAATCTAAAATAGATATTTCTATAACTGATATCGATGTTAAAATTCTTGAAATAGAAAAAAAAGATGATAATTTTTATGTTTTAAAAGGAAAATACCAAAAAGAAATTATTTTGATATATATTTATCAAAATTTTAACTATGAAGTTGGTGACATATTACAAATGAAAGGAAATTTTACAAGTCCAAGCGAGCAAAAATTTCAAGGTGCATTTGACTATAAAGCTTATCTCAATAATGACAATATATATTATATTTTTAAGTGTAAATCGATAAACTATTTAAAATCAGAATTTACTTTAAATAAAATTAAATATATTGTAATGAAATTTTATCAAAATCGTTTAGAGGAAAATAGTTTCAAATATATAAAATTGCTTGTTTTTTCGTATAGCGATAGTGCGACTGTCGATACAACGAATTATGCAAAAGAATTGTATATTTTGCATATTTTTGCCATCTCTGGATTTCATATTTTATATTTGCATAAGATATTTAAATACATTTTGTCAAAAATATTTTATAAAGATGATTTGATTTCATTTTTATCTTTATTTGTAATAGCACTCTACATCATAATTATTGGATCTCCAATAAGTGCAATGAGAGCTTTTTTAATGCTATTTTTGAATAATTTATTTAAAAAATTAGATTTAAAATATACAAAACTTGATATAATATCCATTGTTTTTATATTAATAATAATAATTAATCCTAAAAATATTTATAAATCATCTTTTCAATTTAGTTTTATTATTTCTTATATGTTAATAATTTTTTCTGGAAATATTAAAAAAAGTAAGATATCAAATAATCTTTTGGTACCATTATTGTCATGCCTTATTACATTTCCATTAACTATTAATCAAAATTTTAGTTATAATTTTTTATCATTAATTATATCACCATTTTTACTTATAATTTTTACTTATCTAATATTGCCTATTTGTTATATTCTAATGTTATTCCCATTTTTAAGTCCAATTCTAGATTTTGTTTTTTTATTTTATGATCAATTAATGATAGCACTCGGAAATATTGAAATTTTAAATGTTAATTTTGGATATATTAGTTTCAACTATATATTTATCTATTATATAATTACATTTATTCTTTTATTTCAACTTAGTAAAAATAGATTTAAGAAGAGATGGTTTTTTCTTTTAATATTCTATTTGATATTTTTATTAAATATTAATTATTTAGATCCAATTAGCCACATATATTTTATCGATGTTGGACAAGGTGATAGTACACTGATAAAACTTGCTCATAATAAAGGAACAATTTTGATTGATACGTATAATAATATTGAGTTTTTAAAAAGCAAAAAAATAGATACAATTGATTATTTAATTTTAACTCATTCGCATGATGACCATATTGGAAGTTTGAACGAAATATTGCATAATTTTAATGTTAAAAATATTATTATATCAAAATTCGATCATTATGACTATTTAAATAAAGAATATTATAACTTTCAAACTGTAGTTAGTGGAGATTCTATATACATAAATTCACTGAAAATTGAAGTTTTAGGACCTATTAATGAAAACAAGAATATTAATAATATAAGTATAGTTTTAAGGTTTGAGTTAGAAAATTATATTTTTTTATTTACCGGGGATATGGAAGCTGATGAAGAAAAAGAATTAATAAGCAAATATAATGAATATTTAAAAAGTGATTTTTTAAAAGTATCACATCATGGTTCAAATACCTCAAGCAGTAATTTATTTTTAAATAATGTAAAGCCTGATTATGCGATAATAAGTGTAGGATTGAATAATTCATATAATTTACCTTCTATTGAAACCATAGATAGGCTTAAAAAGTATAAAGTTTATATGACAAGCTTAAATAAAACAATTATTATTTCAATTTGGAAAAATGAACTCTACATTTCAACAAAAAAATAAAAATAAATTGCCTACTTGTTACTTAATTATGATATAATGAACCTTGAGGTGTTTTTAAATGAAAGATTTAAATTTTTTAATTTATGGTGATGATTATGACCAAATTTCCACTCAAATCGAATCTATTGAAAAGAACATTAATGCTTCATTTGATGAGACAGTAATTGACTTAGAAGATGAATCAATTCTTACTTTATTAGAATCTATTCAAACTATTCCATTTTTAACAGAATATAAGTGTTTAATTGTTAAAAATTCACAAATATTATTATCTGATACGATAAATGAAAAATATATCAATAATTTTTTAGATTATTTAAAACGACCATCTAAGAGTACAGTTTTAATTATTGTTTTTTCTAAGAAAGTGGATGAATCTAATAGTATTTTTAAACAAATGAGTAAACTTACTAATTATGTTAAATTCATTTGTGGAGAAAGTGACCTATCATCAATAGCATTTAATAATTTTTCTAAAGCTGGATATGTTATTGAAAAAGATGCAATTGAGCTTTTGGTTTCTGAAGTAGATAATGTATCTAATTTAAATGTTGAAATTGAGAAACTAAAATCATATTGTTTTGATCAAAGACGAGTAACAAGAAAAGATGTTGATATATTAGTTCCTAAAAATTTGGAAACAAACGTTTATGAACTTGTAACAGCAGTCTTGAAAAAAGATAAGCAAAGAGCAATGCATGTATGTATTGATATGACAAGTCAAAGTGCAAAAGAAATGTATATTATTTCAATGTTATTGAATAAATTTCAAGAAATTTATGCAGTAAAAAAACTTATAATTGGTGGTATGGGAAAAGATGATATCGCACGAATCTATAATGTTAAAGCCGGAAGGGCGTATTATATGATGAAAAATGCTTCTGAATCAAGTTTATCAGATATTGAATTAAATGTTAATTTATTATCTGATTTAGAAAATGACATTAAAATGGGTAAAACTGATGCTGATTTGGGATTGCAATTATATTTATTAAGATAAAATATCTATTAAGTAGATATTTTTTTTATAAAGCAAAAAAAAAGACTATTGTCTTTTTTTTCAAATATATAATATTATAGAGTATTAACAGCTTTAGAAAGTTCTGATTTTTTTCTTGCAACGAAATTTTTATGAACGATGCCTTTAGCTTGAGCTTTGTCTAATTTTTTATATGCTATAGATAATGCAGCAGCAGCAGCTTCAGTGTTTTTATTTGTTACAGCAGTGAATACAGCTTTGATAGCAGTTTTCATTCCTGATTTGAATGCAACATTTCTTTGTCTAGCTTTTTCATTTGTTTTAACACGTTTGATTTGTTGTTTAATGTTTGCCATGATTTCACCTCCATCATTCACGCTTTCCTATTATATCAAAATCGGAAAAAATAATCAAGATAAAATTGAAAATAATATCGATTATTTTGTATGTTTTTTTATAATTAGGTAAAAATAATTAATAAATAGACTGAAAGGCAAGATATAATGAAAAAATATGGTAGAACAGATTTAGCAATAGAAGAAATAAGCAAAAGTTTTCATAAAGAATATGAAAAAAATATAAATGATTGTATAGTAAATAAGATAGTGTTAGATGAAGAAGAAGCTAAAAAAGTTCATAAAAATCCTGGATTATATTATACTATTCAAACTGATTCTTTTATTGAAGCAATTCATGATGAAGAAGAAAAAGTAGTGACTATTCTTAGTAATATTATTAAAGAACTATTACTTCATTTTAAAATAAAAAAGAATGATAAAGTATTTATTGTAGGTTTAGGTAATACTAAAATAACTCCAGATAGCTTGGGACCATCTGTAATTGAACGAATCATAGTAACAAACCATATGTTTGAACTTGATGATGAGATTGATAATTTTGGACGAGTAATTGCCTTGGCCCCTGGAGTAATGGCACAGACAGGAATGGAAACATCAGATATTATATCAAGTATTGTTGGTAGAATAAAACCAAAACTTGTAATCGTAATTGATGCTTTAGCTTCAAGAAGTATCCACCGCGTGGCAAAGAGCATTCAAGTTACTTCTGCAGGTATATCACCTGGAAGTGGAGTTGGTAATACAAGAAAAGAACTTTCAAGTAGAACTTTGAATACAAATGTTGTTGCTATTGGAATACCAACTGTAGTCGACATTGAATGTATAAGAAATGAAATTGTAGATAATATTAAGGTTGAAAATAAAAAAGATATTGTTAGCCAAATTAATAATATAGAATTTCCAAGTTTCTTTTTGACATTGAAAGAAATAGATCAAAAGATAGAAGATATTGCAGAAGTTATATCAAGAGCAATTAATATTAGCGTACATGACTTAAATTAACAAATATCAACAAATACTTTGAATATACTTATTGTGGGTGAGATTATGAATAAAAAAACAATGATATTATTAATTGTTCTTTTATTCTCTATTGGACTTATTGTAGGAAGCTTGTTTTCTAATAGTAATGCATCAGCAGCTAGTAGTGAGATAACTGATAGCGAAATTATTATTAGTGAAGATATAGTTCTTCCAACAGTCGTAGAGGATACTAGCAATCTATTTGTTATTGTGGCAAAATTTATTGACAAAATTTTATATGTTGTTGTGGTAGGTGTATTCTCTTTGATTACAAAGGGATTAGAATTAATTTTTGGCATTTAATTACTTTTAAATGCCTTTTTATTATGGTATAATTAACCTTGAGGTGATTTTATGACTTTGCCAAATAAATTAACAATGCTAAGAATACTTTTGATTCCTGTGATGGTTATTCTTTTTTATATACCATATTTAAAATCGAATGTTATATTCCTTAATATAAGTTATGCTAATTTTATAGGTGCTATAATTTTTATAATTGCATCTTTTACAGATATGTTAGATGGTAAAATAGCTAGAAAATATAATCTAGTTACAACATTTGGAAAATTTGCTGATCCACTTGCTGATAAAATGCTTGTGTTTGCCGCTATGAGTATATTGCTTAGTCAAGCCAATATTCATAACACTGATGGAGTTGTTCCAATGTGGATTTTTATAGTAATAATAATAAGAGAATTTTTGGTTTCTGGAATTAGAATGGTAGCAGTGGAAAGAGGAAATGTTATTGCAGCTTCTAAATTAGGTAAATATAAAACAGCAACTACAATGGCCGCACTGTTTGTATTATTCTTCTATCAATCACATGATGTTGTATATTATATTGGAGAAATAATATTATATGTTGCTTGTTTATTAACTGTAATTTCTGGTGTTGATTACTTTTGGAAAAATAAAAAAGTGATTTTAGAATCAATTTAGTAAAATTATTAAAAGATGTAATTATAAAATATGAGGTGAATTTATGAATGAACGTGAAACAGCTTTAAACACAGCATTAAAACAAATTGAAAAAGAATTTGGAAAAGGTTCAATAATGCGTTTAGGTGATCAACCACAAAAAATAGAAGTAATTTCTTCTGGATCACTTGCTTTAGATAAAGCCCTTGGTGTTGGTGGTTATCCTAAGGGAAGAATTATTGAAATTTATGGACCTGAATCTTCAGGTAAAACAACATTTGCATTGCATGCAATTGCAAAGGCGCAAAAAGATGGTGGTTTTGCAGCATTTATCGATGCTGAACATGCTTTAGATCCTACCTATGCTAAAGCATTAGGAGTAGATATTGAAAATCTAATCTTATCCCAACCAGACAATGGTGAACAAGCGTTAGATATTGCTGAGGCCCTAATTGAAAGCGGTAGTATTGATATTATAGTTATTGACTCTGTTGCAGCCCTAGTTCCAGAAGCGGAATTAAATGGTGAAATGGGTGATTCACATGTTGGATTACATGCAAGACTTATGAGTCAAGCAATGCGTAAATTATCAGGAATTATTTCAAAGACAAAATGTGTTGCTATATTTATCAATCAAATCAGAGAAAAAGTAGGAGTTATGTTTGGATCACCTGAAACAACTACTGGTGGACGTGCATTAAAATTCTATTCATCAGTTAGACTTGACATTCGACGTGGTGAACAAATAAAAGATGGGACAGTGCCTATTGGTAATAGAACTACTGTAAAAGTTGTTAAAAATAAAGTAGCTCCTCCATTTAGAAGTGCAGAAGTTGATGTAATTTATGGAATTGGTATTTCTCATGAAGGTGAATTAGTGGATATGGCTGTTGAATTAGAAATAATTCAAAAAGCTGGCGCATGGTTTAGTTATAATGGAAATAAGATTGGGCAAGGTAGAGAAAATACAAAAATGTTTTTGAAACAAAACCCAGAAATTTTAAATGAAATTGAAACTCAAATACGAAAAATAATGTAAAAAAAAGCACATTTAATGTGCTTTTTAATTTAATCCACCAATAGCTGAATTAATGAAAAATGCTGAATAAGAATAAGTTAAAATATAAGATTTGGTAGTTGATTCAGTTGATCCTAATTTCTTTTCAGTATAAGTAATATTTACATAAGCAGTTGGTTCTTTAATATTAATAATTAGAAGAACTCTTTTTGGATATACTAAATCGTAATTCGAAATTACTGTGGCACCATATGTTGCTTTTTCCTTAGTTTCAGCTAATGTTAATTCACGAGATGAAGATGTATTTGATAAATAACCAGCCCAATCATTAGCAATACATACTTTGTACTTTATATTTGAAATAGTAGAAGTTGAAGTTTGCTTATATGCTGCTGCAGTAAATCTCACAGTATTAGGAGAAGAACCTTGATAATCCGTACAATAAAAATCGAATTCAAATGGTAAAGCATCAGATTTTACGTATTCAGCTGTAGTTTCGCTCTCAAATGGAGTTACATTGTTATTTTTATATGTGAAAATAAATAATAATATCGGAGTTATTACTACAACTGCCACTATAATACTTAAAAATATAATTCGTACACTAACTCTTTTTGGCTTTATAATTCTTTTTTCTTTTGCTTTATTTTTTTTATTTATATCATTTGATTTCATATAATCCTCCATATAGACTAAACATTATAATTATTTTATCTTAAAGTGAAGATAAATTCAATAGAAAAGGTTATTTTTCATTGACTATAACGCCAAAATTTTGTATAATAAAATAGTGGTTTGATTAAAAGGGATTATTTACAAACTCGATATAACTCATTAAAATGAGTATAAACTTACAAAATGGAGGATATATATGTTAACAATGTTTTTAAACGTTGGCATTTATGTTACTTTATCCATTATTTGTTTAGCTGTAGGTTTAATAGGTGGTTATTTAGTACGTGTATTTATGCACGAGAAGTCTTTTGCGAAAACAAAAGAAGCGTCTGAAAAAATACTTGATGATGCTAAAATTGAAGCAGAAAGAACTAAAAAAGAATCAATTTATGAAACAAAACAAGAAATTATTTCTTTGAAACAAGAAGCGGAAAAAGATATTAAGGAAAGAAAGGCTGTTGTAGTTGAACTTGAAAGCAAGCTTAACCAACGTGAAGATACACTTGATAGAAGAAGCGTTAACTTAGATCGTCGTGAAGAAATACTTAGTGTTAAAGAAAATAAATTAGATGAGAAAAAGACCGAATTAGAACAACTAAATATTAAGGTGGATCAAGTACTAAAACAACAAGAGACTAAGTTGTCAGAAATTGCCAATCTTACTCGTGAACAAGCTAAAGACTTAATTATGGCTAAAGTAAGCGAAGAAATGAAGGTTGAAATGGCGACGTTCATCAGAGAAGAAGAAGAAAAGGCGAAAGCTGAAGTAAAGGCAAAGGCTAAAAATATTTTATCCCTTGCTATCCAAAAATATGCTGGAGAAACTGCTGGTGAATCTACGGTGTCTACAGTTTCATTACCTGTTGATGAAATGAAGGGGCGTATTATTGGTCGCGAAGGAAGAAATATTAGAACTATTGAATCATTAACTGGTGTAGATTTGATTATTGATGATACTCCAGAGGCAGTAGTTTTAAGTGGATTTGATCCTGTTAGAAGAGAAATTGCTAAGAAATCGTTAGAGATTTTAGTAAGTGATGGAAGAATTCACCCTGCAAGAATTGAAGAAGTAGTAGAAAGATGTCGTAGTGAAATAGAATTAGATATCCGTGAAAAAGGTGAAGAAGCCGTATTTAAAGCGGGAATTGGCAAAATACATCCAGATTTAGTACGATTAATTGGAAGATTATATTATCGTACAAGTTACGGGCAAAATGTATTAAAGCATTCAATTGAAACATCTATGATTGCTGGTAAATTGGCTTCTGAATTAGGAGAAAATGAAATATTAGCAAGACGTGCTGGTTTATTACATGATATCGGTAAAGCTGTTGACCATGAAATTGAAGGGTCACATGTTGATATTGGTGTAGAATTAGCAATGAAATACCATGAACCAAAAGAAGTTATTGATGCTATTGCATCACATCATGAAGATGTTGCTCCAAAATCAATTATTGCGGTTTTAATTGCAGCAGCAGATGCATTATCATCAGCACGACCAGGGGCTCGTAGCGATTCATTAGAGAATTATACTAAACGTTTAGAAAACTTAGAAAACATTTCAAATAGTATCAAGGGTGTTGCTTCAAGTTTTGCAATACAAGCAGGACGTGAAGTTCGTGTAATTGTAAATCCAGAAGAAGTAGATGATTTACAAACTATTACAATTGCTCGCAAAATAAAAGAAGAAATTGAAAGCAAACTTTCATATCCTGGAACTATTAAAGTTACTGTTATAAGAGAAACACGTGCAGTTGATACAGCAAAATAATTAAATTTTAACTATAAGAACAAAATTCTTATAGTTTTTATTTTATATTGCATTTTTCTTTTAAAATATACATTGTTTGTGGTAAAATATTTATTAGCAAGGAAGTGTTTTTGTGAAGATATTATATTTTGGTGATATTTTAGGTGAAAGTACATTATCATGCTTAGAAGAAAATATGGCATATATAAAAAATACATATAAACCTAATATAATACTCGCTAATGCAGAAAATGTAACTAAGGGCAAAGGATTAAGTTATGAACATTATCAACGATTGATGAAACTTGGATTTCAAGGATTATCAATGGGAAATCATACATATTCAAAATCTGAAATAAAAGATTATATAAATGATGCAAATATTTGTAGACCAGCAAATTTTTTTGATGCGCCTGGGAAAAAATATTTGAATATAAATTATAATGGTAAAAAAATTACGATAGTCAATTTATTAGGTCGTATATATATGAATCAATTATGCTTAGATTGTCCATTTCAAACTATGGATAAAATTTTAAGTGAATTAGATTCTGATTATATTATTGTCGATTTTCATGCTGAGGCTACAAGTGAAAAAATAGCTTTTTCATTAGATTTCGATGGAAAAGTTGCTGCAATATTAGGAACACATACCCATGTGCAAACTAATGATGCTAGAGTGTTACAAAATGGAACATTAGCAATCACTGATATTGGAATGTGTGGACCAAGGGATGGCGTAATAGGTGATTCAAAAGATAGTATAATCAATCGCTTTAGAAGTGGCGTGTTTACTCCGTGTGGTGTAGAAGGTGGTCCAATTCAAATCAATGCAGTTTTACTTGATTTTGGGCCTACAGCACGTAAAATAACTCCAATTCATTTAGAATTTAAAAAGTAATTTGTGGCATATCTAAATTTTAATCCTCATATATTTAATTAGGGAGGATTTTATGGAAATATTAAAAGTATCATCAAAATCAAAATCAAGTAGTGTTGCAGGAGCTTTGTCTAACGCCTTCCGCACAAAAAATCAAGTCGAAATTCAAGCTATTGGTGCAGGGGCATTAAATCAAGCAATTAAAGCAGTTGCAATTGCTAGGGGATACGTCGCACCAACCGGTAAAGACTTAATACTAATTCCAGCTTTTTCTGATATTTTAATTGATGGAGAAGAAAGAACAGCAATTAAATTAATTGTAAAAGCAATATGACGAACCTGGTGGTTCGTTTTTATTTTATTGAAAAAAATTTAATGTTATAGTATACTTCTAAGTGGTGATTTAAATGAAGAAAATAAAATTATCTATTCCTGATTTGAAAAAAGCAAGAAATAGAAAAAAAGAAGAAACTATAACTATAAGATATAAAACAGAAAATAAATACGAAAATTTAGGTTCTGGTAAGACATATTACATTTTCACTTATGGCTGTCAAGGTAATGAAGCGGACAGTGAAGTAATGAGTGGCATTTTTGAAAGCATAGGTTATAAACGAAGCACGGATCCCTATAAGAGTGATGTTGTATTACTTAATACATGCGCAATAAGAGAGAATGCTGAGAATAGAATTTGGGGTGTTTTGGGACTCTTAAAAGGTGTCAAAAGAGAAAATCCAGATATGTTAATAGGTATATGTGGATGTATGCCTCAAGAAGAAAATGCAACTAAAAAATTATTAGAAACTTATTATTTTGTTGATATTATTTTTGGAACACATAATTTATATGATCTTCCTAAACTTTTGAATGAAGCATATTTTTCAAAAGCAAAAGTAATAGAAGTTATTTCAACACAAGGAGCAATATTAGAGAATGCACCTAAAATAAGAGAATCTCATCATAAAGCTTGGATTAATATAATGTATGGTTGTGATGAATTTTGTACTTATTGTATAGTTCCATATACTAGGGGTAAAGAACGTTCTCGTGCAAAGGAAGATATATTAAACGAAGTAAATGAACTTGTAAAACTTGGTTATCAAGAAATAACATTATTAGGCCAAAATGTAAATGCATATGGAAAAGATTTTGATATTGATTATACTTTTGGTGATTTATTATTTGATTTAGATAAAACGGGAATTAATCGAATTAGATTTACTACAAGCCACCCACGTGATTTAGATGATAAAACAATTAATATGATGGCAAGTCTTAATAGTGTAATGCCACATCTACATTTACCTGTTCAGTCTGGTGACAATGATGTTTTAAAGAAAATGAATCGAAAATATACGTATGAAGATTATTTATCAAAGATTGCAAAACTTAAAGAATTAATACCAGACATATCTATTACAACAGATATTATTGTAGGGTTTCCTAATGAAACTGATTTGGAGTTTCAAAATACTTTAAAATTAGTAAATGAAGTTAAATTTGAAGGTGCCTTTACTTTCATATTTTCTAAAAGAGAAGGAACGCCAGCCGCATTAATGGAAGATATTATATCTGATGATGAAAAGAAAGAAAGACTTGCTAAATTAAACGAGTTAGTTAATCAATATTATTATGATGGTAATAATCGATTTGTTGGAAGAATAGTAGAAGTTCTAGTTGATGGACCTTCTAAAAATGGCGATAATATGATGTGTGGATACACACAAAATATGAAGTTATGTCATTTTAACTCTTCTGATGAATCATTAATAGGGAAATTAGTAAATGTAAAAGTAACAGAGGCAAAATCTTGGTTTATAATAGGAGAATTATGTGAATAAGGTTTTAGAAGAAATAAATTCTTTAGAAGAAGTTAAGCGTTTAAAAATCTTAGAGAAATATATTGATAATAATGAAGTTTTAAATAAAAAATTTCAAGAAATAAAAGAAATTCAAAAACAATTAGTTAATGCCACACATTACAATCTTATTAATTCTAAAATAGAATATGAAAAACTTTATAATGAAAAAAAAGAAGAAATTTTAGAATATCCATTTTTAGAAGAATATTTTGAAATTTTAGAAGATGTTAATAATATGTTAAAGAATATTTTTAAAACTATGGAAGCAGAAATAAATTTATAATGTAAAAATGATTTCAAAATTGGAATCATTTTTTTTGAACTTTAATAGATATTTATCATATACTACAATAGGAGGGATAAATTTGAATGAGATAAGAGAAATAGTTACTAAGGCAATTGTAGCTAAAGGAAAAAAAACTGTCCATTTAAATCATCATATAACAACTAGAAATAATCCATATAGTATATTGGGATGCTGGATTATAAATCATGAATTTGAAGCATATAGAAAAGAAAAAGAAGTCTTTATTAATGGGGAATTTGAATTAAATATTTGGTATTCAACTGAACAAAATACGAAAACAGATGTCCTAAGGGAAAAAATAAGATATGAAAAAGACATAAAGACAAAACAAATTGTTCGAGAATATTTACCTAATAGTGAAGATGTGTTGGTGAAGGTGTTACAGCATCCTACAGCAACTGAAGCAAAAATAGTTGATAATGAAATAGAAGTAGATATAACGTTTGAAGTGCTAGCGGAGATTATAGGTGAAACTAAAATGATCGTTACCATTTTTAATCAAAACAATCAAAATGATGATGATATAGAAGATTTAGATATTGATGTTGACGAAGACTTTTTAAATAAATAATAATTAAATTGAGTGAATAAAAAAATGGTTTTTTTTATTTCACTCTTTTAATTTGTAAAAAAACAATTAATATATATATATAGAATTTAGTTGCATAATTGTTGGAAAATGTTTAATTATCAAGAAAAAAATCAGTTTTCACTTGTAAAAAAAATTCTTTTAGTATATTATATATAATATACAACAGTCTTATTTAATGGGAGGCCTATTATATGAAAATAGATCAACAAAACAACATTATTCAATTAAATGGAAAAGAAATTGGTTTTTCTGCAGCTATTGAAAAACTTTCTCGATTAAGTTCAGCCCAAACTGCTGATTTCTTTCAAAGTAGAGAAAGAAAATTATCAAGAAAATTAAATATGCAAGCATTAAGATATGCACTTAATGACAAAGTTAAAATAGCTAAACAATTAAATATTTCTGATGAAATGAAATATCGTTTATTATGTTATCCAACATTTTGTGAATATCAATTGCAAAATTTTATGAATACAATTATAACTGACGAATTATTTAAAGAATATAAAGAATATTTTTGGAAATTAGTTTTAGCAAATAGTGATGATTTAAAAATTGCAGATAGCGAATTAAATTATTTATTATTATTACCTGAACAAAGCGAAAATATTGATTTTAAAATATTCCAAGAAACAATTTTTCCTGTAGTTTTTGATGATATGTTTGAATTTGATGGTTTAACAAAAGAACAATTTAGAGTAACTTTAGCAAAGAGTTCTACTTTAGTTGAACTACGTGAAATAGGAGATAAATATAAATTATCTATTCCAAGAAGACTTAAAAAAGAAGAATTACAAGCAATCATTGTTGAGGAATTACAAGCAATGGGCAAGTATGATGAAGAAACTGCAAAAAAATTAAATATTATGTCAGTTTTAACAATGCAAAGATTCGCAAAACAAAATAAAATTAAAGCTTCAATCGAACTAAAAAAAGAAGAATTAATAGAATATATTTTAAAGCAAGCTGATAAAGCAAATCTAACTAAAAATGATAATTCATTTGTAGTAAAAGAAATTGAATTAGTAGAAGCATTTGAATTTAAAGAAGAGTATGTAGTTGAAGAAGAAATAGAAGAATCAGTAGTTGAAGAAACTATTGAAGAAGTAACAGAAGAACCAGTAGTTGAGGAAACTATTGAAGAAGTAATAGAAGAGCCAGTGGTTGAAGAAACTATTGAAGAAGTAATAGAAGAACCAGTAGTTGAAGAAACTATTGAAGAAGTAATAGAAGAACCAGTGGTTGAAGAAACTATTGAAGAAGTAATAGAAGAGCCAGCAAAAGTTGTAGAAGTTATTAGAGAAGTTACGACAGTTGGAGTTGCTTCAATTGATCCAGAAACAATTAAAACAATCATAAAAGAAACTGTTTTAGAAATTATGGATGCGACAAAACCAAATCAAGTTCAAAATGAACCTATAACTAAAGAAATAATAAAAGAAATTGTTTCTGAGATAATTGAAAACACAAAACCAGCTGAAGTAATTCAAAATGAACCAATAACAAAAGAAGTAATAAAAGAGATAGTATCTGAAATAGTTGAAAGCACAAGACCAGTTGAAGTTAATCAACTAAATACTAATGAAGTTATTTCACAAACAGTGGAACAAGTGGTATATCGTTTATCTGATAAACTAACACCTGTTACTAAAATTATTCAAGTTCCAGCACAAGGCAGTACGCAAGCTATTAGTCAAATAGATGATGAAATTTCATCATATGATAATTTCGACAATCAACGTTCATATGCAGACGTACCTGATTATGAAAATAAGATGTTTGATCAAAATATTGCAAATAATATGCAAGAAAATGACGTAAAAGTATTTAAAAATGCTTCTAGATCAAATGAAGTAATAACTAAACCAATTGTTGAAGATGTAGTAATTGCTAAGCCAGTAGTAAATAATGTATCTACAAAAGAAGAGAAATTAGATATAACTAAGCCGATTTCGAATAAAAAGAACAAAGATGAAAGTTCTTATGAAAAGAAAATGGTTAAACGTATTAAGAAAATACGTAAAGGTAAAATATTACCAAATGAACAAGATATGATTTATTTAGAAAGACAAAATGAAGTTTTAGCTTATGTTGATTTAAATCAACGTATTAAAATGCGTAATAAAAAAATGCCAATAATATTTAAAATACTTCTATTTATATTAATTATTGCATTATTAATATTAGTTGTTTATGCTGTAGACGGAATAACATATCAATATGGAAAGTATGAAATACCTTGGTTACATAAATTCTTAAATGATAATAAAGATAAACCTGTCTTTAATGTTTATGAATGGATTTCTAGTAAATGTTATGAATTATTAAAAAATATTATTAAAAAGTAGTTTAATATAAATTGGGTGTAGAAATTATGGATATGTCAAAAATTGATAAAAGTAAATATACGCCAATGATGCAACAATATTTGGAAATTAAAAAAGACTATGCTGATGCAATAGTCTTTTTTCGCTTAGGAGATTTTTACGAAATGTTTTTTGAAGATGCATTCTTAGCTTCAAAAGTATTAGAAATCGCTTTAACTGGAAGAGATGCAGGACAAGAAGAACGCGTTCCAATGTGTGGCATTCCATTTCACGCGTATGCTGCATATGCTGAAAAGTTAATAAAAGCTGGTTATAAAGTTGCAATTGTTGAGCAAGTCGAGGATGTAAGTGAAGCAAAAGGAATTGTAAAAAGAGATGTTGTAAAAATACTAACTCCAGGAACAATAGTTGAAGCCTTTTTAAATGAAAAAGAAAATAATTATATAGTTAGTATTGATAATAATAAAAATAAGTTTATTATAAGTTATTTAGATGTTTCGACAGGAGACTCTTATTTAACAACATTCATGAGTGAAGAAACATTAATTCAAGAACTTCTTAATCTAAAATGTAGAGAAGTAGTAGTAAAACCAACTTTTAATAAAAATATTATTAAATCTTTACAAAATAAATATCAAATATTAGTTTCTATTGAAGAAAAGACTGAATTAACTGAAAATTTTATATCTTTAGCAAGTGAGATTGATGATGAATACCTATCTTGTTTAGCGATTTTGTTTAATTATACTGAAAAAACACAAAAGCATGAATTGATTCATTTAAAAAAAGTTGTTTATTATAATGCAAGTGATTATCTTAAAATAGATTCTTTTACAAAAAGAAATTTAGAATTGAATGAAACATTACGTCAAGGTAATAAAAATGGTTCTTTATTATGGTATTTAGATAAATGTCAAACTGCAATGGGTTCTAGAATGCTTAATAAGTGGATTGATAAACCGTTAATAAGCTTAGTTGAAATTAATAATCGTCTAGATTTTGTAGACGTATTAAATAATAGCTATTTAGTAAGGCAAGAAATAAAAGAGGCCTTAAAAACCGTTTATGATTTAGAGCGAATATTAGGTAGAATAAGTTTATCGAATGCTAACGCAAAAGATTTGGTTCAATTAAGAAAAACATTATCAAATGTGCCAAACATAAAAGCCCAAATTGCTAATTTGAAATTAAATCAAGCTTTAGAATTAAGTGATGCTATTAATCCGCATAATGAATTATATGAATTATTATTAAATTCATTAGTTGAAAATCCGCCTTTAGTTATTAAAGAAGGACAAATGATTAAAGAGGGCTTTAATAAAGAATTAGATGATGTTAAAAATATTAGTCAAAATAGTAAAGATTGGATAATTAATTATGAATTATCTGAACGTGAAAGAACAGGTATAAAGACATTAAAAGTTGGATATAATCGTGTTTTTGGTTATTATATTGAGATAACAAAGGGTCAAATATCTTTAATAAAAGATGAATTTGGTTATGATAGAAAACAAACAATTGCTAATGCTGAACGTTTTATTACACCAGAACTAAAGAAATATGAGCAAATAGTTATAAATGCCAAAGATAAAATTGAAAAACTTGAATATGAATTGTTTATAGAAATTAGAAATGAAGTATCTAAATATGTTAAAAGCTTACAAATATTAGCTAATCATTTAAGTGTCGTTGACTGCTATATAGCATTTAGTGAAGTATCAGTTAACAATCATTTTATAAGACCAATTTTTAATCAAAAAAATGAAGTTAATATTATAGATGGAAGACATCCAGTAATCGAAGATATTTTAAAAGAAAAATTTGTTGTAAATGATGTTGTTATAAATAAATATAATATGATGCTTATTACTGGTCCTAATATGAGCGGTAAATCAACATATATGAGGATGCTTGCAATTATAATAGTGATGGCTCAAATTGGATGTTTTGTTCCGGCAAAAATTGCTAACTTAGTTATATTTGATCAAATATTTACACGTATTGGTGCAAGTGATGATTTAATAAGTGGACAATCTACTTTTATGGTTGAAATGATGGAAGCAAATTATGCTCTTTTAAATGCTACAAAGAATAGTTTAATTTTATTTGATGAAATTGGTCGTGGAACAGCGACATTTGATGGAATGGCATTAGCTCAGGCAATTTTAGAATATGTACACGAAAGAATTGGATGTATTACTTTATTCTCAACACATTATCATGAATTAGTTGGTTTAGAACAAACATTAAAACATTTAAAAAATGTTCATGTTGCTGCAGTTGAAACGAAAAATGGTGTTCAATTTTTACATAAAGTTTTAGATGGACCTACTGATAAGAGTTATGGAATAAATGTTGCATCATTAGCTGGTCTTCCAAAATCAGTTATTGAAAGAAGTAAACAAATACTAAATGTACTTGAAGAAGAAAATAAAAATGCTAAGAATATTAAGTTAGATTTATTCAATTTTGAAGCTTATGAAAATAAGGAAGAAAATATTGAAGCAAAGCTATTAGCTGAATTAAAAGAAGACATAAAACGCATCGATATGAATAGCATTTCGCCAATTGATGCATTTAAGATTTTAATTGAATTACAAGAAAAAATAAAATAGAAAGGAGTATCTTAAATGGGAAATATTTTAAAATTATCAACTCAATTATCAAATATGATTGCTGCTGGTGAGGTAGTTGAAAAGCCGATGAATGTTGTTAAAGAATTGGTAGAAAATTCAATTGATGCGGACGCTACTTTAATTAATGTATATTTAATTGATAGTGGAATCAAGCAAATAAAAGTTGTCGATAATGGATGTGGAATGGTTAAAGAAGATGTCAAAATGGCTTTTCAAAGACACGCTACAAGTAAAATAAAAACTGAGTATGACCTATTTAGGATTAATTCCTTAGGTTTTAGAGGAGAAGCAGTTCCTTCTATTGCTTCAGTTAGTCAAATGCAAATATCTTCATCTGTTGGTGATATTGGCTATCAAGTAACTTATAAAGCGGGCATATTATTAAATGAAGGCGAAACACCTATAAACAAGGGGACTAGTGTTATTGTTAATGATTTGTTTTATAATACGCCAGCTAGATTAAAATATTTAAAAGCTTTACCAAAAGAGCTTGCAAGTATTATTAATATAATGAATAAATTCTCCATATCTAATCCGAATAAAAGTTTTAGTTTATACAATAATGATAAATTGATTTTAAAGACAACTGGTAATAACGATTTTCATTCGTTATTTGGAGAAATATACGGTTTTGAAGTATCTAAAAACTTAGTATTTTGTGAGTATAGTGGAAATGGCTATAATTTAAAATTCATTTATGCAAAACCTTATCTTTTCAGGTCGCATAGAAATGATATAACTTTAATATGTAATAATCGTTATGTGAAAAGTAATGTAATTAATAATGCTGTGATGGATGCTTTTTATACTTATGTTCCAAATGCAAAATTTCCTATAATTACAATATTTTTGCAAATTGATCCTTTATTAATTGATGTTAATGTTCATCCCACAAAGACAGAAATTAAAATATCAAATGAAGAAATTTTAGTAGAAGTAATTACAAAAGAGTTGAAAAAATCTTTAGCAAATGAAGAAAATATTAAAGAAGAAAAGTTAGTAGAAGAAATAATTAATAAATCATATAATAAAACTTCTATATTTGAAATTAATAATGAGTTTCCAAGTAACGAAGTTGTTGAAAAAACGAATGTAGGATTAGCTGAAGATACATCAAGTTTCATACACAAAACAGCTGATTTTGAAGTACTAGAAGAAAATCTTACTGAAGAAAAATATAGTGCTAAAATAGAAGAAAACAAAATAATTGAAGAAAAAAAAGAACTTAAATTGCCTTATATGGAATATGTTGGTTCAGTATTCGGACTATATTTAATTTATCAAAATAATGAAGGAATGTATTTAATTGATCAACATGCAGCAAACGAAAGAATTAGATATGAATATTATTATGAATTATTAAGTAAGCCTTCTAATATAAAAACTGAATTATTAATTCCTTACATTTTAGAATTCACAAAAGATGAAATGATTTATATTGAACTTCATTTAGAAGATTTTAAAGAAATGGGATTTACTTTAGAGATGCAATCTTTAAATTCATATTATGTCAGAGAAGTTCCAATTTGGGTAGATTTTGATGATGTAGAAGATTTTATAAGGTTTTCGATAATGTTAATGCTTAAAAATAAAAAAATCAATATTATGTATTTTAGAGATGAAATAGCTAAACAGATTAGCTGTAAGACATCAATAAAGGCTAATGATAGTATTAATTTGAATGAAATAAATTCGTTATTCGAAAATTTAAATAAATGCAAAAACCCATATACTTGTCCACATGGTAGACCAACACTTATAAAGATTACAACATTAGAATTAGAAAAAATGTTTAAGAGAGTTATATGAAAAAAGTTATAGTGGTAGTTGGACCAACTGCAATAGGAAAAACAAAGATATCAATAGAATTAGCTAAGTTTTTCAACTTAGATATTATAAGTGCAGATAGTGTAAGTGTATATAAGGAATTAAATATTGGAAGTGCAAAACCAACTTTCTTAGAACGTGAAGGAATAGTTCATCATTTAATAGATGTTAAGAATCCAGATGAAGACTATAGTGTGTTTGATTTTCAAAAGGAAGCTAGAAGCATAATCGATAATAGCAATTTATCATTAATTTGTGGTGGAACAGGATTATATGTTCAAAGTGTTTTATTTGATTATAATTTTGAGGCACAAAAAAGAGATGCTAATTTCGAAAAAAAATATGAAAACTTAAACAATGAGGAATTATATGAATTATTAATAAAAAAAGATAAAAATATCATAAATACTAATATTCATATGAATAATCGTAAAAGAGTTTTAAGAGCCTTAGAAATATTAGAAGAAACAAACTCGAGTATCACAGAATTTAATAATAAAAAGGTTCCTTTATATGATTACTTTATCATATATTTAAATTTAGATAATAGGGATAAATTATATGAAAGGATTAATATGCGAGTTGATTTGATGTTTCATGATGGTTTATTAAAAGAAGTAAAAAATTTATTTGATAAAAAAATCTATCCAAACGCAATTGGATATAAAGAGCTAATACCTTATTTTGAAGGAAAAATATCTTTAGATGAAGCAAAAGATGAAATAAAGAAAAACACAAGACATCTGGCTAAAAGACAAATAACTTGGTTTAAAAATCAATTTAATACTAATTTTTATAATGTTAATTTAAATGATATAAATGAAACTATAAACAAAATAATTTTAGATGTTAAGGAGTTTGTGAAGAAATAAATGAGAATATATTTAATTGGTTTACCTGGAAGTGGTAAATCTAGTGTTGGAAAAGAGTTGGCATCTAAAATAAATTTTGAATTTATTGATTTAGATTTATATATCGAAAAAAACAGTTTTCTTTTTATTGATGAAATCTTTCATGAATATGGAGAAAAATATTTTAGAGATTTGGAAACGAATTTTTTAAAAGAAGTAAGTCTTAATGATAATGTCGTTATTTCATGTGGTGGAGGAATTGTTGTTAGAGAAGAAAATAAAAAATATATGGACGGCCTTGTTATATACATTGATTCTGATTTAGAAGAAATAAATAAACGCTTAGAGCGTGATAGTGGGTCACGTCCACTATTTAAAACTAAAACATTATTTGAAATATATAATGAAAGAAAAGATAAATATTTAGCATTTCAAAATATAAGTGTTATAAATAATGATATAAACGATTGTGTGAATTCAATTATTGAGGTATTAAAATGAAGAGAATATTAATAATAAATGGACCTAATATGAATATGCTTGGAAAAAGAAAAAAAGATCATTATGGGTCAAAAACTTTGGATGATATATATGAAATGCTAAAAGCAGAAAATGCAAATTTACTTGATTTAGATTTTTTTCAAAGTAATCATGAAGGAGCAATTTTAGATTATCTGCATGATAACTACGGTAAAGCTGATGCGATAATTATTAATCCAGCAGCATTTACGCATACAAGTGTTGCGCTAAGAGATGCACTAGAAATTTTTGATATTATAAAAGTTGAAGTTCATTTAAGTGAGGTTGATAATAGAGAAGATTTTCGTAAAATCAATTATATTAGAGATGTTTGCACCAAAACTATTCAAGGATTTAAAGAAGAATCCTATATTTATGCATTAAAATATTTGAAAAAAGAATTTAATATGCTATAATATATATCGTATTTTATGAAAAAATACATTAAATTTGCACTATGTGCATTAACAGAGAGGTAAATTAACTTGGATATACAAAGGTCGGTAAGTTCTATGTTTAGTATTATGCTTGAGGTTCAAAGTCAACTTGATTTTGGTCTATTAATAGGATTAATTGTTTTAATTTTTCTATCAGCTTTTTTTTCATTAAGTGAAACAGCATTTTCATCAGCAAATCCAGTGCGTTTAAAAATGTATGTAGAAGACAGAGTAACGGGATCAAAAAAAGCTTTAGCATGTCAAGATAATTTTGAAAGAACACTATCAACAGTTTTAGTTGGAAATAATATTGTCAATATTACGATTGCGACAATAGCAGTAGGATTTTTTGCAAAGTTATTAGTAAACTTTCAATATGTTGAAGCATTATCTACAATTGTAGTTACTATTATAGTTTTAATTTTTGGAGAAGTGACTCCTAAAACTATCGCGAAAAAAAATCCGGATTTAATTTGCGTAAAAATAGGATGGATTATCTATTATCTTTCATATATTTTATTTCCAATTGTATTCATATTATTACAAATACAAAAATTATTCGCAAGAAATAAAGATGATAAGTCAAATACAATGGATGAAGATGAATTAGAAAAAATTCTTGATTCAATGGAAGAAGAAGGTTCTATTAAAACAGATGAAGTTAATTTAATCAAAAATGTTTTTGATTTAGATGATATTACTGTTGAAGATATTATGATTCCTAGAATTGAAATGACTGCAATTTCAATTGATGCAAGCATTGAGGAAGTAAAATCACTTATGCTTGAAACACAATTCTCACGTATTCCAGTTTATAAAGCCGACAAAGATCATATTGTAGGTGTTTTATATATTCGAGATTATTTTCCATCATTAGTTAGAGATAGTAATACATCAGTTAAAAAATTGATGCGACCTGTTAAATATGTTTCTGCATCTATGAAAGTTAGCTCATTAATGCATGAATTTAGACGAGATAAAACCCATATTGCTATTGTAAGTGGTGAATATGGCGATACATTAGGTTTAGTAACAATGGAAGATGCTTTAGAAGAATTAGTAGGCGAAATTTATGATGAACATGATGAATTAGGCGAAAATGATTTAATGTTTAAACAAGTTGATGATAATACATATATAATTGACGCCGATATGTTTGTCCAAGATTTATTTGATAATTTAGATATTCCTGATATTCCAGAAGATATACCAAATAAAGTTTCATCATGGATATATTCAGTATGTGAAGCTGTACCACACATCGGGTTTATTCATACATATATTGCAACATATACAAGATTCAATGAAGATGAAGAAGAATATGAAGATTATGCTAAACGCATGGATTTTGAAATAGCTACTGTTGCTGGAAGAAGAATTGAAACAGTTAAAATAACAATAACAGATGCTTCAGAAGAAGATATTGAGAATTTAAAAGATAATGAAGATTAAAAAGGACTTCGTCCTTTTTATTTTTAATATAACCAGAAGTTATATTTCATATTATTAACTACAATAATTGAAAATCTTTATTTTTATGTTTTTTTTTGGTATAATTCACTTGTTAGTATATTTGTGATTATAAATGTAAAAATAACACTTATAAATAAAATAAAATATCTTAAAATAGTTAAAAAAACGAATTTAAATTCAAATAAAGCATAAATTGAGGAATTTAAAATTAAAAAAACAGTTTTTTGACAAATAATATATATTTTTATGTTGACAAAATCATGATTATATGAAATAATTTAAACGTTAATAAAAAAATTAACAAAAAAATATAAGGAGAGATGAAAATGGCAATCAATTATAATCCATTCGAAAGTGCACAAGCACAATTTGATCGCGTAGCAGATCAATTAAATTTAGACTTAGGAACACGTGAATTATTACGTCAACCAGCAAAGGAATTTCATTTTACGATTCCAGTAAAGATGGATGATGGAACTACTAAAGTATTTAAAGCATTCCGTATTAAACATAATGATTCAAGAGGACCAGCAAAAGGTGGTATTCGTTTTCATCCGCATGAAACAGTTGACACTGTAAGAGCATTATCTATGTGGATGACATGGAAATGCGCAGTTGTTGATATTCCACTAGGTGGAGGTAAAGGTGGTATAATCTGTGATCCAAGAGAAATGTCTTTAGGAGAGCAAGAACGTTTATGTCGTGGATATATTCGTCAATTGTATACACAAGTTGGACCTAATATAGATGTTCCAGCACCAGACGTAATGACTAATGGCCAACATATGTTATGGATGTTAGATGAATATGAAACATTAATGGGTGGAAGATTCCCTGGTGTTATCACTGGTAAACCAGTAGGTATGGGTGGTTCTTTAGGTAGAACAGAAGCTACTGGATATGGTGTAATCTATACATTAGAAGGTATGTTAAAGGCTTTAAATATGGATATTAAAAATACTACTGCAAGTATTCAAGGTTTTGGTAATGTTGCTGAATATGCAGCAAAAATGTATTTTGAATTAGGTGGTAAGATAAAAGCTATTTCTTGTTGGAATCAAACTGATAAAAAAGCTTATACTTATACAAAAGAAGTTGGATGCAATCCAAATGAATTAGCAACAATAAAGGACTCTTTTGGTACTATTGATAATGCAAAAGCAAAAGAATTAGGTTACTTATTATTAGATGGTGATGCATGGATTTCTCAAGATGTTGATATTTTGATCCCAGCAGCATTAGAAAACCAAATTACTCCTGCCGTGTTCCCTAAAATATCTAAAGAAGTTAAAATTATTTGTGAAGGTGCAAATGGCCCAACTACACCAGATTGTGATCAATTAATCCGCGATCGCGGTATTAATTTGATTCCAGATTTCTTATGTAATGCTGGTGGTGTTACTTGTAGTTACTTTGAACAAGTTCAATGTAATATGAATTATTTTTGGAGTAAAGAAGAAGTTTTGGAAAAACTAAGATTTAAAATGAATACTGCTTTTGATGCTGTATACAAGTTAGCACAAGATGATAATTTATATATGCGTGATGCAGCTTATACAATTTCAATTAAACGTGTTGCAAACGCTGTTAAATTACGCGGTTGGATTTAATATTAATGCTAGTTGTCAATTGACAATTAGCTTTTTTATTTTTTGAAGTATATTTTTAAAAAATAGATTAATAATAAAAGAGTCACAAAATTAGTTTATGATTGTGAAATAATAATTTATATAAAAAGTGAGGTACTTTTATGAATAATTTAATGAAAAAAGCAATTGCTGAATGTTTAGGAACATTCGTATTAGTTATGATTGCCTGTGGTACTGCTGTAGTTACAAATGTAAATGTGGTTGCGACTGCTTTAGCATTTGGTCTTGCGGTTGTTGCAATGGCTTATGCAATAGGTGATATATCAGGTTGTCATATAAATCCTGCAGTATCTATTGCCATGCTAATTAACAAAAAAATAAGTGTAAAAGAATTCTTAGTTTATGTATTATCACAACTTATTGGCGCAACAGTAGGTGCTATAATATTGTGGTTTATATTTGGACAAAGACATACTTTAGGTGCAAATCAAATGCAAGCTATAATTATCGATGGTCATGATAATAATGCAGTTAAATATTTAGTTGCCCTAGTAACTGAAATAATTTTAACATTTATCTTTGTTTACGTTATTTGCGTTGTAACAAGCAAAAGAGAAAATTCAAAAATTGCAGGTTTAATTATTGGTTTAACTTTAGTTTTAGTTCACTTAATTGGTATTGGATTAACAGGAACGTCTGTAAATCCAGCAAGATCATTTGGTCCAGCAATATTTGAAGGCGGAGAAGCACTTAAGCAATTATGGATTTTCATTGTTGGTCCATTATTAGGTGGAGCTTTAGCAGCATTTGTTTATAGATTCTTAAATGATTATAGAGAAGAAATTTAAAGATTAGAAGAAAAGCTTAATCCAGTTATAAAGAATTAAATGTCTAAAATTTTAGGCATTTTTCTTTTTTAAAATCATATATTTAGATGGTGATTTTACATGAAAAAATTTAGTTATATAATTATTTTCTTTGCAGTAATTGTTTCATTAGGTGCAAAACCATACACCAATAGTGGTACTTCATATTGTGTAATGGAAAGAAGTACCAAAAGAGTTTTAAAACAAAGTAATATGCATCAAATATCTTTAGTTGCCTCAACTGCTAAAATAATGACTGCAATAACAGCAATTGAAGATGACTTTTTATTTGAATTAATCGAGATTACTTCTAAAGATGTAAATGAGGTTGGAAGCAAAGTATATATACAAGAAGGCGATTCATTAACTAAATATGATTTACTTCATGCTTTAATGCTTAGAAGTGGAAATGATGCGGCATCAGCATTAAGTAATAATAATTCGAAAGATTTTGTCTATAGAATGAATGAACTTGCTAAAAAAATAAATATGACCAACTCCACTTTTGCGAATGCTTCTGGACTAGATGAAAAAGAATACAATTTATCTACTGCATATGACATGGCACTTTTAATGAGCTATGCAATGGATAATCAAATATTTAAAGATATAAGTAGTAAAACAAGTTATAAGACATGTACATTAAAAGGTAATCATTATTATTGGGAAAATAAACATAGACTAGTTAGAGATACTAATGAATTCATAAGTGGGAAAACAGGATATACCAAAAAAAGCGGGCGAATTTTAGTATCTGTTTATGAAAAAAATGATGTACAATTGGTTATTGTGACTATTAATGATTCTAATGATTGGCTTAATCATAAAGAATATTCTAAGGTTATTAATAATTATACATTTACAAATGTTTTGAAAAAGGGAATTTATAATCCGATTATAGATGATGTTGATTATTATATATACATAAAAAAGAATTACTTTTTACCTTTAACTGAAAATGAAAAAAAGAAATTAAAGATTCATTTTGAATTATATAAAAGTTCATGCATATTAAAAATATATGTTAATGATGATATGATTGTAAAAGAAGAATGTAGTATTATCAAGCATTGATTTAAAATAAAAGTATAGCATTTTATCTTTATTAAGAAGGAACTTAAAAACTTAATAATATGATAATAAAAGTAAAAAAGCTCTAAAATTAGAGCTTTTTATTAATAAGTTAGATATTTATAAAAGTAAGGATATACATTTAAAAATTCTTGGAGATTTGTTCTAGTTGAACTGCCTGGATCATTGATTAAAAAGTTTGCTGCAGATAATGTATTTGAACCACTATAACCATCAATAACAATCCAGTGTTGAGAACCATTTGCTTTTTTACATCCTAATATTACAGGTTTACCATTTTTAAGTTCAGTATAAATATTACTTAAATAATTTGTGCTAGACGTATTTTGTTTGAAGTATGAAGGCCAGTATACTGCACCATCAGATGTATAGCTTAAATTGTAATACATTTGAAGTGGAGTAATTGTTGTAGATTTTTTATAAGATTCGATCATTGATATTGAAGTTGTTGCACATCCGATTTGAGAAAATGTTTCTCCACTATTGCCGATATATACATTTCCCCAACGTGAATCATATTGTTTGAAACTTACAACATTTAAATCAATTGCTTGATATGTTTGTGATTTTGATAAATACTCACTTTTTATATAAGCAACATTTACTCCATCATAAATCACTTTGCTCCAACCATTTATTGTACCAATAACAATAACAGTTGTTCCCAAATTAAGTGTTGTTCTTATATCTGATGATGTTGAATACCACCATCTAGCATTAACTCTTGCATTAGTTATTGCTTCATAATCGTTTGATAACTCATCAATATAATCACTATGAACATATCCATAAGAATTTGCTCCATATTGAATATAATACCAAGAACCAGATTGACTAATTATTGTTATATATGTACCGTCATTTAATTTCTTTAATACAGTAGAAGAAGTTGAATTAGAAGATCTGACATTTAACGCATAACCATTAGTATCTATAATTCCTGCACCTTTTGTTTGGGCTGCATTTATTTTATTTCCTTGTAATAAAATAAGAGTTAATAAGATGAAGCTTGTGATAAAATATAAAGTTTTTTTCATTTTGTTACCTCTTTCTATAATGTTAAGGGATAACCCCTTACGAGTATATAATAACATTTCTAAAAGAGATAATTTTTGGTAAATTATATCACTTAATTGGTAAAAATTTATTAACATAAATCATAAAAATAAGGTTTTATGCATATGTTTCTTTGAGGTGATAATATGGTTAATTTATTATTTGTTTTATTGTTTGTATTAGGACTTGGATACGGATTAATTACTGGTAATTTTCAAGAAATAAATGTTGTTTTAACCCAGGCTCCAAAAGATGCATTTGAAATATTTATTAACATTTCAATTCTAACTGTTTTTTGGTCAGGCATTCTTCAAGTATGTATTGATTCAGGACTCTTAAAATCACTGACAAAAGTAGTTTCAAAATTAATTAAACCATTGTTTAAAGATTTAGATAAAGATTCTAAAGCTTTAGAATATATATCAATAAATTTAGCAGCAAATATGTTAGGTGTTGGAAGTGCGGCTACACCTTTTGGACTTAGAGCGATGAAGGAATTAGATGAATTAAATAATCATTCTAAAGTCGCAAGCAAAGAAATGATTACTCTATTAGTTGTAAATACCTCAGGAATTTGCATAATACCTTCAACAATAATTTCATTAAGAGATACTTATGGGAGCAATAACGGAAGTTATATTGTTCCACTGTTACTTGCTATATCATTTTTCACAACAGCGTTTGCAATCATTGTTAATGGGATGGTGAGCAAACATGCAAAACATTAGTTACTTTATAATTCCATCATTTATAATTATCGTTTTTTTATATTCGTTAAAAAATAAATCAAATGCTTATGATTCTTTCATTATAGGTGTGAAAGATGGCGTAAAAACAACATTTTCTATAATGCCATATTTAGTATCAATGTATATTGGTGTCAGTGTTTTTGTTGCCTCTGGATTTGTTCAGGATATAATTTCAATAAGATATATCCCTGTTGAGTTATTACTACAAAGTCTTTTTAAACCTGTATCAGCTAACGCTTCAATGGCGTTTATGTTTAAAATATTTGAATATTATACTCCAGATAGTAAAGAAGGAATAGCTGCATCTTTACTTCAAGGAGGAACGGATACAACTATTTACGTTATGAGTCTTTATTTTGGCAGTATAGGGGTAACGAAGTCCCGCTATGCTATTCCTGTTGGACTTTTAACAGACTTATTTTGTTTTATTTTAGTCTTAATTTGCTTCTTCATAATTCTATAACAATGAAATTACAAAAATGAATATTCATTCATTAGATTTCATTGTTTTTTTTGTTATTTTAAAGTATAATATCAAAAGGTGATATCATGGAAGACAAAAAAGAACGACTTCAAAAAGTCATGGCTCAAGCTGGAATAGCTTCACGCCGTAAATCAGAAGAATTAATCTTAGAAGGTAAAGTTACTGTAAATGGAAAAGTTATAACAGAACTAGGATTTAAAGTAGGTAAAAATGATTTAATAAAATATAATAATAAAGAAATTTTTAAAGAAGAACATGTTTATTATGTTTTGAATAAACCTACAGGTTATTTATCGACAGTATCTGATAGCTTAGGACGTAGGACAGTAATGGACTTAATTGGAGAAACAGAAAAAAGACAAAGAATTTATCCAATAGGAAGATTAGATTATGATACATCTGGAGTTTTAATTTTAACAAATGATGGAGATTTAGCGTATAAACTTACTAGATCTTCTAAAGAAATAGAAAAAAAATATCAAGTCAGGGTTCGCGGAATTATTGGTCAAGCTGCAGTAACAAAACTTATTAAAGGCGTAATGATTGATGGAATAATGACGAAAAGAGCGAAAGTAGATGTTATTTCTTTTGATAAAGAAAATGATTCAAGTCTTTTACATATTACAATAACTGAAGGTAGAAATCGTCAAGTTAGAAATATGTGTGAAGCTGTTGGACACGAAGTTAAAAAATTAAAAAGATTATCATTTGCAGCAATTACTTGTGATGATTTAGCTTTAGGTCAATATCGAGAATTAAAACCACATGAAATAAAAGTTTTACATAGTCTATAATAATGTGTTATAAGCATTGAAAAAATGTGAATAAAGTGCTATAATTTAAAGATAATTTAGAAAGTTAGGTGTTTTTAATGGTGAACTTTCAAGTTGCCATTGATGGACCAGCAGGAAGCGGTAAGTCATCAATAAGCAAGTTAGTTGCAGACAAATTAAACTTTGTCCACATCGACACTGGCGCAATGTACCGTGCGGTTACATTAGAGGCATTAAGAAGAAAATTAGATGTTAATTTGGAAGAAAATTTTGAATTTGTAAATGATATTAAAATTGAATATAAGGATAATATAATTTATTTAAATGATGAAAATGTTTCTTTAGAGGTTCGCAGCAGAAACGTTACAAAAAATGTTTCAGCAGTTTCTAAACATCAAATTGTTCGCGATAAAATGCTTGAGTTTCAAAGAATATCTGCGACATATGGCTATATCTTAATGGATGGTAGAGATATTGGAACAGTTGTATTACCAAATGCTGATATAAAAATATTTCTTACAGCATCTAAAGAAGAAAGAGCTAAACGTAGGTACATTGAACAACACGATAAAGGAAGTTCAGTGACATATGAAGAAGTATATCATGATATTGTTGAACGTGATTATACTGATATGAATAGAGAGCTATCGCCATTAGTCCAAGCAAGCGATGCAATATTAATTGATACTACTAATGTAAGTATAGAAGATGTATGTAATAAAATAATAAATCTAGTAAATGAGAGGTTAGAAAAGAATGAACGAAATTAAAAACATGAACGATGTAGAAGTACAAAAAATTAGAGTTAGAGATATCTACACTGGAAGCGTAGTTCAAGTAAGAGAAAAGTCAATATCAGTTGATATAAATACATTTACTGAAGGTACTATTTATTTAGAATACTATACATTGGACAAGAGTATTGATAGTTTTATAGGATTAGTAAATGTTGGTGATTTAGTTACTGCAGAAGTTACTAAAGTTACGGAAGAATCTATTTATTTAAGTCGTTTAAATTTATTAAAAGATGAAGAATTTAAAAAAATAATTGAAGCTGTTGACACAAAAGAGGCTTTAAATATGAAAGTTACAAAAAGTGTTTCAAAAGGCTTTAATGTTTCTTATAAGGGATTTACATTTTTCCTTCCAGATAGTCAAGCATTAAAAACTACTAAAGTTCAAGATAACATTGTTGTTAGACTTTTAGAAGCGGATGATAGACGTAAAACTGGTGTTGTTTCTGAACGCGTAATTGAACAAGAAAATTATTTGAAATCAAAAGAGGAAGAATTTAATACTTTTAAAGTAGGCGATAAAGTAAAAGGTGTTATTACTAAGATTGAAGCTTTTGGAATGTATGTTAAATTTAAATACAATCAAGGTTTAGTAAGAATAAATCAAGTTTCACATTTATTTATAAAAAATATAAAAGAATTATATAATGAAGGCGATGAAATTGAAGTTAAAGTTATTGGCTTAGAAAATGGTAAAATTGCTTTGTCAAAGAAAGCATTAGAAGATACTCCATTTGAAGCATATATTAAAAATGTTAAAATTGGTCAAGAAGTTATAGGGAAATGTGTTAATAAATTACCAATTGGTTTAATTTTAGAAGTTGCAGCAAATGTACGTGGACTACTTCATACATCAGAATTTTCTTGGAATCCAAATGATAATTTTATGGCAAGCGTAAAAATTGGAGACTCAGTTAAAGTTGCAATTTTAAATATCGAAGAAAAGAAAGAAAAACTTTCATTATCTCGTAAAGCCTTAATTGATAACCCTTGGGCAAGAGTAAACGCTAAAGAGGGCGATGTTGTAACTGGCGTTATCACAAAAATTGAACCAAAAGGTTTAACTGTTGAGACACTTGGTGTAGATGGATATATTAATGCAAATGATGCATTAGCTGAAGGTGTTAATGGAAAATTAGATGATTATTTTGCGATTGGTGATGAAATAACTGCTATTATTGATACAATTAAACCACGTGAATGGTTTTTAAAGTTAAATATCAAAAAATATCAAGATAATTTAGCAAGATTAGAATTTGAAAAATATATGAATGCTCCTGTTGAAGAAGAAAAGACTACAACATTAGGCGATATTTTCAAAGATGTATTTAAAAAATAAGAAATAGGAAGTGATATTATGCTGGCTAAAGTAGCTATAGTAGGTCGTCCCAATGTTGGTAAGTCGACACTATTTAACCGTATCATCGGCCAACGTCTATCTATCACTAACGATCAACCAGGAGTGACAAGAGATAGAATATATTCTAAAGCATCTTGGCTTGATAAAGAATTTTTCTTAATCGATACAGGGGGCATAGAGATTTCTGATGCTCCTTTTTTAACAGAAATAAAAGCTCAGGCTGAAATTGCAATGGAAGAAGCTGATGTTATTATTTTTGTTGTTGATTGTCGTAGTGGAGTTACAACTGATGATGAATATATTGCTAAAATTTTATATCGATCAAAAAAACCGGTAATTTTAGCTGTTAATAAAGTTGATGAACAAAAATATAAAGAAAATGTTTATGACTTTTATACTTTAGGATTTGGAGAACCAATTCCTTCATCTTCAATGCATGGTATTGGCGTTGGAGATTTATTAGATGAAGTTATTAAACATTTTGTTAATAAACCAGATAAAGTTTATGATGATGCAATTAAATTTAGTTTAATTGGTAGACCAAATGTTGGAAAATCTTCATTAGTAAATACATTATTAAATGATAATCGTGTAATTGTATCAAATATTCCTGGGACAACTAGAGATGCGATTGATACACCTTTTGTTGTTGATGGTAAAAATTATGTTGTTATCGATACAGCAGGACTTCGTAAGCGTGGTAAAATATATGAAAATACAGAAAAATATAGCAATATAAGAACTGTTGATGCAATTTTAAGAAGTGATGTAGTTTTATTACTATTAAATGCCGAAGAGGGTATAATTGAACAAGACTATCATGTTGGTGGTTACGTTGATGAATATAATAAACCATGCATTATAGTTGTAAATAAATGGGATACTGTTACTAAAGATAGTAAAACAATGCAAGAATGGACTGATGACATTAGAGATAAATTTAAGTATTTAGATTATGCTCCAATTGTTTTTTTATCAGCTTTAGAAAATAAACGTGTTCACACTTTATTCCCTGAAATTTCATTGGTTTATGATTCATATCACAGACGTGTTACTACAAGTGTTTTAAACAACGTTTTAGCTGATGCAGTTGCAATGTTCCCACCATCTGAATTTAAAGGTGGAAAAGCTAAATTTTATTACATTTCTCAAGTTGGAGTTGAACCTCCAACATTTACAACATTTGTAAATGATCCTTTATTTATCCATTTCTCTTATCAAAGATATTTGGAAAATCAGTTAAGAAAGAATTTTGATTTTTTTGGAACCCCAATAAAATTTGAATTTAGAAAGCGAGATTAAAATGAAAGTTTCCGTAATTGGAGGAGGCTCATGGGGTACTACCTTAGCACAAGCACTAAGTGATAATGGTCATGATGTCTTAATTTCTGATATAAATAATGATTTTGTTAATAAAATTAATAATGAACATCTTCATCCTTTTTTTGATGTAACTATACCACAAAATATAAAAGCGACATTATCTTTAAATGAAGTCGTTAATCATTCTAATATTATCGTTTTATGTGTACCTACTAAAGCAATGAGAATGGTTTTAAATCAAATTAATAAATTAATAAATGAACCAAAATTATTTGTGAATGTTAGTAAAGGAATTGAACCTGAAACTTCATTAAGAGTAAGTCAAATAGTTTATCAAGAAATTGATAATAAAAATATTATAGATTATGTAGTATTATCTGGTCCAAGTCATGCTGAAGAATTAATTTTTAGAAAATTAACAACATTAGTTAGTGCTTCTACGAATCTTGAATCAGCAAATAAAATTCAAAATCTTTTTAGTAATGAAAAATATTTAAGAGTTTATACAAATGATGATGTAATTGGTGTAGAAACTGGTGGGGCAATAAAAAATGCCATTGCCGTTGTAAGTGGTATTGCTACAGGAATTGGTTTGGGAGAAAATGCCCGTGCAGCCTTAATTAGTAGAGGTATTAGAGAAATAATCGCTATTGTTGAAGCTTTAGGTGGAAAAAAAGAAACTGCTTATGGATTATCAGGAATTGGTGATTTAATAGTTACTGCAAGTTCACTAAATAGTCGTAATTTTCAAGCTGGATTAAAACTAGGTCAAGGAGAATCTTTGGCTAATGTCATGGATAAAGCTAAAATGGCAATTGAAGGTGTAAGAACAATTTATGCATCGCATGAAATTGGTAAAAAATATAATTTAGAATTGCCTATTATAGAAGCAGCATATCAATTTTTAGAAGGAAATATAACTTTAAAAGAAATAATTCCTGAATTAATGGGTAGAAAATTAAAAATAGAATAGTCACAAATGTCACACCTCCTGCATAAATTATCGTAGGAGGTTTTAATATGAATTTTCAAAAGGTGATGGATTATATTATATCAAATAATATTGATCAAGAAGCGATGTATGAGTTAGTGGAAGAAGCATCAAAATTGGATTTGAAAGATGAAGATAATTTGAGATCTATAATTCAAAAGGGAGCTAAACTTACTAATCGTGATATTCCAAAGGATAAAGAAGATGGAATAGTTACGACAATACTTAATGAAGGTATTTCTCCAAAATTATTTGATTATTTAATTTCAAAATAGATAATATTTAAAATCTCTTAAAAAAAAAGAGATTTTTTTTGTTTTTGGAATATGTTTATAATATTTAGCATAGATTTAGTACTGAATATGAGAGTGGGGATTTATAATGAATGATAATGCTCTAAATAACTTAACAAGTCGAATGAAAGACGATTTTTATGTTGGAGTAGTAGGTAGTGTAAGAAGTGGTAAATCAAGTTTTATAAATAAATTTTTTGAGTTGAAAGTTTTACCATATTTAAATGATGAATTCATCAAAAATAAAATAGTTGATGAATTGCCACAAACAGCTGATGGTAAACAAATAATGACAGTAGAACCAAAATTTATTCCTTCAACATCGTTAAACATAAATGTAAAGGAAGATTGGAACTTTAATATCAGAATTGTGGATTGTGTTGGTCAAATTATTCCATCAGCAACTGGGTACTCAACAGAGGATGGTCCAAGACTAGTAAAAACGCCATGGTTTGATGATAAGATTCCATTTGAAGATGCAGCAAAAATTGGAACAGAAAAAGTTATTAAAAATCATTCTAATTTAGGGATTTATATTACTTCTGATGGAAGTTTTGGTGAATTTAGTCGTGCTGAATATAAAAAAGTTGAAGAAGATTTAATTCCACAATTAATGAGTTTAGAAAAACCATTTACTATTGTTTTAAATACTAAAAATCCAACTGGTAAATTGGCTCAAAGTATAAAATTAGAACTTGAAGAAAAGTATAAAGTAGTAGTAAATGCTTTAAATGTTATTCAAATGACACAAGCAGAAATAGATCAAGTTTTATCATCAGCTTTAGGTGAATTTCCAATTGAAGATTTAGAAATTGCTTTACCGGAATATTTTGCAGTATTAGGCGATGACATTGAACTAAAAAAATTAGTAGATGATGAAATATCTAATGCTTCAAATAATTATAATAAAATAAAAGATATTGCTAAAATTCAAGATTACTTAAAGAATACAAATCTTTTTAAAGATGTTAAATTGGATGTGTTTAGTCCTACTGATGCGAAAGTAATTATTGAAATAGAATTAAAGGAAGAAACTTATCAAACTATTTTAGAAGAATTATTAGGTGATAAGGGTGATTCAAGAAGTGCTTATATTTCATATTTATATGAATGTAAAAAATTATCTAACACATATGAAAATTTAGGCTCAGCACTTGAAATGGCCAAAGAAACAGGGTATGGCATAAGTGTGCCACAGGCAGCTGATATGAAACTTTTGCCACCACAAATAGTTAAACAAAATGGGAAATATGGCGTTAAATTGTCTGCGATAGCACCAAGTATCCATTTAATAAAAGTAGATGTAGAATCATCATTTACACCAATTATTGGAAGTGAAGCTCAGTCACAAATGATGATGGATAATTTATTAAATGAAGATATTGAGAATAGTGAAGTTTGGAACAAAGAATTCTTTGGCCGAAAACTTAGTGAGATAGTTAATGATGGAATTAGAGCCAAAATATACCAAATGCCTGATAAATCTAAAGACAAATTAAAAAATGTATTAGATAAAATGATTAATTCTTCACATAATGGATTAATAGCTATAATTGTTTAAAATAAAAAATACCTTCTTGTAATAAAAGAAGGTATTTTATTTTTAAATGTTTTATGGAAACGCTTTTATTTTTTTCCTAAATTTTTCAAATAATGTTGTAATGACAAGGAAACTTTGATATAATATTCTTAATAGGAGGAATAATTAAGAATGAATAAAACAGAATTAATTTCAATTGTTGCTGAAAGAGCAAATTTATCAAAAAAGGTTACAGAAGAAACAATCGACGCTTTAATCGATACAATATCTGAAACTTTAGCTGAAGGAGAAAAGGTTGTAATTTCAGGTTTTGGAACTTTTGAAGTTCGTAATCGTGTTGCACGTACTGGACGTAATCCAAGAACTGGTGAAGATATTTCTATCCCAGGACAAAAATCTCCAGCATTTAAAGCAGGTAAAGTACTTAAAGATTTAATAAAATAATAATAGAGCCAATGGCTCTATTTTTTTAAAAAGAGGTAAAAATATGATTGATCCATTTAAGATGATAGAAGATAATTTAATAAGTGATATTTTAGAATTTATAAGTTTGCATAATATAAATATTTTAAATGAGGATTCTCAATCATTACTGCATTATAGTATTATTTTTCATAATTTTGATATTTTTAAGATATTAATTGAACATTACATAGACATAAATTTGAAAGATAAAAATGGTGAAACGGCTCTTAATTATGCAATTGTTTATAATAGACTTGGTTTTTTTAAAGCATTAATAGATAGAAACGCTAACATTGAATTGAAAAATAAAAAATGTGAAACGGCTATCTTTAAAGCAATTTTATATAATCGCAGTGAATTCATTGATTTATTAATTGAAAAAGGTGCTAATTTAAATGTTAAAGATATAAATGATGAAAATATTTTATTTGCTGTTATTAGATCACATAATATGAATTTGATACAGCAATTTTTCAAACCGGAATTAGTTAATATAAAAAATTATCAATCAGAAAGTCTACTTCATATTGCTGTAGGCACTAGTGACTTTGAGGTAACAAAATTTTTAATCGAAAACAATGCATTTATTAATATTAAAAATAAAAATAAAGAAACACCTTTATTTTATTCTGTAAAAAATGAAAATCGGGAAATTTTATCATTACTAATAAAAAATGGAGCAATTGCGGATATAAAAAATATTTATTTTGAAGATATATTTAAACTTATAGAACAAGATTCTTATCTAAATTATATTGAGGAACAAATAAATTCATATAATTATAGAAATTATTTAATGACTTATCCTTTGCATCTTGCTATAATAAAAGAGGACGTATTTGAAGTAGAAAGACAAATAAAAATTTCAACTTTAAATAGGAAAGATTCATTTGGCTATTTACCAATGGATTTAGCATTAAATTTGGAAAATAAGAAAATAATTGAGCTATTAAAAAAAGCAAAGAAAGAGTTGATAATATGAATCATATAGAATTATGGAATAAATTTATAAAAGAAAATAAAGAATTAGTAAATGAAGATTATTCAGCTTGGACATATGGAGATGAAACAAACGAATTAGTTACATTGACACTAAGCGGAGCAAAAACTGCTAATGCTACTTTATATGATCCATACCGAATTGATGGAATCCCATTACCTATGGTTGGAGATTATAGCGTCATTTTAAAAGAAGATGAAGAAACTGCGGCTTGTATTATAAAAAATAAAAAGGTAACATTAGTACCTTTTAATAAAGTTACTGCTTCGCATGCCTCAAAAGAAGGAGAAAACGATAAATCGTTGGAGTCTTGGAAAGAATTGTATAAAGAGATATTTACTAATACTTTAAAAGAATATAACTTAGAATTTAATGATGAAGTTATGGTAGTTTTAGAAGAATTTGAAATTGTATTTAAAGCCTAAGAGGTTAATAACCTCTTTTTTTATGCAAAAAAAAGGAAATCAATTTTCCTTTTTAATTTATTAACGATAGAAGAATAATAAGAATATTGAAGTAAAATTCATAAATATATGAGCTAAAATAGAGTACATAATGTTTTTATCAGTTTTATAATAAATATATGAAAATCCAAATCCCATTGCTAAATACGGTAAAGACATGAGCATCATATCAGCTATTGAGCCCTCACTTGATAAAAGATGAATTATAGCAAAAGAAAGTGCTGAAACAATAAAAGCTGCATATGGATTTTTAATGACGCCAAAGATACCTTTTCTAAAAACTAATTCTTCGACGACTGGTCCTAAAATAACAACTAAAAGTGCCATAAATAGAAAGTTTGTTGAATTTGAATTAAGCATGTCATTAATAGATGACTGATTAACGTTTTCTGCAGTCACACTATTAGATATTGCCGATGTAATAACATTCGCTAAATAGCAAATTATAAATGCAATTAAGAATAGGTTAGCATATTTTGCCGAATCTTTTCTAAGTCTTTTAACATCCTTAATAATATCTTGATAAAATAAAGCGATTAATGCAATAAATAAAATAGCATCAACTACGACATTAATACATATTGATATAGCATAATATTTACTCATGATATATGGATCATCAAGTCCATTAATAATTACATCTTTAAAATATTCAAGATCAATGCCTTTAGTATAAATTTCAAAGATAATAGGAGTAATCATATATGGTACTATAACGTAATCCATTATGAAGTATATTAAAACTGCGCAAAAACTTTTTATTACCGTTTTGTCTATATATTTATTTATTTCTTCCATTTTCATCACCTGATATTATTATACTAAAAAAACATAATTTTAAAACATAAAACATATATTTTATAAAGAATAATTAAAAAAAATGCGAGGTATAAATGAAAAAAATATATTTTATTGTTTTAATTTTTTTAGCAGCAATATCTATCCCTATGTTTTACGTTGAAAAAGCTATAATTACTTATGAAATAAAAGAAGATTCAAATATAAAAGAAGACAAAGTGAAATTTTATCTTATTGAATATGAAACAAATAACCTAAAAGAAGTATTGGTATCAATGGATAATATAGAAATAAACGACATTATTAATTATTATACGATTTTGCAAAATAGATTGCCTAGTGGTTATACTAGCCCAATTATTAACAATGTAAATTTAATAGACGTTGAAAAAAAAGAGAATGATTTATATTTAAATTTTGATGAATATTTTTATTTATCAAATGATACAGAAATTGCAACTTATTCTTTAAAAAAAACATTTTTATCTCTTGGTTTTACAAATGTTTATATAAAGATTAATAATAAATATTTATAATTAACAATTTTCAACAAAATTTATGGATTAAATAATATATAACCTTAATGTAGTCATATTTTTATTTTTATGTTAAAATCATATTAGGTGATTTTATGAGAAAATTAATAATTGCAACTACAAATCTAGGTAAAATAAAAGAGTTTAAAACTCTTTTTAAAGATAAATTCGAAATATTATCTTTAAGAGATATTAACTATCCATATGAAATTATCGAAGATGGAAAATCGTTTAAAGAAAATGCGTTAATTAAAGCAAAGACAATATCATTATATACAAATGAAATTGTGATAAGTGATGATTCAGGCTTAGAAGTTTTCGCACTTGATAATGAACCGGGTATATATTCAGCTAGATATGCAGGCGATATGCATGATGATGATTTAAATAATCAACTTCTAATAAAAAATTTAAGAGATGTTTTTGATAAAAGCGCTAGATATGTTTGTGCAATGTGCATTTATTTTCCTAATAATAAATATGAGATTTTTGAGGATTATGCATATGGACAAATAATATTAGAACCACTTGGTGAAAATGGTTTTGGGTATGATCCATATTTTTATGTTAAAGAATTAGACAAAACATTCGCCCAAATTACATTAGAAGAAAAAAATAACCTATCTCATCGTGCAAAAGCTACAAGGAGTCTCATAAAGTATATAGATGAAAATATTGATAATAAGTGATATTCATAATAATAAAAATTTTATTGACTTTTTAAAAAATCATTCTGATTTCATAATTATTATATTAGGAGATTTTATTATAAATGAATCTATATTAAAAGATTTAAATGTTATTTATGTTAAAGGAAATTGTGATTTAAAATCATATGATAATATTGAAAAAATAATTACTATTAATAATAAAATATTTTATTTAGTACATGGACATACCCTTAATGTAAAATACACATTAAATAATTTAATTTATAGAGCTTTTGAAGTTAAATCAAATTTTTGTTTGTTTGGTCATACTCATATTCAAGAATGTTTCATAGAAGAAAATGTTTATTTTCTTAATCCAGGTGCTTTCTTAAATAATGAATATGCATATATAGTGGAAAATACAATCTATTTGTATAAAAATAATAAATTAATAAAGAAAATAAATATGCTGGTGAATTATGACAATTGAAGAAATTTTAGAACTAAATAAAAGTATTCAATCTATAAAAAAAATAGATGTTTTTTTATCAAATCAAAATAAAACTGATTTATTATATTTTAAAGCATTATGCTATAAAGCTGATATTTTATTTGAAATTGGGAAAATAAATGAAGCATATAAATTGTTAATTCAATATAATAATCAATTTTCTTCAATGGACGAAAAGTGTGTAATTGAATTATGTAACGAAATAATAAAAATATCAATTAATTCTAAAATGCTAGATTTAAGTAAGAAATATATTGAAATTAAAAAGAATTATTTAAAAAGTTATGATACTTCAATATATATTAAAGATTTAATATTATATTATGAAGCAAAGAATGAAAAAAGTGAAGCTAAAAGAAATATTTTGATTTTTTTAAATGATAATATTGATGATGACGATCGTTTATTTGCTTATGAATTATTATTAAAATATTATTATTTAGAACATGATTATGAAAATTTCTTTGATATAATGAATAAATTGGAATTTATGTATCAACGTGATTTTAAATTTGAAAAAATAACTGATTTATATATTAAAAAAATTTCGATAATTTATGAAAGTGGTAATTATAATAAAACCATATTAGATGCAAAAAAACTTTTAGATGAAGCAAATTTGAATGGTGATCAAGAAATTATTTTAGCAAATTATTTATTAAAAGCATATTTAAAAACTCAAGAATATAAAAAAGCTATGATTGCAGAATCAAATTATGAAGAAAAATTAAATAATGTAAATAATAAAAATAAATTGGACTTTTGTAGAAGTGCGTTAATGCTATATGAACATTTAAATAATAAAGTATCGATTAAAACATATCAAGATCGTATTATAGAGATTGAAAATTTAGAAAAAGAAGTTAAAAATGAAAAGAAACGCGAGAAAACACCAAAAATAGATTTAAACTTTGCTAATGAAATTGATGAACCTATTATTATTGAACATAAAAAAATAGTTAAAGAAACTAAGAATTTGTACATTTCTCAAATGTATGAAAAGGTAGCTATTATTTTTGATGAACTAAATAATTATAGTTCTAAAGTATTATTTAGAGAAGTATTTAGAAAATCAATGATTAATTTAGAAAGTATTTTTCCGATAAAGGAAGTAATCATTGTTTACTATAATAATGATTATTATGGATATCATTATAAAAAAGAACGCGTTTATGATAAAAAATTTAATATTGAAGATTTAGAAAATACAATACACTTATTAAGTTTTACAGAAGAAGAAGAAATTGTAACTGATAACATAAAAGAAGAATCTTATAATAAAGATATAATTACTAAAAATTTGTTTGATCAAGACTATAAAGCTTTTACGCTCCCTATTGAAAGAGATAACTTAGTTTTTGGAACAATAACATTTTTAAGTGAAGAACGTTTCATTGATTTAGACTTAGCATATGAATCGTTAAAAATTATTTCGAAAATGCTAAATGTTAGGTTAAATGAAGAATTAAATAAAAAATCTATTGAATTAATTCATCAAAAAATATTTTTTATAACTGAGAACATGTCCTCTGGTGTTAAAGAAGAAATAGATGGATTTATTCACTTAAATGATAAAGCTGCCAGTATTTTAAATTTGGATAATGATATTTATATTAGTGATTATTTATCTAAAATTAAGGAAGAAGATATAAACAGTTATAAAAAGATAAAAGAAGAAATTTTAACAAAAATGACTTTAGAAACAGTTATTAAATATGAATTTTTAGTTAATAATTCTTATATATCTATTCAGGAAAGATTTTATCCAATGTATGAAGAAGGAATTATAAGAATACTTTCTTTAATTGATGACATTACTGAATCTGAAAAAACGAAAAACGATTTAAAAAAATTAGCATATCAAAATCCACTTACGAAACTTGATACTAAGTTAAAACTATTTATAGATTTGAATTCTATTTTAGAAGAACGTAAATTTAGTTTATGTATCATTGATATTAATGATTTTAAACGTTTTGGAGATTTATATGGTTTTAATTTTCAAAGCCAAATATTATTTAGTGTAGGTAAAATTTTAACACAAATGCTAGTAGTAGAATTTAATAGCAGTGTTTATCATATTGATGGCGATAAATTTGCGATTTTATTTAATAACCTTAATGATAAGCGCTTAATAACCTCTAAGATGGAAAAAATTTTAGATGATTTAGTTTTAAAATTGTATGATTTAAATAAACGCTTAAAAATGTCTTTTAGTTGTGGTATTTTTAGATATACAAAGAACTTAGTAATAAATGATCCTGATAAAATTTTATTTTACGCATCTGAGGCATTAATTGATGCAAAAGTAGTAAAAAACATGAAAAATCATGTTGCTATTTTTGATCAAAATACTTATAAAAAAAGATATTTTGAATCACAATTAATTACGCATATTAGTGAATGCATTGATCATAATAAAATGATAATTACATATAGGCAATTAGTTAATTTTGCTGAAAACAATGTTTATGCATATGTCTCTAAATTGAATTTAATCAATTATGATGTTGAACAAGATTTAATAGAAGAAGTTATTTGTAAAAGAGGATTGGAAGAATTATTAGATAAATATTTATTTCAAAATACTTTAAAAGAATTAAATTTACTTTATGATGAAATACATTCATATGTTAAAATAATCATTCCAATGCATTTTAAAACAATCCAAAACGAGAAAATTATTCTGTTTATAAATGAACAATTGAGATTTTTCAAAATCCCTGCCAACTTAATAACTATCCATCTTGCTGATTTTAAATATGATAAAATGAATGCACATAATTTAAATAAATTAATAGAATTTGGAATATCAATTTCATCAAATAATATTGAAGATATAATGTTAAAATGTGCAAATATGTATTTTTATGATTATCAAAAATATCAAGAAAATAATATTATTTATTTAAGTGATATTACTAAGACATATAATTCCTTATTTGTAGTTGATAAAATTGAGAATAAAGATGAAATAAAGATTTGCCAAAAGTATATGTGTGATTTATATTATGGGGATTATTTTAAAAAGAGTATTAAAATGAAAAATTTAATTGATTCTATAAAAAAGGCATAACTTAAATAGTATCTTCATATATTTATAATGAATGTAGGGAGGCTCTTTATGTTAAGAAAAAATAAAATTCCATTACTGCTATTAGCCGTGGTGGTGATGCTTAGTATATTTTATATTCAACAAACTAAAAATCAAAGTCCGACAACACCAGTTAATGGTGGTGGGATAACTGGTGAAGTAAAATACTCTGAGTATGCAAGTTTAAGATTAAATTTATTAGAAGTCAGAAATGAAGAAATTAATCAATTAGAAGCTAAAATTGCTGCTGGAAATTTAACATCAGCAGAACTCGAAACTACAGTTGCTTCAATAAATCAAATTTATAATTTGAAATATAGTGAAGTTGATTTGGAAAATCAAATAATTTCATTAGGATATGATGATGTGTTTGTTTGCACAACTGGTAAAAATATTAAAATAAATATTTTAACTGATGATTTTACAACTGATGATTTTGTAACGGTAGCTCTTTTAGCAAAAGAAAAATTTGCGAGAAACTATGCGGTTAGTGTTCAATTGACATCTCCAGAATTATAAGAGTCCTTATGGGACTTTTATTTTTTTTAAAATCAAATTACTTTTATTGTTATTTTCTTTATTCTTGAGTTTAAACGTGATATAATAAATTAGAATTAAGCGAGGTTCTTTGATATGAGTAAACGTGATAATAGAATAGAGGCAATTCAATTACTATATACGGTTGAATTAAATGAATGTAAAATTGATGAAGCAATTTTAATGTTTGATGAAATTATAATAAGTGAAGAGGCAATAATATATGCTAAAGGTGTTATGAATAGATTAGAATCAATTGATAATTATATTAGCAATGCTTTAACAAATTATAGTATTTATCGTCTGAATTATGTGGATAAAGCTATAATAAGATTAGCAACGTTCGAAATTTTAGAAGGGGTTGCTCCGTCTATAGCTATAAATGAAGCATTAGAAATAACAAAAATTTATAGCGATCAAGGTGATAGGAGAGCTGTTGCTTTTAATAATAAACTTTTAGACAAAATTAAAAGTAACATATTAGGTTGATTATGGAAGAACAATATTTAAGTGTCACAGCATTAACTAAATATATAAAATATAAATTTGATAATGATAAACATTTAAAAGAAGTTCTATTAGAAGGTGAATTATCAAATTTTAAGCATCACTCAAGAGGGCACTTTTATTTTACATTAAAAGATGACTCTGCTCAAATTACAGCAATGATGTTTTTTACGCAGGCTAAAACAGTAAAATTTGAACCAAAAGATGGGATGAAAGTTTTTGTTAAAGGCTATGTTAGCGTATATGAAGCTACGGGGAGTTATCAAATTGTCGTGCGTGAAATGAAAAGTGATGGAATAGGTGATTTATTTTTAGCTTATGAGGCTTTAAAAAAAGAATTAAGCGATTTAGGTTATTTTAATATTGAACATAAAAAGCCAATAAAAAAATTTCCAAAATCAATTGGAGTAATTACATCTCCAACAGGAGCTGCAATTAGAGATATCATAAATACATTAAATAGAAGATATCCATTATGTAAAATGATTTTATATCCGGCTTTAGTTCAAGGTGAAGGAGCTAAGGAAAGCATTGTTAGTCAAATTGAACTTGCGAATAAAGACAATTTAGTTGATACTTTAATTGTTGGTCGTGGTGGAGGATCAATAGAAGATTTATGGGCATTTAATGAACGAATAGTGGCACAAGCTATATATAATTCCGAGATCCCAATCATCTCAGCAGTAGGACACGAAGTAGATTTTACAATAGCTGATTTTGTTGCTGATTTTAGAGCAGCAACACCTACTGCAGCTGCCGAAATTGCTACTCCTAGTATTGATGTTTTAAAAGATACTATTGAAATATTTAAACAAAGAGTAAATCAAAATATTATTAACTATTTTGAAAATTATAAAATGATTCTATCTAATTTAGATCGTAGAATAGAAGCAAATAACCCTATTGAAAAGTTAGCAAACAAAAAAAGAAATTTAGATCATTTATCATTAATGCTAAATAATAACATTGTGTCTTTAATAAATAATAAGAATTATTCATTTAAAATTTTAAATGAAAAACTTAAGGTATTAAATCCACTTGCAATAATGGATAAAGGATATTCTTTAGTAAATATGGGAGATAAAATTATTAAAAGTATTAATGATATTAAACTTGATGATATTATTGATATTAAAGTAACTGATGGTCAAATTATGGCAAAAGTTTTGGAGGTAAAAAATGGAAAATAAGGAATTAAGTTTTGAGGAAAATTTAACAAAACTTGAAGAAATTGTAAGAAAATTAGAAAATAAAAATATTGCATTAGAAGATGCTGTTAAGTGCTATACAGAAGGCATTGAATTATCTAAGAAATGCTATGATATCTTAAATAAAAATGAAGAATTAGTCACTTTAAAAATGACAGAAAATGGTATTGTAAATTTCTTAAAAGAATAGGTGAATTTATGGACTTAGAAAAAATAGAAAATCCAGAATTCATTAAAAATTTATCAAAAAAAGAATTGGTTGAATTAGCTAAAGATATAAGAGCTTTTTTAATTGAAAATATTAGTCAAACGGGTGGGCATTTAGCCTCTAATTTAGGGATTGTAGAAATAACGATTGCTTTATATTATGTTTTTGATTATAAAACTGATAAATTTTTATTTGATGTAGGGCACCAATCATATGTTCATAAAATATTGACTGGTAGGGCAAAGGATTTTAAAACACTTAGAAAATTTAATGGACTTAGTGGTTTTACATGTATTAGTGAATCTGAATATGATGTATGGGAATCAGGCCATAGCTCAAATACCATTTCAGCCATGAGTGGTTTTTTGCATGCGAAAAATAATAATAAAGATTTGAACATGAATAGAGTCATTTCTATTATAGGAGATTCTTCAATCGCAAACGGTATGGCATATGAGGGTTTAAATTATATGGGAAATAACTCAGAATTACATCCAATAGTAATACTTAATGATAATAAAATGGGAATTAGTCGTAGTGTTGGAGCAATGAGTAGAATATTGGGAAGATTAAGAGGTACAGGTATTTGGCGTGGTTTAAAGCGTATTTGTCATGTAATTTTCCCTAAATTTATGAATAATTTCTTTCATCAATTAAAACGAGGATTAAAAGGATTTATTCAAAAAGTCAATATCTTTGAAGATTTAGGCTATGACTATTATGGTCCAATAGACGGTAACAGTTTATCAGAAGTTATAAGAGTCTTAGAGCGCATTAAAGATTCTAAACAAAAAATAGTTGTTCATTTTTTAACTGAAAAAGGCCATGGATATGAGCATGCTCAAAATGATATGCTAGGAAATTATCATGGCGTACCTCCGTTTGATATTGCTACTGGACTCCCAATTGAGAAAAATAAAGATAAAGTTTCATATAGTGAAGCGGTATGCTCTATTTTATGTAATATAAAACAAAAAGAAGATTTCTATGTGGTAACTCCAGCAATGAGTGTAGGGTCAAAACTCAATAAGTTTCAAGAATTATATCCAAGTAAATTTATTGATGTCGGAATTGCAGAAGAGCATGCAGCTACTATGTGTGCTGGAATGGCTTTAAATAATCAAAAAGTTGTTTTAATGATGTATTCAACATTTGCTCAAAGAGCTTATGATCAAATATTAAATGATATTTGCAGACTAAATTTAAATGTTATTATTGCTATTGATAGAGCGGGAGTTGTCGGAGAAGATGGCGCAACGCATCAAGGTTTATATGATGTTGCAATGTTTAATTCGATGCCAAATATAGTTATAGGTATGCCAAAAGATGGTATCGAAATGTCTAAAATGTTTAATTATGCATTTAATCAAACCTCTCCTTTTGTAATTCGCTATCCAAAAGCGGATATAGATTTTAACGAAGATGAAATTAGTAATGATCTATTAGATCTTACATGGGAGTATATGTTATATGGAAAAAAAGGAATAGTAATTTCATATGGTCATGATTTAATTAGAATTGAAAATATAATTAAAGAAAATAATTTAGATGTCACTTTAATAAATGCCCGTTTTATTAAACCAATAGATATAAATATAGTGCAAGAAATATTAGAAAGTAAACTTCCTATTTTAGTTATTGAGCAAGCGGTAAATATTGGGACACTTGCTTCAAATATACTGGAATATGCAACTAATAATAACTATTTAATTACTAAATTTCAATCAATGGGATTTAATCAAAATATTAGTATTCCACATGGTAAAATAAATGAAATATTTGATGCATACAATTTTGGTAATAAAGATATTTTAGATAAAATTAAAAAGTTAATTGAGTAGGTGATAAAATGCTTAAAACCCTTAGTGTTAAAAATTTTGCAATAATTGAAGACTTAACAGTAAATTTTAATGATGGTATGACGGTTTTAACAGGTGAAACTGGTGCTGGTAAATCACTTATAATAGACACTATAGATTTGTTGCTTGGTAGTAGAGCTGATAGCGATATGATTCGTTATCAAGCGCAAATGGCTCAAATAAAAGGCATTTTTACATATGATAATCCTAAAATAAATGAAATATTAGAATCATATAATATTGAAATATTAGAAACGTTGGAAATTTTCAGAGAAATACAAAAAAGTGGACGTAGTATCATTAAAATAAACAATGTTAACGTAACTCTTCAAATGCTTAAACAGATTACTTTGTTTTTAGCGGATATTCATGTTCAACATGATACATTTAAATTATTTAATCAAGATAATTATTTATCATTTATAGATCAAGGTTCGGATTTAAATTTCACTAAATTATTTAATACATATTCTTTAAATTTTTCTAAATATAATGAGGAAAAGAAACGTTATAATCACATTTTAACAGGTCAAAAAAATACATTAGACCGACTTGAATTTTTAATGTTTGAAAAAGAAGAATTAGAATCATTAGAATTAACGGAAAATATAGAGAATGATTTAGAAGAAAAAATTGCTTATTTGAGTAATTTCGATAAAATATCTAATGCCTTAAGTAGCGCGTATAATGAACTAGATGGAGAGTATTTTTCCATTGACAATATTTATGAAGCGCAAAATAATATAAAAAAAATATCTTCAATAAATGAGAAATATAACATTTATAAAGATAGATTATTAGATACATATTATATTTTGGAAGAAGTAAAAAAAGATATTAAATCAGATTTAGATAATTTAGATTTTGATCAAGATGAATTAGATTTTTTATTAGAAAAACAAAATAAATTAAATAAAGCTAAAGAAAAATATAAGAAAAACATAAGTGAACTAATTAACTATTTAAAAGAAATTACTTTAGCTATAGATATGTCACAAAATTATGAAAATGTACTAAAAGAAGCTTATGAAACAGTTTCTAACAAATACGCTCAATTAAAAGATTCAGCTATAAAGCTTAGTAATTATCGTAAGAAAAATTGCAAAGAAATCGAAATGTCTATTGTTAATGAATGTAAAGAATTAGATTTAATAAATATTCGCTTTGAAATATTTTTCAAAGATGTATTATATAATGATGTTTTAGATAGTTCGATGTTTTTAGAAAGTGGAATTGATCAAGTTGATTTTCTTATTAGTTTAAATAAAGGTGAACCTTTAAAGCCTTTAAGTAAAACTGCCTCAGGCGGAGAATTAAGCCGTATTATGTTAGCCTTTAAATGCCATTTTAGCAAAACAAGTAGGCTTAGTTTAATGGTTTTTGATGAAATTGATACTGGAGTAAGTGGTCAAACCGCTCTTCAAATCGCCAAAAAGATGAAAAAAATAAGCACATATACTCAAGTTTTATGTATTACACATTTGCCGCAAGTGGCTTCAATTGGCGACAATCACGTGTTTATTTTTAAAGAAGAAATTGAGAATCGTACTAAAACTCAAATTAAACTTTTAAATAAGGATGAAAGAATATATCAAATTGCGGTTATGCTAAGTGGCAATACGATTACTAAATATGCCTTAGAACATGCCGCAGAATTGTTAAATTCCAGTGAAGATAACATATGATTTTAATGGTGAGTGGCAGAACTGATGTTGTTGCCTTTTATTCAAAATGGTTTATAAATAGGTATAAAGCGGGATTTCTTGATGTGAGAAATCCTTTTTATCCTAAAAATGTTTCAAGAATATATTTTTCAGACGTTGAAGCTATAATGTTTTGTACTAAAAATCCATTACCATTAATTGATTTTCTACCTCAAATAAATAAACCAATGATATTCCATGTTACTTTAACACCATATAAAAATGAAATAGAAGTTAATGTAATAGATAAATCAAAAATAATAGATGGAATAAAAAAACTATCCAAAATAATAGGCACTGATAATTTATATATAAGATATGATCCTATATTTATAAATGATTATTATACAATTGATTATCATATTAAAGCATTTAACAAATTATGCAAATTGTTAAATGGATATGTTAAAAAAATAATAGTATCTTTTATTGATGATTATAAAAATGTTAGAAATAATATGAATATATTAAAAATAAAAGAGTTAAGCACAAACGATTATGAAATGATTGGATTAAATTTTTCAAAGATAGCTTTAAATTATAATATGACTGTTCAAACTTGTGCAGAGGAAACTAACTTATTAACATATGGTTTTATCCAAGATGAATGCTTAAGTAGTGAATATGCATTTAAATTAACTAATAAAAAATATAAAAGATGGAATGGAAGGAAAAATACTAATTGCAAATGTGTTCGTATGGTCGATGTTGGAGAGTATAATACATGTAATCATTTGTGCAAATATTGCTATGCAAATTTTGATGAGTCTAAAATTAATGAAAATATTAAATTGCATAATCCAACATCTTCATTATTAATGGGATTTTTAAATAAAGATGATATTATAAAAATAAGAAAGGAGTAAAGATGAAAATATATGAATTTGATGCGAAAATTATCCAAGTAGATGATATGGATGCCAGTTATATTGAGATTCCATTTGATGTAAAAAAGGAATTTGGCAAAGGCCGCGTAAAAGTACATGCCACATTTGATAATGTTTCATATGATGGTATTTTAGTTAAAATGAAAACTGTCAATCATATTATCGGTTTAAGAAAAGATATTAGAAAACAGTTAAATAAAACATTTGGCGATATTGTTCATGTAACAATAAAAGAGCGTGAATAAGTTTTTTGCTTATTTTATTAAATGAAATTATTTTAAGAATAAACAATTTAATAAAGAAATAAAAAAATGCAATTTTGCATTTTTTATTTTTATTATATTAATTAAAAGCGTGTTTAATAATAGCGTTTGCGACGCCATCATTTTCATTAGAAGTTGTTACATCATCAGCAATCTCTAAAACCTCTTTAAATGCATTTTCCATTGCTACACCAATATTTGCTCGTTTAATCATAGAAATATCATTTCCGGCGTCTCCAATGGCCATTGTTTCTTTCATATCGATATTTAAATACTTTGCAAGTTCTTCTAAAGCTAAACCTTTATCACTTTTCTTATTTAAGAATTCTAAAAATATTTTAGCACTTCGAACCATTGTATATTCAGTATAAAAATATGAATCTATTTCATTTTGAGCAACGTTTAATTTTAGTTCATCGTCAACTAACATCATTTTTAAAAATTCTTCATCATCTAAAATAGTATTGAAATCAACAATAGAATCTTCGATTTTATTAATGCGTTTCTCAACATCTGTATATTCATTTGGAAAAGCTGTAATTAAACTTTCATCACTTTTAAAAGCATGGATGAATAAATCAAGTTTTCTAGATTCATTATATAATTTTTTAACATCACGTCCACTTATTGTAGTAGAGTAAATAACTTCATGAGTTTTTGCATTGACAACTTTTGCGCCATTATAACATATAACAAAATCTTCAATTGTATTTAATCCTAAATCGTCTAAAAGATAAAGAATACCATTTAATGGTCTACCAGTTGCAATAACTATCTTTATTCCCCTTTTTTTTGCTTCACTAATTACGGTTCTATTTTTTTCACTTACATTTTTATATTTATCAAATAAAGTACCATCTAAATCGATCGTTATTATTTTTACCATTTTATCACCTCATTCATTATATCATAATATCCATAAAATGGTTATTTTGTTGTCAAAAAATAGTGAATAATATTTTTAACTGGAGGTGAATGTGTGAAAAAAGCATTTTTATTGTCTATTACTTTATTATTATTTTTCTTTGGTATTAAAATAGGTGCTTATGAAATAAGTAAGAACGATAAACTTTTAGTATCAGGACAAACAATAGGTATAGAATTAGACACAGGTGTAATAGTTATGGGAACCTATGGTGTTGAAGTAAAAGGACAAGTCATTACCCCCTGGGCAGATGCCGATTTAAGAGAAGGTGACGTTATTACGTCTTTTGCAGATAAAAAAATTACGACGGTTGACACTTTAATTAATGAATTAAATATTAATAAAGATAAGGTAACTAATATTGGCTATCTTAGAAATAATAAAACATTAAATAGTACTATAAAGCCTGTCGCTTCAAATAATAAATACACATTAGGAATATATATAAAGGATCATATGTTAGGAGTAGGAACATTAACATATATTGTTCCCAATTTGAATATATTTGGTTCATTAGGACATAGTATTACAGACTTAGATTCATATGGTGGCAGTATTTATGAAGCAAGTGTTGATAGTATAGTTAAACCTTCTAAAACAAAAGCTGGCGAAAAAAGAGCGAGCATAATAAGTGGAACAATTGGTTCAATTGAAAAAAATACTAATACTGGAATTCACGGAACACTTAGTAGTGATTATTCAACAACAGATTTAAGATTAATGAACTTTAAAACTAAAGAAGAAGTAAAAACAGGAAAAGCTACAATATTAACTTGTTTAAATAAAGAAAATATAGAATCGTTTGAAATTGAAATTACAAAGGTTGAAAAGCAAAAAACAAAAGATGTTAAAGGTATAAAATTTAAAGTAACTGATGAGAGTTTATTACAAAAAACTGGCGGCATAGTACAAGGAATGAGTGGAAGTCCAATCATTCAAGATGGAGCTATAGTTGGTGCTGTTACGCATGTATTACTCAATGATTCAACTGTTGGATATGGAATATTTATTGAATTTATGTTAAATGATATGGATATTTATATCGTCGAATAAAAAAAATTTCTAAGCTTATAAGCTTGGAAATCTTTTTTTATACTTTACCAAATTGAGTTATGATAATATAAATAACTGTTGCTAAAGTACCTGCAACCATTAATCCACATAAGACCCAAAGTATTATTTTTCCCCATAAAGTATGAATTGGATTCTTATATACTTTATTTTGATTCTTATTATTCGTTGATTTATTATTTGCTGCATTTTTATTATTAACAGAAATTTTAGTATTTTTACTAGCCATATCTTCACCTGCAATCTATAAGGGATTTCTTTTTTTCTAATTTTAAGTTATAATTAAATATCATAGATATTATATAACAAAATAAGTTAAAAAGGAAGAACAAATATGAGAAATATCACAAATAATAGTAAAATAATTTTTCATATTGATATGAATGCTTTCTTTGCTTCAGTTGCCCAAATAAAAAAGCCATATTTAAAAGGTAAACCATTTGCGATAGGGCGGGAATATGGGACAAGAGGTGTTTTATCAACTGCTTCTTATGAAGCCAGAAAATATGGCATTCACTCAGCAATGAGTATTGTCGAAGCTCGAAGACTTTTACCGTCATTAATAATTGTAGAACTTTCACATAAAGAGATTCAATATTATCATGAAATATTTGTTAATGTTTTAGGCGAATATTCAAAACTTGTAGAAGTAGCTTCTGTTGATGAAGCATATATAGATGTAACAGAAAAATCTAATGTAATGCATCCAATTGACATTGCTAAAGAAATTCAAAATAGATTATTGAATGATTATAGTCTACCTTGTTCAATAGGGATAGCTCCCACCCTGTTTTTAGCTAAGATGGCATCAGATATGAAAAAACCATTAGGCATAACGATTTTACGTAAAAGGGAAATTCAAGATGTCTTATATCCTTTATCTATAAAAGAAGTATATGGTATAGGAAAAAAAACATATCCGTCATTAATAAAAAATGGAATAGAAACTATAAAAGATTTTATGGATCCCCTAAATTCTAAACTAATAATAGAATTAATCGGTGAAAATCAATATAAATCAAGCTATAATTGCTTAATTGGTAAATCTACTGCTATTGTTGATCCAAATAGATATGATAAAAATAAAAGTATTTCAACAGAAAGTACGTTCGATGCATCCCTTAGATTCCAAACGGATATTATTTTTGTTGCTAAAGATATGTTGAAAAAAGTTTATAAACGAATGGTTTTAGATAACTATATTACCAAGACAATAACTTTAGTTTTAAGAGATGTTAATTTTATTACTAAAAATAGAAGTAAAAGTATGGAATATACAAAAGATTTTAATGAGTTATATTATGCTTTATTAGAATTAATTAATGATAATTATAATGATGAAGAAATAAGATTAGTAGGAGTGGGATTATCAAATTTAATTTTAGAAACTGAGTTACCACAAGACTATAATTTGTTTAATTACTTAACATTTGAAGAAAAATCTTCTAATATTGATGATTTATTAAACCATTTTAAGGATAAATATGGAAATGAAATAATTTCTAAAGGGATGAAAAAGAAGAACTAAATCTAATTTAGTTCTTCTAAATATTTAATTACTTCATTAGTAATTTCATTTGGAGTAGAAGCACCAGAGGAAATATTAATAGTATTTATATCTTTTAATAAAGACAAATCAAGTTCTTTTAAATTTTCAATTTGAATAGTTTTAATATTTCTTTCTTCGCTACTTATTTTGGCTAATTTTTTAGTATTTGAACTTTTAAGATCACCAATTATAATACATAAATCGCAAGATGGCATTTCTAAAATAGCTTTTTGTCTTTCGGTGGTTGCAAGACAAATTTTATTATCGATAATTGTATTAGGATATTTTTTGGAAATTTGCTCAAACATATTATCTGTTTCATAAATACTTAATGTTGTTTGACATGTTGCATAAATTTTATTATTACTTATTTCTAGTTTATCAATATCAGTTAATTGATTTATAAAATGAATCTTATTAGAAATACCGCATATTCCTTCAGCTTCGGGATGGTTTTTACTACCATAATAAATAATATCATATCCTTCATTTAGGTTATTTTTTATTTTATTATGGACTTTCATAACATTGGGACATGTAGTATCAATAATATCTAAATTCTTATTTTTACAAATTTCATATACTCTTGGTTCAACCCCATGAGCAGATAAGACAATTGTCCCATAATTAATATTCTCTAATAATTCTATTCTTTTTTTATTATTATCTTCTAAAACTATTAAACCTTGGTTTACTAAACTATTAATGACATTTTTGTTGTGAATAATGCTTCCTAATAAATAAATAGGTTTTTTAATATTTGTATTTTTCAAAGATTTTTCTAATGTTTTAAGAGCATATTTAACTCCATTACAATAGCCTTGAGGATTTACTCTATATATGTTCATATAATCACCAAATTAATTATATCACTTAAAAGTAATTTAGAATAATTTATTTCAATTAACTTTTCAATTTTTTTGAAGGATAGAACTCTTATATCTCTTGAATATCAAAGTAAAAAGTGATATTATATTTTGGTAAGGAGGTTTTAGATTGATATTTGATAAGTACGAGTTTAAAGATTATCTCGTTAAAGCAATTAAAGACCTTGGTTTTACTAGCTTTACTTCAGTACAAAAAGAAGTATTTAATGAATTTAATAATAAAAAAAATATTTTAGCTAAATCTAAAACTGGAAGTGGCAAAACACATGCTTTTTTACTTCCGATTTTTGAAAATTTAAATGAAGAAAATTATGAAACTCAGGCAATTATAATTAGTCCAACAAAAGAGTTAGCAATGCAAACTTATAAAGTTGCACAGCATTTGGCGTCTTTTTGTGATAAACGTATTAATATAAAATTATATAGTGGTGGGACAGATAGAAATAAAGAAATTGAAAAACTTGATGCAAACATGCCACAAATTGTTATTGGTACACCAGGTAAGATCAAAGATTTGGCTGTAACTTTAAATGTATTAAAAATATATACTGCTTCATATTTTGTTGTAGATGAAATGGATATGGCTTTAGAAAATGGATTTCAAGATGACATTGATGCTATTGCTGCAATATTAAAAAATTCTAAAATGATGTTTTTTTCTGCGACAGTTTCTAATAAAATATTGCCATTCGTAAAGAAATATTTAGATACTCCAGAATATATTAATATATTAGAAGATACTAAACTAAATATTAAGCATATTTGGATTCCATTAAAGCATAAAGAAAGATATGATGTTTTAAAAGGTTTATTAAACAATATACAACCATATTTTGCAATTATTTTTGCTAATAAAAAAGAAACGGTAATTGAATTATCAAAGAAATTAAAAACAGATGGATTTGATGTGTATGAGATGCATGGTGATTTAACCGCTAGTGAAAGAAAACGCGTTTTAGCTGATGCAAATAAAGCTAAATTTCAATATTTAGTTGCAACTGATTTAGCAGCTCGCGGGATTGATATTGATGGTGTAAGTCATGTAATTCAATATGAAATTCCATTGGACTATGAATTCTATATTCATAGAAGTGGTAGAACAGGCAGAATGAATTATTCAGGTACAGTTTATACTATCTATGAAGAATTAGATAATGAATATTTAGATAATTTAGCTAAAAAAGATGTAACACCTGAATATTACGAAATTAAAGGTGACGAAATTATCCCATATAAAGGACGTAATACAAGAGCACAAAGAATTAAACCGAAGACAAATTATGAACAAATAGCGGCAAAATTTGTTCCAAAAGCTACTAAAGTAACCCCTGGATATAAAAAAGCTCGCCAACAAGTCATTAAAGATGTAGCTAAAAAAATGGCAGTTAATGATCAAAAAAAGAAGAAAAGATATTAGGAGAGAATTTATGAGTAATTACGTAATAATCACAGACTCAACAACGGATCTTCCAAATAGTTTTTGTGTAGATAATAATGTTGAAGTTATTAGTTTAAAATATTATATAAATGAAAAAGAATATGTTAATTATCTTGATGAAAGAGATATGACTTTCAAAGCATTTTATGATGAGATGCGAAATAATGCGAATGTTAAAACAGCTCAAATCAATGTTGATGAAGTTATGAATTGCTATAAAGTATATCTTGAAAAAGGGTTAGACATATTTGGAATAGCATTCTCATCAGGTTTATCTGGAACTTTCAACTCAGTTAGATTAGCTGCTGAAGAATTAAGAATAATGTATCCAAAAAGGAAAATAATGATTATTGATTCCTTATGTGCTTCTATGGGTGAAGGGTTATACGTTTATTATGCTGTAAAAAATAAAAATGAAAATATGTCAATTGAAGAAAACTATAATAAACTTTTAGATATAAGAATGAATTTATGTCATTTGTTTACTGTAGATGATCTTTCAGCTTTAGTTAAAGGTGGAAGAGTTAGTAAAGTTAGTGGCTTTGCAGCTGGATTATTAAAGATTAAACCAGTTTTGCATGTTGATAATGAAGGTCATTTAATTCCAATTGATAAAAAAATAGGACGTAAAAATTCACTTAGAGCTTTAGTTGATAAAATGATGGTTAAGATTAATAAGAGTGAAAAACAAACTATTTTTATTTCTCATGCTGACTGCATTGATGATGCTAAATATGTTATGGAATTGATTAAAGAAAATGTAGAAGTTGAAGTAGAATTAATTAGTTACATTGGCCCAGTTATCGGAGCTCATGCTGGACCTGGGACTGTTGCTTTATTTTTCTTAGGTAATGAAAGATAAAAAAACAAGTAAAAACCAAATTCATTTGAATTTGGTTTTTTTCAGAGTGTTGACAAAGTCTACCGAAAGGTAGGCTTTTTCTTTTATTGTAAGTAATATAGTGGAAAAGTAATTCTTTATGAGTAGTTCTAAAAATGGTAAAATATAGTCATAGGAAGTGTGATAAATATGATTACAAA
>JAVBPE010000017.1:0-22963 GCA_031549865.1 Anaeroplasmataceae bacterium | reverse complement strand
AGCTAATATAATATATCAGCGAACTATGAAACTATCTAATACTATAAAGATTTTCTTTAAGAAAGTCTTTTTTTTAACTCTAACTTCTATATAAATGAAAAAGGCACTTATAAAAGTACCTTTTGTCATCACTCTGAAGAACTTAGAATAATCTAAGTTCTAATTATTATTATCTACCAAATTGGCAATCGTTATTACCACTTGCAGTAGTCCACATATCTAAGAATGAAATTGGGTCGTTATAATCACCTAACCAACCATTTCTAGCTAATGTATAATCACCAGCTTTTCTTGTATTTAAGAAGTCAGCCCATTCTTGATTTTCTAACTTCATGTCTAAACCATATAACGCTAATGTAGCTTGAACATATTCACCGATTGCTTGGTGTCCAGTTCCAGTGTTATAAATATATGTAAATGAAGGAATATCAGTAAATTTCTTTGTAGATTCATCATATGTGTATCCAACTTCTTTTAATAATTCAACAGCTTTTGCACGATTTGAAGTTAAATCTGATGACTTAACAGAATAATAACCTTGACCATCACCGTTTACACCATTATGATCAACGAATTCTCCACCAAGTGGATCACTTAATCCTGTTGCAACGAATGCATTTGCAGGAGTTTGACCAGCTTTACCGATTTCAGTTACGATATGATTTCTATCTAGCATTAAACTAATTGCTTGTCTTACTTTAACACGTTTTTCTTCTGTATCAGCTTTAGCACCAAAAGCACTTGAATTAATATTAAATGATAAATAATAAGTACCTAATTGACCTTCTACATAGAATTCTGCAGCAGTAGTTTGAGCTGTTCCAGCTTTTAAAGCATTAATTTCATCATTAGGTACGCTATCAATAAATACCCAATTACCTTGCTTGTAGTTGTTAATCATAACAGTATCATCACCAGTTAAACCAAATGTTAATTTAGTAGCTTTAACATCATCTTTATCGTGGAAATATTCATTCTTTTCATATACCATTTCTGAATCTCTTGTCCATGATGTTAATTTCATAGGTCCATTACCGATATATGTAGCTGGAGCTGTTGCCCATGTATCTTCATTTGCTTCAACAATTGATTGTTTAACAGGGAAATAAGCAGGGAATGCACATAATTCTAAGAAATATGGACAAGCATTTGTTAAGATAACTGTTAATGTTTTACCATCTGCTGATGCTGTAACATTTAATTTTTCAACACCTGTTTCATCTTCACATACTTTGTCATAGTTATCAATAACGTCAAACATATATCCATAGTCAGCACCTAATTTTGCACCAGCTGCACGGTTCCATGAATATACGAAATCATTCGCATCGTAACTAGTTCCATCAGACCATTTTAAATTATCTCTTAAAGTAAATACATATTGAACTTTACCATCTGCTAACGTTGTTGAAGTAACAGAACTTGCAACATCCTTTGCAACACCGATTTCACCTTCAACTACTGCATTTTTCATTAATCCAGAAAATGCATGAATAATTAATGTAGCACCATCAACAGCACTATTAACAGCTGGATCAATTGAATCTGGGTTAGGTCCAACGTTAACTTTATAATCTTTTAAGTCTCCATAAGTAGCACCCATAAAATACTTAAATCCAAGAGGTGAAGAATAGAATCCTTGCACTTCAGGTTTTAACATGTAAATATCAGTATAGTTATATAATGGAACTATTGCACCAGTTGACATTAATAATGTTTCAGCCATATGCATGTATGCATAACGAGTTTCTTGATCTCCTGAAGTTTTTACTTTTTTAATTAATTCGTCATAAGACTCTGCCCATGTTAAATTTTTTTCAGATTCAGAAATAACTCCATCATTATTTAAATCTACTTCATAACCAGCATATTCAACATGTGGAGTTACTTTATATGAGTTATCACATCCAGCTAAAGCAAAAGCTGAAGCAACTACAGCACATGATACAAATGCTTTTTTAATTATTTTTTTCATTTTTTTCTCCTTTTTCTTTTCTAGTCATTTAAATTTGGAAAATGACATGCCACAAAATGATCAGGTTTCAATTCTTCTAGTTTCGGACGTTCATTAGCGCAAATTTCTTGCGCTTTAGCACATCTTGTCCTAAAAGGACAGCCACTTGGAGCATTTAATGGACTTGGTATATCGCCTTCAAGCACAATTCTTTGATTGTTTCTTGCCATATTTGGATCAGGCACTGGAATAGCAGATAGTAATGAACTTGTATACGGGTGCAAGGCGTATTCAAATAATTCATTAGATTCAGCTAATTCAACTAAATGGCCCAAATACATTACAGCGATTCTGTTGCATATATGCTTAACAACTAATAAGTTGTGAGCAACAAATAAATAAGTTAATCCAAGTTCTTTTTGTAAATCTGCAAATGTGTTAATTACTTGCGCTTGGATTGATACGTCAAGTGCACTTACAGGTTCATCACAAACAATAAATTCTGGGTTCAATGCTAAAGCACGAGCGATCCCAATTCTTTGACGTTGACCCCCTGAAAATTCATGTGGGTAACGAGTTGCTTGTTCTGGAGAAAGACCAACTGTCTTCATAAGTTCAATTATACGATTTTTACGATCTTCTTTTTTATCATATATCTTATGCAAATCTAAAGGCTCACCTATGATATCTTCAACAGTCATTCTTGGATCTAAAGAAGAATATGGATCTTGGAATACAATTTGAGATTTTTTTCTAAATTCAGCAATTGATGCCTTATCATTAATCTCTTTACCATTAAAAATTATTTTACCACCAGTTGGTTTATAAAGATTTAAAATAGTTCTTCCAATTGTAGTCTTTCCACAACCAGATTCTCCTACTAATCCTAATGTTTCTCCTCTTTTAATTTTAAAAGAAACATCATCAACAGCTTTTAACTGTTTTGTTTTCATAAAACCTGTATTAATAGTAAAATATTTTTTTAAATTTTTAATTTCTAAAATAATACTTTCATCATATAGTTCTTCAACTGATTCTTGTTTTTTTACTTCTTCAATAGTTACATCTTTATCTTCTTTTAGTTCACTTTCTTCTTCTAAAGGCAATTCATGTTTTAAATCTTCCATTATTCAGTTGCCTCCTTAGCTTCATCTAAAATTTTTGAATCAACAGCTTCTTCATTTAAAGTTTCATTTTCAACAATTGTAGATTCAACGTACATATATTCTGATAATTCTTCTTTTGTTATTTTATTATCATCATATAATGATTTTATAAAATTAAAACATGATGCACGGTGGGTATCAAAAACTGTAACTTCAGGTGGATATTTTTCCATACATATTTTCATACAGGCATCACAACGTGGACTAAATGAACATCCTTTTGGTAAGCTAAATACATCAACAGGATTACCTTTAATTGGAATTAATCTTTCTTTTTCACTCGTCACTTTTGGGATAGATTTAATTAAGCCTTTCGTATATTCATGCTGAGGATTATAAAATAATTCATCAACTGTAGCACGTTCAACAATGCGACCCGCATACATAACGTCTACTTCGTCACAAATTTGCGCAACTACACCTAAATCATGAGTAATAATTATTATAGCCATCCCTAATTCTTTTTGGATATTTTTTAATAATTCCAATATTTGGGCTTGAATTGTAACGTCAAGTGCTGTAGTTGGTTCATCAGCTATTAAAATATCTGGTTCGCAAACTAAAGCCATCGCGATCATTACACGTTGAAGCATTCCACCTGAAAATTCAAAAGGATATTGTTTCATACGTCGTTTTGGATCATTAACTCCAACTAAAGAAAGCATTTCAATAGCACGTTCTTTAGCTTCTTCCTTAGTTCTATTAGTATGAAGTCTAATAGCTTCAACTAATTGATTTCCAATCGTATAAACAGGATTTAAACTAGTCATCGGATCTTGGAAAATAATACTTATTTTGTTACCACGAATTTTTGATAATTCTTTTTCAGATTTACCAACTAATTCTTCACCATTTAATTTGATAGATCCACTTACAATTTTACCAGGATGTGCAAGTATTTGCATTATTGAATATGCCGTAACACTTTTTCCAGATCCTGATTCTCCAACTATTCCTAAAACTTTTCCTTTATCTACATCAAAAGAAATTCCATTAACTGACTTTACTTCACCAGCAGGTATAAAAAATGATGTACAAAGGTTTCTAACTTCTAATAAGCTCATATTTTTCCACCTACTTCTTTAATTTTGGGTCAAATGCATCACGTAAACCATCTCCTAATAAATTAAGAGATAAAACAATAACACAAATCGTAACAGCCGGAATAATTAATCTATATGCATATGAATTCATCCCACTTAATGCATCATTAGCTAATGATCCTAAACTGGGCATCGGTGCACTTACTCCAAGCCCTAAGAAACTTAAGAAACTTTCTGTAAATATCGCTGATGGTATTTGTAATGCTACTGAAATAATTAATATACTCATACAATTTGGTAATAAATGTTTAAAGATTATTTGCATTGGAGTCGCTCCCATTGAACGAGCAGCTAATATAAATTCTTGTTGTTTAATTGATAAAATTTGGCCACGCACAAGTCGTGCCATACCAACCCAATATAAAAGTGCAAAGACTATAAATATTGAAATCATTCCTACTCCAATACTTCCTAAAAATGTTTTATCTAAAGAATTTCCAATACTAGTTCTTAAAATAACAGATAATAAAATTATAATTAGCATATCAGGCAAAGAGTAGATAATATCAACAACACGCATCATTACTAGGTCTACTTTTCCACCTACATATCCAGAAATTGCTCCATATATAGAGCCTATAATTAATACAATAATAGATGCAAAGAAACCAACAGATAATGATATTCTTGTTCCATATATAACACGAATAAAATAATCACGTCCTGCTGAGTCAGTTCCAAATATATGCGGAAATATAAATTCACCATTTGCTCTTAATGCTTGCTCTGTTGCGCCATATTCAAATGGTTTTAAATTAAGATAACTGCTATCTGAACCAGCTTGCGATAATCCAAGCATCTGCTCATATGAATATGGATAAAACATCGGAATAAATATAATAGCTAATAATATAATTATTAAAAATATAAAGCAAGTCATTGCTATTTTATTTTTTTTAAATCTACGCATTCCATCTTTAAAAAATGTTACAGATGGACGCATTTTTATTTGTTCATTTTTTTCTTCATCAGAAACTTTTGAAAATTTTTCTTCAAAATTTATTTGAAATCCTAGAGGATTTTTATCGCCTAATTTCATAATTATCCTCCTATTCTAATTCAATACGTGGATTTGCCACTTTATATAAAATATCTGAAATTAATACCATTGCAATAACAATAATTGTTAAGAAAATAGTAGTTCCCATTATTAATGGATAATCACGCCCTGTTATCGCTGAAATAAAACTTGTTCCTAATCCAGGTATTGCAAATAATTTTTCAACAACTAATGACCCACAAATGATATAAGCAAACATTGGTCCAGCATAAGTAATTACTGGGGTTAATGAATTTCTTAAAGCATGTTTGAATAAAACCTTAACGGGACTAACACCCTTAGCGCGGGCTGTACGAATGTAGTCTGACCCAAGTACATCAAGAGTTGATGAACGAGTTAATCGTGTTATATAGGCCATTGGATATAAACTTAATGTAATAATAGGTAATATATACCCTTGCCATGTACTTCCATTTGCTGGAAACCAATTCAACTTTACACAAAATACATATAATAATAAAGCTGAAATAATAAATGAAGGTACCGCAACTGATGCAGTTGATGTAACCATGATTATTTTATCTAAAATTTTATTATGTTTTACTGCTGCAATACAGCCTAAAAATATTCCTGATACTATTGCAAGCAAAGCTGCAAGTCCACCAACTTTTATTGATGTTTTAAATCCTGTTAGTATAAGATCTGTAACTTCAAAACCTTTTTGTTTTATTGATGGTCCAAAATCAAATCGTAAAGATCCGCCTAAATATTTGAAATATTGCACAATTAATGGTTGATCTAAACCATATTTTTTTTCTAAATTTTTTATAATTGTTGCGCTGGTACTCTTTTCACTTAAAAAAGGGCCCCCCGGAATTGCGTTCATCGCAAAAAATGTTATTGTTATAACTATGATAATCGTTAATACTGCTAAAAATAATCTTTTTAAAATATAAATCAGCATCTTCGAGTTCATATACATGCACCTCCTCAGATTAAATAATATTTTATATTATACCCTAAAACGCTTTACATAATCAAGATGTAAAGCGAATTTTAAAATATATTTTTATTATTTTTTTGAATTTATTTCGAATTTTCTATAAAAATGTCTAATTTTTGTAGTTTGTGAAATGAATTTTCTAAATAATTGTTCGAATGTCAAGAACAAAAACAACTTTAGCACTTCACAATGCTAAAGTCGTTATATTTACCAAAATCTATGGACTTCTAAGTGCCTAACATCCGTATTTACTTCACCATCATGTTGAACAATCGAGCACCCTACAGTGTCAATTACAAAATTTTCTCCATATATTTCTTCTATACCAACTCTTTTAAACCACTTATGTTTTCCGATAAATATAAGTGGAAATAATAAAAACAACTTTGCAAGTTTAACTTTATGTACAATCCATAAATCTAAATGGTTGTCATCTCTTATAGCATTTGGGGCAATTTTCATGCCTCCTCCAAAATATTTACCATTTTGAATTGTAAAAAACCAAACATTATCAAAATGCATTTTTTTATTATCTATTTCTATATCTAATGAATAAGGTTTAAAATTTTTAAAAATTCTTATTGCACATTTGAAATATGACTCTTTTATATTATTTTTTGCATTAAGAATTTGAGCTTCACAAACCTTTGCGTCAACACCCATTCCTATTCCATTTAAAAAGATAATTTCTTTTTCATTAAATTTTGCTAAAGGAAGAGCTTTTATTTCGTTTGTAATTTCAAAAAATTTACCTTTGTGGCCACGGCTAAAATCATTTCCACGACCTCCTTGATAAAAAAACACTTTGTTTTTAATTTCTATACCTTTTACTCTATTAATAACTTGATGGATTGTTCCATCACCACCAACAATTACAAGATTTGTTGATATATCCAAATTTGTTATAAATTCTTTTTCTTTACCATTAATGTCTAACAAATTAACTGTATCGTATTTTTCTTTTTTTCGACTTAAAATTTTTTCGACTTTTAAAAGATTTTTTTTAAAATTTCCCTTATTACTTAAAGGATTATATAAAATTAAAAACATAGTTATCACCTATGTTCTATTATACCTTATAATTTGATAAAATACTATTTCAATCGTAAATATACTTCATAAATACTCATCCTATTTAACTTTGCAAATGTATTAATATCGATATTAGGTCCTAAAAGTTCAACATCATCATTTATAGAAATAGAATCATCAATTAAGACAAAGGCTTGATCCATACATTTAATACCTATAAAATAATATTTTTTATTATTTATATAAACATGATTCTCAATAGAATTTTCCCTAATTAAGCCATTTACATATCCAACATTAATAACAGCAACAGTACAATTACTACCACTAATAAATCTGCCTTCATAACCAACTGTCTCATTTTCTTTAAGCTTTCTAACTTCTGTAATTTTAGCATAAAAAGATAATGAATTATTATAAATAGCTTTTCCGATACGTAATGTATAATTTGTATTTTGACATATCATTGCACTTCCACCAACATGTACACATAAATTAGTATCGCCTATCATTTCATTAAATTTACCTAGCAACAATTTGTTTTCATTAATACTTGAAGAAAAAGTATGAAAGTATACTCCTTTTACATATTGATTATTTAATAATTTAGAATCGAATTTATTGAAACCATATCGATTCATACCTAAATTTATTTCTAAATGCATTTCAATTTCATTGTTTGAAAAATAAAAATAATCTTCCATATTAAAAATAGATACACATATATTATATTTTTTTAAAACTTTAATACTTCGTGGGGGAGTACCCAAGATTAAAACAAAGCAATTAGGATACTTCTTTTTAAGTAATATCGCTTCATTAATATTCTTAACACAATATGAAGTAATTCCTAAACTATATGCTATTTTAGCAATTTTTGTTAATCCAAATCCATAGGCGTTGTCTTTAAGTACTAGTAGTAAATTATTATTTTCTTTTAATGTTAAAAGATTATCTTTGATTATTTCTTCATTTATTTGCTTCATAAAATCACCCAATTAATCTTATGCTTGTACGAAAAAAAAATGCCTTTATTGGCATTTTAATTATTTTAAATTTGCAATAATTGCATTAGTTAATTCAGTTGTAGATGAAGATCCGCCTAAATCTGGAGTTAATGATATTTTATTTTCTAATACTGTTTTTATAGAATTTCTGATATTATTAGCCGCAGCATTTTCATTAATGTAATCTAACATTAAGCATGCACTCATAAGCATAGCTATTGGATTAGCGACACCTTTGCCTGCAATGTCTGGAGCTGAACCATGTACAGCTTCAAATATAGCTACATCATGCCCTATATTAGCGCCTGGTACTAAGCCAAGTCCGCCCGTTAATCCAGCAATTAAATCAGAAATAATATCGCCATACAAATTTGGGGCAACTAGCACATCATACTTTTGTGGATACATTACAAGTTGCATACACATATTGTCAATAATCTTATTATCAGCAATAATTGTAGGATATTTTAATGCTACTTCATTAAATACTTTTAAGAATAACCCATCAGTTTGTTTTAAAATATTAGCTTTATGTACACAAGTTACTTTTTTACGATTGTTTTTTACTGCATATTCAAAAGCATATTCAATGATTCTTTTTGAACCTTTATTAGTTATTCTTTTAATAGCTTCAAATCCATCTTCAATTTCGTGTTCTTCACCGATATATAAATCCTCAGTATTTTCACGAACTGTGACTATGTCTACGCCTTCGAAATTTGATAAACCTTTAAATGTTGTAGCTGGTCGTAGATTCGAATATAGATCAAACGCTAAACGTAAACTAACATTTACTGATTTAAATCCTTTTCCAATTGGTGTTGTAACTGGACCTTTTAAAGCAACTTTATATTTTTTAATTGCTTCAAGTGAATCTTCAGGAATCAAAACACCTTTTTCTAAATATGCATTTTCTCCAATTAAATAATTGTGCCAGTTTATATCTACTTTTGCGGCTTTAATTATTTCAACAACACTTTTTGTAATTTCAGGTCCGATTCCGTCCCCTTCAAATAAAACTATATCAGTCATTTTCTACCTCTTTATATACTCCAACAAATTTAGTTGCTGGTCTAATTATTTTATTACAATATAATCTATCTTCAATTATATGTGAAATCCATCCTACTAATCTTGCACAAGCAAATATAGGAATGAATAAATCACGACTTATATTCAAAAATTGATATGTTAATCCCGAATAATAATCAACATTTGCACAAGCTACTCCACCTTTTTTTGAAACTAAGGCTTTAATAGCTAAGTTTTCAAATCGATCATAAAAGTTAAATAAATCCGGATTCGTTTCTTTACTTAATTCACGTACCTTGGCTTTTAATAATACACATCTTGGATCGTTATTTGTATATATTGCATGGCCGATTCCATAAATAAGTCCTGAATTATCAAAATAATTTTTACTTAATATTTTTTCTAATACATTGTTTATTTCTTCATCTGTTGCCTTAATTCCAATATCGGAAATGATATGATCCATCATATCAAGTACAGCTTGATTCGCACCACCGTGACGTGGTCCTTTTAATGAGCCTAACGCAGCGGTTATACAAGAATATATATCTGTATTTGAAGAAGATACTACAACACTTGTAAAAGCACTATTGTTTCCTCCGCCATGATCAGCGTGAATCATTAAGGCTAAATCCAAAGTATCTGCTTCAAGATCACTAAATTTACCATCATTTCTAGACATATATAAAATATTTTGAGCAATTGAATATTCTTTTTTTGGAAAATGGATATTAAGGGAATCTTTATCAATATAATGCGTTTTAGCTTGATATGAATAACTAACTATTGCAGGCATTTTTGCAATCATCCAAACACCTTTTTTAAGTAATGACAACCCATCAGTTTTATCAGGTTCATCATCAAACGAATAAAGAGAAAGAACTGCTCTTGCAATATGATTCATTAGACTATGAGAAGGGTTTTGCAAAATAATATTTTCTAAGAATTTTTCTGGCAAATCATATTGACTACTTAATTCTTCTTTAAATAATTCTAATTCTTCTTTACTTGGCATATGACCAAATAATAATAAGAAACATGTTTTTTCATAACCATAACAGTCTTTATCAATTTTTACAATATCATAAATATCAATACCACGATAATATAAGTGACCTTCATCATTAACTTTGATGTTATCAATAACATTATAACCATGGACCTCAGATACACGTGTTAACCCTACTAATACACCTGTTCCATTAGCGTTTCTTAAGCCTTTTTTAACGTTATATTGTTCATATAGGTTTGCATCTATTGTTTCATTTTCTATTAACTTTTGATATTCTTTTTCTAAAAAGTTCATAGTCTCTCCTCATTTAGAACGTATTTAAAAGTCCGCCCTTAATTATTAAATCATATTCATCCTTAGATAGTGTATTGTTAACTTCAACACTAATTTCCTTGGTTAAATTTTTAATTGTTATTTTTTCTTCATTAAAACTAATATTAAATTCATCATATTCAGAAGCTGGAATTTTAACTTCAACTGGTAAAATACCAAAATTAATTAAATTCTTCTTATGAATTCTTGCGAAAGATTCTGCAAGTACTGCTTTAATACCTAAGTAACGTGGGGCAATTGCCGCGTGTTCTCTGCTTGATCCTTGACCATAGTTAGATCCTGCAACAATTATTCCACTTGGATTTTTTTCACATTTTGTTTTGAAATTTTCGTCAATTGTTGAGAATACAAATTCAGATATTTTTTCAATATTTGAACGATATGGTAAAACCTTACTTCCAGCAGGCATAATATGATCTGTTGTAATATTATCTCCTGGAGTTAAAATTACTTTTGCATTAAAATTTGTAGTAATTGGCGCAAATTGAGGAAGTGGTTTAATATTTGGTCCCATCACAACTTCACTACTAAATGTAGGATAATATAATAAACTATTATTTATTGGATAATATGTAGGCATATCAAATGCATTTAAATCCATGCCAAGTGGAGATGAGATATACCCAGTTACCGCAGATAAAGCTGCTACTTCAGGTGATACTAAATACACATTTGCACTATTTGTACCACTTCTTCCGTAGAAATTACGATTGAATGTTCTTAAACTCACACTATCAGTTGATGGAGATTGACCCATTCCAATACATGGTCCACATGCCGATTCCAATATTCTCGCTCCAGCTTTAATTAAAACAGCCAAAATTCCACTATCTGTAATCATTTCTAATACTTGTTTAGAACCTGGGGCAATACCAAGCGATACATCTTTATGGATTTGTTTATCTTTTAGGATTGATGCGACTTTAACAAAATCATAATATGATGAATTTGTACAAGAACCAATTAAAACTTGATTTACTTTAATATTCTTTAATTCACTAATATTTTTAACATTATCAGGTGATGATGGACAACTTGCAACAGGTTCTAAAGTATCTAAATTAATTTCTAACACTTCATCGTATGTTGCATCGCTATCAGCGCTTAATTCGATATATTCATTTTCTCGGCTATGTAGTCTTAAAAATTCTTTAGTTTGAAGATCAGATGGAAATACTGATGTTGTTGCTCCAAGCTCAGCACCCATATTACAAATAGTCGCTCTTTCTGGAATAGATAGTGAGTCAACACCATTTCCAGTGTATTCTAATACTTTATTTACTCCGCCTTTAACTGTAAGCTTACCAATGATATAAATAATAATATCTTTTGCAGATACACCATTTCTTAATTTACCAGATAGTTTAACATTTACAACTTTTGGTTCCACCATAGAAAAAGGCATACCAGCCATTGCACATGCAACGTCTAATCCTCCTGCTCCTATTGCAAGACATCCTACTGCAGATGATGTAGGTGTATGTGAATCAGAACCTAATAATGTTTTTCCAGGTTGAGCAAAGTTTTCTAAATGTAATTGATGACAAATTCCATTTCCGGCTTTTGAATAAATAATTCCATATTTATCAGCAGCTGTTTGTAAAAACAAATGATCATCAGCATTCATGAAACCATTTTGTAATGTGTTATGGTCAACATAACTAACAGATAATTCTGTCTTTACTTTATCTAATCCAATACTTATAAACTCTAAGTATGCCATAGTCCCAGTTGCATCTTGAGTTAAAGTTTGGTCAATTTTAATCTCAATAATATTATTTAAAACATCTCTTTTTACAATGTGCTTATTTAGTATTTTTTGTGTTAAATTTAAACTCATAATTTTTTCCTCCATAAATTTAGGTTATTTTATATTATATACTAAATTGTAGAAAAAAGGAAACAAAAAATTCAATTTACTAAAATAAAGTAATATATAGATATATATAAATAAAAGACTCGTTTTTTTCAATCAAAACGAGTCAATTTTATATTAAAATTTAATTAAGCCGTACTTTTTCTTACCTCGGCGTAAAACTATAAATTTATTTTCAATAGAACATTCAGCAGTTAACACAAATTCTAAAGAAGTAACTTTATCACCATTAACACTTACGGCACCACTACTTATAAATTCTTTGGCTTCTCTTTTAGAAGATGCAAGTCCAAGTTCAATTAAAGCATCAACTAATAATTGATTACTACCTGTAGCACTTGGAAGATCGCTAAAGCCCATTTCAATTTCAGATGCTGTTAAACCTTTAATATCTCCACTAAATAATGCTTCACTAATTTTAATTGCTTGAGCACAAAGTTCTTTACCGTGAATGAAAGTAGTTAAACTTGTTGCTAATGACTTTTGAGCCAAACGTAGATGCGGTTCCTTATTCCATTCTTCTTCAATTGATTTTATTTCATCTAAAGATAAAAATGTAAATTGCTTTAATCTCTTTATTACATCACTATCTGGAGTGTTAATCCAAAATTGATAAAATTCATAAGGAGACGTTCTTGATTTATCCAACCAGACACCTTGACCATCTTCACTTTTACCAAATTTTGTACCATCGGATTTTAGAATAAGCGGAATAGTCATTGCATATACTTTCGCTTCATGGCCACATTTTTTACGAATTAATTCAATTCCTGCAGTCATATTTCCCCATTGGTCTTGACCTCCAATTTGAACATTCACACCTTTAGTAGTATATAAGTGATGCCAATCAAGTGATTGTAAAATTTGATATGAAAATTCAGTGTATGATATACCAGAATCTAATCTAGATTTGACTGTGTCTTTATTAATCATATAATTAACATTAAAATTCTTACCATATTCTCTTAGAAATGTTATTACGTCAATTTTAGAAGTCCAGTCATAATTATTTACAATGTCATTAAAACCAAAAATTTCTTTAACTTGTTTTGCTAAAGATTTAACATTTTCGTTAGTAACGGATTCATCAAGCATTTTTCTTTCACCTTGCTGTTTTGGATCTCCTATTTGACCTGTTGCCCCACCAATTAATAAAACCGGATTATGACCTCTTTTTTCAAATCTTTTCGCTACTAAATATGTTACTAAATGCCCTACATGTAAACTATCCCCAGTCGGGTCTGCTCCAAGGTAAAAAGTTACTTTTTCATTTTCTAAAAAATCTCCAAAGTCAGGATCAGTAATATCAAATAATAATTCTCTTTCTTTTAATTCATCAATAAATCTCATATGTTTTCTCCTTTTTTAATAAATAAAAAGTCCTTAGAAAAATCTAAGGACGAATAATCGCGGTACCACCTTAGTTCTAGATTAAAAAATCTAGCCCTTAAAAAGTTTAATTCTCATAAGTTGTATTTCATAATTTATTAACCACTTACTTCCACCACATGTAAGTTCTCTATAAGATTAACTAACTACTACTAAGTCTTAATCATCGAATTTATTTAGTTTGAATTTCTCTTTATAATTGTATGAGGTAATGTAACTTTTAGTGTATCAACAGCTTCTTGATGCATTAATTTAGTTAATAATCTCATAGATACTGCCCCTATATCATACACCGGTGTATCAATACATGTCAAGGCCGGACGAGATAAAATTGCATATTTTGTATTTTGCATACCCACAACAGAAATATCTTCAGGTATTTTTTTACCAAGTTCTCGAGCAACATTCATAAAGCTAACTGCAATTGAATCTCTAACAGCTATGATTCCGTCAGCCTTATTATTTTTAAAATATTCCATAAAGTGAGGTGTATTAATATAAACATCTCCACTTGTTCTAAATATTTTTGGTTCTAAATTTGCTTCTTTCATAGCTTTTGTATAACCATTTTCTTTTTCTAAATTAACAGAATACATTCTTACGGTTGATAATAAATATATATCTTTCTTTCCAGATTCGATCATTTGTTTTGTAGCTTCATATGCAGCATTAACATAGTCTATATTAACTGAAGGAATTGAATTATCATCATAAATAACATTTGCTAAAACCATTGGAGTTTGAGCATCACTTATGAAATCACATACACTTTTCATTTGACTATGATCAAGTTCATCATTTAAAAATAAAATCCCATCTACTTGCTCAGAAATTACAATACGTATTGATTCTAGTAAATCATTATCTTTAGCCATCGAAAATAGTTTAATTGAATAATTATATTTCTTAGCGATATCTATAATACCACCTAGTAATTCAGCCGTAGACGCTCTTGTTACGTCAGACATAACAATTCCTACCGTTGTTGTCTTTCTACTGGCAAGCCCACGTGCTATTGCATTTGGACGATATCCTAAATCTTTGATAACCTTTAAAACCTTATCTCGTGTTTCTGGATTAACTTTTTCTGGATTATTCATAACTCGGCTAACTGTAGCTAATGAAACTTTAGCTGCACCAGCAACATCATATATAGTTGTATTTGCCATAAAAAAACACCTCACATTTAATCTTATTATATCATAAGAAAAAATGTTATTCAACAAAATTAAGCATTTTTTTGAAATCGTTTTTATAATCTATTTTAAGCCATTTTCTATTCATATTCATTAATAAAATCAAGCATTTTTTTATCGATTATTCCTGCGCCTACGAATAAAATAACAAATTTATTAGTATTTATATATTCTTTTAAAGAATCAATTTCATAAAATTCATAATTTAAATATTGTAAAACCTCATATTTATCTTTAAAACTTTCTTTTTCTCTAGCGGAAGCAAATATTTCAGTTACATATACTTTATCATATAAACTTAAAGCCTTTTTAAAAGAATCTTTTAATTTCATAGTTCTACTAAATGTATGTGGTTCAAAAACAATTACTTTATCATATTCTTTATATTTTAATGATACTAATTCATGCAAAGCTTCTATTTCAGTTGGATGATGCGCATAGTCACAAATAAATATTTGTTCATTTTTAACTATTGTTTCTAAACGTCTTTTAGGAAGTTTTATAGATAAAGCATTTTCTCTTATTGTCTCCGTTTTAATATTTAAAATATGAGAAACCGCAAAAGCAGCTAAGAAATTATAAATATTATGACGGCCTAATAATGGTAAAAATATTTCTTCTATAATGTTATTATAATGCAATTTTAAAATATAGCCTTCAGACATAGTTTCGTACTCACAATACAAATCATTTTCTTTCAGAAATCCAAATGATATTTTATTACATACACTAAGCTTTTGACACAGTGGATCATCACCATTGAAAATTACTATTTCACTTTGATCTGCGAATTCTTGAAAACTTTTAAAAGTGTCCTGCCTTGATTCAAAGAAATCTGGATGATCAAAATCTATATTATTTATAACAGCAATTTGCGGATGATAATTTAAAAAAGTGTTTTTATATTCACATGCTTCAAAAACAAAATAGTTAGATTTGGGATTGCCATATCCGCTACCATCACCAATTAAATAAGTTGGATTATCTAAAAGTGTTGTAATTATTTTTGTTGTAGTTGTTTTACCATGTGAACCAGATATAGCTATTTTAAATTTAGAAAAGAATGTATCAATAAAGTGTGGATAGTAATCATAATTATAATTACTATTGATAATATATTTAGTCACTTTATGGTTAACAAAAGCATTGCCAATAATATAATAATAATCTTTTCTTAAATTCATTTCATAAAATTTATCTATTTTAATATCCTTTAAAGAATCATTTGTATAATAATCTTCTTCTTCATCTACACCTAATACAACATGTCCATAATCAATTAAAATACGGGCTAAACTAGCCATGGCACTACCTTTTATACCTACTAAATAAAATGTCATAAATATCACCATTATAAACATATGTTTAAAAATAAAAAAAATGATACTACAAGTACCATTTTAGATTTTTACTATTTAAATTGTTGATAATAACCATTTACTTCATAAAAACTATCTTCATATCCTTCAATAGTAATTATTTTTTTATCTTCTGATAAAGTAATATTTAAATAATCAGAAAACATATATAAACTACTATCAACTGAATAACATAAATATCCTATTCCATTTTCACCAACAAGCAGTGTTTTTATTCCATTAATTATAATTTTATAATTGTCTATTGTTGTTTGACAGTGATATTTATAAGCATTTTCACAACAAAAAATAGAAATCTTTTTAAATTCATCTACTTTAATTAAGCATTTAAATAGTTCGTCTTTAATTAAAATATCACAATCATAATAATCATCTATTTTAGTAGATTCATTTATAAAATATATTTGGTCAAAAATTTTTAATATAAAACCAATATCTTCTAAATAGATAATATCAACCATTGTATATTTATTATTTAGATGATCATAAATATAATTTGTTGTATTATAATAAACATTATTAATTATTTTATCTTCTAAATTAATAAAAATTTCGCTTGAATTTAAAGCATATTCATAACTTATATACCATTTATCATTACTATAAAAATAATAGCGATTAAAATGTATAATATCAGAATTTAAAGTGTATTCATATCTAACTTCCAAAAGATTTTCATTAATTTTTATATAGTTATATAAATATTTCGGTATTAAAATATTATTATTGTAACTTAACCAATAATTATAACAAATATAGCCTTCTTCTTTGTTAATGGGTATTATTGCAAATTTTTGTTCTAAATCATTAGTTGATGAAGATATCATATTTTCATAATCATCTATTTTAGCATAAATAAGTTCTAAATTTAAATCTGATTCAACAAAAATTTCAGTGAAAGGTTTCGTTTTAATTTCCGATTCTTTAATCTCATTTATATACCAAGTACAACAATATCCTTCTTTTTTTGTAGGGATAACTTTACCATTATAACTATAATGCCCGTTAGTATCAAAAGCTTGATATAGCGGGAAACCATATGGAACATCATCTAAGATTATATCTTCGCCTAAAGGATTTTTAATGTTCAAAGTATATTTTTTACTTTCATACTTAGCAAAGATATTTGTTTTTAAGGTATACCCTTCTTCTACTTCATTATCATCTTCATCAAACCACCCAATAAATTCATAATTATCAAATGTTTTTATTAAAGGAAATTTAACATAATTGGAATTAATGATATCTATAATATAGTTACTATAGCTTCCATTATTATTAAGTCCATATGAATAATCAAATTGATAAGAATATTTTATACTTTTTACTATTGGTTCCCACTTGGCATATAAAATAGTATCTTCAAATATCATCCCACTAAAACCAGTATTTAAATCCTCATCTTTTGACCAATAACAAAATCTGAAACCATATCTTTCTATTTCTGGGTTTACTAAATAAATACCCTTGTATACAATTTGATCCTCCAGTAAAATATCGCAGTTAGTTTCATAATGAACAATGTAAGATTCAAGTTTATTATTACAACTAGATAAAGCGAATATAGATAATATACTAATTAGTAATCCTATACACTTATAAATCTTACACATGTTCACACTTCCTTAATTATGATATTTTATTTCAAAAGTATTATCACTATTTAATTTTACAACCATTGATATTGTTTTTCCATTTAAAACATACTCTATGTTAGACAATACATTATATTGATTATTGTTTATAATATATGTACCATCATAATCTTGATTATCAATTATCAATTTATAAGTTAAATCTTGATTAATTTGAAGTTTAAAATCATCACAAGAATATTCTTTTTTAGTTCTTTCAACAACTAAATCAATATTATAGATGTTAATAGTTTTATTAATAACATCAATTATGTATTCTTCTTCTTTTGAACCATTATAACTAAATTTATATTCATTGTCAGAAACTTTAATACATTCTACATTTAAAGCATATACTTGTCCATCAAAGATTGACATTTTTGATTTCATATAAACATTTGCTTCACTATCATTTAAAGCTACAATTGCTTCATCAGAAATAAAAATTGTTTTAGGATTAATTTTAAGTGGCATAAACAAGCCATTTGTTAATAAAATATACCCCACACTATATTGCACCGTTTTAGCATCTTCATCTTCTTTTTCAATATATATAAGTGCATATTCATCATTATTATTTATTATCAATGATTCTTTGTAATACGAAGAACTTAATCCTTTTATAAAAGTAAACTCTTCAAATATATAATAATTATAATAAGTTAAATTATAATTTATAGTTGCTATACTAGTTAAGTCTTCATTAGATGCTTCTTCATATATTCCTAAAGCATTTTTAACATAGAATCGAATTGTTCCATTTAAAATACATATAAAATAATTTTCGCCATAATTAATAACTTCATTTATTTCATAATTTATTTTTGTAGGTGATAAATAATAATTAAGTATTATCGACATTTCATCATAATTAATTTTTGCATTATATAATGAACCATATTGTTTTAAAACTATATCATTACCTGTTAGTGTATAATTTGCTTTATCAAAAGTTGTAATTTCGCAATAACATTCGCCGTTAAAATAAAATACGCTATCTTTAATATATAAGTAATTATCCTGTATAAAATAAACTCCTAAAGTTGCAGTACTTCTAATAATTGCATTATTATCATCAACAATAATCAGATAACTATCATTATATTTAGTTGCACCAACATTATAATCTACCAAATATTCATCTAATAAGAATGTTTTATTATTATAATCAGTTGCATAATAAATATAACTATATCCTGAATAAGATATTCCACCATAACTATCTAAATATAATGAATAGTTACTTCCTTTATAGGCCCAAACACCGCTTATTACTTCTTCACCTGTAGCATATCTATATTCATCATTTGAATAAATTCTCATATAATGATTATAATCTATTTCTAAACCATAATCATCATATCTTAAATTATTACCTCTAAAATTGCCTTCTGCCAAATTATATGATCTTATAGGGCTACCGTTTTCAATAATTACAACCACATTGCTTCCCCAGATAGTTATTTCATATAAGCTTTTGTCCTTGTCTATCAATTTTATTGGTGACAAGCTTTGTAACACCCCATTAACCCGTATTAATAGATAACTATCATCATATAATTCATATTTAAGCTCATTACTGCCATCATTATATGAAAGTGTTTCTTTATGCCCCAAATAGTATAATATTGTATTTAATGGATCTGTTAATACTCCTACATCCCAAAAATAACTATATTTTTCGGCATATAATAATATTTTATTTTCCTCATTTAATAAAGCATATGAATAATCAGTTTGCGATACGTAATCAGTAACCATTTCATATGAATATGAATCTTTAAAATAATATAATTTTAATATTTCTTGGTCGCGATTATTAAGTTCTTTGTATTTTAATACTTTAATACCATTATTCATAATGATTTTATATGAATCTAATTCTGTTTTACGTTCTATAATACTTCCGTAATAATTTTGATATGAAAATAAAATATTTTTTGTAATATTCAATAGTGGGCACGAAACAATATATATACCAAAACCTTCTTCATTAACATCTTCTAAAGTTACATTTGTTTCATGATAAATATTATTTTGTTCTATTAAATAATTACCTATTTTATATTCACTATTTAAAGTTTCAGCTTTATTTTTTTCATTAAAAGCCTTCGCATTTTCAATATTTGATGATGCAATTATAAATTCATCTGCAAAAAAACAATAGATATTAATATTTTCTTTTGTATTTAAAACATATGTGCCATCATCTAAAATAGAATATTTTAAATTTATTACATTAGACATCTCATATTGATTGAAATAAAGAGCATCATTTGATATTTTATCAAAAAAATAGTAATTATAACCTACTTTATACCACTCAACTTCACTTGAAGGAAGTTTTATTTGCTTTGTTATATAAATTAATCCATAAGGATCATTTAAATTATTTGTATAGTGATCACAAATTGCCTCTAAAACAAATAGGTTATCTTCATATTGAATCATAAAACTAAATTTATCATAGTTTCCATTATAATAACTATCCTGAAACCATATAAAATCAGCACCGACAAATTGCTCTTGATTTAAAGATATGTAACAATCATTTGAAAAGTTTTCAATTATATTTCCATAATTATTTAGATTATAACCACTTTGTAGTAAAATAATATTATTATCAATACTTGTAAATAATTTATATGGATTTGTTGCAGAATCAACGCTAATTATCTTATCATATGTAACCTTATCATTATAATATATATTATTAAATTTTATACTATTTCCCGTTAAACTTATGAAATTTGGACATATAGGCGTTTCATTATATTTCACTTTTTGTACTAAATCACCAGATTCAACAACAACATCTGGTGCAACAATATATGTAACTTCATATAATCGATCTGTTTTTTCATAAACACTTTCATACTCACAATAATATTCCTCTAATGTTGGAGTATGGATTAATTCCCATCTAACGAATGTATAATCATAATATTCATCATTAAAATCGAAAGCTAAACCAAAAGCTGGAGTAAGATTTGTGGCATTTTGAATTCTGTCTTCATATGTTCCATCATATTTTTTATATTTCACTGTAATATCTTTTTCATTTCCTCTAAACACAGGTTTAATTTCACTATCTTTAGTTATATTACTTAAACTTACATCCCAACCAGTAAAATAATAATTATAATATATATCTTCATAATTATCTAATGTGAAATATTCAGCATTATCGTGTTCTCTCACATATTTTACTAAATATTCCTTATCATTTTGATCATAAAATGTAACTTTATAAACCACGTCTTCTATTTTGACAAAAACTGGTGTTATTTCTACATTCTCACTTACTATAAAATTATCCATAGACCAACCAACAAATTTATACGTTATTCCGTCTTCTTGATAATCATTTAATTTTAAATTACTTACAAATACATCTCCCTTATTTACAACAGTTGTGTTAATAATTATTCCATTTTGATCAGCATATGAAATTCTACACGTCTCAACACTAAAATTCTCGCTTGGAATTATATTATCCTCTCCACAGCTTGTTAAAATATTTATTGACATTATTGATATAAATATTGCCAATAAAATTTTTATTTTTTTCTTCATTATATCACCTCAAAAAAATTATATATATAATCATCAATTTTATAAAGAAACGAAAGGAAACGAAACGTTTCCTTTCATTTTTCTAATATGATTTTAATATAATTTGGTCGTCCAACCCCATAATTATCAAATGTGACATTATAAATAATAGTTGTATCCGTATAGATATTTCTTTTTATTAATATTTCATTATGATAGAATTCTACTGTATAAAACAAACAAGGTATTACATTTATTTCTTCAATTGTTTTAGGATTAGTATAAACATTAACTAACGGCTCTGTTGTCATATTTAAAAATGTATTTACTTTTAATGAAGTTGCTACTTTTTCCAATCTCACATTAATTATAATATTTTTTTTAGACTCTAATTTATATTCAAATTTTTCGAAATTTTGCTTAGTTAATTGACTAAAGTACGTTTTTGTTTTTTTATGAAAATAAACTGTATATAAATAATAATTCTTAACTTCTGCCTCATTATAAGTAAAGTTAAATTCTTCATTAATCTCATATACATTATTATGAATTTCACCATTTGATAATTCAACATAATATGGATAATTATAATTAGTATATAGTAGTGTTTCAATTTCAATATTTTTATATGTATTAAAAGAGAAATAAAAGCCTCTACTTTCATACATATAATTAGGGTTTGAAGTTATTGCAATATAGATACTTAAAATAATAAGAATAAGAAAAGATATAATACTTATAGAAATTATATTCTTTTTCTTAATTTTCTTTTTTTTATTTAATAATATATTATTATTGTCTTCTATATTTATCTCTTGTATTTCTATAATTTTAGTAATTTCTATTTCATCATTCATCAAACTATCTATTGTAACATTAAATAATTTCGATATATCTAAGATTGTGCCTTTATCCGGAAGACCCCTGTTATTCTCCCACTTAGTTACAGCTTGACGAGTAACATTAAGTTTATGACCTAAGGCTTCTTGTGTATAATTTTCTTCAATTCGCAATTTTTTTAATTTTTCACCGAATGTCATAATTTTTCTCCAATCTTCAATCATAGATTATATCATTTTTATTTTTTATATTCTAGATATTAAACGTATATATAGGATATAAAATAAAAAAAGCCAACCAAATGGTTGACATTTTTTTATCGACGTTCTTTAATACGAGCAGATTTTGCAGATAGATTTCTAATATAGAATAATCTTGCACGACGAACTTTACCACGACGAGTAACTTCAATCTTATCAATTGATGGTGAGTTAACTGGGAATGTACGTTCA